>DASWMJ010000045.1:0-90364 GCA_036399775.1 Chloroflexia bacterium | reverse complement strand
TTTTGAGTTTTGAGTTGACGCAGAACAACTCAAAACTCAAAACTCAAAACTCAAAACTCTCATGTATTGCCAGCACCTGACCCTAGACGAGTTCCGCAACTACCGGCACCTCTCACTTGACTTGCCGGAGGGGGTGGCGGTGCTTCAGGGGGATAACGCTTCGGGCAAGACTTCTCTGCTTGAGGCGGTCTATCTGCTGGCGACCGCACGCTCCCCGCGCACATCCTCCGACCTTGAATTGATAAACTTCGCCGCGCCCAACGACCTCGGCTCGCCTCCCTTCGCGCGCATCACGGCGCAGTTGGAGAGGACGCGCGGGCCGCTCGCTTTGGAGATACTGGTGGTGCGCGACGAAGAGCCGGAGGGGCCAGGGGGAATCGCGGGGTCGGCGCAGGCACGCAAGCGGGTGAAGGTGAACGGCGTGGCGCGGCGGGCGCTCGACCTGGTGGGGCAGGTGAACGTGGTGCTCTTCACCCCGCAGGACGTAGACCTTGTGAGCGGGCCGCCCACTTTGCGCCGCCGCTACATGGATATTACCATCTCGCAGATGGACCATCGCTACCTGCGCCTGCTGTCTCACTACATGAAGGTGCTGGCGCAGCGCAATTCGCTCCTCAAGTCGCTCAAGGAGCAGGGGCGGGCGGCAGGCTCGCGAGGCGTGGCCGAAGAGATAGCTTACTGGGACGACGAGCTTGTGACGCACGGCGCATACGTCGTGCTGCGGCGGGAGGTCTTCGCCACGCGCCTGTCGAGCCGCGCAGAGGCGACCCACCACCTGCTGGCGGGCACCGAAGCGGCTAACGGCAAGGGCGACACCCGCCAGATGCTGCGCGAGCGCCGCCCCACCGCCGAATTGCGCTTCAATCTCGTTTACCAGACGGGAGTTGCACCGGAGGCGCGCAAAGTGCTCATGCCAGAATTGCTCGCCCAAATGGAGGCCGAGGCTTCGCTGGCCGACCTGGGGGGCGACGAATACACGGCATCCGTAGATATGGCCGCGCTGCGAGGCCGCATCCCACACCTTGACAAGCACATCAGCCACATCGCGGAGGAGTTCAAGAAGCAACTTGAGGAGATGCGGGCGCAGGAGATACGCCGGGGAGTGTCCCTGCTGGGGCCGCACCGCGACGACCTCATCTTCCAATTAGGCGACCTTGCCCTGAGCGCGTATGGCTCTCGCGGGCAGCAGCGCACCGCCGTCCTCGCGCTCAAGTTGGGCGAAGTGGACCTGATGACGGCAGAGACAGGCGACACCCCCATCCTCCTGCTGGACGACATCCTCTCCGAGTTAGACCTGCGGCGGCGCGGCTACCTCCTCAACACCATCAGCGGCCAGCACTACCAGGCGCTCATCACCACCGCCGACCTGACAGGCTTCGACCCAGGCTTCCTTGAGAAAGCCGAACTGCTTGAGGTGAGGCAGGGGGAAGTGCTGAGTGCTGAGTGCTGAGTTTAGTTCCTGCCTAACTCCAGAATGTAAAGGTCGCCCTGCGCGAGGTCTTCCCTCCACTGTGCCGGACCTCCCAATCTGTATGCAATCGCCTCCTGCCCGACTATAGCCTCGGTCTCGATTCGGGCATCCATCACCGACACGGGTGTTGTAAACTGGCCTGTGTTGGTGTCATACAGTATGAGCTTTGTCCTCTTTTCCTCACCAACCCATGCTACCAGGTTTCCGCGAATGAGTGGATAGGAGGCATGCCGGTTAAAGATAATGTTGAGTGTGGAGGTATTCGCGTCGTAGAGGCGGACACCTTCAGAAGTACCGGACCAAACGACCCGGCCATGAGACAGATCATAGCCCTGCGGCCCCCGAAAGCTGTCCTGGCCCGGAGACCTGTGGACCAGGATATCTTTCGTATCCCCGGACTTTCGCATGTAAAGAATTCCATCGAAAATGCATGGCGGGTGAGTGCTGGGAGGATTACAGCTCGCAACTTCCTTCGACCACAACAAGGCACCATCAGCAGCAACGGGCCTCCTGCCGTCCGCAACAAGTATTTCCTCCACGCCTGTAGTGAGATTGCGGGCGACTACGCCGCGCTGCTGGTTTATAATGCCCGAATAGTAGAGCACATCCCCGGCAAGAGCTATGTCGTAATAGTAATTGTTCTGGGTCTGAGACAGTGTTCCCACGAAGCTGACTTCGTTACGGCTGTCCAGGTCGTAGCCATAAGCCCTCACGGCACTGTCACTCCCCCGTTCCAACCAGACGATCTTCTTGCCGTCGGTAGCAAGGGCAAACTTGCTGCTGGACCTGTTAGTGAGCACGAAGGTGTTGCCGTTGCGCACGTCGTAGCCGAAGATGGGATTGCCTGCTCTGGCCGTCTCTATCCATAGGAGATAGTGGTCGGTAGCAACTACAGAGGAGCTTACGTCCTTAGCCAGCAGTTTTGACTTCGGCAGAGGCGTAGACGTAACCGGCGTTGGCGTCCCGTATCTCCCATCGTACCGGAACCGCCCAAGCTGGCTGAGTAGCACCTCGAATGGCGGCTGGTTCTCAGGGTGGTATTCGAATACGGCCCGCTCGAAGTATTGCACCGTGTACAACTTGCCGTCGAGGGGGCTTACCTGGGTGAACTCCTCGGTGATGGGGTAGCCCTGCTGCACCAGCCCGCCGTGATTTACCCAGTAGTAATGGAACGCGCCGCCCAGGTGCTTGCCGGTCTCCGGGAAGAAGCGGGTGCCTGCGTCCGGGTTGGCGCGCTGGTTGTGTGCGCCGTCGGGGTACTTCTGCTTGTATTGGAACGTGCCCAACTGCGACAGGAGCACGTTATAGGGAGGCTGGTTCTCAGGGTGGTACTCGAACACCGCTCGCTCGAAATATTGCACCGTATATATCCTGCCGTCGAGGTCCGATATTTCGCCCATCACGTTTGAGATGGGGTAGCCCTGCTGCGCCAGGTTGCCGTTGCGCTGCCAGTAGTCCAGGAAGACGCCGCGTATCGTCTTGCCCGTCTCCGGGAAGGTCACGCTGCCACTTCCAGGTATAAGCGCGGGCGGCTCAAGCGGCATTGCCGGGGTAGGAGGTACGGGCGTGGCGGCAGGAGGTGGGCACGTGGTCTTATGGAGCCGCAGCAGTAGAGGCTCCCGCAGGTTTTTGCCGGGATTGAAGTACGAACCGGCCACCCACAGGCTGCCTTCTTTGGTAGAAGTCACGCCTTGCCCCGTCGAGGCGCTGCCCGACACATTCGCGGGCATACGAAGCCACTGCGTGCCATCCCAATGGAGGACCAGCAGTTTCCTGACATCGGCATGTCTCACTATCTGTATCTCGGCACCTACAGCCCACACATCGTTCTCCGAGACGGCTGTGACATTATATAGCGAGCTGGGGAACGTCTGCGTATCCGGTATGCTTACCTGACGCCAGTCGTCGCCATCCCAGTACATGACAATCGCCCCCTCCGAGCTACCACCTACCGCCCACGCCCTGGTCTTCGAGACGGCAGTCACCGACGTAAGGTTGGTATTGACAGGCGCTATGGCATTCGGCTCGATGATCCAGGCCGTGCCGTTCCAGTGCAGGAAGAGAGGGTTAGGCCCCGTCATACCCACCGCCCATACGTCGTCGGCAGCCCTCGCAAAGACCCCATTGACACGGGTAGACTGCGGCTGGAAGTCAGGCAGTTGCGCGGGCGACCAGGAGGTGCCGTCCCAGTGCAGGATGAGCGCCTGGTCACCCCTGATGCTCTCCGAGTAATAAGAGCCGACCGCCCACACGTCATTTGCGGCGACGCCCGACACGTCGTTGAGGCGGATTGAGTTATTTGGCTCAGGTATAAAGCTCCTCTCCCATGCGGTGCCGTTCCAATGCATCGCGAGCGGGTGGGTGGAGTCGCGGGTCGAATAGTTTCCCACGGCCCAAACATCGTTATTCGAGATGGCGGCTACGCTGCGCAATTCGCTCTGCATGGCGGGCAGAGACGGTACGCTTACCTGGCTCCACCTTTGGCCATCCCAGTGCACGCTATAAGGCGTATTGGGGCTTGGCCCAACGTAAAAGCCCACGCCCCAGATGTCGTTATCCGAAATCGCCGCTATATCGTTCAACTCGGTCTCGACGTTTCCCGTAGATGGGGTGTCGTAAGTGGCCTCACAGCCGTAAACGGGACTGCTCTGCGCCAACGCCGGTGCGGTCTCGCCAGTGCCACCCGCCCCGACTATAACGCCAAAAGCTGGTAATACCAACGTAAGTATGAAACCAATCAAACTTGTGCGCCGCTTTGTATCCATTTTCTTGTTCCTCCGCGATCAGAGTTGTAGTAAGGGCTACCCAATGGATGTAACGCATTATTTAGAAGTGGGTTTCGTTACGCATTGACTTGCGACCCCGCTAATCCTATAATCCAACTGAGGGCACATAGACCGTGCTCCAATGTCATTCTCAACGCCCAAAGGCAAATTCGTCATCTAAAACCCAAAGCAGTGTTGCTTGGGGCCTCCCTGAAAGGAAGGAGACTATGGAAGTCTACGATAGCATCCTTGACACAATCGGCAACACGCCCATCGTGCGATTGCCCAAGCTGAACCGGGGGGTCAAGCCTACCCTGCTCGCCAAGTTGGAGATGTTCAATCCCGGCAATTCAGTCAAAGATCGCATCGGTATAAGGATGATACAGGCCGCCGAGGAGAAAGGTTTACTTAAAAAGGGCGGCACCATCGTTGAGCCGACATCCGGCAACACCGGCGTGGGCCTCGCAATCGCGGCGTGCATCATGGGGTACAAATGCGTCTTTATCATGCCCGATAAGGTATCGCAGGAGAAGGTGGCCCTGCTCAAGGCATACGGCGCGGAGGTAGTGACCACGCCCACCGCCGTGCCCCGCGAGAGTCCTGAGAGCTACTACAGCGTAGCCGATCGCCTGACCCGCGAGATCGCGGGCGCGTTCCAGCCCAACCAGTACTTCAACCCGGCCAACCCGCGCACCCACCTGGAGACCACCGGCCCGGAGATATGGCGGCAGCTTGACGGCAAGATAGACGTGCTGGTGTGCGGCGTCGGTACGGGCGGCACCATCTCAGGCATCGGTAACTACCTCAAGTCGAAGAACTCCGACGTGTTGATAGTGGGGGCAGACCCCGAAGGCTCGCTCTACACAGGCGACCGCGCCCGCCCCTACAAAGTAGAGGGCATCGGCGAGGACTTCATGCCCGGTACGATGGACATGAACGTGGTTGACGAATGGGTGACTGTGACCGACCGCGACTCGCTGGAAACAGCCCGCCGCATCACACGCGAAGAGGGCATCCTGGTCGGTGGGTCTACCGGCACCGCCATGTGGGCCGCTTTGCAGGTGGCGCGGCGCATGGACGAAGGCAAGAATATCCTGGTGATATTCCCCGACAACGGACGGGGCTACCTCTCCAAGCTCTACAACGACGCCTGGATGCGCGAGAACGGCTTCCTCGACCGCCTCCCAACGCAGGCCCGCGTGCGCGACCTTGTAGGCAAGCCCGACAGGGAGCTGCCCAAGCTGGTCACTGTGCCTTCCGACAAGACGGTGCGCGAGGCGATAGACCTGTTGCAGCAGTACAACATCTCGCAGTTGCCGGTGACGCGCCAGGGTGGCGGGAACGGCAACGGCTACGGCCCCTTCACCGACGTGCATGAGATGATAGGCTCCATCCAGGAGCGCAACCTGCTTGAGCGCGTCTTCCGCGACCCCAGCCTGATAGACGCCAAAGTGGAGAGCGTTATGGACTCCCCCTTCCCCCTTGTAGACGTGGCCGAGGAAGTTGAAAGAGTAGTGCCCGCGCTGCTCGCCAACAACTCCGCCGTCCTGGTAGAAGAGGGCGGCCGGCCCGTCGGCCTCATCACCCGTAGCGACCTGCTGGAGTTCGTGGCGCATGGGCGGGGGCGTTAGCACGATAGGGGTCAGGGGTGAGGGGTTAGGAATGAAGGATCAGTTCGTAGTAAGGAAGGCAGGACCACAGATAGTAGCTTACTTTGCGCGACTGCTCATGAGAGGCGTGATTACTTTGTTTCTCGCGTCTATTATGCTTCACACAGTGGTGTCCTACACTCCTGGTGCTGCAAGAGACTTCTTACAGGACTTACGCAGATGGGGAGACCCGCTCTGGCGGGAATATCCTACTTTTGTAGTTGAATCTCTAGAACTTGAACGGCCCTGGCCCCTCAGTTCGCTTACGTGGCTGTTTGATCCTACGGAAAATGAGCGTCTTAGTGTCGAAGGAAGCTACGTCTCCCCAGGTATTGACATCAACATCGCAGGTGCTCCAATCATAGGCTCTGGAGTGCTGACAGGGGACTTTGGCGAGTCTCTAGGCTATCATCAGCTAGGCACCCCTGTAATGGACCTCATAGGCAGAGGGACAGACGAGTACCTCCTCGCTCATTTAGCCGTCCTATTCGTAGCTATGATAATTGCCTACGTCCAAAGACGGGGCGGACCCAGGCTACACGAATTACCTATCCGGTTCTTGCCTTCTATATCAGCGAAGCGAAGTGCAGTTCAGGTAAGTTCAGTATATAACTGGCATGTAATACGGCCCCTTGCCTGGGAGGGGTAATGGCTTGCACCGGTGGGGCTGTTCCAAAGGCGAGAGGTAATATAGAAGTACAGGCGGTCCTGTGTGGCCGCCTTTGTTGTGAGGAGGAACTTTATGGACGAATATCTCCGCTCCAATCAGAAGCTCTGGAACGACTGGACGGACATCCATGCGAAGTCTGCATTCTATGACGTAGAGGGCTTCAAGGCAGGAAAGTTCCGGCTCACCTCAATCGAGAAAGGGGAGCTTGGCGACGTGAGGGGCAAGTCGCTCCTCCACCTGCAATGCCACTTCGGGATGGACACCCTATCCTGGGCCAGCCTGGGAGCTATAGTTACGGGCGTAGACTTCTCGGACAAAGCTATCGCGCTCGCACGGTCGCTCAGCGAGGAGATAGGCATCCCGGCCACTTTCGTGCATTCCAATGTCTACGACCTGCCCCAGAACCTGTCGGGCCGGTTCGATATTGTATTCACTTCCTATGGCGTGCTAGGGTGGCTGCCGGATATAGGGGCGTGGGCAAAGGTAGTCGCTCACTTCCTCAAGCCGGGCGGCACTTTCTTCGTGGTAGATATCCACCCTATCGTGTGGGCATTCGACGAGGATAATGAGAGCGAGCTAAAATTGAGGTATTCCTATTTCCCTAAGCCTGAGCCTATCAAGCTCGATGTCAAAGGCTCGTATGCCGATCTCGACCACGAATACCGGGGCGTGGAGTACGGCTGGAACCACAGCCTGAGCGAATATATCAACTCGCTCATAGGGGCAGGCTTGCAGATCGAATCTTTGAATGAATACCCTTTCCATGCATGGAAGGCCCTTCCCTTAATGGAAAGGGGAGAAGATGGCTGGTGGAGGTTGACCGGACAGAAAGGCGAGCTACCACTGATGTTCTCCATTAAGGCCACCAAACAGGCATGAGGCCAGGCGCTATGGCCGCGTAGTCATTAGGCCAAACCTGAGAAAGCCGGAGTAGCCTGGGAACGCCTCCCCACAAACCTAATCGTTTTGAATTGTTGTATGCTACCTTGAGTTCAGACGGAGGTAGGTTCGTGACCCGGGTTGTTAGAGAGCGGGGTAGTCCCATATATGTCAGGGCTGGTAGCGGCGTTATAGCACTAGTGCCGGAAGTAAGCGTGCGTAATGCCCGGACATCGCGCATGGCTGGGCTGCGATTACGCGTGCTGGATCCTTCGGCACTCTACGTGATTGATGGGAGTGGAGTACGCCGGATTGTTTTCGGGCGAGTACGAGTGCGCCGGGGCGTAAAGTTAGCCGTAATAGCACACAGTAGCGCAAACCAGGCCGCGCCTCAGCCCGCTAATGTGGCTTCGGTCTTTGGCGAACTGTACCAGGAAGGAGACAAAGTGCTCATTCCTATCTCCCAGGTTGCCATCGCGGCCACGCCCAGGGGCGAAAAGCGAGCCGCCAGGCAGGTAGCGATAATCGAGGTGAGTGGCGGCAAAGTGCGGATAAGACCAACACGCAACGTGCAGGCCCTGGCCACCTGGGCTTTGTTGGCCGCCGCATGGTATCTCTATTGGATACTGAAGCGGGGCAAGCACTAAACATGAGACATCCCGAATTTTATGTTCGTGCCTGCCTCATGCACACAAGAACGCGTACTCCCCTCCCCAACCCCTTCCCGCACAAAGGGGAGACTTTCAACCAAAAGAAAAAAGCAGAAACTGGGCGGCTGCGCCGCCCAGTTTCTGCTTTTTTCTTTTGGTTGAACTAAGGACATTACGCTTGACTAAGCGTAAATCTTAAATTCGGGATGTCTCATGTTTGCATAGACCAATACTCCTATCTCAGCGTTATCTCGCTCGTCGCTAGCGTCTGATTATTGTTGTCCACGAAGGCCACCTTGTACCTGCCCGCGCCCAGGTTGCCGCGCGACACGGCTACTATTTCGTGAGGCTGCACCAGCACGGTAGCGCACACGCCGCCGTACATGTATTGGTTCACCTGCACGGCGATGGTCTGCTCCGTTACTTTGACAGATTCGATTTCGAGCTTATAGCAGGTGCTGGCCTGACTCCCCCAGTACGCGCTCACCACGAACTCTTTATTGAAGTCAACTGCCGGGACGACCAGGGGCCGCTCCGAGTTGGCGGTATGCTGCTGCCATATCCGGCTCCATTCTTCCTCGGTGGTCGTGGCGGCGTAGAATGGATCCATTATGCCAGATAACTGGCCGTTCTCTACTATGAATCTCGTCGTAAGGGCGCTCCCGGTGCTGGGGCTGGGAGCGGGCTTGCCATAGCGCCACTGGTAGTAATGCGCGCCCACGTTGCCCATCTCCACTCGCCACTGCTGCTCGTTGTTGGGATTGTAGGTGAGGAGCCTGCGCTGGAAGGCCTGCATCATCACCGTGACCTGCTGGTCGCCAATATAGGTATCTATCCAGTAAGGCTCGGTAATGGGGTACCCCATCGCGTAGACCCAGTTGAAGACCTGCCCCTCCACGAACTTGCCGTTCTCGTAGATGGTGCCCTGCTGGTTCATAAAGTCCCAGAAGACATCGGGGATGTTGTGCCCGGTCGCAGGCTCGAAGTAAGCGATACGCGGCAGGGTGATGCCGGGCGTCATCCTGGGCGTCTGCGTGCCCACCGTGCCGTCGGCTGAGAAGGTAGCCGTTACTTCCTGGTCCATGCGTGCCTGCGCCTGGTTCTGGCCGGGCGCGAGCGTTGCCACCCTGCGGAGGGATTCGTAAGTAGGCGTGAGGGCTACGGGACTCATCCTGGGGCCGTGCTCGCCCGCGACTATCAGATAGGGAGGGTCGCGCTGCTCGAACTTGTTAGCGCCCACCTGCACGCGCCCGCTGACCATCTCGACCACCAGCAGGCCGTTGGTCACGTACCACTGAGAATTGGGGTCGGCGGCGGGGTCGTTTATCTCCATGCGCGACTTGTCGTAGTATTGCACCTCGCGCTTGCCGCCCGGACTCTCGGCTAACGGCTCGGTGGTCGTGATCACAGCCTGCGGCCCCCACAGCCATGAGCGCTTGACCTTCTCCGCCGCCACCGGGTAGTCGGCGCGTTCCCACACGCTTCTGAAGGCGGTATTCTGCGCGGCGTCGGCTCTCGCGCCTACCATCGCCAGCCCAGGCAGGACCAGCGCGGCGGCCAGCGCGTATGACCATACAGCCGCACGCCTGGATGCGTAACGCCTGAGCGTGGATTTAGATGTGCTTGCTTGCATATGTCTTGCCCTCCAAGATTGGACTATCCCTTGTTAGCGTCTGTCCGTCTCCGTCCTCTAGTATATAGAACGAAAAAGTATATGGATGGGTTCAGTTCAGGTCAGGGCAAACACATCTAAGAGATTCGTTCAAAACCTCTGTAACGCCTCACGTATTAAGCACATAAGTGTGGACTGGGCTACGTAATTACCGTAGCCTATTAGACAATTGATAACAAACATCAAAAGGAGGCGACAATGCATCGGATAATGATTAGGATACTAGGGGTAAGCCTGCTCGCTTTACTGGTTGCTTCGGCCCCGGCTGTGCCAGGCTCGGCACAAGCTACGACGATCCACGATAATGTCACCGTTCCCATAGACGAGGTCGTAATCCATCCTTGTACGGGGGAAGAAATTGCCTTTAGCGGTGACGCACACATTGTGTTTCACGTTACGGTTGATGATTCGGGTGGTGTGCATGGGACAGCGCAGAGCAACCTCCAGGGCGTTAGCGGGGTAGGATTGACCAGTGGCGACGTGTACCGGCTAATACGCCAGGATGGGGAAACGAGCAACTTTACCGGCGCGGAGGAAATTACAATCGTGCAAACCAATCTAGTTGTTGGCCCGGGACCGGATAACAACTTCATGCTTCGAGTCGTTGAGCACCTAACGTGTAACTCCAATTTCTGTTCAGTAGGGTTCTTCAACATCGAAGCTAGCTGCCAGTAGGTGTTGTACATTGAACCGTGGCTGGTGAGGCGTTCGTAAAGCTAAGGGGTCTGCACTACCAGACCCCTTGTTGCTGCCTATGACCCACAGTAGAGAGCAGCCAGGATGCAAGAAAGCCTTGTGAATATCAAATCTTCTCTCATATCGAACAGTCAGCCTGCGGTAGTGGCTGAGGCAACTCTGCCAATATTGGATGCAATCACCCTGCCAAATCAGCCCGGATGATATTGACTGGCAGGTTTAATGGTGGTACAATGGTAGCAGCGGCTTCTACTACGTCGTTTTTTACTTTACTTTACCGGAGTTGCATGTTACTGTACTGCTCCGATTAGCGGTGCGCCTAACTGAGCATACTATGACCTGGACCGTACTATGACCGGCGGGTAATAGTTCCTCGGCGTTTTGTTGTGTCTACGTATGTTATAGCCGTATCCATATTGCTCCATGTCTTATGACGTCACTTTAGACGGCCAGGGCATTGTTACACCAGGTTAGCGCGAGAAGGAGATCCGAGAATGGACATCAGACGACAGGCAACGAACCCCGGAGGCCGGGTGGGCGCATTGATACTTGCAATCATGCTGCTTGTGGTAAGCTCAGGCATGTTTGCGGGGCAGCATGCTCAAGCGGCGGCACCTTCAGATAAGGTCGTTGCCCAGCCTGCTCAGCAGACGGTCACCGAGGCGAAACGCTTCTCCAAGTACGATCTGCCTGTGGGCGGCACCAAGCCGGATATGCCTGGCGATCCTACGGTTGGGACCTCCGTCGTGGGTGGTGGGGCAAGTCCTCTAGCCATGAACAACTACGTGCCTTCAAGGACGACCGGCATCACTTATAGCTCGATAAGCGGTACCGGCACGAGCGTTACGAGTTGGGGAAATAGTGCGAACACTGACGATAACCTAAGCAATAGTCAGCCAATTGGGTTCACCTTCATCTACAACGGCCAAGCCGTTACACAGTTTCGCGTCTCAACAAACGGATACGTGACGTTCAATACCACGACAGCGGCAGTTGGCAGTGGCACAGGCGCGTATGGTTATTCAAATCCCGCATTCAGCACTAGCTCGGGTTGCACGTGTAACGCGCTGGCACCGTTTTACGATGATCAGCAAACGGCGGCAAACGCCGGAACGCTGGCGGATTTGAATGCCAGTATCAAGTATCGGGTGACCGGTACAGCCGGAAGCCGGGTTTTGACTGTTGAGTGGATCAACTTTCAAGACTTCAGTACCACCTCGACCGCCAGCCTCAACTATCAGGTCAAGCTTTACGAGGCGGATGGGCACATCGAATTCGTCTATGGAACGATGACCTCCGGGGCGGCAAGTTGGTCGTATACACTGGGTATCAACGCAGCGACAATTTCTGCTACGCCGACGGCAGCCGAACTACTGACGCAGCAAACTGCCAACAGTGCGACCTTCAGCAACACGGTGTCGAATGCTTTGGCAACCGTTCCAGCGACCAATTCGATGATTACCTTCACGCCACCGGCAGCGCCGGCCGCGCCGACCAATTTGACCTTTTCTAGCATCACGGCCAGTTCTATGACTCTGAACTGGACGGACAATGCGACTAGCGAAATCGGATACCTGATCTACGTTTCCACTGACGGCACGAACTATGCGTTAGTCACCCAGACGGCAGCCAATGCGACCTCAGCCAACATTACAGGCCTTAGCCCAAGCACCACGTACTTCTGGCGGGTTCAGGCTGTATCGGAAGGCGCTTTAAGTGGTGTCCTTTCCGGCAGCCAGGCAACGGCGGCACCGGGTACCATTACTGCGAACGCCCTCACCGGCAACTGGAGCGCCCCAGCCACCTGGTCCGGCGGGGTAGTGCCAACCGCCAACGACAATGTCGTAATTCCAACCGGCGCGGTAGTCACGATTGACACGGCTGCCGTCGCATACAGCGTAACCGTCAATACGGGCGGCGTCCTGCAATACGAAGCAACCACAGCACGCACGCTAACCGTCACCACATCGGTCACCGTTGACACAGGAGGCACTTTCCAGAGTGCCGTCACCGGAACCCAGGTATCACACGTGCTCTCCGTCGGCACCAACCTGACCAACAATGGCACGCTCGATTTCAGCACTAACACCGACACCGCAGGCGCAGGCATCACCTTCACGGGCGTGGTGAGCAGCACCTTTGGCGGAACAGGCACCACCACTGACATCAGGGCGATCACCATCAACAAGGGAACAACCTCCGCTAGCATCCTCGAACTGAACACCTCCAACTTCACGGTGCGCGGTGTCAACACGGATGTAGCCGGGTATCTCACGCTGACTAACGGCACCTTCAAGATCTCCGGCACCTTCACGATGGCCAATAGGACCTTTACCACGGCTACTTATACTATCCCAGCGACCGGCGGTATCTGGCTGAACAACCCCAACTACACGGTGTCACCTACCGCATCGAGTAGCTCGACCAGTAACAACGGCCTCTTCAGGATCACGGCGGGCACTTACAACATCGGCATCGGCGTAGCCGACCAGATGCGCGGGGGTACCGGGGCTGTCTTTACTATCGAAGGCGGCACCATCAACGTGTCAGGGGCATTCGACCCCCAGAGCGCAGTCACCTATACGCAGACGGGCGGCACAGTGAATGTGGGTCTTGTCGGCAACAATGTGTCGGCCTTCGGTACGTTTGAGCTCTTCTCAAGTTCCAGCATCTTCAACATGAGCGGCGGCACGATCAACATCGTGCAACCCAGCACAGGCGCGACGAAGGTTGATTATCGCGTTAATAGCAGCTCCGGTGTTATTACGGGGGGAACGTTGAATATCGGCACGGGTGCCACCGCAGCCGGTTCCACGTTCAATATTGTCGGCAGTGCTCCCAGCATTGTTGTAGACAGCACAACAAGTACGAAGACTGCGACCTTGACCGGCACACTCTTCAACCTCGGCAACATGACTATCGGTACCGGCTCGGCATTGATCCTAAACGGGTTTACTCTTTACACTTACGCATCAACCTTCACCAACAACGGGACCCTTACAGGCTCGATATCGGGCAGCCAGCTCTACATGTTTGGGACCGGCGCTCTGACCTACACTGGTACCGGTGTGGTGACCGCCGGTTTTCAAACTCTCAGCATTGACGATCCAAGCGGGGTTATTATTGGCTCCGCAACGTCGGGTATCAATGCGCTGAGGGTCAACCTCTTCACGGGCACGGTCACCAACAGCAACAAATTGACTATAGGTAACGGTGGAACAACCTCCGCTACCGTCCAGATAGGTGCCGCTGGTCTTACTAGCCCTGGCGGCTCTTTCGATAGCGCACCCACCTTCAACGCAGGTAGTGGCGGTGTGATCCTGATTTACGCTCAAGAAAGCGTCGGCAGGACCACAGGCTTTGAAGTGCCTTCTACCAGAACCGTGCAGACCGTCACCGTCAGCAACACCAACGGGGTCACCCTCGCGGGTGGAGACCTGACCATCGCCAGCACGGGCACGGCGCTTACCCTGACCGCCGGCAGGCTTATCACCGGCCCCAACACAATCATCCTCAGTTCGGCTACGGCCACTGTAACGCGCACCAGCGGTTACGTGGACGGCAACTTCAGAAAGAACTACGCGGCTGCCGCCGCAAAGACCTTCGAGGTCGGCACCGCTAACGGTTATTCTCCCGTAGTGGTCACCACTACGGTAGCCAGTACTTTCCCTGCTCTCTTCACGGCTAAGGCTGTGCAGGGTGCGATGCCGAGCGTGCCTGCTCCCACCCTGTCTTTGCAGAGGTACTGGACGCTCACGGCTACCGGCGTAACCGCTGACCTGCTCTTTACCTACCTCGACCCAACGGACCTACCGCCGACGGCTACCGAGGCCAACCTCAGTATCTTCAAGTTCGACGGCACAGTCCCTATGCAGCAGGCGGGCACGATAAACACAACAAATAACACCTTTGTCGTCACGGGCGTAAGCTCGTTCTCCGACTGGACCCTCTCCACAATCTACCAGTGGGCCTCGACCATCGAGGGCGCTGGCGCTTCCCTGGCTGCCCCCAGCGTATTCTGGGACAACGCCACCCCCACGCCTAACACCTTCATCACCACAGGCGGCAACAGCAACATGGTCAGGGGGCTTAACGGCGCAGGCGGTATCCTGTGGAGCCAGAACGTCGGCGGGGCCGTACAGGACAGAGGCCCCATCATAAACATAGGTGGGACAAACGTCAGCTTCTTCACCTCGCAGAACGGCTGGGTAAACGCTCTGCGGGCCACCGACGGCACGTCGTTCTGGCCGGCGGGCGTGGGCCAGATAGCATCAACTGTGGTAGCGGGTGTGGGTTACCAGCCTAACGTGGCGGTGGTGGGCGGCCCGACCAGCCTCATCTTCGCGGGCACCTTCACCGATACTACCCTGACCAACCGCATGGTGGCCCTCAACGCCCTCACAGGCGCTCAGGTGTGGTCCTTCGACAATAGCGCGAACGGGGGGCTGGGCACCATACCCACCGGACCTGCCGTTGACTGGGCGAGCAACACCCTCTACTTCGGCACCAACAATGTCACCGGCCCGGTCAACGGACGGGGCGATGGGACCAGCAATGGGCCTGTAGGGGTATGGGCGCTGAATACTACGAACGGCTCGGTACGCTGGTCCCAGAGCAACATAGGGGCGGTCGTCAACAGCTTCCCCACCATCAGCCGGGACGGGCAGACCCTGTACGTAGGCACCGTAAACGCCGGCGTCTTCACCCTGTACGCCCTTCGCACCAGCGACGGCGCAGTAAGGGCCTCCTTCCAGGCACCCGGCGGCGTGGGGGACTTCAGGGGTTCACCCTGGCTGTGGCCCAACTCAGCTGACCCCGCGAATACTGACATCTACGCGACGGCAGGAGATCGGGTGTACGCCTTCACCGATACGCCCGCTACCACCGGCACGCTTCCGTTCAAGAGTGGCTGGGCCACCGGGTTTGCTACGGTACCGGGCGCGGGCACCCCGTTGTTCTTACCTTCAACGAACCACCTGTACGTGGGAGGCAACAACGGCAACATCTACAAGATAAACGCGGGCAACGGCGTCATAGTCAACCAGTTCTTCATGGGAGCAGTGGCGGCGGTGAGCGACCTGACCTACGACTACGTCCGCAACACCTTCTACCTGACCACCAACGGCAAACTCTACTCCGTTGTCGGCAACTGGTAACAGAATCCCAGATTCAATCAATAAAAATAAAGGGGCGGCTGCGCCGCCCCTTTATTTTTATTGATTGAAAACCTCTCCCCGCGTGCGGGAAAGGGTCATAGCTAAAACAGCTTTGGCTGCTCTATCTCAGCCTCTTCAAAGCGCATGGGGTAGGGGATGCCCATGTGCTCGTAGGCGCGGCGGGTGGCTATGCGGCCACGCGGGGTGCGCGCCAGGAAGCCGAGTTGCAGCAGGTACGGCTCATATACGTCCATAACCGTGTCCGACTCTTCGCTGGTGGCAGCGGCTATGGTATCCAGGCCGACGGGGCCGCCCTCGAACTTGTCTATGATAGTGTGGAGGATGCGGCGGTCGGTGTCGTCGAGGCCGAGCGAGTCTATCTCAAGGCGGCGCAGGGCCTCATTGGCTACCTGGTCGGTAATAACGCCCGCGGCGCGCACCTGGGCGTAGTCGCGTACCCTGCGGAGGAGGCGGTTGGCTACCCTGGGAGTGCCCCGGCTGCGGCGCGCTATCTCCTTCGACCCCTCCGACTCGATAGCCACACCCAGGATGCGGGCCGAGCGCGTGATGATCTGATCCATCGCTTCCAGGCTGTAGTAGTCCATGCGGAAGGTCACGCCGAAGCGGTCGCGTAGCGGGGAGGAGAGCATAGCCAGGCGGGTGGTCGCGCCCACTATCGTGAAGGGCGGGAGAGCAAGACGCAGTGAGCGGGCGCTAGGTCCCTTGCCTATCATCACGTCGAGCGCGAAGTCTTCCATCGCCGGGTAGAGGACTTCCTCGACGGTGCGGTTCAGGCGGTGTATCTCGTCAATAAAGAGGATTTCGCCCGACTTCAGGTTGGTGAGGATGGAAGCAAGGTCGCCGGGGCGCTCTATGGCCGGGCCGGAGGTGGTCTTAATAGGCACGTTCATCTCGTTGGCGATGACGTTGCTGATAGTGGTCTTGCCGAGGCCGGGAGGGCCGTAGAATAGAAGGTGGTCCAGCACCTCATCCCGCGCCTTTGCCGCTTCCAGCATAATCAGCACGTGGTCCTTCAGCTTCTCCTGGCCGATGTATTCGGCAAGCCGTCGCGGGCGCAACGTCTGCTCTACTTCTTCCTCGTTCTCCTTCGTCCTGGACGAAACCAACCGCTCTACCATAGTGGCACCCCTACAATCCATTTTCGATTTTGGATTTCCGATTTTAGATTGAACTTTCGAGCTAGCAATCAATAGAACATATTTGCTATATTATAACACATTTTCGGCAATTGTGTAGAGTCAATTTGCGGGAAATGTTCGGAATATAAACGTAGGGGCGTGATTTATCGCGCCCTTGCCGTGTCGCGCCTATGTTGGTCTGTTATCTGCCAGGGCGCGATAAATCACGCCCCTACGTTTATCATTTGCATGGGCGGGCCGGGGCGTTATTTCTTGCCGGGGAGCGGGACGATGCCCAGCAGCTTTCTGCGGCTCGGCTTGCGGCCAAACGCGCCATAGGTCTCGGCTGCTTGCTGCTTGGTCTGCGCCTTCTCTATCTCGTCCCAGCGCGCATCCTGTAGCGCGCGCTCTTTCTCCCAGGTGAGCAGCGCCACCAGGATCATTACCGGCGCTACCACCTTCTGCCACCGGCCAAGCCTCCACCACTCGAACTCGGCCCACCTGTACAGTTGGAGCAAGCTCGCGCCCGGATATGGAGGCACGGGGTAAGAGAGCTTCTTGGAGGCTTTCTTGGCCTCCTTAGTAGCTTTGCGCGGCGGTACAGGGAAGCCCCCCGTAGGCCGCAGCCCTTCCATCGCGGCGAAGCGCGACTTCTGCCGTAACTCTGTGACCTTGTCCTTCTTAGCCACTATGCGTACTCCTTCCGAGAAGTTAGAAGCTAGAAATCAGAAGTTAGAAATTAGCGCTCTACCGAACAAAATAGCAAGGGGTAGGCCGCCCAACCATCCATGTCATTCTGAGCGTAGCGAAGAATCTCGTCCCTCGCATACCCTCTCGCCTTTAGCACTCTGAATAAGCATCTACGCGAGGAGCGAGATTCTTCGCTGCGCTCAGAATGACAGGGGGGAATGTGTTCGCGCTCATCTGGCATCGTTCTGTCCCTGGAACATTTATTAGATGCAGATTTCTAATTTCTAATTTCTAACTTCTGATTTCTAGCTCCTACTTATCCGTAAACTCGACATCCTTATAGCCTAGGCCCGTTACCAGGGTGCGTACTACTTGCTCTCCGTTGGCTTTGGCTTTCGCCAGTATGCCGCCTTCTAGCGCCGCCAGCTTTATCTGCTCTTCGGCAGCCTGCCTTATCTGCGTTTCGAGGTTGGGGTCGGGTTTGCTGAAGATGCCGGTTTGGCGGTCGTAGACGTAGGTCTTGTCATTGTCGAGCCTGCTGTAGAGTATCTCAGGCTCCGGCATGGTGATAACGACCATTTCGCCTTCGACTGTAATGTCTTCAGGCGCGATCTTGGCGAGGTCTATACCTGCCACCACCTGCCCGTGCGCTACAAGCAGTATCTTATCGCTCGTGAGGAAGTCGGGGAGCGGCCCGGTACTCTGGCCGCTGACTACCTTTTCCATCTCGTAGTGGACCGTCTCCACTTTGCTGAGGGCACGCACGCTGCTGATTACCGCCGGGCGGCTGTTGTCAATGGTGACGGTGGGCGTGGTGACAAGCCCCAGGTCCGGGAAGCTGGGTATAATGCCCGATAGTTTACCGAGGCCGTCGAAGCCCTGCTGCACGGTGCCGAATGCCAGGAGCGAGCACGCCAATGCAAGCAGCAAGAAGGTGATGGAGAATATAGAGCAGGTGGATGGCCCTTTGCGCGCCGGGACTACTGCCACTGCCTGGGGTGGCTCGGTACGCGTTATCGCGGTGCCGGTACCTTGTAGGGGATCCTGTGCAGGCAGCGAGCGGCGTGTCGAAGGCTCATATGGCTTGAAGTCGCGCTCCGGCATACTTTGCGGCCCGCGTGTGTAGAGCGTACCCTTACGCAACGAATCCTGGCCCACGCTATCATCGTATGCCCCGGCCTGTGCAGCATCATCGGGTAAGATACGTACGGTCTTGCTCTCATCCCGAATGTAGCTGTCGTCCTGCTCGCCATCCATCAAACGCTCTCCGATCGCACCCTCTTTACTCTGCTACCCTTGCATGGATTATACCACTGCCGAATGCGGAATGCGGAATGCGGATTAGCTTAACCTGATACCTGGCCTTGACCCCTGGCCTCGTGCAATTCTTGTGGGCACTTTTGGGCCTATGTTACAATAGTTGCTACATATACGTAGGCACCCTGGTAAATGTGCCGGGGTTGGGGGTAATCCGTGTCTACAAACACAGGCAGCAATGTGGGCGCACAGCAGCGCGAGCCTCTGATACCCAATATCCAGGTCACGCCACGCGAGCGGAACCGGCTGATACTGGTGGCGATTGCCGTCTTCGTGCTGCTATGGCTGCTGGACCAATCAATAGGTGCGCTGGGGCCGTTTATACTGGCCCTGGTGCTCGCCTACCTCATGCTCCCACTGGTGGACCTGATAAGCAGGTTCATGCCCCGCACCATCGCCATATTGCTCGTTTACGTGGCATTCATTGCCGGGGTATGGGCCTTCTTCGCGTGGATCACCCCGGTAATCAGGCACCAGGTAGAAGACCTGGCAAACCAGGCGCCGAAGTACACCGAGCAAGTCCAGCACTGGACCTCCGACATTACGCAATGGTACAACAACCTGCCCATCTCCGACGACATGAGGCAGTCTATCGAGAACAGCGCGCGCAACTCGCTAGGGGCTATCGGCTCAGCCGTGCAGCAGGGGGCAATCAATACCTTCCGGGCCATCTCACGGGCGATGGGCTTCATCGTGGGACTGGTTATCATCCCATTCTGGCTATTCTACGTGCTCAAGGACAAAGACCGGGGCATCCAGGCGTTCAACAACATGCTGCCCTTCAGCTGGCGCACAGACGTGTGGCGCATCGTGCGTATCATCAACGGCGTGCTCAGCAGCTACATACGCGGGCAACTGCTCCTGGGGCTGGTGGTGGGCGTTGCCACCACGATAGGTCTCTTCGTTGTGGGCGCGCCATACGCGATATTGCTGGGCATCATCTCCGGCCTGACCGAGATAATCCCGGTAGTCGGCCCGATACTGGGGGCCGTGCCGGGAGTGATACTGGCCGCGTTCCACCCGGAGGGGTGGGTGATGGTCGTCAAGGTGCTGGTGATATACATACTCGTGCAGCAACTTGAGAACAACCTGCTCGTTCCAAAGATACAGGGGGACAGCGTCAAGCTCCACCCCTCGATAATCATGGTGGCGCTCGTAGTGGGCAGCCAGGTAGGGGGCCTCTTCGGCCTGATCGTGGCGGTGCCCGTCGCGGCCATCCTACGAGACGTATATCTCTACCTCTACAGGCGTCTGACGGAGGGTTACAGTCCGAGCGAGGCCGAAGCCAGCGTGCCGTCGCGCCAGGATGAACAGAGCGACGCAGTAAAGAAGCGCGAGGCCCAGGAGCTTGAAGAAGCCCGCAAGCAGCCGGGCGTCAACACCGAGGACGAGATGATTGCGGAACTTGAGAGCGCCAAAGGGCAAACGGCAGCGGGCAAAGGGTAGACAGGGAGGAAGCAGAGACCGTTGAATCAGTACAACCAGCGTCGCACACCGCCGCCCTCCAATAGCGGCGCTACCCGGCCAAACACACGCCCCAACCCGTCGCTACAGCCCCGCAAGCCGGTGACCACCTACAGGGCGCGCAGCACCACAAGCGCCCTATCCACCCAGGGTCCAGAGCGCAAAAATTCCACAGCAGCCGATCGCGCTACTGCTGTCGTCCGTGCTAAGACCCGCCGTCGCAAAGTACGCACCATCTTGTTTGTGATTGGCGCGATAGTGGTGCTGGCGGCGAGCGGTGCGTGGATGTGGGCGTCGTCCACGTTTAGGACTGTCACTGAAGTCATCGAGGACATATCGCAGACGCCGGTCACTCAGCGCCCAGGCCCCGACAACGGCACCCCCATCCCCGTTACCTTCCCCGATTGGAGCAAGAAGGAACCCGTAAACATCTTATTGCTCGGCCTGGACCTGCGGGCTGAGGACGACGAGACCGATACGCGGGCCGATACCCAGATAGTCATACATATAGACCCCGTCGCCAAGACCGCGACCATGTTCTCTATACCGCGAGACCTGTGGGTGCCCATCCCAGGCTACGGAGAGGGCCGGATAAACACTGCATACCAGCTAGGTGAAAGTCACAAGGACGAGATACTCGGCGGTGGCCCCAGCCTGGCGATGGCGACAATCGAACAGAACTTCGGCATCCCTATGCACTACTTCGCCCAGGTGGACTTCCACGGCTTTGAGCGCGTGGTAGACGCTATGGGCGGGGTTACGATTGACGTGCCCAGGCCCCTCGTAGATAACGAGTACCCCTTCCAGTCGTATGGAGTGACCCGCATTTACGTGCCCGCCGGTTTGCAGCATATGGACGGGCGCACCGCCTTGCAATATGCGCGCTCCCGGCATGCAGACAGCGACCTCGGCAGGAACTCGCGCCAGCAACAGGTCTTGCTGGCTTTGAGGCAGCAGGGTATCAACCTGAACTTGATTACCCGCTTGAACGAGATCGCCGCGCGTGTCAGGGACGCTATTCGTACAGACTTATCCGTTACGCAGGTAGGCTCGCTCGCGCTGCTCGCGAAGGAAATCGGCAGCGAGAACATCCAGACGGTGCTGCTGGAGCCGCCTTGCGTGAACCAGGCAATACTGGCGAGCGGCGCGGATGTGCTCCTGCCTGATTGGGACTGCATCAGGCCAAAGGTGGCGCAGGCCCTGTCCGACCCCAGGCTGTCAAAGGAAGGCGCGAGGCTCTCCATAAAGAACGGCACGCAGACCAGCGGCGTGGCCCGTAAGGTATACGACAAGCTGCTGCCCAAGGGCTTCTTGATACCCGACCTCTCCTCAGCCGACAACCAGGGCCAGCACCCCATAACCACCATCACCGACTACACGGGCGGCCAAAAGCCGCGCACCATTGAAGTGCTCGCAGAAGAGTTAGATATAGACCCCGCCAACATCCTGCAAGCCGACCCCGTAGAAGCCCCCATAGCCAACTCCGACGGCAAGCCCGTAGACATACTAGTGCTGGTGGGAGATGATAAGATAGAGTGAAACGTGATGCGTGATCGTGAACCACATAATAACTTCAGCAGTTAAATTAAATACGACGTAAATGATAATCAACTCTCTTATGGTATGCAGTCGCGCGTGTTTACCCACGCGCCAAACGAGAAGCCAGCATTTGAGAGGTCTGCATGAGATTGCGTTACGCTGCCTTGGGTACTTGCGCGATTGTACTGGTGTTAGGTATAGTCGGCTTTATTCCTCTTTGGGGACAACTTCTGAATCTCAATATGCCATCACTGAATCCTGGTGATGTGCCTGAGGTGGAAGATATACCTTTATTTTCCGGCGCAACCAATGTAGATACCGAAAAGGTATGGCGGTCAGAATGGAGTCATACGTCATACGAGGTGACTGCCCCACGAGAAGAGGTAATTGCGTTCTACAAGACAATCCTACCCAAGAAGGGCTGGGCCATTACAGGAGAAGCAAATGATGCCACACTAAATGACGCAGGCCTCGGCTGTAGATGGATAGATGATACTGGGGTTTTGCCTTATCATCGTGAAATGACAATAGGGGTCACAGGAGGGGTAGAAGGTGAATTTGTTGGGCGCACTTTCGTAGACATAAGTCTCAAACGAGTGCCGGATTATGAGAAGGTGCCGGTATATCCAGGTGCTCAGAGTGTGGAGACCAACAAGGAGGCGATTAGTGCCGGGTCGGATGATGCCGACTATGTAACCAAGTTTGTGACTCACGCTAAACCCGAAGAAATAGGCGCGTACTACAAGCAAGCTTTGCAACAGCAGGGGTATCAGTTCGACCAGGATAGTCTTGATATCCCGAAGGGTTATAGCTTTCGATTTGAGGATGGAGGGCCACACGGCAGAAGGGTTATCGTAGTCAATGTGGTGACTGAATTCCAGGGTGATAATCAGACACGTGTAACAATAGAAGTAGGAGCAAGTAATGCCAAGCTATCAGATGGCGAGGTTACTAAATAATTAGATTATGTTACTGGCCATGAACTCTCGAAATCTTATACTAAATAGGTATCTGCCAACTCAGTTCGTCGGGCCTAAGAGCCGCTAACCTATGAATGGAGGGAAGGAGCCTGTAGATAGGTCCTGCGACCCGCTTGTGTTTCCCTAACGAGACTTATTCTGCATGGAAATGGCCCTTTATACTAGAGCCTATTTCAAATGAGGGATAAAAATCACGGTTGAGTGCTCTGCGCCCAACCGTGATTTTTATCCCTCATTTTCCGACGTTCCCTGTGCCTCGCAGGCTCTGAGCAAGACGAACCCATTACGCCCGTGCGGTGTAACAAGATAAGTGGGACGGAAGCAGATCTATATCAGCAGTAATTCTGCATTCCGCGCTCCACATTCCGCACAGTGAGGAGGCACAATCGTGAGGCAGAAGAATAAGGGTAGGGCGAGTATAGCTGCCGCTGTGAAGATGTTCTTACTGGCGTGCATAGCACTATCTATTTCTACCACGCCCGGCTATGTCGCACGGGCGACATCGGTGCAAGAGCAAGGCAACAGCCGCACCTTTACAGAAACGGGCAAAACGGTCAGGGGCATTTTCCTCGATTACTGGGACGCGCACGGTGGGTTGGCACAGCAAGGCTTCCCGATCTCTGGGGAGATGCAGGAGAAATCAGACACCGACGGCAAGACCTATAAAGTGCAGTATTTCGAGCGCGCCGTCTTCGAGGCTCACCCTGAGAACACGCCACCCAACGACGTGCTATTGTCCCTGCTCGGCAATTTCCTCTATAAGCAGAAGTATCCTGGTGGAGCGCCCGGCCAAACCGCGAACAACTCCCCAGGCTCGCGCCTCTTCACCGAGACAGGCAAGCGCGTCGGTGACAGATTCCTCGAATACTGGCAGTCGCACGGTGGGCTGGCACAGCAGGGCTTGCCCATCTCCGACGAGTTCAATGAGAAGAGCGACCTGGACGGCAAGACCTATAAAGTACAGTACTTCGAGCGGGCGGTATTCGAGCTTCACACCGAGAACCAGGCGCCCTATGACGTGCTGCTCTCCCAGTTGGGCACGTTCCGCTACAAGGCAAAGTACAGTAACCCACAAAATGCACCCACCCCAGGTCCCTACACAGGTCCCGCGGCCCGTGCAGGGCACGATTTGGTCTACGACGATGTGCGCAAAATCGTGCTGATGCTGAATGCGGGTGACGTTGCGGGCGAAGCCGAGGGAAGCCCCACCCGCCTGTGGGCGTGGGATGGTCACGCGTGGAAGGTGCTCTCAAGCGACGGCCCCCCGATCAGGTCGCTTGGCGGCGCGGCCTTCGACGCGCGCCGGGGTGTACTGGTCATGCATGGTGGTGTCACCAACAACTTCAACTACGGCGATACCTGGGAGTGGAACGGCGTCAGATGGGACAAGAAAACTACCACTCCCAGCCCCGGCTTCCGGCATCACTTCATGATGGCCTACGACGCCGAGCGCGCCCAGGTCGTAGCCTATGGGGGCAATCTTCAGGCCGGTGAAACCGCACAGAGCCAGCTAACCTTCCCCACCGATACGTGGACGTGGGACGGCCAGACCTGGAAGCAAGCTGCCACCACCGGCCTCGGCATCCGCTATCACTACGCCATGACTTACGACAGCGCACGCAAAACTCCTCTCATCTTCGGCGGCTCTTCCAGGTCTTCCAACCACGACGACCTATGGTCATGGGACGGCTCAAAATGGACTGAGCTAACATCCTCAGATGCCCGCCCTTCCGCACGCCTCGCTCCCGCTATGGCCTACGATGAGAGTAGGGGCAAGACCATCCTCTTCGGTGGGCGTATCGGCAACACAGTGCTCAACGACACCTGGGAATGGGACGGTTCAAAATGGACCAAACTGGAAATATCCGGCAGCATGCCACCCGCCCGCAGCCATCATGCCATGACCTATGACAAATCACGCCGGAAGATCGTGATGTTCGGCGGGATAGCCGCGGGCCGGGATGACAACTATATTGCCGACACCTGGGAATGGGACGGCACGAATTGGGCAAAAGTCGCAGGCCCCTAACAACAACGCACCAGGTTTTACGTTTTACGCATTACGTCTTATAATAGGGTGGGCAACCGGCGCGTCTTGCGCGGAGTGCCCGCCCTTTTGCTTTATGACGCTTGCTACTCACAAAATCGAATCTATGGACACCCTGCCCATCGCCCATTGGCGACTGGTGAGGAGCTTTGGCCTGCTGGGCGCTAACAACATGGCGTTGGACGAGGCTTTGCTGGAGTTGGTTATACGCGGTGGTGCGCCTGTGGTGCGCTTCTATACGTGGCAGCCTGCTACACTCTCGCTGGGCGTCAACCAGCCTGTGGGGGAAGTGGACCCGGCGGAGTGTGCGCGGCGTGGGTTCGGGTTGGTGCGAAGGATAACGGGCGGGCGTGCCGTGCTCCACCATCACGAGCTTACGTATTCGGTGATCGCCAGGGAGAATGACCCGCGCGTGTCGGGCGGTGTGATAGAGTCTTACCGCAAGATCAGCGCGGCGTTGGTGGAGGGCTTTCAGGCGCTGGGAGCAGACGTGCAGCTAGCCGCGCCCAACCGCGCGCTCATCAGGGCGCTGGCCGAGTCGCGCAGGCAGGGTACGCTCAACGAAGAAGCAGAGAGCAGCCACGGGGCCGTATGCTTCGACGCCGCGTCCGCGTATGAATTGACGGCAGGTGGGCGCAAACTGGTGGGTAGCGCACAGGCCCGGCGCGGCGGCGCACTCTTGCAACACGGCTCCATCCTGCTCGATATTGACTGGGAGGCATGGGTGTCGGTCTTCTCATACGCGTCCGAAGCCGGAAAGCAGCGCGCCTTTCAGAAGCTGCCCACCCGTATGACCTCACTCAAGCAGGAATTGGGCAGGACTGTTACCCCAGAAGAAGTGGCGGACGCGCTCCACCCCGCGTTCGAGAGAGTGCTGTCAATCAGCCTGGAACCCACCACGCTGAATGGGGAAGAGGCGGCATCGGCCACGCTATTAGCGTCGGAGAAGTACAGCACGGATGCATGGACATTGCGGACATAGCAACTCCGGAAGGGCGAAAGAAAGATGGTTGAAGACAAAAGGTTAGGCGTAATGGCGGATGCAAAGTCACATACAGTGTCGAGGCCAAAGAACCCACCATCCTTGTCATTCTGAGCGCAGCGAAGAATCTCGTCCCTCGCGTATATTCTCGATCGGCAAACTTGATATAAACATGGTATGCGAGGAGCGAGATTCTTCGCTGCGCTCAGAATGACATGGGGACAGAAGTGCCGTTCCCAGGCTAGCCCGCGAGGTCACATTCGGAGCTTTCAAGCTATTATGCCAAACACGCTATACTACATAGAGTGCAAATCAATTCTCATAAAGGGGTAATATAAAGATGGCAGACAACCAGAGCAACACAGAATACGACATAGCGATAATCGGAGGCGGCCCCGGCGGGTATGTGGCCGCGCTATACGGCGCGCTCAAGGGCACAAAGATAGCCATTATAGAGAAGGACCGGCGGCTGGGCGGCACGTGCCTGCTGCGCGGCTGCATCCCCTCCAAGGCGATGGTCAAGACCGCCGAGCTTATGCTACAGATGCGCCACGCCGAGAAGTACGGCCTGGCCCTCGACGGCTCCGTGCGCGTCAACTGGGAAGGCACCGTTCAGCGCAAAGACAAGGTCGTGGACGGCCTGACCAACGGCCTGACCGGGCTGATGAAGGCGCGCAAGGTGGAAGTCATCAAGGGGCACGGCACCATCACCTCGCCGCGCACCATCATGGTTGACGGGCGCGAAGTGCGGACTAAGAACATCATCATCGCCACCGGGTCGGGCACCATGCTCCCCACCGACGTGCCGGGCGGCGATCTGCCTGGGGTGATCACCTCCGACGAAATCCTGGACGCCGACCTGACGATGAAGGCGCTCCCCACCATGCCGGAGAGCGTGATAATCGTGGGAGGCGGCATAGTCGGGATGGAGTTTGCCTCCATCTTCAACGGGTACGGCGCTAAAGTGACTGTGATAGTCTCTTCACCCCGCGTACTGCGCCTGGTGGACGAGGAGATAGCCCGCCGCTTCTCGCAGGTAGCGAAAGGGCAGGGGATAGAGATAATCACGCGCTCCGACGTGGTCAGGATGGCCGAAGCGGAAGGCGGCAAGGGCCTCAAAGTCACAATCAAGAACGCCGAGAGCGGGGCCGAGGAGGAGCGCACCGTCAGCAACGTGCTCTGGGCGAAGGGGCGCTATCCCTACACGCAGAACCTGGGCCTGGACAGCATAGGCATAACCACACAACGCGGCTACATCCCCGTAGACGAGCTTATGCTGACCTCGGTTGAGGGTGTGTACGCCATCGGCGACGTAGTGCCCGGCCCGATGCTGGCGCACGTCGCGTCCTACGAAGGCGAGGTGGCGGTGGACAATATCACCGGGCATTACAGGGCGGCGGACTATGATGCCGTGCCCGACGTGATATTCACCATACCGGAAATCGCGTCGGTGGGCATGCAGGAGTCTGACGCCAAGCAGCGTGGGATAGAGGTCAAAGTGACCAAGTTCCCCTTCGCCGCGCTGGGCCGCGCACAGGCCATAGGGGAGCCGGACGGCCTGGTGAAGATGGTGTGCGACCCAGGCTCAGGCGTGATCCTGGGCATGCAGGTGATGGGCGCGCACGCTTCCGACGTTATCGCGGAATGCACCCTGGCCGTGCAGCAGGGCATCACGGCGGAAGAGCTTGCCCATACCATCCATGCCCACCCGACCATACCCGAAGCTGTTGCCGAGACCGCCTTCGCGCAGATACTCGGCACGCCCCTGCACGCCAACCGCTAGCCGGACATGAACGCTGCCATCCCCGTCGATTTTGCCCGTACCATGCGGGAAGTCTACGGGGATGCAGGCGTCGAATGGCTGGAACGGCTGCCCGCCATAATCGCGGATTGCGAGTGGCGATGGTCGCTGGCGGCGCTACGCCCGTTCCCGCGCCTGTCGTACAACTACGTTGCCCCTGCGGTGCTGGCGGACGGCAGGGACGCTGTCCTCAAGGTAGGCTACCCCAGCTCCGAGCTACTATGTGAGATGGAGGCCCTGCGCCTCTACGACGGTCACGGCATCGTCCAACTGCTGCACGCAGACCGCGAGCAGGGCGCTATGCTGTTGGAGCGGCTCAAGCTGGGCACCCCACTTGCCAGCATCGAGGACGACGAGGAGGCAACCTCTATCGCGGCCAGCGTGATGCGCCAACTGTGGCGGCCCGTGCCCGCCGAGCACCAGTTCCCGACGGTGGCTAAGTGGGCTAGCGGTTTGGGGAGATTACGCAAGCATTTTGGCGGCACCACTGGCCCCTTGCCCAAATCCCTGGTAGAGGAAGCAGAAACGCTCTTCACAGAGCTTTTAGCCTCTATGGACGAAGTAGTGCTACTGCACGGCGATCTGCACCATGAGAACATCGTAGCGGCTGAACGCCAACCCTGGCTTGCTCTCGACCCCAAGGGGCTTGTAGGTGAGCCTGCGTATGAGGTCGGCGCGCTCCTCCGCAACCGGCTACCGGAACCCGTCACACAACCGGAGGCCAGCCGCACCCTGGCACGGCGTGTGGACCAACTGGCCGAGGAGTTGGAGTTGGACCGCGAGCGTCTTGTCTGCTGGGGATTGGCGCAGGCAGTATTATCCGCATGGTGGAGCATCGAGGATCACGGTTATGGCTGGGAGCCTGCGATAGCCGTCGCGGAGGCGTTGACAGGCATAAGAAGGAGAACCGGCCATGCCCTATAAGGATGCATCGCCTGGGTAGGAGAATGTGCAAGGTTACATGCTCAAGCCGGGTGAAGGAGTTGATGATTAGATGTTTGACCTGGATTTGCTTTACCGCAGGCGGGCGGTCTACTCGGTGCCTGGAATGGAGGATGCCCAGGTGCGGAAGGATATTACATACAAGTCGGTAGGTGATATCGATTGGAAGCTGGATGTCTACCACCCTGCCGGAACCGCGCAGGGAGAACGGCTGCCTGCCGTGCTGCTGGTGCATGGGGATTGGCCTCCCGACATTTTACGGATCTCAAAAGACCTGGGCGTGTATGTTTCGATGGGCCAACTGGTGGCGTCAGCTGGCCTGGCCGCAGTCAACTTCAACCATCGCTCAACCGAGAGATTGACGAAGCTATACGACGCGGCGGGTGACGTGCGCGACCTGATAGAGTACGTACGCGCCAACGCCGGTGAGCTGGGGATAGATGGGGACCGCCTCTGCATCTGGGCGTTTTCGGCGGGGATGCCGGTCGGTATGTGGGCGGCTATGCGAGATACGCCTGATTACGTGCGCTGCATCGTGGCGTATTACGGCATAATGGACCTGCAGCAGTTTCGCGCCCAGATACCCGCCGAAATACCCGATGAGCACCTGCGCGAGTTCTCCGCGCTGCATTACGCTAACAACAATGCTAACGGGATAGCCCCCACGTTTATTGCTAAAGCAGGTAAGGACAGTCGGGGGTTGAACGAGAGTATTGACCGCTTCGTGGAGGCCGCGCGAGCGAAAGGGTTGCCTGTGGAGATGATGCTCCATGAAGAAGGGCAGCACGGCTTCGACACCCTGGACGACGATGACAGGTCGCGCGAAATCATCAAGCGGACGCTCGCGTTCATCCGGGAGCATATGGGGTAACTATGTTAGATCCTGCCAAGATCGTACCTCCCCTGGCCGTGCTGATATTCGTCGGCGCGCTGGTCGCCCTTCTGTGGGGGAACCAACTAGGCATAATGGATATTGTGCGCGGCATACCCCCCTACGCGCTATATGGCGTCGTGATTGCATTCGTGCTGGTGCAGTGGAAGACCCAACGAGGAGGCACCCCGTTCGGCTGGTGGAGAGTGGCAATTGTTGCAATAGTATCTATGCTGCTGGTCGGTAGCCTGGTTAACGGCTGGTTCTAGCTAGCTAGGTCCCTACTGGCTACTTTCTTACACCGCGTGTCGTACAACGGTGGCGGATTGTGACAAAGCTATGCCAATCCAAATTAAGAGGATTTTGAGGGCTGTTCCTCAGATGGAAATTCAAGGCTGATTAATTGATGCCCGAATCTACTGGCCTTAGTTTCCAACAACTTGCGCACCTTCTCAGTTTGGTCAGCTACGACAAGTGGTTCCCGCGTAACAGTAATGCCCTCTTCTAACAATCCGGCAACCTTCACAGG
Source organism: Chloroflexia bacterium (assembly GCA_036399775.1). Taxonomy (GTDB): domain Bacteria; phylum Chloroflexota; class Chloroflexia; order QHBQ01; family JADMIH01; genus JADMIH01. The sequence goes on along the minus strand of DASWMJ010000045.1, from coordinate 60,455 downwards.
ATTGTTGGTAAGAAGACGTACCTGATTGATTCCCCGGCTATGCAGGTACTCTCCAATAGCTCGAAAATCTCTCCCTTCAGGTGCAACTCCAATCGCAACTCTAGAGTCGTACGTGTCCATGCCCTCCACTTCCAGCTTAGTAGCAGCTACTTTCGCGGCAAGACCTGCCCCCCGCCCATCGAAACGCAGGTAAAAGAGCAAACCGTGCCCTTCAGAGACCAGACGCTCCATAGCCATCATGAGTTGGTCTGCGCACTCACACAGATCGCTATTGAACACTTCCGAAAACACGCATTCAGAGTGAATACGTATTAGCGGGTTAGGTTGTTCAAATGGCTTTCCAATATGAACTACCAGGTCTCCGTCAGTTGCTGGAGTAAACGAAGCTACCTCCATCAACAAAGGTCCCCATCTCTTGGACTGTATTGGGGCTGTCGCGCCGATGAAACGCTCTAAGTAGTTCATTTGGCTGGCTCCTCAATGAAGCACGGTAATATCTCGGCTACTCTCAGTGAAGCCCTCAATTCGCCGTTCAACACGCTACGAACTTTGGTTTCGTTCTCCGGGGTGAGATGCAACAACGTAGAACGGTGGTGTTGCTTCACAGCGGGTAAGTAGTCGTCCTCGTAGTTATCAAGTGTAACGGAAGCAAACAGCGTAGCCCCAATGTTGTTCATTATGGCTTCGACAACGTCACGGAAACCCGGTACCTCTAGTTGCATCGGCCCTATCTCGTCCAGAACTATCACTTTGCCTTGCTTGTGAGCTTCTGCTAATTCCTCCACGATAGGTACCCATATAGTTGTATCTATTTTGTACTTGCCCCGTATAGTTGTATCTACGTTGTACTCGCCATTATCACGACGAGCAGCGAACTGCTGGGGTCTTTGATTTGTGGAAGTTACCACCTCAAACCCGGTGCGCTCTCCACCCTCCCACTTTGCCTTGGAAAGCACATAATATAGATTTTCCCTGGAAAGATTACTCTTTACAATGGAATGCAGCATATTGGTTTTGCCGATCTTAGGTTCTCCCGTTAATAGTATAACCTTTGAAGCGTGCTGATAGAGCCGATTGCAATCCTGTACATAATGGTGAAATATCTTGGGCGAGGTAATCGCATCAATTGTGAAGTCCAATTTGTTTCGATAGGGGACCCTGAAACCCGCAAATCGAATAACTGCCTTCCGATTTGAGATCTCGGGATGTTCTGGGTCAACAATAACGGCTGTGGTCTCAGTTGGGTAAGGGGTATATCGTATTTCTAGGCGCTCTAAGTGCTGGTCAGCATCTTCTTTCATAGCTTTAAGGTGGCTCTGGAATTTGCTTGAACGATTCAGTATATCCTTTATATTCTGGTCATTATTTCTGAAAGCCATGAGGCGGGCGGTTGCGTCTCGTGGCAGCGATAAGAGTATGCGCACCCTGCCACCTCTGTTTAATATGCTGCTTAGCAACTCTCTGTTATCTTCGAGGAATTGAGAACCGGTTTCTTGAATGAGCATGGCCTCCTGAACAGCTTGTTTTATCAGATGACTTTCTGATGTACTGGTCGTGAAGAAGTTATCCGCAGACGGCTGCTTGAGTTGCTTAAGAAGGGTATCGAGATGCTCGATACTTGTAGAAACCTTTTCGTCTACGTCTATAACGTTACTATCTACCGTTCCGATCTTGTCTTCTACTTCCTTTAGCCGAGACTTTAGGTCTGCCCGTTCATGTGCTATGGTTACTTTCCTCTCTACTCCCACAGCAGCCAATAGGAGGGCCACTAACAAGAGAATTATCGCTGCGGGCTCTTTAAGCCCCGGAATCTGTTGAAAATCTAAGAACAGGTCAAGAACACCGATAATAGCACCGACTATTCCGAGAACAATGAGCAGAATAGTGGATAAGTCAGGCAAATTATTAGACACCCACTTCGAGACCTGACTCAACTTGGTCGGCATATGTTTGCTCCTTAGGGAAGACCTAAACTTGCAGCAGAGCAAGATGTGTGTTTATAGTTTCAAATCTGCAATATAGCATTACCTAAGGCCATGATTATATTGTCATGGTCCGGCGATTGACCCTTTTGCCCCCAACGAACACCATCTCGGCCAAATTGACGCCGAAATGGTAGGCCAGGTGCCTATGATTAGGCGCGTCCCATAGCACTATGTCTGCTAGCTTGCCCGGTTCAAGGCTGCCCACGCTGTGGCTTCGGTTTAGTGAGTGTGCGCTGTTGATGGTGGCCGCCACTATCGCTTCGGCGGGCGTCATCTTCATCTGGGAGCAGGCCAGCGACACCATCAGGGCCAGGTTTTCGGAGGGGCATGTGCCGGGGTTGCAATCTGTCGCGAGGGCAACCGGCACGCCCGCCTCTATGAGGGCACGTGCGGGCGCGTAATGTCCCAACCCCAACCCTAACGGTGTGCCGGGCAGCAGCACCGCTATCGTGCCCGCCTGCTTGAGCGCGTCTATATCCTCCGGCTCCATCACCAGCAGGTGGTCAGCCGAGACCGCGCCCATCTCAGCCGCCACCTGCGCCGCACCCACCCTGGCGAATTCGTTCGCGTGGAGGCGCACTCCCAACCCAAGCTTGCGGGCTGCGCTCAGTATGCGGCGGGTCTGCTCCGCGTCGAACGCCCCCACGTCGCAGAAGGCGTCGCACCACTCGGCCAGCCCTTCCTCCGCGACGGCGGGCAGCATCTCCTCGATTACCAGTCGGACGTATTCATCTGCTCGGCCGCTATATTCTTCAGGGATAGCGTGCGCGCCCAGGAAGGTGGTCGCTATGCGCGGGCCGGTGCCTGCCTCCCGTAGCTCCGCGTTGAGGTCGCGTATAGCTCGGAGCATCTTGAGCTCATGTTCAACCGACAGGCCGTAGCCGCTCTTGATCTCTACGGTGGTGGTGCCGTGCGCCAGCATGCGCAGCAGCCTACCCCTGGCAAGCTCCTTCAACTCATCTTCGTCCGCCAGGCGAGTGGCCCGCACGGTGGACATGATGCCACCGCCCGCCTGCATGATGTCCATGTAAGTCGCGCCTTCCAGCCTCATCGCGTACTCTTCGTCGCGCCACCCGGCCCACACAAGATGGGTATGAGCGTCAACCAGGCCAGGCGTGACTGTTTTACCGCTGGCGTCTATCAGGTCGGTGTCTTCGCCCCTGTAATGTTCGGTGATGTCGCTGGTGTGGCCCACCGCCAGGATACGCTCGCCAAGCACAGCCACCGCCCCACCTTCGATGATACCAACCTCACCCTGTGCCTGCCCGGACCTGGGGCCTCCGTCTGCCGATAGTGATTGGCAGGTGACAAGCTCTGCCGCCGAGTGGATTATGAGGGTTGCTTCTTGGCGCTCCATAGGTCCTCGCTGAGAGGGAAATAAAACAAAGAATAAAAATTCACAGTTCGGCGTGGAGTGCCGAACTGTGAATTTTTATTCTTTGTTTTTACAGGATGTTTGTCCCTGGTACATAGCCCGCTATGCCCCCACTGCGTGGATGGGGGTGAGGTGCCTGGCGCGGCGGGAGGTAGAGGTCATCGTATCGGCGGCGGCTTCCACGAACGTCGAGAAGAACTTGCTCGCCCAGCCGTGCTTGCGCCACATCTCTTCTGGGTGGCACTGCACCGCCACCAGGAAGCGGCTCTCTGGGGCCTCTATCCCCTCTACTATGCCGTCGGGCGACCACGCAGTGGCGATCAGGCCGTCTCCCACCTTATCTATGCACTGGTGGTGCGAAGTGTTCACCCACACGCGGTCTTCCCCCGTCAACTCATGCAGGCGGGTGTCGGGCTTGACCTCTATATCGTGCGCCAGGAAGTCGCGTATCCTTCTCTTGAAAGATTCGCGGTGGTCTATGGTGGTGGTGTACTGGGTGTAGATGTCCTGGATCAGAGTGCCGCCCATGAGGACGTTGAGCACCTGTTCGCCCCGGCAAATACCCAGTATAGGCAGATCGTCTTCGAGCGCCCAGGGCACCATGACGCTCTCGATGCGGTCGAGACCAACGTCGGTGGGGTCGAGCGCGGGGTGCGGCTCCTGGCCGTAGAACTTGGGGTGGATATCCAGCCCGCCGGGGAGGAGTATGCCGTCGAGCACGTCGTAGATGCGGCGCAGGGCGTCGGCGTCTTCAACGTGCGGTATCATGATGGGCACGCCGCCCGCGTTCTCAATCGCCTTGGCGTAACTCTGGTTGTTGCTGAAGCGGTTCGCGTGCATGCCCGCCGCGTCGTGGTCGTCTATTGTAGATATGCCGATGAGCGGCAGACCCTTTGCAAAATATGGCATAAGCTCAAGCTCCCTGTTGGTGGGTTGGTGGCTCCGCCTCCGAGTGACTAGCCCCTGAAATAGTATACGCGAAAAGGCTACACCCCTCGGTGCAAACTCCCTTTATACAGTATAGCAGAAATCCCCGCCCTATGTGTCAAGTATAGCACTAATGCCTGCCAGGATTAGTACCATCGGCGCACGAAACACGAAGGTAAGTGCAAGGAGCGTGCCAGGTATCAGGGGTTAGGGGTCAGGGGTTAGGGGTTAAGGGTCAGGGATTAGGGGTTAGGGGTAAGAGGAATAGCCCAGGAGGGGCGAAAGAAAGTAGCCCCACGGCGTGAGCCTGGGGTACGGCGTGTGTTTGCTCGGTCAGCCCCTGAAAGGGGCGACAGACGAAACCCGTATTCCTACCCGACATGGTTTTCTTTCGCCCCTTTCAGTGGGGCTATTATCTTTCGCCCCCTCTGGGGGCTGGCGCTCAAGGATCTATCATTTTTATAGGCGATTGAAATGCAACCCAAGCTATCAAAGCATATTATCGTAAATATTAATCTTGCCATCAATAATCTCAAGGCAGTATGCGAAATTGATCAGAAAACCCCTTGACAAGATAAAAAACCTATGCTATTATATAGCTAACTTGACAATATTGATAATCTAGTTACGAATATCAATTAGGAGATAAAGAAATATGAACCCACTACCAGGAAGATGCCCCGTTTGCACAAATGCCCTCTCGGTTACGCGCTTGCAGTGTGGGCATTGCGGCACGGGCATAGACGGCCTCTTTTCGCTGGGGCGCTTGCAGGCGCTCACGCCGGAGCATATCCAGTTCGTTGAGATATTTATGAAGTGTAAAGGCAAGATCAAGGATGTTGAGGCGGAGATGGGCATTTCGTACCCGACCGTCGTCGGCAAACTGAACGACGTAGTGCGCGCCATGGGCTACGAGGTCGAAGAGGGCGACATGAGCGAGGTGGACCAGTACGAAGTCTACCAGGCCCGCGTGCTCAGCCCCCAGGTGACGGGCCAGCGCGGCCCCACGCCGCCAACGCCCCCCATGCCCCCGGTGCCGCCCGTAGGGCCACTCCCGCACGCCCCTAAGCTGACCCCCGAAAAGCGCCAGCAAATCATGGACGACCTGGCGGCAGGCAAGCTAAGCGCGGCAGAGGCGATGAAGAGGCTGCACGGATAGACAAGTACCGAGTACCGAGTACCGAGTACCGAGTACCGAGTGGCGAGTGGTGAGTACGCATTACGTTTCACGTTTCACGCAATACGAACTACGCAATACGTAAGAAGGAGAGTTGGACATGGGAGCAAGCATCGTTAGCTCGATAGCACAGTTGGAAGCAACACCTGTCAAGGGGGTGCGCCGGTCGCGCTTCTCGCTGCACCTCAATACGCCTCGTGTGCGCCGGTGGCTGCTCGTGCAGCTTGTGAGCATACCTGTAGCGGGTGGCGAGGGAGAGCGACAGACTCCCACCACGCACCTGCGGAAGCCACAACCGGCCATACCTGACCCCATGTCGCGCCTGATGGACGATTATCAGGCCGGTTTGCTGCTGAGGCGCAGCATATAAGCGGAGAGACTTACAGATTACTTACCAATAAAGAGGAGAACAAAGCGATGGTAGAGAATGCAGGATATACAGAGACCATATCAACCCAGGACTTTCCAACCACTCCCAGGTTTGTGCTTGAGCAGCCCACGGGCGACGTTCGGGTAGAGGGCTGGGACCGCCAGGAGATAGAGGTCTCCATCTCCGACCCCAGCAGCATGTTCGAGATAGAGCAGGCGGGCGCGCTCGTGACAGTCCGCAACCGGCCCGGCAGGTTCAAGATGGTCAACTTCGTTGAGGCGGAAGAGGCGATGAAGGGCATCAGGCTAGGCTTCGAGGGCGCGGGCCTGGAAGACATAGGCGCTCGCGTGGAACGCAGCGTGGAACGGAGCATGCGCCGCCTCGGCAGGAAGCTAGGCTCTATCGATCCCAGCCAGTGGATGGGCGGCGGGCGCGACTACAATATACGCGTACCCCACAACTGCGACCTGGCCCTGCGGACAAGCTCCGGCGACCTTGAGATAAAGGGCGTCCACGGCACCCTCTTCCTGCAGACCACGTCGGGCGACATACAACTGGCGCAGTGCGGCGGCAGCGCGCTCGTGAATAGCTCAAGCGGCGATATAAAGATAGAGGACCTGGAAGGCAAGCTGGGCGTGCGTACCGTGTCGGGCGACATAAAGACCCGTCGCCTCGATCTCCAGGAAGTGAGCGCGGGCACAACCAGTGGCGATCTGGAACTCGACCTCTGGCGATTGCCGCAGAACGAGCTTGAGCTAAAGAGCGTGAGCGGCGATCTCAACGTGGCTATACCCTCCGATGCGCATCTGACCTTCGAGATCACCACAGTCAGCGGCGACGTAAACTGCGGCTTCCCGCGCAACCAGGTGTCTTATTCATCCAATCGCAGGCGCGGCATGACCCTCTCACTGAACGGTGGCGGCGCGGTAGTGAACGTAGCCACCGTGAGCGGCAACGTATCGGTAAGGCCAGTCAGGGGGAATGGACAGCCACAACCCGCCGAGGCACGGCGCCCGGTGAGCGTAGGCGAGCCAACTATGGACCTGGCACGCACTCATGGTGGTGGAGAACAGGCGCAAGACGCCGCAGGCGACATCACAGAGCCGGAGGGTTACGTCGAGCGCCAGCAAGCCGAGCTAGAGATTCTGCAAGCCGTACAGCGCGGCGAGCTATCACCCCAGGAGGCGGTGCGCCGCCTGGGTGAGCTGGACGGCAGGTAATACCTATCGTTCTTTCTAATTTTGGTTTCTCAGAAACCGAAATTAGAAAGAATTAACACTGACCCCTGATCCCTAACCTCTGACCCTGATCCGGAGGACTCCTTTGCTTGCTCTATTACGCCAACGCAACTTCTCCCTCCTGTGGTTTGGGGGTCTGATCTCCTTTATCGGTGACTGGGTGCTCTTCACCGCCCTGCCCCTGTACATTTACAACCTGACCGGCTCGGTACTGGCGACGGGCACACTTTTCATCACGTCCCTGCTGCCTCATCTCTTCCTGGGGTCGGTGGCGGGGATCTACGTGGACCGTTGGGACCGCAGGCGCATACTGATCGTGACGAACCTGTTGCGCGCCCTGTTCCTGCTGCCGCTCGTGCTGGTCGGCTCGGCGGATATGGTGTGGCTGGTGTACGTGGTCTCCCTGTTTACCAATACCGCCCGCCAGTTCAGCACGCCCGCCGAGAACGCCCTCCTCCCACGACTCGTGGGCGAGGAGAACCTGGTGCCCGCCAACGCACTCAATTCGCTCAACAACAACCTGGCGCGGCTGGCAGGTCCCGCGCTTGGCGGGGTGCTCTTCGCGACGCTCGGCTTCTCGGCTTCCGTGCTGGTGGACATCGCTACCTTCCTGGTCGCGGGCGTGATGATCGCCCTCATTTCGGCCCCGGCGAGCGTGACGAAAGCCGAGGTCGAAGAGAGCGCACCTTCCCCCAACGCCTGGCGTGAGTGGGTTGATGGCCTGCGCGTGGTCAGACATAACTCCATCGTTGGCGCGCTTTTCGCCGTGCTGTGCATCAACTCGCTCGGCGAAGGCATACTGGGGGTGCTATTCGCCCCGTTCGTGAAGGATGTCGTGGGCGGTGGGGCGAACGAGTTTGGCTGGCTACTCTCCGCGCAGGCGGTGGGCGGCCTGCTGGGGAGCCTCGTGGTTGGCGGAATATGGAAAAGGGTGCCCGCCTGGCAGCTTGTCGCGCTGAACTTTGTGGCGCTTGGGGTGGTAGACCTGCTCATCTTCAATATTCCCATCCTGCTGGTGGGGCTTACCCTGTTCGCGCTGGCCGGGCTGCCGGTGGCGGGCCTGCAAGTGGGCGCGCAGACACTATTCCAAACGAGCGTAGCCGACCGCTACCGGGGGCGGGTGATGGGAGCTTTCGCCACCACCTCGGCGCTGGCGATGCTGGCGGGCCAGGCCATCGCCACCTTCTTTGGGGACGCCCTCCCCATAGTGCCTCTCCTGAGCGCGGAGGCCCTGCTCAATGTGGTTGCCGGACTGGCGGGCCTGTGGCTCCTGCGCCCTTCTGCATCGCAACCAGCAGAAGAACGAGGGCTGCCGGAACTGGTGGGGAATACAACCAGCGACTGATGGCAGACGCTCTTAGAGCATGTAAGATTATCGTCTAAGAGGCAACCCGCCTCGCTAGCACCTTTGTAAGAGGTTTTATGAGCACGACAGAAACCGTCCAGGAAGAACGCTCCGAAGAGCCTGTGGCACCGGAGCAGGCCGCAGAAAAACCCGCGCCGCAGAAGTTCCCTCCCCTGTGGCGCAACCGTGACTATATGCTGCTATGGAGCGGGCAGGTGGTGTCCGCGATGGGCACGGGCATATCGGGGCTGGTCATCCCACTATTGATACTGGCGATTACGGACTCGCCCGCAGCCGCCGGGTTTGCCGGGGCAATAGGGTCGCTGCCTTACCTCCTCTTCAGCCTGCCTGTGGGCGCGCTGATAGACAGGTGGGACCGCAAGCTGGTGATGATCTTGAGCGACGTGGGGCGGGCGGTGAACATCGCCAGTATCCCTATCGCCCTGACCTTCTTCGAGCTAACGATATGGCAGATATACGTCAATACCTTTATCGAGGGCACGTTATTCGTCTTCTTCAACATAGCCGAGGTGGCCGCCCTGCCTCGCGTTGTGCCGAAGGGACAGTTGCCGCAGGCCTCCGCGCAGAACGAGGCGGGGTTCATCGCGGCATTCCTGGCGGGTCCGCCGTTGGGTGGCTTCCTCTACCAGAGCGTCAGCCGGGCGATGCCTTTCGTGTTCGACGCTTTGTCCTATAGCGCGTCCCTCCTTTCTCTCATCTTCATAAAGACCAAGTTCCAGGAAGAGCGCGTGACAGCCACCGAGCGACACCTGGGGCGCGAGATAAAAGAGGGGTTGTCGTGGCTGTGGCACCACCAACTCATACGCTTCATGGCGCTCTTGACGGGCGCAAACAATTTCGTCGGCGCGGCTTTGGGATTGATATTGATAGTGATAGCCAAAGAGCTAGGTGCCAGCGAGGCAGAAATAGGCGTGATGTTCAGTATCAGCGCGGTAGGCGGAATAGTTGGGTCGGTGTTGGGCGGGCAGATACAGAAGCGGTTCCGCTTCGGGCAGGTAATCATCACTATAGGCTGGATCAGTGTGATGTTGTTCCCTCTTTACTTGCTCGCTCCGAACTTTATCGTACTGGGCATCATAACGGCTTTAACTTTCATGACGGGGCCAATCTACAACGTGGTGCAGTTCAGCTACCGCCTGGCCCTCATCCCCGACAAGCTGCAAGGGCGCGTAAACAGCACTTTCCGCCTGGTGGCTTTCGGTTTCCAGCCTCTAGGCGCAGCGCTGGCCGGCGTGCTGCTTGAGCGTGTAGGCACTACCTACACAGTGATGTTTTACACCGGCTGGCTGCTCTTATTCGCCATTCTTACCACCCTGAATTCCCATGTCCGCAACGCCCGGCCTATCGAGGAAGCGCAGGCGGCGTGAGGGCGAGGGGTCAGGGGTCAGGGGTCAGGGGTCAGGGGTCAGGGGTTAGAGAGCGGCAGGACATAGGCCACCAATACACTCCAGGTAATGTCGTGCCCTCGCGTATCAAAAGAGGAAATGTCAACAGCCAGCCCCCGAAGGGGGCGCAAGAGAGTAGCCCCTGGCGCAAGCCTGGGGACCAGCACCCACCCGAACAAAGTAGCCCCTGAAAGGGGCGAAAGAAAACAATGTTGATTAAGCGTACATGTCCCGTCTGTCGCCCCTTCGGGGCTTGATGAATAAGCATGGCGGCTTTCCCCAGGCTCACGCCAGGGGCTACCTTCTTTCGCCCCCTTCGGGGGCTGTGGCCCGGACTGCCGGGATGTTGGGTATGTAAAATAGAGGAGAGAAATGAGCGCGACTGAGCATTACGAAGCTCCCCCTAACGGGTTTAGGACATTCCTTATCTTATGGGTCACGCAATCACTTTCCGCGTTCGGTAGCGCGCTGACCTTTTTCGCCATCACTATATGGCTGGCGCAGACCCTCTACCCACGCGAGGAGCAGAAGCCGCAGCTTGCCTTCGCGCTGACCGCTATCAGCCTGGCTTTCACACTGTCGGTACTGCTCGCGCCAGTCGCGGGGGCCTGGGCCGACCGGCACGACCGCAAGCGTACCATGCTGGTGGTGGACGTGGCGAACGGCTTCCTGAGCCTGCTCCTCATGTCGTTGATGATAGCGAAGGCGTTGGAAGTCTGGATGCTCATCATCATGGTGGCGGCCTTTGCTATCTTGAGCCAGTTTCACAGCTCAGCCTTCGACACCTCCTACGCCATGATCGTGCCCGAAAAGCAACTGCCCCGCGCCAACGGCATGATGCAAACGATGTGGGCGCTCTCCGGAATCCTATCCCCGGCACTCGCGGCCATCCTCATATCCCTGCCGGGGCTGGCGCGCCAGGGCCTGGTACCCGGTGGCTTGCGGGAGATGCTTGCCCCGCTACAGGACGGCGCGCCCCTGGCGATAGGGATAGACGCCGCCACTTTCTTTATAGCGGCGGCTATCCTTCCCTTCCTATTCATACCATCGCCCAGGCGCACCGACCTCGGCCATTCCGAAACGGGCGTGACGAAGAAAAAGAGCATGTGGGCCGACATCAAAGAGGGTGCGCGCTATATCAGGCACCGCCCGCCCCTGCTGTGGCTGCTCGCCACTTTCACAGTTATCAACTTCGCAACCTCTCCCGTAGAGATATTCATCCCCCTGCTGCTCAAGTTCAACCTGGTAGGCGACTGGACCTCGCTGGGCCTTTCATTCGAGTCTGCTTTTGCGCTGGTGGCGACGCTGGGAGGCATAGGCGGTGTGATCGGAGGCGTGGTGATGAGCGTGTGGGGCGGGTTGAAGGGGAAGAAGGTGTATGGTGTGGTGGTGCCTATCCTCATCGCGGGGGTAATGCAGATAATTTTCGGCCTCTCCTCGTTCGTCTACCTCAGCGCCGCCATGAACTTCGTCCTGATTGGCCTCATCCCAATAATGAACTCCCACTCACAGACGATCTGGCAGACCCAGGTGCCACGTGAATTGCAGGGGCGGGTATTCTCCGTGCGGCGGGTGATAGCGCAGTTCTCGGCTCCCCTGGGCGTGACGCTGGCGGGCCTCGCGGGCGGCTTCCTCGACCCCGGTATCGTGCTGGTGGCGCTGGGGGCATTGGTGGTGGTATTCTGCATAGGCCAACTCTTCAACCCCTACCTCCTGCGCGTGGAAGACAAGGCGTGGGTGGAAGGGCTGGCAGCAGAAGCACAGCGCGTCCAGCAAGACAAGCATAACAAAACAAACCGGGCGGCATAAGCAATCCTTTTCTTCTAACCGCAAAGACGCAAAGAAACACAAAGGTCTCATGTTTTAGGTATTCATGTATAGTTATTGAACCTCATATACAGAACACCATAATATCTTTGCGAACTTTGCGTTTCTTTGCGTCTTTGCGGTTAGGTCGTTACTAAAGGAGTAAGATGATGGCACAAGAGCTTTCACAAGAACTGGTGGGGAAGTTTGTAGGCGTGGCGCACGGCGACCTCGCTACGGTCAAGCAGCTTTACGAGCAGGAGCCTGCGCTGCTCAACGCCCGCTATGAGACGTGGAACGAGACTGCGTTGGAGGCGGCCTCTCACATGGGCAACAGGCCGATTGCCGAGTTCCTCCTTGAGCAGGGCGCGCCACTGGTCATCTGCACAGCAGCGATGCTTGGCAGGACAGAGGATGTCGCACGCTTCTTGCAGGATGACCCTGGCCTCTCTACGGCGAAGGGAGCGCATGGCATAACCGTCCTCTACCACGCGGCGATGAGCGGCGAGACGGAGATAGCCGGCTTGCTGGTGGCGCACGGTGGTGGGGAGGGGGCGAGCCACGCTCTGCACGGTGCCGTGGCGTTCGGGCGCACAGAGATGGTCAGGTGGCTGCTTGAGCGTGGGGTGGCCGACGTAAACATGCTCGACTTCCAGGGCAAGACGCCCCTATCCGTAGCATTAGAGAAAGGCCATATAGAGATAGCGGAGATGCTGCGTCAGCATGGCGGCTTGGAGGAATTAGCGGCAAGCGCGTAGGGAGTATCACGCAGATGGCCGAATTGAGCGAAGCTACCTGGGAAAGATTGCGACGGCTATTTCCGCCCCAACAGCAGGAGGAAGCCGCACGCCTGTTGGCAGACGAGTGCGGCAATAACCTCCCTTTCTGCGAAGACCTCGGCCCGGTGGGGCTTGAGCGGATACGCTTCGCCGTCCTTAAGCTGAGCGGTGGGAACATAGACGAACTGCGTACCTCAATCGAAGCCGCCCAAGCAGATTGGCGCGACGTGCTAATGTGGTCGGGCTTCGGGGAATCAATCACAGCACACGAAAGCTGGTATCCCTAGGGGTTAGGGGTTAGGGGTTAGGGGTTAGGGGTTAGGGGTTAGGGATCAGAACCGATTCTACAGAGTTGCTTCTAACCCCTAATCCCTGACCCCTAACCCCCGGTCCCACGCCCCCTACTTCGAGGACGCTGGTGGCTGGACGTTGAACACTTCGGGGTCTACAGGGCCGTTTATCTCGAAGCTCTCATATTGGTCCGTGGATAGCAGGTTCCCATCCGCATCCCACGCCTGGGAGCGGGTTATGAAGAAGGCTTCCGCGTCAACCCACATTTTGACACGTGCCATGTCTGACGGGTACATATTGGGAGGCCATTCCCCCTCTGGTTTGAGTGTCAACTCGATGACGTGGGCTGTGCGGCCACCCACCTTCTCGCTGCCCGTGACCTGGGCGTCGTAGAAATATCTCACTATATCAGTACGGAGCAACTTCGCCAGGTTTAGAGAGCCAAACTCACTTTTAATCTCCTTTGTGTTCAACGGTTGGACTACTCCGATAGTGGAGTCGTACTTCCAGCCCGTCACGCCATTGGTTACCCAGGACAGTACGCCTACCTCACCGGCCTCCGTGGTTACGCGGGCCTCGCTGCGATAGCTATGCGGCGCCAGGTACCATCGCTCTTCTCGTGCGTTGCTGAACTCCTCTCTCGCGTTGTTTCGCTGCTCCGAGACCATCACTCCATGGAAACTACGCATTCCCCCTTTACTTGTGGTCTGCTCTGCGCGGGCAAGTAGCTCTGCCGCGCTTACGGGAGCAGGCTGCATGAGGGTGGCCTGTAGAAATATCCCAAGCCCCAGCAGCGCCACGACAAGCACGCCTGCCAGGACAAAGGGCGTAAGGCCAAGCCGCACCGGCGACCGCCGCCTGGATTGAAGCTGAGGCGCCTCGGTTTGCGGTATGCGGCCATGTACTGTAGGCCAGAGGTCAGGGTTGCCGGGCCTGTTACTCTCCGCGTCCTCTTTCATCACTTTTCGCACAAATTCCTTAGTCATCACATTCACCTCTCTATGTATATGGGTAGTTCAGGGTCTAAAGCCAGATGTGGCTCATGTAGCAAGGAGGCGGCGAAGGCGCTGTCGAGCGTCGTGCAGCCGCCTCCTGACGGTGCCTGCCGGTATATCCAGCTTGTGCGATACTTCAGCATCACTCAGGTCGAGGTAGTAGCGCATCACGATAGCGGCGCGTTGCCCCGGCGACAGCCTGTCCAGGGCCGCCACGATCTCTTCCCGCGTCTCCGCCGCCTCCAACATCTCTTCGAGGCCAGGGTCGGGGCTGGGGAGGTCCACCGCCTCGCCTGCCTGGTCCGACTGTGCTTCTAAAGAGATGTCGCGCCGGTTGGTTACGGCAGTGAGCGTGCTGTTGACCACGCTGCGGAGGAACCAGGGGCCGAAGGGCCGCGTGCCGTCGAACTGGTGGATGCGCTCATAGGCACGCAGGAAGGCAGCTTGCACGATGTCCTCAGCCAGCGCGTAATCTCGGCTAATCAGGTAAGCGGCGTCCAGTGCCTGCACCTGGTAGAGCCGCACCAGCGCCTCAAGCCCGCTAACGTCGCCCCGCTTCAGCCTGGCAACGGCTTCACGTTCCTCCATAATTGGTTCTCCCTACAGGTTGTCTTGTTTGAAGGCCTTCTGCTATTACTACTTGAAGAGACCCCTTTTTGTTCGGGCTGAAATCCAAACAACAAGACTCTTGGCGTCTTTGCGTCTTGGCGGTTGGATTCGGGCCAACTATAGCGTCAATCATAGAACTTGTGTGCTGTAAATGAATGCAAAATAATGCAAGATGTGGTATAATTGTTATGTCGAGAGATGACTCAGATTGTGGATAACGCGCGTGACGGAGGTTTAGAGAGTTGGTAACCACGAACAAAGCTTATGATGCCAAGAGTATAGAGGTCCTTGAAGGTCTTGAGCCTGTACGCAAGCGCCCCGGTATGTATATCGGCGGCACGGACGTGCATGGCCTGCACCACCTTGTATATGAGATAGTAGACAACTCGGTTGACGAGGCGATGCAGGGGCACGGCAATCGCATTGACATCAAGATAGGTGCCGACGGCAGCGTGTCGGTGCGCGACTACGCGCGCGGTATCCCCGTTGATATGCACCCCAAGATGGGCGTGTCGGCGCTGGAGGTGGTCATGACCACCCTCCACGCGGGCGGCAAGTTCGACAGCGGGGCATACGTGCAGTCGGGCGGCCTGCATGGCGTGGGCGCGTCGGTGGTGAACGCCCTCTCCGAGTGGTGCCGCGTGGAGGTACGCCAGAAGGGCAAAGTCTTCATGCAGGAGTACGAGCGCGGCAAGGCGAAAGCCCCCGTCAAAGCCATAGGCAAGACGGACGAGACAGGCACGCTGACCGTGTTCAAGGCCGACCCGCAGATATTTGAGGTAGCCGACTACGAGTACGACACCCTGGCGCAACGCTTCCGCGAGATGTGTTACCTGAACAAGGGTCTACGCCTCAGCTTCCGCGACGAGAGACCAGGCAAAGAAAACGAGCTTACCTTCTACTTCGAGGGCGGCGTGATGAGCTTCGTGCGCCACCTGAACAAGAACCGCAAGGTGATGCACCACGACCCTATCTACATCGAGCGCAAGGTGGGCACCAACTCGGTTGAAATCTCCCTCCAATACAACGACACCTTCTCGGAATCGGTATTCTCCTTCGCAAACAACATCCATACCGTTGACGGCGGCACGCACCTGACAGGCTTCCGGGGCGCACTCACCCGCACGCTGAACGACTACGCACGCAAAGCCAACATCCTCAAGGAGAGCGACAGCAACCTGACCGGCGACGACGTGCGCGAGGGTCTGACCGCCATCGTGTCCGTGCGGCTGAGCAACCCGCAGTTCGAGGGCCAGACCAAAGGCAAGCTGAACAACACCGAGATCAAGACGCTGGCCGAGCAGGCCACCAACGAAGGGCTGATGCAGTACCTTGAGGAGAACCCTTCCGACGCGCGGCGCATCATCGAGAAGTCGCTGACAGCCGCTAGGGCGCGTGACGCTGCCCGCAAGGCGCGTGACGTGGTACGCAAGAACGCGGGCGAAAGCTCCACCCTGCCCGGCAAGCTGGCCGACTGCTCGGAGAGGGACCCGGCGCGTTCTGAGCTATATATAGTGGAGGGCGTGAGCGCGGGTGGCACGGCCAAGCAGGGCCGCGACAGGCGCACGCAGGCGGTATTGCCCCTGCGCGGCAAAATCCTGAACGTGGAGAAGGCCCGCCTCGACAAGATGCTGGGCAACGAGGAGATCAAGACACTCATCACCGCCCTGGGCGCGGGCATCTCGGACCTGTGGGACTCCAGCAGGCTGCGCTACCACCGCATCATCATCATGACCGACGCCGACGTGGACGGCAGCCACATCCGCACCCTCCTGCTGACCTTCTTCTTCCGCCACATGCCCAAGCTGATCTCAGAGGGCTACCTCTACATCGGCCAGCCGCCCCTCTACAGGGTAGCAAGCGGCAAGCAGGAGATATGGGCCTACAGCGACGAGCAACTGAAGGACGCGATGAAGCAGATCGGCAAGGAGAAGGTGACGCTCCAGAGGTACAAGGGTCTGGGCGAGATGAACGCCGAGCAACTCTGGGAGACCACCATGAACCCGGAGACGCGCACCCTGGGGCAGGTAACCGTAGACGACGCGATGGTAGCCGACGAGACCTTCGACATGCTGATGGGCAACGTGGTAGCCCCCCGCCGCAGGTTCATCCAGACGCATGCCAAGAATGTGCGGAATCTGGACGTTTAGCTTTGTTGTAGCCTTATTCGGGATAGAGGGTTTCACATATAATGTGTGAAACTGGCCCATGTGCCAGAGCTGTATTGGAAGCAGGGCGGCTTGATGAATCCTATTTCATTGGGTCGCCTTTAGTTTTGCCTGGGAAAGAAGGAATGCCTCATCTTGCGGGGTTATCCCAAAATGACTGCCACTGACTTGACCCGCTTCATCCAGGAAGACGCTTGTCGGCCAGCAAGTTATGCCGTAGGCTTTGGATATGCGGCGATCGATATCGGTGATCAGGGGAAAGTCAAAATCATGCTCTTTAAAGACAGCACGTGCGATCTCTGGCACTTCACCATCATTAATAGCAAGAATTACGGTCCCATCGTCGGATAGTTTTTTGTGTGCTTGCTGGAGATAGAGTAGCTCATCGAGGCTGGGAGCGGACCAGGAAGTCCAGAAGGCGAGAAGGACCGCCCGTCCCCGCAGTTTGCGCAGCGCCAATTGCCTCCCTGGTGAGTATTCGAACAGAAAATCGGGCGCAGGTTGGCCTTCTGATACTGCCAGCCGAGGAGTTTGCCATGATATCTTGCCGCCCTCCACCAAGTGCTGGCTTAAGGCCTGACTCAGAGTGTCAGCGTCGAGAGGGCCAACCTGATGCCATACAATCTGACCTGCCGGATTGACGAGATAAGTGGCGGGCACTTCCTTCACACCGAAGGCGCGACTCCAACCGCCCGTATAATCTTCGGTAAGGATCAAGGTCGTATTCTCAACTTGCAGAGACGGAGGTTGAGCCTTCTCCCACTGTCCGCTCGGCAGCACAGCAACTATGGCGAGGGCACTGCCTGTCTTGCTGCTCTTAGAGAGAGCTTCAGCCAGTACCTGGCCGGTCCTAGATAGGTCCGCGCCATATTGAGGGTCCGTGAAGTTCAAAACGACGTTGCTGCCTCCATATGCCTGGCCTACGCCGGGGCGCGATATATCCAGGAGGGCTGTACGAGTAGTTGGGTCAAAGCAGCCACGCACAGGGACGATGAACTCGTCCTGCAACATCCACAGCGGATCCAGAAATGGAAAGTATGCTATCCGGCAGTTAGCACTGGAGACGGTTGTAGTTCCTCCTGCCGAGCCTGCACGCGTACCACTCACTCGTAGGCACCATTGCGCCAGGGAGTCTCTATCCTCGGGTGCCTTCTTGACAAACCTATGCGCATCGGTACTGATCTCAGACGCGCTAAAGACCCATCTGTACTCGGTGACTGTGCCTCCAGGAATCCAACTGTTCAGCGCGTTTAACTGAACTTCGTGCGTTATCGGCAGGTAACTGCCGTGCCTGAAGGTTGCACGTGGCGCACCCAGGTTGCCCAATCTGATCGTGTGGTGCAGAATCAGGCCGCCAGGTCGAACCTCGCAACCTGTAAGTGTGGTACCTGATACGGCAATGTTGAGGGAATCTCCTAGTATAGCCCCCAGGTTCATGCGGCCCATCATTGCCCGCATTTGCCTATTTACCTGCTCCCTTATACTGTCGCGTTGCTCGGCCAGCCCACCGGAGAAGAGGCCTGAGAATACATTGAGCAAAGGGTTCGTCATGCTTAACGCCGTATTGCCGCGCACATCTAGCGATACTTCTCCACCACATTCCACCCCGAAAAACTGCGTCACGGTAAAATCAGAACTGCCCAACCCGATGAATGACGTCTGCCTGGCATGGCCGTTGATTGTCAGTCTGACCACTCCATTTACCCTGGCGCCACCAGGCAGCGTGAAGTCACCCAGGCTGAGATTCAGGCTGTTCAGGTCTATGGATACGTCGTAACTAACCAGATCCCACGGACCCCATACGACCCTGAAGTTCGGGCTGAATGTACCGGCGGTGACGGCGGCGTTCGCGGCATCTCGTAACGTTCGCACAAGAAAGTCTAGGCCGACCGCGACTGCGAAGTCATTGCGCACGAAGAGTTCCGCAGGTGTGACACCGACCATGGCCCTGGTCTGAAGGTTTAGGAGCAAGTTCATCGCAGAGGGTGTGCCGTCCGGAACCGTCTTGATCTGCATCCCATGGATACCCTCCGGCAGCCGGAAGCTCAAAGTCACCGGTTCAAAGCCCGTCTTGAGAAAATTACGTACTACAGCGTTTGCCCGGAGTTCCTGGTCCTCCGGCAGGGGCAGGGCGACATCAGGCCTGAAGGTTACATCACCGACGGCCAGGTCACTGAGGCGCACGTCAATCAATTCCCCTATACCCGGAGTTACTACCCGGTCCAGATTCACAGTCGCCGCAACGTCGCCGTGGATGAACTCAGGCATTTCAGGACTACCCGGCGACGGTATGAAGTGCCCCATTACATTGCAGTTGATAGTGACCCTTGAGCCGCTCGGACCCGGAGGTAGCGAAAGGTTGAGCGTAGAAACCTGTAGCTCTGCCACGCCACGTACTCCGGTACGTTGATCCCTTGGGATCGGATCGCCGGAACCTTGATAGCTATCATCAATGCGAACCGAAACGCTGTGTAAGAACGTTGGTTGAGCGGCGCCGGGACCGGGATCGCCTTTGGCGTGTACAGCAGCCAGTACGCGGTTGATCGTGGACAGGCTAAATTGGGCTGCCACGTCGAAGTCGCCGGTCAAAGGATTGGTCATAGCTGTTGTTCTCCTCTGGCGATTGGCCCTGGCGAGGCTACTTTACTCATTAGTAGTTAAATAACTGACTAATCCGCAAGGGGTCGGAAGTAATAGTCCAACTGAACACCCTGTCCGCCGGGTCCGGGCTAATCACCACATCAGCAGGGTAAGTGACGGTAGCAGACACTGGACTCATAAATGGAGTTCCGTCCAGGACTCCCTCTCCCATCCCTGGAGGCACGAGTCGATATGTGGCATGGCAACTGACGGTCCAGTTGCCGGGGTGGGGCATTGAAATGCGAAGCTGGTATGTTCCAGGTACGCTCATAGGGCTGTCATAACCACTCAGCGTACCTGTATTCAGCGTCATGGGGTTGATGGAGCCGTTGCTTGTGATATCCACTTGGTCGGTTTCGGTCGTACCATTGACGCGGCTGATGTCGAATCGCACCTGGGTAACCTCTACAACCGCAGGGTCGAATCTGAGAGCGAGCCTTACTATTGTATTAACCGTAACGGTGGTAGGTTGCGGCGCCCCCACGCCACAGCCGACAAAAACAAACAGCAACACAACGGGCAGTGAAAACAACGCTATCAGTACGACAAACCAGTCAACCATCTGTTTAATCCCTCCAATGTCACTCACTTGGGGCCAGGTTATGCATACCTGGGCACATAACCAATCAACCATAATTCAGATGCTGCCGGCGCGGTACTTACCTGGGCCAGGCTACCAGCAAGATAGTCAGGGAAGAGGCGACTAACGCAACAGAGATGGCCTGATGAAGAGTCATGTTGCCCACCAGCCTTGCCTGGTTTTCGCGGGTGAACTCAAGCGCGAAGCGACCGGCACCATAGCCCGCCATCAGATAAAGGAAAAGCGCGCCGCTGAATGGTAAATGGCCCCATAGCAATACGGCTCCGGCCAGCAGAACAGAGGCGAGGCCGATTTCCAGGAGTTGAGTTGGTACGCGTTTTTGCCATATGCCCAGTTGGTTTGGCAGATAGATAGCTAGCGGCCCAGCCCACGCCCGCCCTGAACAACACCCATTGAGCAGGCATCCGACGCGGGCGATCATCATAGCAACAAGGATGGTGAATGTTGAGACATCCCAAAAGGCACCGAACGGAATCTGCAATGCGAGCAGAAGGGGTAGTGAAACAAGCAAGAACAGAGGGACGCCGCCATACATTGCTGCTCCACCCTCTGACTGCCGCCATATCCGTGCCGGGTCGTTGCGGTAGATCTGCCAGTGGGACAGCACAAAAAGGAGCCTGGCCCCTACTAAAGCAGGTATGAGAAGCACAAGGGTAGCCAGAAAGACGCGTGCCGAGTTCAGGTGCGCGATGTTGGCGGCATAGTTTCCGGCTACAAAGCCAAACACCAGCCCCAGGTAGAGCATAGCCGGATAGCTGTATACCTGGATACCCCACTGCTTGAATAGGACGCGACGCATAGAACCTCCCACGCTAGCCCCATACCACACCAGAAGGTAATATTAATATATGTAAAGCAGAGCCAGAGCCACGCCTGCAACGATAGACGCGTCGGCCAGGTTGAATAGCGGCCAGATACGCAAGTCAATAAAATCTACAACACCCTTGCGCCACAGTATGTCACAGAGGTTGCCCATTGAGCCACCGAGGGCGATCCCCAGCCCGACCTGGGCCATCGCAGATCGGAACAGTGGCCCAAACTGAGCTATGATTATGATGCTGAGAACCAGGACAATCCATAAGGCCAACAATACGTGCTTGTTTTGTGCTGAACCTATGGGAAGTTTTCGATTAGTAACGAGCCGTATCCGCACGGGCACTGCTTTTCTGGAGGGCAAGTCTCGATCAATGCACCGGCTTGTCACGAGCCATTTGCTAAACTGATCGGCTGATGCTACCAGAACGAGCATCAATAGTAATCCTACCATTTCAGAACATCCTGCTTACTAGAAGGGATCTCTGTTTTAGTCTGACTGCTCATATCCCGGCAAACCAGGCGAAGCCTGATAGCCTGCCTGGTACCAGAATATTATCTGTAATGGAATCTTCAATCAGTATAATAAAAGGCAGTATGGTCTTATATCATCTATCCCGCTTATTATACCACATGTAGTTAGCAAATGTTATAAAGTAAGCCGATAGGCGTGCCTGACGCCCGCTTCGTCCTCCAGCACAAGTACAGGCTGAGTAGATATCTGGGTCTGCCCTAAGCAGTGTCATCACCTGCTAACCACGCAGCTTGCCAACCACTTCTTCGGCTAGCCGCCCCTCTACAGGGTAGCAAGCGGCAAGCAGGAGATATGGGCCTACAGTATGGGCAACGTGGTAGCCCCCCGCCGCAGGTTCATCCAGACGCATGCTAACAATGTGCGGAATTTGGACGTCTAATGTTCTTGTTGAGGGTATGCCATCGTACAGGGACATACGGTACCCCTTCGTGGGGTTTCTGAAGGGACTGGTCGTCGGGCTGATCCCCAGCCTGCTAATAGTGCTCCTTACGATGCGCAAGCAACCACTTCGAAGGAGGAGGTGACGGCGAAGGGTCTCTCCTCGGCCACCTTTGTCAACGCCCGACAACTATCGTCCGTCCCTCCTCGATAGTCCCATTCACGTCCACGCTCCGGTACGTGAACGTGCTCCCAGCCGGCAAACTGACGGGCGCGCTGTACCGCACCCACGGGCCGCTCCCGATCCTGTACTCACTCCCCGCCACCCCGATATTGTCGCGAGCCGTGATCGCCACCATGTAATCAGCCCCCTTCTTAGGCCCCGACCCCGCACCCGATAGCGTAGCCGTTGATACCGGGGCTACCCCATCCCTGAAATCGAAGCCAGCCCAATAGCTGACCTCTGCCAGCTTCGTATGCCCCGGTATCGCCGGATGGAAATAGTCCCGCGTAGACACGTCGCTCGGTACGAACGCCGTATTGTACACGGCGTTATTGTCGAACCGGCAATGTATATACCCCGCGCACACCTGGGCAAGCTGGGTATTATAGTCCACCACGCGCTGCCGCACCCGGTTGCGCCTCTCTACGTCCACAGGCTCCATCGACAGCGGATTGGCCAGCATCGATTGGCATATCCCCAGCAGGCTCCACGTAAACCGCGCCGACCCGTTGTCCTTCAAAATAAACCACAGGTTGTATATATCCGGCACGCTCAACACGTAGATGCGAGCATCCGGCAGCCCCGCGCTCAACTTACCCATAGCCGACTGGAACTGCTCCCGGTACGTCGCCACCGGCGTCATAGCCCCCTCCGTGTCGGTGCACGCATCGTTCGCCCCCAGCAGGATAGTCACGTACTGCGCGCCCTGCCCCACCGCGCTCCCCACCTGCTCGCTCAAGTCCGACATGACCGCTCCCGTCACCGCGTCGTTGTAATTGCGTCCATTGGCTGGTGGGTGGTCGTGCAGGATGCGCAAGTAGTGACTGTTGGTCGAAGCCGCCGTGCCCGTTGACCACGAATTGGCGGGCGCGTCGGTAAACGGTGCGCTGCCCGTATTGTAGGCGCGTGTGATCGAGTCGCCCATCGAAGCGATAGAGTCCGGATAGCCGACGATGATAGGCACCGTCACCGTCTCGGTATATGGGACCTTCTCGGTAGCCGACGCGGGCGCAGCGGGGGCAAGCGCAGCCAACATCGCCGACAGGGCAAGCAAGCCGGATACGGTGAATTTGAGCCGCTTATTAGCAGGTAAAACTCTCATACAACCCTCTCCGCCTTCGCGCGGCGGAAATCAATAAGCACAATACGTCAAAGGCCCTTCCATCGAAAGGGACTACCGCTATTGTAGCATATTCCGCCCTACAACTCCTCGCCAACCCTTGTTATCGTAGATACGACCTTATTGCAACTGCACAAGAACTTATAGCACGCTTTGGAGTGCCCGCGCCACAATAGCCGTTCTGGAAACAACCGGCTGGCTCATGTCGGCCATTGGGTATTCCACTCAAGCAGGTGTGCTCCTATCGGCAGCACAGGCACGGCACGGCATCAAGCCTATCAAGCCTATGCTTTCGCACCACTCGCAGCCGCACGGGTTGAATACGACAGGTATCAGGAGAGTGCTCGTGCTTCCGTGTTTGGCATCTTACGCATCTGCCTGGCCGAATCTGACGCGAAGGACCGAGATCAATGGCATACCTAAATCACGAACTTTTCTCAGTAAGCCATGTAATGCTGCCTGATCCACCACCGGACCGGTCAACAGCGTGTCGCCGTTGTCGGTTCGTGTAAGGGTCATGCCCTCAAACCTGGCAGCCCACCTGTCGTCAAGCTGTCCGTGGACGCGGATCTCGTAAAGCCCAGGCTCGGATTGACCCTCATGATCCTCGGCTACCGTGTACGTTTCACTCATCCTACGCCTCCCGCATTTTCTTTATTTGGCTGAAGCACCCCGTGGTTGTGCTGCTCCCTGCCTTCGACCACCTGTTCACTTGAGCCGGTATGTCTCCGGCGATCCGGCTCAGGCAAGGCGTTTAGAAGCCTCAAACACGGGGCACCAAGCTGGGCTGTGCGCCGGTTGGTCTGTTCGCAGCGGACTTGCGAACCGGATGAAGGTGCCTACGTATTGCCCATTCGACCACTGCCAGGTTGATCACCCAGGCCGCGCCCCTCAGTATATCTCCGCTGAGCTCACCCGGCGGGCCGAAGATCAACTCCCCTGCCAGCAGGGTCAGCACCTGCGTGCCCGCGCCAAGCCCGATCGCGTAGCCGCGCATCATCCATGCCCGGTGTTGTTTTACGTTCCCTCGCCGGATAGCGGCAAAGCCGAGGACGAGGGACACGATCATGGCCGAGCCGAACAGGAGCCGCAGCACATACAGCAGATCACCGGTGAGGGCGGGACGGGGATAGAACAGGGTCATCCACAGGGCTGAGAGGGCCACCAGCAGCCCGCATGGAACCAGGAGTCGCCCGGCAGCGCGGTGCCAGCCGGGCCTGCGCCGTCGGAAGCGGGCTGAGAACTGGAACGCGCCCAGGACCGCAAACAGGCTGGAGCTTACGATATGCATCACCACCGGCAGGGGTGATGCAAAGAAGCGTGCGTTGGCCGGCGTGATTTGCGCGCCGCCAGTAAGCTCTGTCAGGCGGAAGGCGCCGGCAGCCATTGGAATAGCGCTGAGCAAGAGCAGCCCCGCGATCAGCCACTTTGCCGAACCTGCCTTTGCAGATGTCTTGCTCCTGGGAGGCGTAGGCTTCCCTGCCACCCCTACTGCTCCTACCGCGTTTGACTGCGGCACATGGTGGCTTTGACCTTCATCGTATACGGTCGCTTTCATCATTAGCTCCTTAGACGGTTGTACGCGGCGCTGTGCGACTCACACAGCGCGTTCCGAAGATGCCGGGCCGGAATAGGACAGGCGGCCACAAAGCCCCCTGTCCACTCCATGCAGTTGCGGGCGACCTTACTCGGCTGCGGGCTGCAGGATCGGGGCGATCCCCTTGCCGGGCGCGAGTTGTGAGGCTTGCTCCTCCGAGGCTTGCGCTCGCCGCTCAGACAGGAGCGAATAGCCCAACCAGGCCACGGCAACCCCCACCGGTATCCCGGCGTACCGCTGGATCTCGTGAGGGAACAGCGCAGCCAGGGGGGTCAACAGCGCCGCGACGGCAAGGAGACCAGCCGGCCAGCGCGACAGGATACCGGAGCGGAGGGTCGCGATACCAAAGAGCAGGCCGCCGAGCAGATAGAAAAGCCCGTTTAGCGCAAATATTATCGGGAGGGCTCCGAGGTTAGTCTCGGTGGTGCCGCTGGTGATTACTCCGGTGAATATGTCCTGCACGAACTGGGGCGCTACGTTCGCCAACGGCGGCAAGATAAAGGCTTCGGCGAAGATATAGACCAGGTTGACCGCCCAGGAGAGGCCGAACAGGAGATAACCGGCCAGACCAAGCCAACCCGCCTTGTTCACTTGCCTGGCGTACAGCCCGGTAAGGCCGAGCATGAAGAAGAGGCACATGACCGTCTTCAAGGGGGTGATGATTGCCCATGCGGTGGTGTTGACTGATGAAAGTGCGTCAGTCGGGTGGATCGGCTGGATGCCCGCGAAAATGATCCCTGCCAGCATAGCTGATAAACCGGCCCAACGGATGAGTTTCGAGCCTGTTATCTTCATTTTGCTCTCCTCTATGTCTGTCGTAATGACTGCGGTCTGGCGGTTGGTATTCATCCTGTTCATCTGCTTGTCTCCTTTTGATTGAAAGTGATAAGGGTCAAGGCGTTCATCGCCTGAGTTCTTGACTTCCAACAAAGCATACAAGCCGATGTAATGAGGCAGCATCAACACATGTGTTGATTGATGTGTTGATCTATCAGGCGGGGTGCTGTTATGAGGCAACCGGCGTGGGCTAACCTCATTGTGAAGTGCAGATCTACCGGCAAATACGGTAAAATAGCATATTGGCTGCACTCGCGGGACAATGACAGTTATGCCGATATGCCGACGAATGGAAAGCATTTCGTTTGTGTCGATAGGGCGTGATCTTGCGATGCGTGATGCGTGAAGGGGAGGATGTGGCCGGTGGGATGGGAGGCACTCGAGCAGTGGGGTGGAGACGTCGCTCGCATCGAACCGCTCGCCGGCGGAGTGGCCAACGACGTGTGGACTGTGCGCGTCAACGGGCACCTCGCGGTCGGTCGTCTCGGTGTCAGGAGCGACGCTGATCTCGCGTGGGAGACCGAGCTCCTCGCACGCCTCCACCGTGAAGGTCTGACCGTGCCGGTGCCGATCCCGACCACGGACGGCAGGCTGTTCGCCGACGGTGTGGTGGTGATGACCTACGTCGAGGGCGGACCGCCCGAGACGGTGGCCGACTGGCGTCGCGTGGCCGACACGCTCCGCCGGCTGCATCGGTTGACGCCGGGGTGGCCGCAGCGCCCGGGCTGGCGATCATCGACCGACCTCCTGCACGCCGAGGCCGGGACGAAGATCGACCTCGGCGCGATGCCGCCTGAGGGCGTTGCTCGATGCCGAGCAGCGTGGGCGCGGCTCGTCGGACGTCAGACCTGCGTCGTCCACGGCGACCCCAACCCGCGCAACATCCGCATGACCGCAGATCGGGTCGCGCTGATCGACTGGGACGAGGCGCACGTCGACGTTCCCGACCTCGACCTGGTGATGCCCCACAACGCTGCCGGTCTCGACGACGAGGCGCACGACATCGCCGCGCAAGCGTGGGCCGCATGGGAAGCCGCCGTCTGCTGGGACGACGAGCACTCAGTCAAGCGGCTCGCCGAAGTTCGAGCGGTCTGAGCAGCAGCGGCAGCGAATCCAGGGACCGCGCCTAAGACCGCGCCTACTGCCGGGATCTTCGGCATTGCTTTCGACGACTCGGCCTAAACATAGCGACGCTGTCACCAGGGCAACAAAAAGCCCCGTAGGTAGTATGACAAACCTACCAGGGCCTACACTAAAGTGGGTGCGGTGGTTGCGTGTTCGATACCACACCCGCTATAGCAACGCTTACAGCAAACCTAGCTCCTCGGCCCGGCGGACGGCCGCGCGGCGGTTGTTTACGCCGAGCTTGTTGTAAATGTTGTTGGTGTGAGTACGCATGGTGTGCAGGGACACAGTGAGTTCGTGGGCAATTTCGGGGCCGGTCAACTCGGTTCTGAGCAGCCGTAGCACTTCAAGCTCGCGCACGCTGAGCGGCTCGACCAAAGCCTGCTTAGCAGGCGTTCTGCCCACAGCCTCCCCGGTCTCCCCAGCCTCATCAAAGGCCGCCAGTAGACGACGGGCATAGGCGTGGGCAATCCCGGCTATCCCCGCTTTAGCAGCCTCCTCCAGCAAGGCCAGCATGGGTGTGCCTTCATCAACGAAGATACGAACGTACCCCTCCGGTTCGGCCAGCGCCAGGGCGCGTTGCAGAGGCACGAGAGCAGCAGGGACGTCGCCTTGCGCATGGCGGGCGAGCCCCTGCAGCATCAGGATTTCTATCGCGCTTCCCGCCCTCCCACCTTCTTCCGCCGCTTTCAGCAGGCGCTCCAGTAGCCCCATTGCCTCAAGAATAGAGCGCTCAGTACGCTCGCTCTTATAAAGGGCCAGGAGCACCCTGGCCAGGGTAATGTGCTCGAACTCGCGCAGGTAGCTCAGCTCGTCCTCCACGGACAGGCCCTGCTCACGCGCCCAGCCGAGAGCCTCGCCAGGCCTGCCTTGCGCGGCCCACAGTCGTGCCTTCATAGCCGCAACAGGACGCACATTTGGGAAGAAGTCACGCACATACAGGCGCTCTGCCTCGTCCAGCAGGTTGAGAGCGCCATCCCGATCCCCCTGGGCCTGCCGTATCCGCGACATGGCGATGCACCAGCGATACCGGCCAGGGGGGAACCCGCTGTGCTCGCCCAGCTCTTTGCTCCTCAGCAGGTGCCCCGCCGCGGCATCCAGGTCGTTACGCTCGCGCTCGATCTCGCACATGCCCACGTACAGATCTGCCGTGCCGCGCAGAACGGGCGTGCCCTCCTCCATCTGTTGCCTGGCAAGCTGTAGTGCTCTCTCATATGTGCTCATGGCCTCATGTAGACGACCTTGCGCGATACGAATATCAGCCAGGGCCATCGTGCCGCTGATTACGTCGGTGATGTGCCCGGCCCTCTGCAAACTCGCCATGCCCCCGGCAAACGCGCGGTGCGCCGTCTCCAGGTCCCCGCCCGCCCATGATGCGAGGCCGAGCAGCGCCGCTGCCGATCCATGCCCAAGCACGTCGTCCTCGGACACGAACTGGAGTGCCTGCCGGGCGTACTTCACCGTGGCAGGCACATCGCCCAACACCAGGGCCAACCCGGCCCGAGCAACGGCGATATCGCTGGGCAGCCGCCGAAATGCATCCTCGTCCAAGATGACCATCCCACTCCTGTCGGCCGAGGGGTCGAGCCAGCGCTCGGCGTCGCGCAGCCGGGCTTCAACACTCTCAAGCTCGCCGCCAGCCAGTGACGTATGGGCATACCAAACGCTCAGCGAGGGCCTGTTGTGGAGCAGCGCGTCGGGTAGCGCCTTGAGCCAGCCAAGCATGGTAGCATCATCTCTACTCCGGCGCATATTAGGTACTGCCTGCTCCGCAAGGTCCGCCGCACGCTCAAAGTCCTCAGCGGACAGCGCGTGGCGGATCGCCTGGGGCATGGCGTCGGGGGCCGAGTCATGCTGCTCGTACCACTGGCTTGCGCGCCGGTGCAGCGTGGCTACCATATCGGGCTGCTCCGCCACTAGATGGGCATGGAGCACTTCGGCAAAAAGGTGGTGATAGCGGTACCAGTGCCGCCTGTCATCCAGCGCAACGACAAAGAAATTGCCCCGCTCCAACGCCTCCAGCCGTGCGCTGCCTCCTTCCGCCTGCCCGGTGACCGCAGCGCACAGCGGGCCGCACAGCCGGTCGAGGATGGATGTCTGGAGCAAGAAGCGGCGTGTGCTTTCGGGCTGACGCTGTAGGACCTCCTCGACCAGATAGTCCACTATGTAGCGGTGGTCACCGGCGAAGGCGCGAACGAACCCGTGAACATCCTTATGTCCCTGCATTGATAGGGCTGCTAGCTGCAGGCCGGCAATCCAGCCTTCGGTGCGGGTTTCGAGCGCGTCAATGTCTTCTACCGAGAGGTCCAGGCCCATTACCTGGTTGAGGAAAGTGGCCGCTTCGCCCAGAGTAAAGCGCAGGTCGGCGGCGCGCAGCTCGGTCAGCTGGTCGCGGGCACGCAGCCGTGCCAGGGGGAGCTGTGGGTCTTCGCGGGTGGTCATGACCAGGTGCATCTGGGACGGAAGGTGCTCTAATAGGAAGGTGAGGGCATCATCAATCGCCCTGGCATCAATAACGTGGTAGTCGTCGAGGACGAGGACAAGCTTGTCCGGCGCGCTGCTGATCTCGTTGAGCAGAGCAGTCAGAATCGGTTCCATCGCGGGCGGCTGAGGCGAACCGGTAGATTGGAGCACACCCAGCGTAGCTTGCCCGATGTGCGGGGCAACCGTTTGTAGTGCAGTGATAAGGTAGATCAGAAAGCGGGCCGGGTCGCTATCCCCTTCGTCCAGCGACAACCATGCTACCTTCTTGTGCCCGGTTGCCGACCACTCGCTTACCAACGTGCTTTTTCCGAAGCCTGCGGGCGCAGAGATCAGGGTCAGCTTGCGCCGCTGACCCTCGTCAAGCCGCTCGATCAGCCGGCGGCGAACGACTACCCTGGGAGGAGGTGGGGGAATATAGATTTTAGTGGCCAGGATTGGGGTAGCCATGAATCAAATTATATACCTCTATATACCGCTACCCAAACTTCAAGCACCGCACCAACGGTTATCTAAGGAAGGACATCGACATAAACCAGAGTTACGTGTCCGAAGCTTCAAGGCGGCTTGAGCAAGCGCCGGGGTCTGAACGCATAAACATCAGCCGGGGAGATTTCTTTCAGGTTGACTGGAAGGTTGTTCTTGGTAAGGACTGCCGCTTGAGCGGCGTTGTCGCACAACGCCGGATCACCCGCCACCCTGGTGTGTACCTGCCGACACGCGTTGGCTCATGTGAAGTCTATATCAGGCATGCTTTATCAACGCTGGCCGCCACTCCGCAGGCACTCGCTCACCATAAGCTATGCTTTTGGCACCCAGGAAAGTAGCAAGGTCAACTATAGAGGTGGCGATGGATTGTGCTGCCTCGGTGGTCATGGGCGCGTGGGGTTCCGCGTGCACGGCGTTGATAGTCAGGCGACTGGCTTTGCGGTCCATAACAGGGTCAATGCGTCCTATAATGCGGTCACCGTGCAGGATGGACAGCACATAGTAGCCATACTCGCGCAGGTGCTTGGGAACGTAGATTTCGACGCGGAACCTGTAATCGAACAGCGACTCGGTGCGCTCCCGGTATGCTATCAGGTTGTCGAAGGGCGAGAGAAGGGTTGTACGGGGCTGCCAATCGCCCGCCTCGATGCCTTCCAGTACGGGCAGATCGTCGCGGTGGATGTACCAGGTGCCCGGTAAGATATTCCCATCATCACCCACCGCCACCCGTTGGATAACACCCTCTCGCTCCAACCCCTTCAGAACCTGGGATAAATAAGGGTATCGGTAGCGCGTGTAGTTGTTCTTTATCTGTTTGTCTGTAGCCACACCCAGCATACGGAGGGACTTTTGCGCGGCGATACAGGTACATTTCCGGTCCGAAAGCTCTTCGCGTGGGGTCCAATCGGGCAGGACCCGCTCGGCCAGGTCCCATAATCGTTGCCCATTCTTGCGCCCGGCAACCATCACTTCGCCGCGCATCCACAGGTGGTCCAGCATGCTTGTGATATTACGGTCATCCGACCAGTTGGTAGATGTCCAGCTTGAGGATGCCGTGTCGGCGAAATCTTTAGACTGCATGGGACCTCGCTCGCGTATTTCCCCAAGCACATACTCTCGGAAGCCGTTGTTCTTCTCAAGCCACTCTTTTTCGCGCCGCTCCCAGCCTGCCTGGTCCGTATGATGCCATCGCATACGCCTCATCTGTATCGGATACTCCTCGGTAAGCACGATAGAGGCGGCATGCGCCCAGTACTCAAACAGCTTATGTTCTTCCCACAGGAGCGCATCGAGTTCCTCCACGGGGTAGTTGCCGAGGCGGCTCCAGAGGACAAGCAGGTGGTTGCGTGCTACCGTGCTGATAGGGTCCAATTGGAGACAGCCGATACTGCGTACCGTCTCCATGATGCCTTCCCTGGTGGCGGGAGGCGCAGGCCCGCTCAACCTCTGCTCGGTAATCGCCAATCGCCGCGCCGCAGTAATGCCCACAGTACGCATGCCTGAAGTGCCTCTCACATGGATTTATGCGTTATTATAGCACATATTTTCTGCTGATGAAGTATTTGGTCGCCAACTATGCAAACATGGACATCCCGAATTTTATGTTCGTGCCTGCCTCATGCACACAAGAACTCGCACTCACCTCCCCGCGTGCGGGGAGAGACTTTCAAACAAATGAGAAAAGCACAAAATGGGCGGCTGCGCCGCCCATTTTGTGCTTTTCTCATTTGTTTGAACTAGAGAGACAGGACGCTCGCCGCTTACGGACTGCTCCGTGTCTGGCAGTTTGGGAAGAAGGTGTTAGCCACGATCTTGGAGGTCTGCCCCCTCGTGGCGTTGTTGTTGGGGCGGAAGTAAGGCTTGCCGCTCATGCCGCATGGCTCACTCGGCACCGTCCCGCATGGGTAGCCGCTCATAATGCCCCTCGTCGTCAGCCTCTCTATCCACACGTAGAAGGTATTGGAAGCGGGCACATCCTGGTATGTTTGTCCTTCCGGTATGTCGTGATACCCTGCTGCCTCGGAGACTATCTTCGATATTTGCCCCCTCGTGGCGGCGGCATTTGGCCTGAAGTATGGCCGGTTGGTGGTGCCGCATGGCTCACCAGGCACACTGTTACATGGATAGCCTCCGATGATCTCCCTCGATGCCATCCTTTCTACGTACAGGTGGAAGGTGCTGCTGGGTGGTACGTCCTCGAAGGTCTGGCCGCTCACGCTCTCCAGGAAGCCCGCGGAGTTAGCCACAATTTTGGAAAGCTGCCCCCTCGTGATATCGTTGTTAGGGCGGAAGGTGTTGTCGGAGTAGCCACCCATGATACCTCTACAGGCAAGGCAACGTATCTGCGGGTAGAACGTGTTTGTAGAGGGCACGTCTGTAAACTGCACAGGGCATACCGTGGCGGTAGTTGTAGCCACATTCGTAGCCACCTGCGTGGGTTGTGACGTAACAGTAGGCGCTACTACCGTTGCTGTCTGTATCACAGTAGGCGGAACGGACGTTTCTGTGCCCGTTGCCGTCGCCGGCACGACAGTAGCAGTAGCCTCCGGTGTCTGCGTGGCTAGCGATGTCACGCTGGCTGCTGCCGTTGCTGTTCGTGTGGCCGTTGATGGTCCTACGGACAGTGTGGCGGTAGGCAATATAGACGTAGCAGTGCGCGTCACCGTGGGCGGCACGATTGTCACAGTAGGACTCACCGGCGTCGGGGTAGGCTGCACCGGTGTAACGCTAGAGACGGAAGTAGAGGTGGGTAATGTAACCGTGTTCGTTATCGTGGGCGCAACTGTCGTAGTCGCGGAAGCCACAGGCGCGGTTGCCGTCAGGGTAGCCGTTGCCGTGACAGTACGGGTGGCTGTTGGTGCTGTGCCGGTGGCGGTAGGTAAGGGTGTTCCTTGCGGCGGAAACTGCGCCGCGCTTGCCCAGGTGCCCCAGGTCTGCCCGGCCTGGCTATACTCCTCAAAATGCCATATTCTTACCCCGTCCGGGTCGGTCACTTCGCCTGAGTAATCGCCCCAGCGCAGCGCGTCATCCAGTATCTCCGCCTGCTCGCCCGCCTTGATAGTGCCCTCTGCACCCATCGTGCCCAGGGGGTCGCTCGCGAGCCTACCCGTGTGGCGAAGGCCTAGAAAGTCAGTGTTGGAGGAGAAGGCGTATGCGAGTCGCACGTTGCCATTTGCGTCCACCCCTATGTTTGGGTAAGCACGCGACTCGGTAGCTGTGCCGCTGACGATACCCTGTTGGATCAGGGTTGGCGCGGCGTTGATATTGCCTAACTGGAACCATTGAACGCAGTCAGTTGTGGTGCCCTCTATCGCGCAGCCGATGGTGTGCGTACCGTAGATAGTGTTATTTGCCCATGTGGCCCCAAGCAGGCGAACGTCAATAAAGCCCTCCGGCGGCATCGGTGGTCCGGGTGGAGGCTGTATCATCGGCACCGCTTGCAGGTAGGGGTCGAGGTCCTGGCCGCCTGCCTGTACGAAGTTGTTCGCCCCGAAGGGATCGGTCCATCGCCATAGAGTTGCCCGGCGGCTGGGCGCACCCCCCGGCACCTGGGACGAACCTACGTTGATAAAGTACGTCGGGCCTGGGGGCAAGCCGACGTTGAAGAGCGCCGGGCGGATAGTATCGGCGGGACTCATGTCCGAATTGAACTGCACGTCGCTATAGACCTGCGTAGCGGTGATGGCACCGGAGTACATCGCTGCCTTGTCAAAGGCATTCACCCGCGCCGACACGTTGTTCACGGGGTTAGCCACCAGATAGAGATTGCCGGTCGTGAAAAGGGCGTCCGGTCCGACCCCTATATGCGGAAAGTCATAGAGAGCGTCCACGCCCATATAGGGCTGCTCGAAGCAGTATTTATTCCAGGTGGTAGTAGGGTCGGGTGAGGTAGATACGGCCAGGCTGACGAATGATTTGTCGGTGGTGCTATCATACCGCAGGATGCCCACCGTGAAGCGGTTGGCCGCAGGATCGTAAACGGTAATCGGGTCGGAGCTTCCCAGCCCGGCTGCCCCACAGCTACCGAAGAAGGCATCGAAATCCACCACAGCAGTCAGTGGGGTTCCGGTCTTGTTGAACACCCGAAAAGCGGTATTTACGCCGAGGATGATGTGATTAGGGCCGACGGCCATATCGCCATCGGGAGGAAGACAGCCACAGCCGGACTCGGTAAACGAAATACCGCGAAAGCTGGTCGTGATGCTTGGAGGGTTGGTGACAGCGACGCGCAGGTCCAATGAGCGGAGGAGATTGGTATCGGAAGCCGGGTTACCGGCCCCGGCCTGCGGCGGAGGCAGGGCATTCGGGCCGTGCGGCAGACGGAAGGGCAAAGGCTTCGGCTTCCCCTGGACCGGCGCAGGTGGAGGCAAGGCGCGCAGGTCAACCACACCTAACCTGGCAGAAGGGCCTGCCACGGGCTTGCCCGATGCTCCCCGCTGGGAGTCCATCGCGTTCGCCGGGGAGGCTGCTAATTTTGCGGCCTCCAACGGCGTGTTTTTGCCGGCAAGGACAACAGCCAGTGCGGACAGCCCTAAAAGAATCACTAACCAAAGGCGGTACGACTTAAAGTGAAACATACCTGCTTCTCCTTCTCTACCCGGCAGCAAGCGGGCCAGTAATCCCGATGCGACACCTGCGACAAATTTACGGTGTTGCGGTTTCGGGCCACGAGTTCGCGCTCAAATGTTGGCTTTGCACCAGTGGAAGGTAGTGGTCCTTGTAACTGCTCAAGCAGTGAAACGGAATAACGTGCAAATAGTGTTCCACCAGTCTTGCCCACTAGCCCCGCAGTTTGCCGACCACCTCTTCAGCCAGCGTCTGCATGCGCTCCAGACCATAGGCGGTGCCGGGCACGTAGAAGAGAAAGTATTGCACCCCGGCGTCCATCATGCTGCCGCAGAGATCTATTAGCTCCTGTGCGGTGCCCACAAAACTACCACGCCGGTAGTCCTCCAGTTTGGGACCGTTGCCGCCGAAGGCATGGTCGATCTCCTCTTGCCGGGCTGTTTCGCCGGGGGCTAGCACCAGCGCGTCGAGGCTGGCCGACTTGACGATTTCATTGTAGTCGCGGCCAACTGCGTCGCAATGCTCTCTGAGGATGTCTGCTTTGCGGCGAAACTCCTCGACGTTCTTGCCGCCGAAGTTGCTGGCGTCTCCGTAGCGGGCGACCAGTTTGAGGGTTACTTTCTCCCCGCCGCCCCCGATCCAGATAGGCGGGTGGGGCTTTTGCACGCCCTTAGGCTCGTTGATCGCCCCCTTCACCTGGTAGAATTTCCCTTCAAAATTGGCGTAAGGCTCGGTCCACATCGCTTTGATTATTTGCAGCGCCTCGCCCAGCATTTTCAGGCGGGTGGGCGCGTCGGGGAAGCCGTAGCCGTAGGCCAGCCACTCATGCTCGTACCAGCCCGCGCCGATGCCGAAGTCGAGCCGCCCACGGCTGAGCACGTCCACAGTGGAGGCCACTTTAGCCAGGTAGGCCGGACTGCGATAGCCGTTGCAGCTAACCATCTGGCCGATGCGGATACGCTGCGTGTCGCGGGCCAGCGCTGCGGTGGCTATCCATGCCTCGAAGGTGGTCTCGATTTCGGGCTGGGGTACCGTGTGGAAATGGTCGTAGAGCCAGATAGAGTCGAAGCCGAGGCGCTCGGCTTCCTTAGCGGCCCGGCTCATCGCTTCGTACTGCTCGATGGGGTCTTCTATGTGGGTCAGGTCCATGCGCCAGCCCTGCGGCACGAATACGCCGAATCTCGTTGGTGTTGCCATGCTGATTTACGCTCCTTGGATGGGATGGGGGAGGGAGTGAGTGGTTGCATACCCACCTGAGCATCTTGTATGCCATATGCTCACAGGCCGCGTCCGGCAGGCTCTTGGTGGGCGATCAGGATCGTAATCGTAAGTATTGAGATTTACGGTAGGGGCGACCCGGCGGGTCGCCCCTACATCAACATTCTTTTACTCCACATCTTCGAGCACCACCCCGGAAGCGCACAGGGGACACTCAGTTGGCAGCCAGATCTCATAAGGAAGCTGTGCAATATACTCCAACGCGAGACCGTGCTCCTGGCAGAAGCGCTCCGCTTGAGTGCCCAGCACGAGCAGCGCCGCCATGGCTACCGGCTTCGCGCCGTTCGCCTCAAGGGCGGCAAGCGTACCGCGCACCGCCGACCCCGCACTTATCGCATCGTCAACTACGGCTACAGTTTTACCGCGTACCATGTTGCCCGCCCCACCAGGAATGCGATACTCCACCGAGTAGAGAGTAGCGAGATCGCGCACCGCAGGCACGAACCTCTGCGCATAGTAGAATTCGACATCGAGCAGAGAGGCTACCGACTGAGCGAGAAACGCCCCGCCAACCAGTGGGCCGCACACCGCCTGTATATCATGCCTCTTGAGCCGCTCCGCAAGCGCCCGGACAAACGGTTTGATGCGAGCAGGCACGACGAACAGAGGGTCAAGGTCAAGCCACAGCCCGCCATGATGCCCCGACTCCAGGCGGAAGTGTCCCTTGCGCGCACTTAGAAGATTGAGAAGTTCCTGGTCCATCCGGTTACAACTCCTGGCGTCTGCATGAGATGATAACATTTGTGAATTATATCACATTCGTGGTATATTCATGGTGTCAGGTGTATGGGAGGGCGGCGATGCTCGAAAAGACATGGGATGTCATCATCGTAGGGGCCGGTCCCGCAGGGAGCGCGGCGGCTATAGACCTGGCGCGGTCGGGTTGGCGCGTGCTGCTCCTGGATAAAGCCAGCTTCCCACGCGATAAGGTTTGCGGCGATATGATAAGCCCTCCCTCCCAACGGGCGCTTCTAATGCTAGGTTGTTCGCCCGCGCTCGAAGCTGCCCGGCCTGCCTGCCCGCACCGTGTAAGTAGAGGGGCCTTCTACATAGACGGCGAGAAGCTGATGATGGGCAGGGTGCCGAGAGTGCGCGGCCTCACCGACTATGGCGTTGTGCTCCCACGCATGGTTTTCGATGAAATCGTCTTTCGCCAGGCTCAGGCGGCAGGCGCGGAAAGCGTTGAGCGATGCGAAGTCAAAGAAGTAAGGGTAGACGCCACCGGGGTAAGCGTCTTCGCACAACGCGAGGGCCGGCCATGTACATTCCGGGGACGGCTGGTAATAGGGGCAGACGGTGCCCACTCTCTGGTGTCTCGCACTTTGAACCCCGTATCTAATAAGAGCAAGAACATCTCTTTTGCCTTGAGAGCCTATTTCGAGGGGGTATCCGGGGATAGCACGCAGGTTGATATTCTCTTCGGCAAAGCTTTCTTTCCCGGTTACGCCTGGATATTTCCGCTAGGTGCGGGCCGGGCGAACGTCGGTATGGGCATGGTGATGGACCCGTATCGCCGGGAGCGGGCCAACCTGCGTGAGCGTTTTGCCTACTGGCTGGAGCATGACCCGGCAGCGCAGGCGCGATTACATGGTGCTCGGCTAATTGGCCGCATCGTCGGCTGGCCTCTGAATACGTACTCTCCCACGAGCAGGCGGCACGGGCAAAGGGTACTTCTCATCGGAGACGCCGCCAACCTGGTAGACCCTATCAACGGGGAAGGCATTCACACAGCGCTCGAAAGCGCGCAGATAGCTGCCAGGGTGGCAGACGAAGCGCTCAACGCCGATGATCTGAGTGAGGCGTTTCTGGCCCGCTACGACCGGTGCTGGCGAGCCGCGTTCGACCTGGACTTGCGTATAGCCGACCTCTACGTGACCCTGGCCGGGAACCGCTCGCTTGCAGGAGCGTGGCTATCCATACTGAGATTGGTGGGAGCTACCGCCAGGCGAGATCGTGCCTATGCCCGCATCGTAACCGGAATCCTGGCCGGAGTTTTGCCTACGCGCAGCAGCCTGTCTGCGAGTTTCGTACTAAAGACCCTGCTCCACAGCCCCGGCACCTACGCAAGCATCCTGGGAGCGCCTTCGATTAGGCCGCCCGATTTACTGGGATGGGGAGGTGCCAGCCTGCGAGACGCGGCGGGCCTCCTTGCGGGGATAGCGCAAGAGCCGGGTCCGGCCTGGAATTGGTCAAAGGATGTAATCAGAGGAGGGCGGGGCCTTCTGGCAGTTCTGTTAGATAGAGAAAGGCATATAGATAAACATCTGTAGGGGCGCGATTTATCGCGCCCTGGTAAGATTACATGCCATGTTGGCCGGCTATCCCACCAGGGCGCGATAAATCGCGCCCCTACAGATGTTATTCTGGACCCTTACTGCTACAGATGTTATTCTGGACCCTTACTGCCCCCAGATTGGCCCGGTGAAGGGCGCGAGGAACGCATCGCCTCATCCAGCTTCTCCTCTAGCCAGAGGCTGGCTAACGCCTCCACACTAGCGCCCTCGCGCCCGGCAAAGCGCTTTAGCAACGCGACGTGCTCAGGCCGCAGCATGACCTCCAACGTGATCATGTCCTCCGATTCATCTCCACTAGTGAGCGCTTCAGGGTCTTGCTTGTGTGTCATCTGGGACGGTCTCCTTTATTTGTCAACATGTGCTCCGACCTCTTTCAGCCTCATCGAGTCTACCCATACAGGCGCAGCCTGGGGATCGCCCACTGCTCGCACGTAGAGCCATACCCTGCCGCCCATCTCACGAGCGTCCAGCAAGTCTACCTGCCCGCCACCGTCCGTGCGGAGCATACGGTTGCGCAGATAATAATCGTTCACCCAACCCGTAGCCTGGGGAGCGGCTACCGTCTGCACGCGCATCCACTCGCCACGCTGGTCAACCACACGCACGAAGGTGCCATCGTCCACACGCGCTACAACTGTGTCATCGTCCGGCGCGCTAAGCAGAGGGACTACCTTATCCTGCACGTGTCCGTGATCGTCCCGCCCGCTGACCATCACGATTGGCCTGGCATTATTCTGTTGCTGCGATAGTGGGAGCGCGATACGCGAGTAGTTGGCGATGCCCCAGCCTATGACGCCCAGCAGGACGATCCCCAGCACGATTACACCGGCTACACCAGGACTCTTACCCTGGTGTAGCCGCTTTACGGGCAGCCTGAGCTTTACGTGCATCGCAGGTATTACGGGCAGGTGGCAGGGTTGCTGCTGCCCTTGCTCACATTGGTGGAGATGGTCCCGCACCAGCTACCGTTGTCACTGTTTCGATGAAACGATTTGTCGTAGTGCGTGCTGCCCAGGTTATACGAGGTGGAGTCGTATACCGTTTCTACGCCACCCACGATGCTCAAGAAGCGCACCGAGTCGGACCCCGTGTTGTTGAGGAAGCCGCTCGCGATCTCCATCACGTAATAGCCGTGTGACGCGATAGTGGTGCTGGCCGGTATCTGCTTCGGAGAGCCGCCTCCACCGGCGAGGTCGTCCAAGTAGAGGCCGCTTATATCTATGGCGTTGCCGGACGGGTTGTACAACTCTATCCATTCGGTAGTATAGGTAGTCTGCGGGGACATGAGGTACTCGTTGATTACCACTACAGAAGGGCCTGCCGGGGTTGCAGTAGGGGTAGGCGTGTTAGTCGGCGTGCTGGTTGGGGTGTTGGTAGCCGTAGGCGTATTGGTAGGTGTCGGAGTGTTTGTAGCAGCCGTATACGAGCGCGACCCTACATCGTAGTAGATCGTGTAGCCTGTGCCCGACCCGGTAGTACGCAGCACCACATCGCCATTCGTGTTGTATGTGCCTGTATAATCGGTTGGCGTTGTCCCATCTGACTGGTAGTCGTCGCAGGGATTATTAGCCAGGTATATATCGG
Source organism: Chloroflexia bacterium (assembly GCA_036399775.1). GTDB lineage: Bacteria > Chloroflexota > Chloroflexia > QHBQ01 > JADMIH01 > JADMIH01. The sequence continues at coordinate 21,423 of DASWMJ010000045.1, read as the reverse complement.
AACCTGTGCCCCCGTCCCTGACTACGTCGCGCAGCGCGTCCAGCATGCGGTTGCCGGGGTGGCCGTAGCTGTTGCTCCCGCACGAAATGAAAGTGGTTTCGGGCTTGAGGGTATCTATGTAGGCCTGGCTGGAGGAGTGGTCGCTGCCGTGGTGGTTGGCCCTCATCGTATCCACGTTGCCAAACAGAGGCCCGATCTTGGTCTCGATATTGTTATAGGTATAGTCGTTGGCGCTGGTATTGTACTCCCCATCGGAGTCGCCCGCGGTGGCGTATTTCCAGTTGCCATAGGTGATCTTCACCGCTACGGAGTAATCGTTCTCAGACGGCGGCCCATTGCCACCCTGCGTGGTGTGGTCCCCGCTGACGGGCGTGGTGCCGTCGGCCTGCATCGTATCCTTGCCGTTAGCGTTCAGGATGGTGACGTTTACCCCGGTACCCAGGTTGATAGTGGGCCATGTGGAGTTATTGGTCAGGGTGACGACGTGCCCCTCTATATTGGCGCGATCTGCCTGGGTTGACGGGCCGTACAGCCAGCAGATGAAGCGGCGGGAGGTCTGTGAGGTCGTGCCCGCGTTGTGCCAGGCGATCTCGTCTGAAGGGTTGGTTGACGTGCCGACGTCGCACACACCGTTGCTGTTGGTGTCGGTCCATGTGCCTGCGTCGCGGTCAATGAAGGTGCCAACCGTAAAACCGAGGCCGCCGGGCGTGAGCAACTGGTAAAGCCCATTGCCATAGGTGGCGGTGTCGCCGGGATTGGCGGCGTAGCCGATGTGGTCCAGGTGGTGGTGGGAGATCATCACGTAATCGAGGGCCACAGGGTTTGAGCCGGTCCCACAGATCGTGCGTATCTTGCTGGCAACCGAGGTAGCCTTCGTGGTCGAGCCATGAGTGTTGAACGAAGTCTCGCCCAGGTCTATTAGCAGCGTCTTGCCGGTGGGGCCAACGATTAGCTGGCTGTCCCCCTGCTCCACATCGAGCCAGTAGAGATTGACTTCGCCCTGCGTCCAGGTGCCACTGGTGGAACAGGGTAGCGCCGTATCCGCTCTGGCGCGGAGTGGGGAAGCGAAGGCCGCAGCGAGTATGAGGCAGAGCATCAACGGCACCGCCATCACGCGTAGGGCGCGACCATAGCGAAGTCGCTCCCTATTATCCATTACACGCACTCTGGTCCGTTTTATCGCCCCAAAATCTGTGTCCATCAACTGTACTCCTATAACTGCTAACTGCCATTGAATATGCAAAGGCTCAGGCAGAGTATGATATGGATCGCGCCTCTTCAAAGCTACATTACACGCAAATCACAGTCACGCGACTTCAATATCGAAACTAAATAGCACGTTTCGGCATAGATGCTGTGTTACTGCGATATGGGTAAGTTATAGCCCTATGTTCGAGGTTAAGTATACCATAATTACAGCTTGATAGATATAATTTTTGGAGAACAGTCGGGATCACCCATCGTGCATCATCTGCACTTCCATTGCGGCTACTTTGGGAGAGTTGTCGAGGCTGCGCCAGAGGTAGAGGGAGGCGTAGGAGCGACAGGGCCGCCAGGGTTCGGCTATCTCGCGCATAGCGGCGGGCTTGGGCAGGGTGGAAAGGTTGTAGAGGCGCTGCATGGCGACTTGCAGGCCGTAGTCGTCTACCGCCATTACGTCGGGCCGCGCCAGGGAGAATATGAGGAACATCTCCGCCGTCCACCGCCCGATACCCTTGACGGCCACCAATTCCTTGATTATCTCTTCATCTTCCATCTGCGAAATGTGCTCAAGGTCAAGCTCGCCTGAAGCGACGTGCCTTGCCAGGTCTTTGACGTAGCTGACCTTCTTCCACGACAGCCCGGCAGTTCGCAGAGAATCATCCGGTAGGTCCAGGATGCTCTGCGGGTCGGGGGTGTCGCGATGGGGGACGAGGGCTTTTATCCTGTTGACGATAGTGGCTGCGGCCTTGCTTGAGAGCTGTTGCGAGGCGATAGCGTCAAGCAAGGTATAGAAATAATCGGTGGTATAGGAAAGCTGTAGAGGCCCGCGCTCGTTGATGAGGCGGGCCATTACGGGGTCAGCGGCTGAAAGGTGCGCCAGTGCGGCTTCGAGGCTGGCGTCAGGCATCCTCGCCCGTGCTTTCGGCTGCCGCCTCGCTCACCGGCGAGTTGAGGGTCCACACGTAGCCATCGGGGTCGGCCATTTTGAACTCGCGCAGGCCATACCAGAGGGTCTCTATCTCCTGCACTACGTTCATCTGCAAGCCTTTCGCCTTAACCTCCTCGTATAAGGAGTCAACATCGTCCACCGATAGGTAGAGGTGGACGCCGTTGCCGCGAGGGGCACCCTCTTGCAGGGTAGAGTCTACGTCTTGCCGGAGAAGCCAGAGATGAGCGCCGCCGAGCACGAGACTGTTCCACTGCGAGCCATTCTCATCAACTATTCCCTCGTTGTCCTTCACGAAGCCCAACGCCTCATAGAATTGCATTGATTGGGCCAGGTTCGACACGACAAGCTCAGGGGTAATTCCAGGCATTTCTTACACACTCCTACACAACCGGGTCTATATCTGCCCCGTTGCCCACAGGCAAAAAGCAGACAGTCCAGTTTATCCTTTCCAGCTTTGTCGCGCAACCCACCAGGCTTTACTTCAGAAGAGAAGTATTCTTTTGTCTATGTAAGGGAAATTGGCGGCGAAGCGCCAACTTCCCTTACATAGACAACCACTTTTTCTAGTGGTAAGGCGTTTTAGCGACGTTGACACAGCCCTACTTTATAGGGGCATATTCTTCAGAATGAAGTTGATGATGCGCTGGGAGAGGTCTTCTCCGTGAATATTAAACAAGTCGGTGCCGTGGTTGCTGCCAGGATAGAGGTACTTCTCTTTGGGACCAGATGCTACTTCGTAGATGTGGAGCGTGTCCTTGACGAAGTGGTCCTCTTCGCTGGTGATGGCCAACAAGGGCGCAGTTATCGCTGCAAGCTCCCGGTCGCTGACTTCCAGGCCGCTCCAGGAGATGCCGCCCGCCAGGCAGATTACCGCTTCCGTCTTCTCCACAGCCGCGACCTTAGCCGACGCCATAGCGCCCATGCTGGCGCCGATTAGCGCTATCTTCTGCGTCCCTTCCTTGCGGATAAAGGCAACGGCAGCCATGAGGTCTTTATTAGAGGCTGGCGGGTCGAACGCGCCCTCTGACTCTCCCCTGCCTCTGAAGTCGTAGGCGAGAGCCATATAGCCCATGCTTGCCACCTTCTCAGGCAGGTCGCGCCACTCTGCCCGGCTGCCCTCCGACATGTGTGAGAAGATGATAGCTGCGGTGCCCTGCCCGTATAGCGTGCCGCTCAATTGGACGCCATCTTGAGTGGTGAAGGTGATGGCGCGCGGCCCAGGCGTAGCTTGACTGGTTGCTGGGGTTACTGTGGGGATGGGCGCGGCAGGCCCACCACACGCGGCGAAGATTAGCAGGCTGAGGATTACCCAGGCCAGAATATGGAGGCTACGGGGCATTGTTGCGCTTCCTGATAGAGAATATGGCACGCTGGCAGGTCAGAGGGCTTGTACAGAATGTACACTGCTCTGCTGGGGTTAGTTCCAGGCGCGCAATAGTAGGAGTGGTTCGCGAACCATTCCTACTAGAGTTTAAGTCAGGTTATTAAGTAGGTGTTATTGTTGTTGATAGACGACTCTTCGGTAGGGCAATATAGCCTATGGAAACCCAATTAGCGCGCCCATAAGGTAAATCTCCAAGTCATTTCGTCTGTGCCGACAGTGGCACCACGTTAATAAATGGAGCAAAGCGGGCGAAATCTGTAGTGTTGTGGGTCAGAAGTTCCCGGATGCCATAGGCCAACATGGTTGCGACGATATTTGCGTCGTGAACCTGCTTGCCGCCTGTTGGGATCATGGTTATCAGGTCCAGCAGTTCCCTGGTGACGACACGATTATCTTCCGCTATCCGATACTGGTTCCCAAAAAGCTGAACCTCGGCGGCAAGTGTCGCAACAGGTATTGGGTTCCCCAGGCTGGTGAAAGTATTCGAGCGGGTAAGTGTTGCCAGATATTCTCGTATAACCTGGCGGCTGATCCAGGTCTCTACGTTCTTTCTCTTGTAATCGGAGATTGCTGCCTGGGCTTCTTGATGCAGGATGGATTGATGGATTGTGGCATAAACGAGTACATTCGTGTCAAGGAAAACGCTCCTACCTTCCATCATCGCCATACATCGCCTCTCTGCTCAACGAAAGGTCATCAGGCCAGGAGTCGACGTGAATAACAAGGAATTCAACAGTGCCGTCTTTTCTGGGGTCAGGACGCTCTTCTACTACTAACCGAACGTGGTGCTCTCCCGGTCTAATATCGGGGGGCACGTCTATAATTAGTTTGCCGTCCTCGGTAACAACAGCGTCCAGGTCAATACTTCTCATATCCTTACCTCAATAACGCTTCAGCCCGAATAAGTGCGTTGCTTCATTCCCTGTTGTCCACTCTACGCCGCCCCCCGCCGGGCCTTCTCCTTCATTTCCGGCAGCATCTTCCTCAGGAATTGCCCCGTGTAGGAATCAGGCGTGTCGGCTATATCTTCGGGGGTACCCACAGCCACTATTTCGCCGCCCGCGTCGCCACCCTCCGGCCCCAGGTCTACAAGCCAGTCCGCGGTCTTGATGACATCCAGGTTGTGCTCGATGACCAGTACCGTGTTGCCGCCGTCCGTCAGGCGCTGTAGGACATGTAAGAGGCGCTCAATGTCGGCGAAGTGGAGGCCGGTGGTCGGCTCGTCCAGTATGTAGAGGGTCTTGCCGGTGGCGCGGCGCGAAAGCTCTGATGCCAGCTTGATGCGCTGGGCCTCCCCGCCTGAGAGGGTGGTGGCGGGCTGGCCCAGGTGGATGTAGCCCAGGCCCACCTCGCACAGCGTTTTTAGCTTGTTCTTGATTGCGGGCACATTGTCGAAGAACTCGGTGGCCTCTTCGACCGTCATGTCGAGCACTTCCGCTATGGTCTTACCTTTGAAGCGTATCTCAAGCGTCTCGCGGTTGTAGCGCGCGCCGTGGCACACTTCGCACGGTACGAACACGTCGGGCAGGAACTGCATCTCTATTTCGATGATGCCATCTCCCCGGCACGCCTCGCACCTGCCGCCCTTCACGTTGAAGGAGAATCGCCCGGAGTCGTACCCTCGCACCCTCGACTCAGGCACCTTCGCGAACACCTCGCGTATGGGCGTGAACGCGCCCGTGTAGGTGGCGGGGTTGGAGCGCGGCGTCCTGCCGATGGGCGACTGGTCTATCTCGATTATCTTGTCTATTTGGTCTATGCCCTCTATGCTCTCGTGCGCGCCCGGCCTCTCCCGCGACCCATAGAGCGCCTGCCGCAGCTTGCGGGAGAGCACTTCGTGTACCAGGGTGGACTTGCCGGAGCCGGATACGCCCGTCACGCAGATGAATTTGCCTAATGGAAACTCTACCGTGACGTGCTTGAGGTTGTTCTCGTAAGCGCGATGCACGGTGATGCTCTTGCCGTGACCTTTGCGGCGTTTCTTGGGCACGGGTATCACGCGCTCACCCTTAAGGTACTGGGCCGTGATCGAGTTGGGGTTGTGCAGCACGTCGTCTATCGTGCCCTGCGCGATTATCTCCCCACCGTGCTCGCCCGCCCCTGGGCCGATGTCCACTATCCAGTCGGCCACGCGGATGGTCTCTTCGTCGTGCTCGACCACTATCAGGGTGTTGCCCAGATCGCGCAGGCGTATGAGGGTGTTTATCAGCCGCACGTTGTCGCGCTGGTGCAGGCCGATGGAAGGCTCGTCCAGGATATAGAGCACGCCCATGAGGGAGGAGCCTATCTGGGTGGCGAGGCGAATTCGCTGGGCCTCGCCACCCGCGAGCGTGGCTGCCGTGCGGTTGATAGTGAGGTAATCCAGTCCCACGTCCATGAGGAAACCGAGCCGTTCCTTTATTTCTTTGAGCACCTGCCGGGCGATGATCTGCTCCTTCTCCGAGAAGGGTGTAGGCTTGTCGGTGTCGCCCGAAAGGTATTGGAAGAAGCGATGTGCTTCGCGCACCGAGAAGTGGGCTACGCTGGCGATGGACTTGTCGTCTACCGTCACGGCCAGGCTCTCCGGCTTGAGGCGCTGCCCCCGGCACGTGGGGCAGGGGCGGTCCGACATGAATCGCTCAAGCTCATGGCGTATCGTTTCGGAGGTAGTCTCCGCATGCCGCCGCTTGACTATGTTCACCGCACCCTCATATTGCACGTCGTACTCGTGCCAGCGGCCCTGGTAGTTCTTGTGCTTGACCGTTACCTTCTTGTCGGCCCCATAGAGGAGCACTTTCATCTGCTTCTCGGTCATCTGGTTGAGCGGCACGTCCATTGAGAAGCCGTACTCTTTACCCACAGCCTCCAGTAGCTCAAGCATGTAGCTGTCGCCCTGCTGGAAGGAGCGCGCCCACGGCGCAAGCCCTCCCTCGATTATGCTCAGGTTGTGGTCGGGTACGATCAGGTCGGGGTCGGGTTCTACTTGGGTACCGAGGCCGGTACAGGCAGGGCACGCGCCGTGAGGCGAGTTGAAAGAGAAGCTGCGCGGCTCTATCGCTCCCATCGAGATACCGCAGTTGGGGCAGGCGAAGTGCTCGGAGAACATAAGCTCTTCGCCATCTATGATGGAAATAATCACCAACCCTTTGCTCAGCTTGAGTGCCGTCTCCACTGAGTCGGCCAGCCGTGTGCGATCTGGATCGATGGGAGTCTGTGTCTTGTTTTTTGGATTATCGGTTGCCCCGTTATTACTAGCCCCTGACCCCTGATCCCTGATCCCTTCTTCGGGTGCTCGTATCACCAGGCGGTCAACTACCGCCTCAATGGTGTGCATCTTGTACTTCTCAAGGTCTACCGGCGTGTCGAGGTCGCGCACTTCGCCGTCTACGCGGGCGCGCACATAGCCGGCGCGGCGCAGGTCTTCCATTACCTTCTGGTGCTCGCCTTTGCGGTCCTTGATTATGGGTGCGAGTATCATTATGCGCGAGCCTTCGGGGAGGGACTGCACGGCGTCCACTATTTCCTGGACGGTCTGCTTCTGTATCTCGCGCCCACAGTTTGGGCAATGGGGGCGGCCTGCGCGGGCGAAGAGGAGGCGCATGTAGTCGTATATCTCGGTGATGGTACCCACCGTCGAGCGCGGGTTGCGGGATGCACCCTTCTGGTCTATTGAAATGGCAGGGGAGAGGCCCTCTATCAGGTCTACGTCGGGCTTCTCCATCAGGCCGAGGAATTGGCGGGCGTAGGCGGAGAGGGACTCGACGTAGCGGCGCTGGCCCTCGGCGTAAATAGTGTCGAAGGCGAGGGACGATTTGCCTGAGCCGGACAGCCCAGTGATGACGACCAATTTATCGCGTGGGAGCGCCACGTCAATATTCTTGAGGTTGTGCTCTCTCGCGCCTCGCACGATGATGTGTGTCTGGGCGTGGCCCGGCAGGCGCTGGTGTTCTACTTGGGGCATAGACTCTATGTATCCGTTTCTTTCAGACTTGTTGTAACTTCGGAGCATACAATTATCCCCTATTTAGATAGATTGCTTCAAGGGCGTTCGGTTGATGAGCCACAATCGAAAGACTTCTACAGTGCGATTGTAGCACTCAAGGTAAAGGGGCCAGGTAGACATAATCAGAACAGGTGTTCAATTCAAGTATATCAGAGGGCAGGAAGGGGAGTCAATCAGTCGAAAGAGGGAGTTTTGCACATCCACAGGTGGTGTGGTAGGGAACAGCCCATGGGAGATTTATTGATAGAGAACTTTACGCTTCGCGGCATATATGCATCTTCGTTGGAGGTGTATAATTAGGAGGGAATGCATGAGCGAAAGGAGTAACCTATGCTGGATACTAGAACGATAACGCAACTGGTCATTTGTGATCGCGAAATACTGGGAGGTACGCCAGTGTTTGCAGGAACGCGTGTCCCAGTTGAGACGCTCTTTGACTATCTTGAGGCAGGCGACCCCCTTGAGGTGTTCCTCGATGATTTCCCAACCGTTGACCGCGCTCAGGCTGTAGCAGTGCTTGCAGCCTCAATAGCAGCACTTATTTCGCAAGTTGCGGTTGCACAATCGGATGCGCCTGGATGAGAATCTTGTTGGATGAGTGCGTGCCTAGAAGGCTAAAACGTGAGCTATCTGGGCATGTAGCCCTGACTGTGCCAGAGGTGGGCTGGGCAAGTATAAGGAATGGCAATCTACTCAGGTTAGCGGAGGAATCGTTCGATGTATTTGTCACTGTTGATCGTGGTATGCGCTACCAACAGAATCTGAGCGACTATGCTATTGCGGTTGTTGTGCTTGTTGTTAGACAGAACAAATACGAAGTGCTCCAACCACTTATACCCGCTCTCCTGGGAGTATTAGGAACGGTCAAGCCCGGTGAGGTAGTGAATATTGGCTCCTAAATAAGTGGAAAATGCAATGCGCAGGTTTGTTCTGCCCCTCATACTACAAGACATAATAACAATCTTCCTGTCTTCTGTGCCTACTATGCGGTACGTGGTTGCGGAGTAGAAAGCATATACACCGCGAACGACGCCAGCCAGTGCTCGCCCATGTAGTCCCCGCTGGCGACGTGTGGTAGGCTGGCCTGGGCGTGCAGTTCTGCGGAGTTGGCGAGCGCAGGGTAGGCAGGATCATCAGACGATAAGGCCACTGCGATGTTATGCATACACCAGCCACGGCTGAGGTTGAGGCCGTCGAGGTGGACTATCTGCGGATCGGTGCGGTCACTCACGGTGGCGGGGGTGAAGAGGTTTTCCGGTTCGCCCTTTGGCAGGCCCGGAAGAAAGCGTTCCAACCAGCGATGGAACTCGCCCGCAGGGAGAACGCGGCGCATCAGGTCGGCTTCTACCAGACATGGAGAGAGGAAATCACTGCCGCCCGGCTCCCATATCGCCGGGCAGTTTTCGTCGCGCGAGTAGTACGACAGGCTGCGCTGCGCGATGAGGTTTTCTAGTTCGCTTATACCTACCGTCCGGGCGTAGTCCAGGGCGAAAGCCAGTCCGAAGGCGGTGTTGGGGTGGATGCCGGTGCGGATGGGATATGTCTGCTTGGGGAGGAAATCGAGGTAGCGCTGCACGAAGATTTCCGTGAGGCCCTGTAAATTGCGCGACCACTCTTTGCCTTGCGAGTCGTCCCATGTATAGAGTTCTTCTGCCAGCTTGAGAAGCCATGCCCATCCATAGGTCCGCTCGAAGGATGCACGATGCGGCTGGCCGAGGTAGGATGTTTCTGCCTGGAGGTTCTCCGCCGTCAGGTTGCGGCCCAGGGCTGCGCGTATCTCCTCCGCCTCCGGCAGATCGGGGAGGAGGCGCAGCAGGCGCACGAGCATCCAGTGACCGTGTACGGAGGAGTGCCAATCAAAGCAGCCGTAGAAGGCCGGGTGGAGCGCCCTGGGGCTTTGCAGGTCGCCGGGGCCGTTTATGACGTGATCTAGCTTGTTGGGATACTCCCTGTGGATGCCCTCCAATGCCAGGCGTGCGAAGTGTGAGCCTTGTTCTGTGGTAAGGGTTGAGCTAGCATGCATCATGTTCGTTTGTCCCTCCGTTGCTCAATAGCGCTTGCAGCCTGCCCAGGAAGTGGGTCCAGCCGTCAGTGTGGCCCTGGCGCTCCTCCCGATCCCTCGGAGAGTCGTTGTAGAAGCCGTGTGTCACGGTTAGCTTTGTGCCCCCATCATGTGGGTCAATATCCATCGAGACATGCCTGGTGGGTATCTCCGGCTCGTGGTCCCACTGCCAGGTGAAGCCCAGCCTGTGAGGAGGCTCGTAAAGATTGTAGTGCCCCCTGAGGTGCCAGTCCATATCGGGCCATTGGAGGTGATAAGCGCCGCCCATTTGCGGGTCGGTCTCTGCCTGGGGCGGCCACCATTGGGTGACCAATTGCGGCTCTACCAGGTAGCGGAACAGCTCTTCCGGCTTGACGCCTGGGTACGTCGCCTCTATGACAACCTTATCGTCCGGTGTGGGAATTTGCTCTACCATGTAAAGACTGGTGCCTCCCGCAGGGCAATTGCAATTCTTCGCAAGATGTTGCATCAAACCAGTATCGTCTATCGTTGCAATATCCATATAAGCATCAACAAGTATACCCTTCATCAAGTAATCCGGCTAAGTTGCATATGTTGAGCGGTGCCGAATAAACTCTCAGAAAGATTGGGCCAACTTTATGAGCAACGAACTCTCTACTCGGCGATACATTTCAGCCTTCATGTACGATCTGGCCTTGCAAGGTCCGGTGGAGATGTTAGTGCTCGGTTCGCGCAGGCGCAAATTGATTGCTCGGCTCAATGGCCTCATTTTAGAGATAGGCGCGGGCACCGGCCTCAGCCTGCGCTATTACGCTGCCTCGTCAAAGGTAATCGCTACAGAGCCGGACTTGGCGAGCATCCTACGCCTCCGGGACAAAGCGCGGCACGCCCACACCCGAATCACCCCCATAGCAGCCAGCGCCATGAGCCTTCCCTTTGCTGATGCCACATTCGACGGCCTCGTTTGCAACCTGGCCCTCTGTACCATCCCGGACCCCGCGCTCGCCCTGGCCGAAGCCCGCCGCGTCCTCAAGCCCGGCTCTCCTGCACGCTTCCTTGAGCATGTTCGCTCCACCAACCCTGTATCCGCACGCGCCCAGGACGTGCTGGCACCTCTCTGGGCTAAAGTAGCTGATGGGTGCAGGCTGAATCAGGACACGGAGAGGATAATACGTGAGGCGGGTCTGCGGGTCGAGTGGGTGGAGAAGCGGCGGGGGTTCTTGCTGCCTATGAAGCTGATATGGGCTTCGAACGGCTAGAGTTTACCTTCCAAGCCTCTGCTAATCTATCCCTTTCGCCTGCGGGAAGGTGTTGAGAAGGGGTATACGTCAATGATGTAGCTCGCCATGTAGCTCCCCTTCGAGTCGGCGGACATGAGACCGTCATACACTTTGCGTGGCACTCCCTCATATATGTAGGTCTTGCCACTGGTGAAAATCACAAGCAACTCCTCCGTGTCAGGATCGTACGCCACTGCATAAACCATGCTTGAGTCTACAGGGACTAACTCCATTTTGTGTCTCCTGACCTCCTAACCAAAAGTGCCGGTTGCTAATGTTGTGACGGCCCATCGTTGGGGATGTAGGGGATGAGACCCATACGATAGACTCCTTCCTGAAATTCGCGTGGCATCCAGCGCGCATCAACAGGTATTCCATTGACCATTAACACCCAGGCGAGGGGATTGTCCGCTAGCCTGCTTGGCAGGGTCCAATCAGGGTGAAGCTGCATAAGCTCCAACTTATCATGTATTATCCTGGCTTTGGCGCTGGCCGACGCCTGGCTCACGCCGCACCGCTTGCACAACTCGTCCATCCTCATGTGTGGGGTCTGGCTCTTGTCATGCAGGAAGTTCACCCGGCCCAGCGCGTAGAGTATGCTACAGGCCCATGTACGCTCCCTGCCTGTCGCCAGTGGAGAGGGGCGCTTGCGTGCCAGCGCGGCAGCCATTTTGCGCGCCAGTGTCGCGTATTCGTCGTTTAGATGCTCCCTACAGACCTCATCGGTTATGCTGACGATGGCATCATAGGTGGGCTGCATCTTGACCGGCACGCGCTCTTCATCTTGTTTGGGCATAGTCTCCTCCCAGAATCTTACCCTGTTCGTTTTCGAGGGCGACTTGCCAGGAGATCAGGCTGTAATGAAGATCGCCTCTCTCACGTCATCCGGCAAATCAACCAGGATGAAGTATTCACTGGGATATAAGTAGCTCTCGCCGGATTCGTCAAGCACTCTGATAAAGTGATGCTCATCTGCCCCGGTATCTGAGACAACCCGGTAGACTTTGCGGACTTCTAATGAGACCGGATAGCCATCATTGCGAATGCAGATGGCTAATTGTTGTTTGGTGGTATCTGGTGTTTTCATGCTCCCTATTCCAAGAACCGCTTGATTTTGTACTCTTTTCTGCCGATTCCTGTCGCCTCATACCAATGTACTTCAGCCTGCCGCACTTCTCCATTATGCAGGAGTAGGGTTGCTATCCCTTTGCGTTTGCGCCAGCGAGCCGGGCCATACACCCTACGCAGTCGGGCAACTTCGCGTATGGCGTTGCCGGTCGCTATTGTCTCGGTATCTACGATGGGGCCAATGATCTCAAACTGCATTGGCAATACCGTCTCAGTAATTCGTAGGTGGATTATAGCATGCTCAGAATCAGACCTTCAGCATTGGTAATGTGCGACACTATATACGGATCTCTGCTACGACGCGGTAGCTGCTTGGTGTAGCTCCCGTACACAGCGCCATAACATGCTGAATAGCCTGTCTAGCCTGCGGGTCCTGCCGCATGGCCTCAATATCCTCCAACCTATCCCACGGGCCGAAGGAGTAGAACAATGTCGGGTCAGTCAGGCTCTGGATGAGCGTGCCGTGGCTGGGTGGGTTGGGCAAGCGTGAGAAGGCGTCGGCCAGCGCCTTCCAGGCAAATATAAACTCCTCCTCACGGTCCGGCTTCACGCGCCAAAGAGCATGCGTGTAAAAGGTTTCTTCCATGTGTGCCTCTCAGCTTAATATCGATCTGGATACCGCCTCGGATGCGTGGTTCCGGCATCTAAGCAACAAACATCTTAGCGAGCAAAGTGAGCACATCTTCTTGTGTCTCCGCGCTCAGCCGCCCCAGTCTCTTGACGAGGCGAGCTTTGTCCACAGTCCGTAGTTGGTCCAGCACGATCAGCCCATCCTTGCCTTTGAATTTGCATGGTACGCGGGTGGGATACTTCTGCCCCTGCGTGGTCATTGGCGCAATGATAACGGTGGCGATATGCTGGTTCATTTCGTCGGGCGATATGATGAGGCAGGGTCTGGTTTTCTGTATTTCACTGCCTATGGTGGGATCGAGATTCACCAGATAGACGTCAAACTGCTTGACTACCATTCCCATTCTTTATCATCCCAGCTTGTGAGACTTGGCGCATCGGCATCCAGCAACTTGTCGTCTCCTCTTTCAGCCATGGCGCGAAACTGCTCGTCCCAGCCGTAGCGTGGATGCCGGGCTGCACGGATAATCAGTTGGTCTGCCTGCGATTCTAGCTCTACATCCTCGCCAAAGCCCACCTGCTCAAGCATCAGCTTAGGGATGCGTATGCCCTGCGAATTACCTATCTTGATGATTCGTGCTTTCGTAATCATGCTTATCTCCATCTCGACCTGATTTGTACTTACATTGTATCTACAAGATGATCTCGTGTCAAGTACTGTAAAAGCCGAAGGGCCGCCACCTCCACCACGACATGAAGGCCCACTCCTTGCAATACCTCACATCTAATATATGCCACGCAAACCCAAACAATCCATAGAAGAGCCAAAACCAACCAGAGGGCGCAAGGGCCAGCCCGCCACGCGCGAACGCCCTCCTAAAGCTCAACGCCTCCGCAAGCCACGCCCCAACGGGCGCGAGCAGGTCCACCCCACCACACTAACACCCAACACTCAACACCTGACACCCCACGTCGAGCATACCGAAGAGGAAGCCGCCCTCATAGCCGACTTCCGGGCGCGCTATCCATTCCCATTGGACCCTTTCCAGGAGGAGTCTATTGCGCACCTGGCGACGGGGGAGAGCGTGATGGTGGCCGCGCCTACGGGCACGGGCAAGACGGTAGTGGCGGAGTTCGGCGTCTTCAGGGCGGCGCGCAAGGGCTTCAAGGTGATGTACACCACCCCCATCAAGGCCCTCTCCAACCAGAAGTTCCGCGACCTGCGCGAGCAGTACGGCGATGCGGTGGGCCTCCTCACGGGCGACATCATCGAGAACCCCGAAGGCTCTATCATCGTCATGACCACCGAAGTGCTGCGCAACATGCTCTTGCAGACCCCGTCGGCGCTCTGGGGCGTGGGCTGCATCATCTTCGATGAGATACACTACCTGGCCGATCCTGAGCGCGGCACCACCTGGGAAGAGTCGATTATCATGTGTCCCGACTACGTGCAGCTAGTCTGCCTGTCGGCCACCGTCAGCAACGCGCCCGAAATCGCCGACTGGATAGGCCGCACCCACCAGCCCATCCACCTGGTTACGCACCTGCAACGCTCCGTGCCACTATCCCTATATTACTTCCTGGATGGTCAGCTAAACCTGGTCATCAACGCCCAGGGCCAGCAGATAGTGGACTTCAACGTGGGCGGGGAGGTAAGGAAAAAGTACCAGGGGCAGAGGCACAGAGGCCCCGCCCTGGAAGAAGACGCGCCCGCGGGCAGGGAGCGCGCCGAGCCGACCCCGCGCGAACTGGTGGAGAGCCTTGAGCGCGCCGACCTGCTGCCCTCTATCTTCTTCCTCTTCTCGCGGCGAGATTGCGAGGCCGCCGCCGAGGTGTGCGCGATGATACGCCTCACCGCGTTGCGCGACGCAGAGACCGTGCGCCGCATCAACGAAGTGCTGGCGAGCTACCTCGACCGCCTCTCGCCCGAAGACCGCAAGCTGGAGCAGGTGCAGCTAATAGCCTACCTCGCCCGGCGCGGCTTCGGCTTCCACCACGCCGGCCTCCTGCCCATCCTCAAGCAGCTTGTGGAGGAGCTATTCAACAAGGCACTCCTGCGCGTGGTCTTCGCCACCGACACCCTGGCGCTGGGCGTCAACATGCCCGCCCGCTCGGTGGTCATTGGGCGCATGAGCAAGTACGACGGCGTATCGCGACGGCCCCTCATCCCCAACGAGTTCCAGCAGATGGCGGGGCGTGCCGGGCGGCGCGGCATAGACGCGCAGGGCCACGTCGTCATCCCTTACTCGCCCTGGGTCACTTTCCACGAGGCGCTCAATATCGCCACCGGCCCGTTGCGCCCGGTAGAGAGCGCATTCACCATGCGATATAACTCGGTGCTCAACCTGTGGGACCCGCCCAATGGCGAGCGCGTGCTGAGGGTCATGTCCGCCTCCCTGCTGCAATTCCAGCAGAGCCGCCGCCTGCGCGACCTTGAGCAGGAATTGGACGAGGCAGAGGCCGAGCTTGACGAGGTGCCGGTGGGCTGCCTTATCGGCTACGACAACGGCGAGGCATTGCTGGACGAATATGAGCGCCTGGGCCGCGTGGTGGACGAAGCGCGCAGGCACGAGAAGAAGGCCGACCAGAACCTGAAATACGTCGAGAGCCGCCGCGCTGAGCTACCCTGGAAACGCCCGGAGCACGACGTTCTACGCAGGGCTTTCCGCACCCTGCCCCAGGGCGCGCTAGTCCACATCGACAGCTACGGGTGGGCGATCTACCTGGGCAGGGGATTGGGCGCGGTGGTAGGGCTATTCCTGGTGGTCAGGGACCAGGGATCAGGGGACAGGGGCCAGGATTTATTTGGGGAGGTTGTGCCGCTTACCGAGTACAGGCATATTGATTATCTGCCTGAGCCGCCCGTTAGCGTGGAGCTTCCCTTTGCTCTCAGTACGCTCGCGGTGCCGCCTACTGTGCCGTTAGAGCAGTTGCTTACCCCCGAAGAGCTAGCCGCGCTGGAAACAGGCACTATCAAGGCGATAGAGGCTGTCCCCGACCTTGAAGCCTGGATAGAGGAGTACCGCGCCTCCCAGTCGGAGCACGTGGAGGCGGCTTCCGCCAAGGCACGAGCCACGCACGAAGCGGCACAGGAGGAGGTGCGGCAGGCGGCGGAGGCCGAGCGCACACACGTCTGTCACACCTGCCCGGTCCGCAAGGAGCACAGGAGCTACCGCCGCACCCGCGCCCGCCTCATGGTAGACCTCGACGCTATCGAGAAGCGCCTGGGCGAGCGCCGCCGCTTCGAGGAAACGCGCCTGCAAAACATCCTCAACGGCCTGTCGAAAGTGCTGGTGCAGTTCGCCTACGTTCGCAAGGGGGAGCTTACCCACAAGGCGAAGAAGCTGGCCGACGTGTTCGACACAAACGCCTTGATGATAACCGAGATGGTAGAAGGCAACTACCTGGAAGGGCTGAAAGCGGAGGACCTCGCGGAAGTCTTCTCCTGGTTCGCCTACGACCGGGAGATAGATTTCCCTAACCGCCTCCTTTTGCCGCGCTACCTCATCAACCTGCGCCGCGACCTGGACGATCTGCAGAATGCCATCTTCGCTGCCGAACGCCGCCAGGACCTATCCATCACCAGGGGCTACAACCCCTATTTCTACGGCGCGGCCCGCTCGTGGTGCAAGGGCACCTCGATAGGCGATATCCTCTTCCAGATAGACCTCAGCGAAGGCGATCTGGTGATGACCTTCAATAAGACGCTCGATATAATGCGCCAGGCCCGCGAGATGCTCGCCCGCCACGACCCCGACAACCCCCTCGTGCCCCTCTTCCGCGAAGCCGACCGCATGATGCGCCGGGGCGTGGTAGAGATGGCCTATGGCATAGGCTTCGCGCCCAGGGAAGAGAAGCCCGCCGAGCCGCAGGTAGAGTAAGAGTCAGGGTCCAGGCAACGATAGGCACTTACGGTGACTCGCTGGAAGGAGAGGCTAGAGGTTACCCGCATACAACATCAACAACTCAAGACTCATAACTCAAAATTGAAAACTCCCAAAGATAGTCTGGACAACCCCGCGCCCTGTCATAGATAATATGGGGTAGTTTGACAGGGAGATGCGATGGCGGCGGAATTGCAGGGCAGGATTTCGGGGCTGGTGCTAGACATGGACGGCGTGCTCTACCGGGGCAACCACGCGCTGGAAGGCGCACGCGAGCTGTTCCCTGTTTTGCGGGCGGCTGGCCTATCCTTTATACTACTCACCAACAATGCCACGCTGACCTCCCAGGACTTCACCGCAAAGCTGGCGCGTATGGGCATAGCCGTCCCACCCGATGCCATCCTCACGTCATCGGGGGCCACAGCCCTGTACATGGAGGAGCATTTCCCTGAGGGGGGAGGCGTGTACGTGCTGGGGGAGTCGGGTCTGCTAACGGCTATCTCCGGCGCGAAGGGGTTCCGGCTCGACGGGTGGCAGCCCAGCTTCGTGGTTGTGGGTCTCTACTTCAAGTTTGACTACGACTCCTTGCAGCGGGCCTGCTCAGCGATCCGTCGTGGGGCGCGCTTCATCGCCACCAATGCGGATGCCACCCTGCCCGTAGAGGGCGGTGAGCTATGGCCGGGCGCGGGCAGCATCGTGGCCGCGATACAGACCTGCTCAGGGGTCGCGCCAACGGTGATAGGCAAGCCAAACACCCACATGGCCGAGGTGGCGCTGGACCTGCTCGAGTTGCCCCCAGAGCAGGTGCTGTGCGTAGGAGATCGGCTGGAAACCGACATCCTGATGGGCGAGAGGGCCGGTATGCCCACAGCCCTCCTGCTGACGGGCGTCTCCCAGCAAGCAGACATAGAGTCCACAGGCATCCACCCCGACTACATCTACGACAACCTCTACAGCCTGATGAACGCTCTAGGCATAAGAAATTAGAAGTTAGAAATTAGAAGTTAGAAGTTAGAAGTTAGAAGTTAGCTCTACTGACAGAATAGTTATGGGGCAACGATAAAAGTGAAACCCTGTCATTCTTCGCTTCGCTCAGAATGACAGGGATGGTGGGGTGGCATGCCCCTTACTATCTTGTTGATGGGGCACACATCACGTTTTACGTTTTATGCAATACGTACTACGCAGTACGTTTCACACCATACAGGAGCAACTATGAACAACCGGCAGCGCATACAGACGGATAACGCACCCGCCGCGATAGGGCCTTACTCGCAGGCTATCAAGGTGGGTAACTTCGTGTACACGGCGGGGCAGGTGGGCCTCGACCCTGCGACGGGCGACCTGATACAGGGAGGGATAAAAGAGCAGACCCGGCAAGCGCTCACCAATGTCGCCGCTGTGCTCGATGCCGCAGGGTGCTCACCGTCCGACGTGGTGAAGACTACCGTATTCATCATGGACATGGCCGATTTCGCTGCTATGAACGAAGTCTACGCCGGGGTATTCGGCACGGATAACCCACCTGCTCGCTCGACCGTACAGGTGGCCGGGCTGCCGAGGGGCGCGAGGGTGGAGATCGAGTGCGTGGCGGTCCTGGGCGGAGGGGAATAACCAGCAGCATGGCTACAGCACAGCAATCGCCCCGGCCCAGCAATACGGATCAAGCCGAGCCGTTCCAGTTCGACTACGAAGACGTTAAGACGGTCGAAGGGAGGGGAGAGCTTCGCACAGGCACCCGCGACCTTGCAGCCCTGCGCCTTGAGCGATGCCTCCGTGCTATGGAGGGCGCGCACGGCAAGCTTCTCGAAATCGGCTGCGGGGCGGGGCGCTACACCCGCTCGTTCCTGCACTACCGGCCTGATTTACAAGTCTACGGCTGCGACATCTCGCACGTTGCCCTGGCCGAGGCTAGAGCTGCGGACACCACAGGAAAGATAGAGTACAAGCTGGGCGATGCGCTCAACCTGCCTTACAAGGACAACGAGTTCGACATAGTACTTCTCTTCGACGTGTTTGAGCACGTGACCAACGTGGGCAAGGCTGCCGACGAGGTAGCCAGGGTGCTCAAGCCGGGCGGCGTCTTCCACTGTTTCGTGCCGTGCGAGGGGAACCGGCGCACCCTCTTTTCACTGCTGCGGCACAGCAAACGCATCCCCATCCACAGGTGGAAGCGAGACCACATCGGCCACATCCAGGTACTGACAACCAGGCAAATGAAGTCCATCCTGGAGCGGCGCGGCCTCAAAGTGACCGACACCACCTTCTCGTTCCACATCCTCGGCCAGATACACGACGTAGCCGACTACTGGCGGCGCGAGATGCTCTCAAAGGACGATCTCCCCGTTTGGAAGCGAACGCTCGTAAAAGCCATCACTCGCGCCGTATTCATCCCCACATGGCGTCTGGCCTACTTCGAGGACACCTTACGCAAGCGTGACACTGCTGCAATTGGAGTACACATCACCTGTGAGAGCGTGAAGCGTAAAACGTGAAACGTGATGCGTGACGCGTGAAACGTGAACCGCAAAGACGCGAAGGAACACAAAGTTCGCAAAGGTATTTGTTGATAGAACCGCAGAGGCGCATAGATTATTTAGAGTTTACGCATCACGCATCACGTTTTACTCATGAACACATCAAGCCTCAACAAACAAATCCTCTTACCCGCCCTTGCTGCGCTTGCTGTGCTGCTTGCCGCGTGGCTCTTGCCTTTACCTGGGCAGGTGTCGGGGGAGGAGCAGCTTGTCGCGCCACGCATGCCCAACACCAGGGCAGACGTTGAGGCTGCGCACCGGCAGTTTGAGCAGGCGCAGGCGCGGTATCAGAGTTATGTAAAGTCGCATGATTTGTCGGCTGTGCTGGCGAACGTGCAGGACGCTATTACAAAGGCGAAAGTTGCAAGTAACGACACTGGCACTATTGCCTCATTGAAGGATAGCGCGGCCCCCGTTAGGGAATACGCCGGAGAGCTTCTCAGGTACGCACAGGCGGGCGAGCAGTACCTTGAGGCCATACGCCGGTACGACGACGATCTGATGGCGTGGACGCGCTCATTGGGTGCGGCAAGCGAGCAGCTTCGGTCGGAGACGTGGCCTTTTGTGGAGTACATCAAACGCTACCCGCCACCCTTCGGAGAGACCGCCGACCCGCCCAACGTCACGGCGGCGGAAGTAGCCACCCAGACCGCCTCGCTGGAAAGCCATATCGCCGCCCTGGATGTGGCGGGTCAGGCTGGGGTCGCGGACATTGAGCAAGACATTTCAGGCATATGGGCGAGTGGGCGCTCTATCGAGCATATCGAGAGCCTGCACGCCGAATATTACCGCCTGCTCAAGCAATACGACCCGAAAGTGGAGGCTGCCGCGAACGGCACAACTGCTGGCGTGCGCTCCGACAGGGTGATGCTCGCTACTGGCCTCAATCTGCTGGTTGGTATGCTGACGCTTGGGGGGCTGGCCGCGCTCTTCATGCGTAGACAAACGTGAGCGAAGCGGACGTACTACCTGCCCGGCCCGCGCCCGCCCTGTTCGATAGAGCGCCCGCCTTTCTGCGCTCGGAGCCTGCGGTGCTGGCGGCTATGCTGGTCACGCTCGGCGTCTACTACATGGTGCCCAACGTGGCGGCGAAGGCGTTGGGCGGGCTGCTTTTCTTCGCGCTCACTCTCTACCGCCCCAACCTCCACCTGGCGATGGTCCCCCTGGCCGCCCCTCTCTTCTACCGCCAGCAGGCGTTGCTTGGCGACCGGCTCTTCTTCCCATTAGCGGAAGTGGTCATCCTGACCGGCATCGCGGCCTGGGTGATACGGGATGGGTGGGGCTTGCTGCGCACTCGCAACCTGCCCAATCTGAAGGAATGGCTTCGGCACCCTGCCGTCTGGCTGGCCTTCGCGCTGGCTGTGATAGGCGTACTGGCGCTCTTTGTTGTACCGGGCGGGGAGGATAGAAGGGTCGCTCTGCGCGAGTTCCGTTGGACTGTCGTGGAGCCTGTGCTTTTCTTCGCCCTCATGCTGCGCTGGCTGCGTACCGAGCGCGACGCCTGGCGCATAGTGGGCGCGTGGCTCATCGCGGCTGCGCTGGTGGGGCGCGAGGGGGTCGAGCAGTTTCTCTTTGGTGAGACCTGGCGCATGGAGGGAGTGGGCCGCGTGTCGTCGGTCTACCCAAGCGCGACCGCCTTCGGCATCTACCTGGGCAGGCCGCTCGCATTGGGGATCGTGCTCGCCTTTTTCCTGCCGGGCAAGTGGCTGGCGTGGCGCATGGGGTCCGCGCTTCTCTCGGTGGTGATTGGCCTGGGCGTGCTGTTCAGTTTCGCGCGCGGCGCGTGGATAGGCGTGTTCGTGGCGCTCGTGGTCGTCGCGTTGCTCACCCGCCACAGGTGGCTCATGGGGGCCATAGGCGCGGCGATACTGGCGGGGGTAGCCGCGCTCCCCTTCATAAACGTCACGCGCATAACCTCGGCGTTCGACTTCTCGACCGAGGACAATACGGGCGTGGCCCGCGCCAGGATATGGAGCGCGGCCCTACGCATTATCGCCGACCACCCCATAACAGGCATCGGACAGGACCAGTTTCTACGGCAGGACCCCAGCTATGGCGTGCCCCAGACCCGCTTCTTCCTGACCTCGCACCCGCACAACTGGATACTCGACTTCTGGCTCAGGCTAGGCGCTCCCGGCTTGCTCTGGATGGTGGCTGCCCTGGCCTATTTCTTCCACCAGGCATGGCAGCTTTGGAAAGCACACAAAGGCACGGCCCTGGGCGCGTTGGCCCTCGGCCTGATCGCCGCGATGATAGACTTCGTGGTACACGGCCTGATGGATATGGCCTACTTCACAATGGACAACGCCCTCAGCTTCTGGCTCATGCTCGGCCTCGTGGTCATACTCAAGCGTGGTCTCTCCGATCAAGCTGCATATCCGTAATTTGAGTACTTACGAGGGCTGTGTCAATGTCCCGCATCCTTCTTGTACAGCGCAAACGAAGAGAAGTTTTCTTTTGTCTTTGTGGAAAATTGGCGGCTT
>DASWMJ010000044.1:0-9282 GCA_036399775.1 Chloroflexia bacterium | reverse complement strand
CTTTGTGTGGGAATTGGCGGCTTCGCCGCCAATTCCCACACAAAGACAATAGGAAACTCCTCTGCATTTTTTGTGATGAAAAGCAGCAAAATAATCAGGACGGAGCTAGCGTGCCCTCAATGCATATAGGACAACCCTGGCAGGGCGACCCGCGAGAGCTAGCCATGCGCGAGTTCCAGGGGACACCGGAGGACTTCGAGGCGCTCGCCCGCGTTCGGAATGAAACGTTGCGGGCTACCACTCTCCCGGAGGACTTCCAGGAGAAGAGCGCGCAGGAGATGGACCTCTACTACAACCGTCCCGACTTCAACCTTGTAGGCAACTGCTGGCTGCTGTTCCACGCGGGCGAGCCGGTAGGCGCGGCGGTCGTCTACCCCACCGCGCTCTTCCTCGATCGCGCGCCCGGCAACTTCGATATGTACGTGGTGCCCAGGTTGTCGCGGCACGGCTTGGGCACGCGCCTGCTGTCCCACCTTGAGCGGGCGGCGGCAGAGCGAGGCTATCCTGTACTTGAGACTACCGTCGCCGCAGAAGATGGGCGTTCCACGCGGTTCCTGCGCGAGCGTGGCTTTTTGGTGGTCGGCCAATCGTCCCATCTGACGCGGGGGGATATGGATGATCTGCCGCCATGCGAGATGCCCCAGGGTTACTCGATCCGTTCGCTTGCCGAGCTAGGTGAGACACCGGAGCTTTACCGGGAGACCACCAATCGCCTGGGCGCATACGACCCCAATTACTCGCTCGTCAGGCCGGAGGAGATAGAGGTCGCTATGTCAAGCGAAAGGTGGGAGCCTGCCGGTATCCTATTCCTCTTCGACCCAACCAGGCGCATAGTAGGAGTTATCCGGGCGAGCGGGGCTATGAGCAGCAGGGGCTATCTGCACGAGATACGACTTGAGCCTGCGTCCAGGGGGAAGGGCCTGGGTATGGCTATGCTGGCAGCCGCCCTGCAATACCTGTCCAGCGCAGGCGTGCAGCACGCCGCGCTGGACACCACCGGCGACGATACCGCAGCCCACAACCTGGCTGTTAGGGCGGGATTCCAGGTAGTGAGGCACTGGCTCCATCTTATAAAGCCGTTACGTGAAACGTGATGCGTGCTGCGTGATTGCTTTGATGGGTAGGGCTACTGGCGATCTGGCAGCGGCTCACCACCGCCGGTGGGTAGTTCTCCTTCCAGGAAACGCGCTCTTTCGACACGCGCCTCATCTAGAGGCGGTGATACGCTGGACGATACAGGCTCATCCTCCAGGCTGGGCGCGCCCTTGGCCTCACTACGCCCCTCTACTAAACTTCCAGCCAGGGTTGGAACCGGCAATGTATCAAGGGATGGCGGGGGCTCAAGACCCTGCCCTCCATCCGCTCCATCGGTGCCGTTTTTCCCCCGCCCCAACTGGCTCAGCACGTTCGGAATCAAGCTCAAAATCTCGATGGGTATTGGGAATACAATCGTAGAATTCTTCTCGGCTGCTATCTCCGTCAGCGTCTGCAAGTAGCGTAACTGCAAAGTCGCAGGCTCCGAGCCTATGATGCGCGCCGCATCCGTAAGCATCTTGGACGCCTCGAACTCGCCCGAAGCGTGGATGATCTTGGCGCGCTTCTCCCGTTCTGCCTCGGCCTGCCGTGCCATCGCCCTCTGCATAGACTGGGGCAACTCCACGTCCTTCACCTCAACTATGCCCACCTTGATGCCCCACGGCTCCGTCTGGTCGTCAATAATCTGTTGCAGGCGCAGATTGATCTCCTCGCGCTGCGAAAGCAGCTCGTCAAGGTCCGACTGGCCCAGCACGCTACGCAAGGTCGTCTGCGCTATCTGGTGCGTGGCGCGCACAAAATCGGTCACCGCCACCACCGCCTTCTGAGGGTCGAACACTCGGAAGTAGAGCACCGCGTTCACACGCACCGTCACGTTGTCCCGCGTGATAACCTCCTGCGCGGGCACGTCCAGCGTCACCACGCGCAGGTCAACCTTCACCATCCTATCAACAAAGGGTATGATGAAGAACAATCCAGGCCCGCGCGCCCCCACCAGACGCCCCAGACGGAAGATCACACCGCGCTCGTACTCCTGCACCACCTTAACAGCCGACCCGGCCACGCTAAACAACACCACAAGCAAAGGCACCAAAAATGCCGCTATACTAATCAAACCATCCATGTTTAGTAACTCCTTCTAACCGTATTGCTTATTGCGTATTGCGTGAATGTCGAACCACAAAGACACAAAGAGCACAAAGTTCGCTAAGATTAAAAAAGACTACGCAATACGAACTACGCAATACGCATCACGTTTCACGCTCCCGAGCCTAAGTTTCGCGTTGCCACCTCTGAGCCATTAGGCGACGTTTCGGGGAGGACCTTCAGGCGCAGGCCCTCCGCCGCTACCACCCTTACCGGCTGGCCCGACGGGATAGAGCCGTTCGCGCTGACGGCGTGCCAAAGCTCCCCTTCCACGAACACCATGCCTTCGGGCGCGAGGTCGGTGCGGGTCTCCGCTACTCTGCCTACAAGTCCTTCCCTACCCGTGGCCGGGCGACTACGTCTTGCCTGCACAACTTTATACACGGCGAAGAAGAAGAACGCGCCCAGCCCACCAGCCGTGCCCGCGATGGTCCAGGGCGACACGCCGGGTATTCCGGGCGCGTCAGCCGTGTTCACCAGCAGCAGGCCACCTATGACGAGCGACGCTATCCCTCCCGCCGTCAGGATACCGTGCGACGGCGTGAAGATGTCGGCTATAAAGAGCACGAAGGCGAACACCAGGAAGACCACCCCCGCCCAGTTGATAGGCAGCGTGCCGAGCGCGAGGAATCCGGTCAGCAGGAAAAGCGCGCCCACCACCCCCGGAAACACCGAGCCGGGGTTGATAAACTCCCAAGTTATGCCGAGCGTGCCCAGGCTGATGAGCACGAACGCCACGCTGGGGTTGGTGATGAGCAGCAATATCTCTTCCGCCAGGTTGAGGTCCAGATTGCGTACGGCCGCCCCTTTAGTCTTGAGCGTCACCTGGTCGTTGCCCATGCCCACCAGACGCCCGTCGGCCTTATCCAGCAAGTCCTCTACGCTCACGGCCATCAATTCAACCACCCCCTGGTCGAGGGCGGCCTGCGCGCCCAGGTTGGCGCTCTCCCGCACCGCCTTCTCGCCGAAGTCGGGGTTGCGCCCTCGCGTCTCGGCCAGGTTGCGTATCCGCGACACAAGCTCGTTGGTGGCCTTGCGCCTCATGGCAGCGTCGTTGCCGCTCTCAGGCGTGCTGCTCTCTTCACCTGAGCCGCTGAAAATCACCTCAGCCGACCCGATCGTAGTATTAGGGGCCATAGCCGCCAGGTGCGAAGCATACACGATGAACACCCCAGCCGAAGCTGACATCGCCCCCTGTGGCGACACGTAAACTATCACCGGCACCCGGCTGGCGAGCGTGCGCTGCACCATCTCCTGCATCGAGTCGACCAACCCGCCGGGCGTATCTACCTGCACCACCAGAGCGTTCGCCCCGTCGTTCTCGGCAGTTCTTATCAACCTGTCATAATACTGCGCGCTGATGGGCGTAATCGGCAGCTTAAAAGAAGCAACGTACACAAAGTCGCCCGCCTGCCCTAGGGGAGCCGCTCTGGCCGTAAACGGCTGCAATACCCCGCCAATCACAAGGAGCAACAACCCCATGAGCAGGGAAGCAAGATAACCTGCCCGCAATGCCCTGACCAGGAATGACGCTTTGCCCATATCAAATCCTCCTGATGGATATACGCACGGGACGTTGATAGCGTCACAACCATTATACGCCTTCCAGGGCAACACGCAAGGCTGGCTGGACTACCCTTGCGACTGAAGTCGCGGGCAACGGCTACGAAGTCCGCCTACGCGTACTATCTTGGCGAGAGTATTAGCTCAGTCGCCGAAGGGCGACTTTGTTTCTGTTGCCCGCGACTTCAGTCGCAAGGGCAATTCTGGAGAAATTACTCAGCTCTACCTACCCGTCGCTCACCATTTTCACCTACCCTTTTGCGCCGTAATGTGGTAAAAGGCTGGGAGGCAATCCAGGTGAAAGAAAAGCGTTGCAGGCCAAAGATGAGCCATACTTCCGAAAACAACATTCAAAGCGAATTTATGCCCTCGCCCCTATGGGCGACCTTCCTTTCGCTACTCGCTGCTATCCTCTTGACGGCATGCACGCTAAGCCAACCATCACCTGACAAAAGCGCGGAACAAGGGTGCTGGACCAGCCTCCCTGCGCCTGAAATTCAAGCCAGAGCAGTAATAATGAACGGTATATCCGCTATCAGCGAGGACGATATCTGGGCCGTAGGGCAGCAACTGAGCGGAGCCATTGAAGAAAGCTCAACCACCCTAACTATGCATTGGGACGGCCAGGAATGGAGCGTCGTCCCTAGCCCCAACGGCTCAGACGCGCCTGCGGCAAAGAACCATCTCTACTCGGTTTCGACCACGACAGGCGGCGATGTGTGGGCCGTCGGTGCCTACTCCGAAGATGGCGTGCTCTTCAACACCCTGGCGATGCGCTGGGATGGCACCGCTTGGCAACTATCCCCGCCACCCAACCCCGGCCAATTCGGCAACATCCTGAATGACGTGGCCGCCATCTCCGCAGACAACGTCTGGGCTGTCGGCAATTACCTCACGCACGAGTACCAGGACGGCCATATGCTCATCCTCCACTGGGACGGCAGCCAATGGGAGAGGGTGCCCACCCCGCCCCGCTCCACGCACAACCTCCTCGCCCTCAAAGCCTTCGGCAAAGACGACATCTGGGCCGCAGGCACCCAGGTCCTCCACTGGAACGGCAGCCAATGGAGTATCGCCCCCGTCCCGGAAGCCTACAGTGGCGGCTACTTCGACGCCATAGCAGCAGCTTCCCCAAACGACCTCTGGGTTTTGGGCAACGATGGCAACGACGCGGTCTACCTCCACTGGGACGGCACAGCCTGGAGCGGCGGCAAGACCCCCAAGCTGGCTGACGGCCCCTACCCCCACGACGCCGAAGCCCTCTCCGTAGATGCTGTCTGGGCCGTAGGCGAATATGCCGACAACCCCCTGGACCGGCAGATGCTCCTACTCCACTGGAACGGCGAAGCCTGGAACACCTCACCCAATCCCCTCCCAGGCAAAGACACCAGGTTACAGGCGCTCACCTCGATAGGTGACACTCTATGGGCGGTAGGCACACAGGGGCACGATGAGGAAAGCAAGCCGCTATTCCTGAAGCACACCACCGGCGCATGCTCAGACGATAAGTGAGCAGGACAACGAACGCGGGTACTACCGCTGGAACGTGGATAAGCTATAATAGCTACATACTGCAAAGATGTTGGGTGCCACTAATCACAACCTGAGCGATTGCGTCTGTATGACGCTACACAAGAGAGCAACTATGAGAACAATTGAGATGGAAGAGCTAGAAGAGCATATCAGCGAAGTCATACGCCAGGCATCGGAAAAAGGCGAGACCATAGAAGTAACAGAGAACGGAACGGTGCGGGCCTTGTTGGTGCCGGTGAATTATCAGGGGCCGCATGAGGACGGCGAAATGGACCTGGAAGCTCTGGTAGCTGAAATCGGCAGGCACTTGCCGGAGCGCGTAGATGCTGTTGAAATGATACGTGATATTCGGCGCGAACTCTAATTGCAATGCACCCACTCGTCGTAATAGACGCCAGCATATGGGCCAGCCGGTTGATGCCCCAAGATGTCAATCACATTGCCAGCGTTGCCTGGGTAGACCGTTATAGAGAAAGCGGCGGCCTAATAACAGCACCCGATTTTATACTGGTCGAGATCGCCGCCAGTCTCACTAGAAGGACAGGGCATGCCTCGCTGGCAAAAGAGTCTATAAGATACCTGAATTATCATGGCCCCGTCCGCATCGTTCCGCTTGAGCACTTCCATATTCAAGAGGCAGCAAGACTTGCTACGGATTTGCGATTAAAAGCCGGAGACGCCATCTATGTTGCCCTGGCGTGGCAGACAAGGTGTCCGCTAGTGAGCTGGGATAATGAGCAGTTGCAGAGGGCCGCGAACTTGATCGAGACTTACACGCCAGTTACCTTCCCTTTCCAGCCTGTCCGATAAAGAGTGCATACGTATATTTGAGAAACGAGGGGCGATGTTAGTACGCCTCGCTAACCCGATGCCTCTTTCGGTATGTGTAATCATGACAGCAGTTGTCAGGATTGAGATGGTATAATATAGGCAGAATATTTAGTCGCGGTGACGCACCACAAAATTGAGAGAATGTAACATAATGGGAGTTCAGATGTCGCAGTTCGCAGTAGTATCAGAGTTCATTCCCACGGGCGACCAGCCCCAGGCCATAGACAAGCTAGTATCCGGCGTCAATGCAGGCATGAGGCACCAGACGTTGCTGGGGGCCACGGGAACCGGCAAGACATATTTAATGGCGAAAGTGATAGAGGCCACCCAGCGCCCCACCCTCGTCCTCGCCCACAACAAGACCCTCGCCGCGCAACTCTACCAGGAGTTCAAGGACTTCCTTCCCAATAACGCGGTCGAGTACTTCGTCTCCTACTACGACTACTACCAGCCCGAAGCCTATATCCCGCGCTCCGACCTCTACATCGAGAAGGACGCCGACATCAACGAGGAGATAGACAAGCTGCGCCACGCCGCCACCCGCGCCCTATTCGAGCGCACCGACGTGGTGATAGTGGCCTCGGTCTCCTGCATCTTCGGCCTCGGCTCGCCCGAAGAGTACGGCAAGACCATGATCAGGGTCAAGAAGGGCGAGGCGGTGCGCCGCAACAACCTTCTGCGCCGCCTGATAGACATCCATTACTCACGAAACGACCAGTCGCTGGTGCGTGGCAGCTTCCGCGTGCGCGGCGACACCCTTGAGGTACACCCCGCCTACGAAGAGATCGCCCTCCGCATAGAGTTTTGGGGCGACGAGATCGAGCGCATCCTTGAGTTCGACCCCCTCACCGGCGAGGTGCTGATAGAGCGCACCGAGACCAACATCTACCCCGCCAAGCACTTCCTCACCTCCGACGAGAAGCTGGTCGCCGCCTTACGCGACATCGAAGACGAGATGGTGGCCCGCGTGGCCGAGCTGCGCGATGAGGGTAAATTGGTGGAAGCCCAGCGCCTGGAACAGCGCACCCGCTACGACCTTGAGATGCTACAGGAGACCGGCTACTGCTCAGGCGTCGAGAACTACTCGCGCCACCTCTCCCGCCGCGCACCAGGCGAGCAGCCCTGGACCCTACTCGACTACTTCCCCGATGACGCCCTGCTCATGGTGGACGAGTCGCACATCACCCTTCCACAGGTGCGCGGCATGTTCGGCGGCGACCGCTCGCGCAAGCTCACCTTGATAGAGTACGGCTTCCGCCTGCCGTCCGCCGCCGACAACCGTCCCCTGACCTTCCAGGAGTTCGAGAACCACGTCAGGCAGGGCATCTACGTCAGCGCCACGCCCGGCCCCTACGAGTACGAGCACAGCGAGCAGATAGTCGAGCTTATCATCCGCCCCACCGGCCTGGTTGACCCCTCCATAGAGGTCAAGCCCACCGAAGGCCAGATAGACGATCTCGTCGCGCAGATTAGAGAGAGGATAGACAAGGGCCACCGCACGCTCGTCACTACCATGCGCACCAAGTTCGCCGAGCAGATAGCCGACTACCTCAAAGAGATGGGCATTCGCGCCCACCATATCCACCACGAAATCGAGACCCTTGAGCGCGTCGAAATCCTGCGCGACCTGCGTCTGGGCGTGTACGACGTGGTGGTGGGCATAAACCTCCTGCGTGAAGGCTTGGACTTACCCGAAGTCTCCCTGGTCGCCATCCTGGACGCGGACAAAGAGGGCTTCCTGCGCTCCCGCGACGCCCTCATCCAGCAGATAGGCCGCGCCGCCCGCCACGTTGAGGGGCACGTCATCATGTACGCCGACGTGGTCACGCGCTCCATGCAGGCCGCCATCGAGGAAACCTATCGCCGCCGAGAAATTCAGACTCGCTACAACGAGGAGCACGGCATCGAGCCGGCTTCCATCCACAAGCAGGTGCGTGACCTTACGGATCGCGTGCGCGCCGCCGTTGCCGAGACCCCCGCCGAGTACACGATCTCCCCCACCGGCGAGATCAACATCAACAAAGACGAAATCGCCCGCATGGTAAAAGACCTCGAAAGCCAGATGAAGTCCGCCGCCAAGATGCTGGAGTTCGAGAAGGCCGCCGCCCTCCGCGACAAGATAGTGGAGCTTCGGCGCGTGATGGAGTTAGATTAGGGCGCTTGGCTGAAGGCTTCGGATAGGGACCCTATACCGAGATACCCATCGTCGTTTTGCCAGACTAACCACTCGCCTGCGATGATGGGACGCATAACCGCCCTGCCCGCCTCGGCGGCAACCAACCTCTGTGGCTGGCGGTCCTTGAGGTGGATCCCAGAGATTGCGCCAGGGGCGCTCCAGACTACCACGTCACCTTTTACATCAGGGGTGTATGCCTGGCACGTGCAGAGCTTCGATATTTCGGGGGTATTGAGATCGGCTATGTATAATTGCCTGGTGGGGTCGCTCCAGACCGCCAGGTGGGCATCTAGAGCGTACTCAAACCCGCCTCCCCTCGGCACGTCAAATTCTGTTATTGATCTGGTCGTGCCTTTTTTTCTGTCAAAGAACTCTAGGCTAACCTGCCGGACGCCGGTGCTGGGGTTGGCTCGGCTCTGTTCGGCCCAGATGAGGTAGTGGTCGCTGATGCGGGGCCACAACAGGTCTATGCCTTGCTCATACGGGATTGTGCGCACCTCCATGATGCTGCTACTGCTCTGCGTCTCCTCCAACTCCCTGACCATCAACTTGGTCTGGTGCTCAGCGTTCTCTATCCATGCTACGCTCTTACCCCAGATAGCAGGGTAGAGTTGGTCGTTAGGACCTGTGGCCACCTGGTAGACCGTGCCGCTTGCCAGGTCCTTACCCACTATGTCACGCCCGCACGGGTAGCAACTGCTCTGCTCATCTTCCCACACCACCATTGACCCTGAGATAGCCGGATTGAATTGGTTCTTCGGCGCATTCGAGACTACCAGGGGCTGCCTGGTCTGTAGGTCTATGCCCATGATGTCATACGAGTCGGGATCGGAAGCAGCTTCTCCCCATACCAGATAGCTATTCGAACCGGCAGCGCCAAATTGCGTACGTCCTGCGGCGGGTCGCGGTATGGCAGGGGGTTGGGACGCTGCATGCCGGGCCTTATACCTGAAGGTGCCCAGCTGGCTCAACAGCACCTCGTAGGGTGTGCCTTTATT
>DASWMJ010000043.1:0-10014 GCA_036399775.1 Chloroflexia bacterium | reverse complement strand
GCACAAGCGTGCCGCACTCTGTCAAGTACCTAGTCGCCCACACAACGTGGTCGTCTGCCGATACCCAGCTCCCTGATAACGGTGGAGTGTCCGGCGCAGTCTACTAGCGTGAGCATTCGGTGCGCAACTCCCAGATCCATTTAACACTCGCGCTGGTGCCGGCTCACACCTAACCCGGCTCTCTGTACCCCGCTTGCGTGCCTACTCGTTCTGTTCGCGGTTATTGTGGTATGCGGTTGTCTTGTGCAGTTTATAACGCATAATGTTAGGCGCTGTCAAGGTAATTCAAGCGTCTCGTAACAAATGCATCTAAAATGAGCAGATCCGAGTCAGACCTCGTCATTCTGAGCGCAGCGAAGAATCTCGCTCCTCGCGTGCAATGCTTGTAGTATGCTCTCAAGGCAAGAGGATGAGCGAGGGACGAGATTCTTCGCTGTGCTCAGTACAGCACTAACAAAGTTATGTCCAGGAATAAAATGTGTAAGGTAGGGGCGACCCGGTGGGTCGCCCTGCCAGGGTCACGCGTAAAGTTGGTTCGCTATCCCCACCAGGGCGAGCATGCGGGTCGCCCCTACGCAGACATTTCTTTGTTAGTGCTGTACTCAGAATGACAAGGATGGTGGGCTTTGCTAACGTATAGAGGTGGTTCAAACCAATAAGAACCTCTGCGAATATTGCGTTCCTTTGCGTCTTTGCGGTTTCGTCTCCGGTTCCGTCTTTAGCCTCACAGAAAACTACGCAATTTGCATCTTGACGTGTAGCCCCTCCTATGCTGTATAATGGATTTACTGACAATGAAGTCGCAATCTGAATACTAGTAGTGGAATGACCACTCTGGTGGCAGAAGCAGGACCATTGTCACCCCTCCAAATTCCCTTCCTGCCCTGCCATCAGCCCATATACATCCTCTTAGCTGATGGAGATGCCTTAGTGATTGATTACAAGACGAAGACAGCCGCGCACCCGCAGACCGAGGTGCAACCAACTTCATTGCCTCCCGATGAACTGCTTGAAGAGAACCGCGCTTACTATTACCGCCTGGTAGACCAGGTATTCGACGGCAGCGACGGGGACCTCAACATGGCCCACACCGACCTCGCAGGTCTGAGCGTCCGCGAAGTCCTCGCCATGTACACCGCGATGCGCGCCTCCCGCGAGATTGACCTGATGATGCAGCTTCTCCAGCGCACCGGCAACCTGTGGTTCTCCATCGCGGGCGCGGGCAAGGAAGTGGTCAACGTGGCGTTCGCAGCCCACATGCGCCCCGACGACTACAAGTTCCCTTACTACCGCGACCAAGCTTTGGCCCTGTGGTCGGGTATCACGGTGCTCGACATGCTGCGCCAGTCGGTCGCATCCCGCTTCGACCCGCAGTCGGGTGGCCGCCAGATGTCT
This sequence comes from Chloroflexia bacterium, assembly GCA_036399775.1. GTDB lineage: Bacteria > Chloroflexota > Chloroflexia > QHBQ01 > JADMIH01 > JADMIH01. The sequence continues at coordinate 8,619 of DASWMJ010000043.1, read as the reverse complement.
TCCCACTTCGGCTCGGTGGACTTCAACTTCCCCACAGGCTCTACCATGACCGGCTCTCAGTGCTTGCCCGCCGCAGGGTGCGCCGCGGGCCTCAAGCTGGAGAAGAAGCTGGGCAAGAAGCTCAGCAAGGCCGCCAAGACGGGACATGACGACTCCGTCGTCTACACATCAGTGGGCGACGGCACTACCTCTGAGGGCGAAGTGGAGGAGGCCGTGCGCGATGCGGTGCGCGATATGTCGCCCATCATCTTCATGGTGCTGGACGACGAGTGGGCCATATCCACTCCCGTTGACCGCAACATCCCAGGCGGCAGCGTATCCAGGCTCTACAGCCGCTACTCCAACATCGGCCAGGGCAAGCACCTGGAAGTGATCGAGCTTGACGGCACGGATTTCATCGAGTCGTACAAAGTGGCCCGCGATGCCATCAAGTATTGCCGCAGTGGGAAAGGCCCCGTGCTGATCCACGCGCACGTCACGCGCCCCCTGAGCCACTCTTCCGCCGACACCCAGGCGTACTATCGCAGCGCGGAAGACCTGGCAGCCGAAGCCGCTCGCGACCCGCTGGCGCGCATGGCTAGCCTCCTGAGCAACTACAACATCGCAGAAGATAAGCTCAAGCAGCTTGACGGCCTGGTAACCAAAGAGATACGCAAGTCCGCAGAGCAGGCCGTCGCCGAGCCGAAGCACGACCCGGCCACCATCGCCCACCACGTCACCGCCACGCCCTACGGCCTGCGCGTCACCGCCTTCCGCGAGAAGGAAGCCAATGTTACCGCAGACGACAAGAGCACCGAGCCTATCCCCATGCGCGACCTCATCACCCGCGCGCTCATCGAGGAAATGAAGAAGGATGAGCGCATCATCATCTTCGGGCAGGACGTAGCCGACTTCCCGCAGCCGGACCCCACGGGCAAGCTCAAGGGCAAGGGCGGCGTGTTCCACGTCACGAGAGGCGTGGGCATAGCCAACCCAGATCGCGTGTGGAACGCTCCTCTCGCGGAGGCAACCATCCTGGGCACGGCGATGGGTTACTCCGTCGCGGGCTTCATGCCTGTTATCGAGGTGCAGTTCCGCGACTACGTTCACCCAGGCTGGCAGCAGCTTGTGGACGAGATCGCCACACAACGCTGGCGCTCAAACGGCACTTTCGCCTGCCCGATGGTCATACGCATGGCCTACGGCGACTTCCTGGGCGGGGCGGGCGCTATCTGGCACAGCGAGGCGGCGGTCGGCCCGATAGCCCACTACCCCGGCCTGCGCGTGGTCGTGCCGTCGCTCGGTTCGGACGCGGTTGGCCTCCTGCGCGAAGCCATACTCTCCGGCGATCCTGTGGTCTTCCTTGAGCCGAAGTCGCTCTACGAAGCGAAGATGTCGCGCTCGTACTACCCCGGCCCCGACTACCGCGTGCCCCTCGGCCTGGCTCGCCTGGCCCGCGAAGGCACCGACGTGACTATCGTCACCTACGGCAACCTCTGGCCTCGCTCGATGGCCGCCGCCGACAAGCTACAGGCCGAGCATGGCGTCAGCGCCGAGGTGATAGACCTGCGTACCGTTGACGCAGGGTACGACCGCGCTACCATCCTCAAGTCCCTCAAAAAGACCGGCCACATCATGGTCGTAGACGAGGACCGCGCTATAGGCGGCTTCGGCTCGTCGGTAGCCGCCGAGATAGCCAGCAACTGGTGGCACGAACTACAAGGCCCCATTGGCCGCGTCCACCCTATCTTCACCCGCGTATCCTACGGCCCCGCCGGGGAGAAAGCGGTGATGCCCAACCCCGACCATATAGTAGCCGAGGCACTGCGCGTGCTGAAGGGGTAAGCAACCAAACCGTTCATAAGCAAAAATAGAGCCTCCCTGCGAGATGGGAGGCTCTATTATCGTCAAGGCAACGCATTTAAGACGAGTACAACCGCAGTCTCCCTCTGGCGGTAATTTTCATTTACAAGGAGAATGAGAAAGCGTTAATCGTAAGTGCGAGAGCCATGGACGACAAGGAGCGAAAACAATATGGAAGAAAATGAGCAAAAGCAGCTACCTACGTTCGAGTCACTTGATGAATTGGTGGAATTCTTCGAGACCAACAGCTTAGGCGACTATTGGGAAAGTATGCCTGAAGTCCACTTCGACGTAGACATCAAGCGGCACCGGCATCTGGTCGAGTTGGATGCGGACCTGGTGGATAAGCTGCGGACAGCAGCCTCGGACCAACACATGTCCACCGAAGCCCTGGTCAACTCGTGGCTCAGGGAGAAACTCAGCCAGGCTAGCTGAGTTGTTCTCCAACACAACCCCGTAAGAATAATCAGCCCCTAGCCCCCAGGTGAGCTGAGCACTATCCGGTTCATTGGATTATCCCAGGCTTTAGACGAAAGTCACCCCTCATTTCGGACCTATTGGCTGTGGTATATGCCCCTGGCCAGGGGTATGATACATTTATCTAAATCCATCAGGCACGTCCAGGCTGCGTCACTTATAGCAACTGGCGGGTTGCCTTGCGCGCTTGCTCTTATTTATTCTTATCTCCTTTATCAAACGAGACTTAAATGCAGACCCACAACAGCATAGCTTACCAGGAAGTCCGCCCGTCTTTTGAAGGGCGCTCCATTATCCGGCGTCTTTCCAGCCGGATTAGATACGCTCTCCCCGAAGGTAAAGCTCTCCCTGACGACGTGTGGCGTCATCGCCACGCGGGTATCGTCGTGTTACTCTGGCTCCACGCCATCGGCATCATATGTTTTGCGCTGCTCACCGGCCATGAAATTGAGCATAGTGCGACTGAGGCTGCACCGGTCATCTTGTGCGCGGTGCTGGCCGCATTGATGCCCGCCAGTCGCAGGCTCCGGTCCATCATCGCGAGCGTGGGCCTCATCACCTCCTCGGCGATACTCGTGCATCTATCGGGCGGCTATATCGAGTTCCACTTCCACTTCTTCGTAATGGTGGCCGTCATCGCCCTGTACCAGGATTGGACCCCGTTCCTGCTGACCATCGGGTACGTGGTGGTCCACCATGGGGTAATGGGTGTGCTCGACCCCGCCTCGGTTTACAACCACCCCGACGCATTGGCTAACCCGTGGAAGTGGGCAGCGATCCATGGCACGTTCATCATGGGCATCAGCGCAGCCAGCATTATCAGTTGGCGCTTGAACGAGGCGGCTCGCGCCAGGACCGAGCTGGTGCTGACCTCAGTGGGAGAAGGTATCTGTGGCGTCGATTTGCAGGGCAAGATCATATTCGTAAATCCAGCCGCAACGGCTATGCTTGGCTGGAAGCAAAGCGAACTGAGCGGGCGCTCTATGCAAGACATTCTGTATTACCCCGACCTCGATGAGAGTGGCGAGTGGCGAGTGGCGAGTGGCGAGCACTTAGATGACCCTTCGGTGCGCGGTACTCAGCACTCTCACCCGGGCTGCCCTGTCACGAAGACGATACGAGAGGGAGTGGTCAACCAGGCTGAGAACGTGCCGTTTAGCCGCAAAGACGGGACTAGCTTTCCGGTTGAGTATGTGAGCACGCCTCTGCGCGAACAGAAGCAAATCATCGGTGCAGTCGTTACGTTCAAGGACATCACTCAACGCTTACAATCGGACGAAGCGCTTCGGGGGAGCGAAGAGCGTTTCCGGCTGATGTTCGCCAACAACCCCATCCCTATGTGGGTGTACGACACTGAAACGTTGCAATTCCTGGAGGTGAACGAGGCAGCAATCGCGCATTATGGCTACTCGCGAGAAGAGTTCCTGCAGATGCGCATCCTAGATATTCGACCCCTGGAAGACATGACCCGCTTGCTCGAAGACGTGGGAAAAGAGCACCCTGATTTGCAGCGCTCAGACCAATGGCGACATCGCCGAAAAAGCGGTGAAATTATTGACGTCCAGGTAATCTCGCACGTTCTCGAATTTGCCGGGCGCAAGACAGTAGTGGTTGTTGCTGAGGACATCACCGAGCGTAAAGCCTTTGAAGAGCAGCTACAGCACCAGGCCTTCCACGACTCTCTGACTAATCTGCCGAACCGGGCCTTATTCATGGACCGGCTAGAGCATGCTCTTACCCGTGCACGGCGACATGAGCGTTCCATCGCTGTGCTGTTCCTGGACCTGGACAACTTCAAAGTGATCAACGACAGCCTGGGCCACAAAGTGGGTGACCAATTGCTTGTCGAGGTCAGCCCCCGCCTTCAAAGATGCGTGCGGCCCGAGGATACGCTGGCGCGCATAGGTGGGGATGAGTTTACGATTCTCCTTGAAGACATCTCAGACGTAAGCGAGGCTGTTAAGGTAGCGGAACGTATAGCGGCGGAGCTTCAAGCGCCTATAAGCCTGTTTGGGCACGGTATGCTCACCACGACCAGCATGCAAGGGCACGAGGTGTTCGTTACGGCCAGTGTGGGAATAGCAGTACAGACTTCGTGGTCCGATCGCCCCGACGATATCCTACGCCATGCGGACATGGCGATGTACGAGGCCAAGAGCACAGGGAAAGCGCGATACGCCCTATTTGATTTGAAGATGACGTCCCAGGTAAGAAAGCGCTTGCAGTTGGGCACGGAGCTACAGCACGCGCTGGAGCGTGGAGAGTTCAGGGTCTACTACCAACCTATCGTGGAATTGGATACCTGCCGGATAAGCGGGGTAGAGGCGCTGGTGCGCTGGGAGCACCCGCAGCGGGGGCTGATCTCCCCCGCGGAGTTCATCCCGTTGGCTGAGCAGACGGGGCTGATCGTACCGATCGGCCAATGGGTGCTGGAGGAAGCCTGCCGTCAAGTGATGGATTGGCAGAGGCAATACCGGCAGGACCAGGGATTAGGGGTCAGGGGTCAGGGACCAGTGAATGCGCCATTAAACTTGAGCGTGAATCTTTCCGTGCGACAGTTTCAGCACCCGGAGTTGGTTGAGGATATAGGGCGCGTTCTCCGAGAGACCGGATTGGACCCTCGTCATCTTAAGCTGGAGATAACCGAGAGCATCGGGATAGATGACGTGGGCTTCACAAACACTACGCTCAGGAAGTTGAAGGAGCTTGGGATACATATTGCCCTCGATGATTTTGGGACGGGCTACTCGGCATTGAGCTATATCAAGCGCTATCCCATAGATAGCTTGAAGCTCGACCGCTCGTTCATCGCGGGGTTGGGAAAGGACCCTGAGGACACGGCAATAATACACGCCGTGATCGGGTTCGCCCAGGCCCTGAACCTGAGTATAACGGGCGAAGGGATCGAAACGGTGGAACAATTGATGGAGCTGCGAAGGCTTGGCTGCGACCGGGGCCAGGGGTTTTATTTCGCCAAACCGTTGGATGGTCATGCTATAGGCGCGCTATTAGCGTCTCCCGTGGCCTGGCAAGACGCTTTCCTGGAAGGGAGCGCCTCCGGCTTAGAAGGCAGGGAGTGGTACAAACGGTCGCCGGCTTTGGTATAGAGCTTGGCTGAAAACATTGCGATAGAGCAGCATGATGTATAATGCGCGGGGTAATATAGACCACCTTATGGGAGGGACATGCTGCAGTGAATCGAGAGATAATTGAGAGGGTGCTGGGCGCTTTCGAGCGCAAAGACATGGATGGGGTGCTGGCGAGCTTCGCCGATGACGGCGTGCTGTTCGACGTGCATTACCCGTCGCCACTCATGCAGGGCAAGGACGCCATCAGGGCGGGCATGGAGAACGCCTTCGGCATGCTCAAGCAGCCGGGCTTCACTATGCGTAACGTGTGGGAGGGGGAGAATAACTGCGCCGTAGAGGTTGACACGCACCACGTCCTCCAAAACGGTATGGAGATCAACTTCCCGCAGGTATTCATCATGGAGGCCCGCGACGGCCTCATCACCCGCCTGCAATCATACGTGCCCTATCCACCGCCTCCCCTGCCCGAACCGCCTACGGCCTGATAGGGTATTAGGGTGATACAATTCGAGGCCCTCAGCAAGCGGGGCCAGGTGGGCAGGCTCAGGCGCATGGCCGAGAAAGCCCTGCTGGATTACGGCATACGCGGGGCGCGTCTCAGCCTGCTCGACCATTTCAACAACACCACCTTCCGCGTAGACGCTCCCAACGGGGAGCGATACGTTATGAGGATCAACCACGCCTCTACAAGCCAGGCGTACCCAGGACGAACCGAGGTAGAGGTCAGGTCGGAGATGATGTGGCTGGACGCGTTGCGCCGCGACACCGATCTTGCTGTGCCCGAACCTGTGCGGACGGCAGGCGGCGCGTTTCTGACGATTGCCCAGGTGGATGGCGTGCCTGAGCCGCGCATGTGCGTGCTGCTAAAGTGGTTGGAGGGGCGGTTCATAGACAAGGGGTTGACGGCATGGCACCTTGAGCGCGTGGGCGTCTTCATCGCGCGCCTGCACGAGCACACCACGCATTACAGCGTGCCGGAAGGCTTTACGCGGGTGCGAGTGGACGAGATTTCGGACACCCTGGCAGAGTATATGCTGAGTAAGTTCGGCCAGTTCCGCTCGCCGGAGGAAGTCGGCGTGGTGGAGGAAACTATCCGCAGGGTACGCGAGGTACAGGTGCGAATCGGTACGGGGCCGGAAGTATTCGGGCTGATCCATTCCGACCTGCACCAGATGAATTACTTCTTCCACCAGGGGCAGGTGCGAGCGATTGACTTCGACGATTGCGGCTGGGCGGCCTTGATATACGATCTGACCGTGACCCTCTTCGAGATATACCACAGGAAAGACTACCCGGAGATGCGCGCCGCTTTACTCCGGGGTTACAGGAGCATGCGACATCTCTCGCCGGAGCACGAAAGCTACCTGGACACGTATATTGCTTTGCGCGAGTTGCAACTCGCTATATGGTTCCTGGACCAGCGCGAGCACCCCGCTTTCCGCGACAAATGGGAGGCTGACGTGACGATGGGGCTGGAGGCGCTGAAGAAGTTCGTCGCGGCATAAGGAGCGACATGCAAGAAGTTGACGGTTCATACCTGTTGCGCCTGGGGTACCAGGATAGGGCGAACTTTCTCCCTTTGCTCTACCCCCTCAAGGCGGGGTGGGCGCTGCCGGAGTCGCCCTGGAAGCTGGAGATTGCCAATGACACACCGCAGAGTCTCCTTGAGGGCTTATTGGGTGGAGATCTCGACGCGGCTTTCATCTCGCCCGTGGCCCTGACGCAGCATAGCAGGCAAATCGCGCCGTTACGCGGGTGGGGACTGGCGGTGGAAGGCGCGACGGAGACGGGCATGATACTCGCCCCGCAGCGCCTAGACCTGGTAGACGGTAGAAGCATCACGGTATTTGAGGAAGCGCAAGGCTCCACCGCCGCTTACCTGATGCGGACGCTCCTCACGCCCTATTACGGCATCTCCCTCACCATACGCGCCGCAGGTGACGCAGAGGAGACCGCCGAAGATGCCCGCCTCCTGTACGGTGATAGCGCGGCCCTGGAAGGTGCGAAGCAGCCGGAGGGCGCGGTGGCCGAAGACCTGGGCAAGGCGTGGTTCATCCTGTCGGGGCTGCCGATGGTGTGGGAGATGCTGGCCGCGCCACGCGACCTGGATGGGCGCAAACCGGGAGCGAGCGAGGCCCTGCACGCGCTCATCGCCCGGTCGCAGCGTGCCGCGCAGGAGCAGCAGTCCACCATCCTGGATGAAGCCGCCACACGCCTCGGCTTGAAGAAGGAAACGGTGAAGGGGCTATTCGCCCGCCAAAAATATACCCTGGGCGAGAAAGAGCAAAAAGGCCTGGCATATTTCCTGGACCAGGCGGCACGTGCAGGGGTATTGCCGCGTTAGGAAGAGTATGGGAATGGGGGTGTGGCGCTCAGTAATATGGGTAGTGAGTTAAGAAGGGAGGGCATCTGGCATGGCGAACGTATCTGCTGCGGCACCTGAGCAGAAAACCCCTAAGTGGACACTGCTCCGGGAGCACCCTATAGAGACGGCCCTGTTCAACAACACGGGGCCAATCACCTTTTTCTGGCTGCTTGTGCGGTTATGGCTTGGCTTCCAATGGGCGCACGCGGGGTGGGAGAAGATAAACAACCCCAAGTGGATGGACGGCAGCAAGATAAAGGAATTTTGGACGGCGTCGCTGGCCGACTACGGTAAGCCCAACTCTGACGTGGCCTACGATTGGTACTCAGGCTTCTTGAAGGGCCTGCTGGATAGCGGCAGCCAGAGCTGGTTCGGGCCTCTGATAGCCTGGGCTGAGCTGATAGGGGGCGTCGCGCTGATGCTGGGTCTGTTCACGGGGCTGGTAGCTTTGCTGCTGGCCTTCATGAACTTCAACTACATGCTGGCAGGCTCGGCAGGGGTAAACCCTATCTATCTGCTGCTGGCTTTGCTCCTGGTGCTGGCCTGGAAGAACGCGGGTTGGTGGGGCCTCGACCGATTTCTACTGTCCGCCCTGCGCCCGCCCAATGAGCCGGGTAGCCTGGTCAAAGAACCTGCACCGGCAGCCACAAATGCTCCGCTGGACAGCAGCCAAAGATGATATAGCGGGGAGTAAGCGTTCAGATTTACGGTAGGGGCGACCCGGTGGGCAATAGTGTCGCATAAAAAGAGATGGGCTACTTGGTAAACTGGTAAGTGCAACCAAACCAAGCTTTACCGAAGGAGCCCACATAATGATACCAGATGCTACCCCATTTGGTCGCCGCT
>DASWMJ010000042.1:0-30996 GCA_036399775.1 Chloroflexia bacterium | reverse complement strand
GTAGGTCTGGCCCTCCGGCACATCGTTGTACCCGGCAGCCTCGGAGACTATCTTGGATATCTGGCCTCGTGTGGCGTTGGCGTTGGGGCGGAAGTAGGGACGGTTGGTAGTGCCGCATGGCTCACCTGTGCCGCCGCATGGATACCCGCCGATGATGCCTCTCGACGCCATCCTCCCGATATAGGCGTAAAAGGTGTTATCAGGTTCTACGTCCTCGAAGGTCTGGGCGGTCACAGGCTCGTTGAAGCCTGCGGAGTTAGCCACAATCTTGGATAGCTGTCCCCTGGTAATATCGTTGTTGGGGCGGAAGGTGTGGTCTGAGTAGCCGCCCATGATGCCTCGGCAGGCCAGGCAGCGTATCTGCGGGTAGAACGTATTGGACGGGGGCACGTCCGTAAACCCCACTGTGCAGGGCGTTGCGCTGGAGGTTGGTGGCACCGGAGCGGAAGTGCTGCTGGGTGCAGCAGTAGAGGTAGCTACAGCCGCCGTGCCGGTAGCGGTTGAGGCTATCGCTGTGGCGGAAGCCTGCGGGGTGCCGGTGACGGTAGATACTGCCGGTGTGCTGCTGGCTGTCGCGACTATCGGGGTGCCGGATACTACGGCGGTAGCGGTACGGGTAGCGGTGGCTGCCACGCCGGTGCCGGTGGAAGTAGCTACGATGGCTGTGCCCGTGAGGGTCGAGGTAGGGGTGCCGGTGGCTGTTCCCGGCGTGAAGGTCGCGAAGGGCGTGCCACAGGTGCCCGTGCTTGCGGTGAATGTTATCTTCGAATTGGTCGGAGGCTGGGTATTGCATAGACACTGCGTAAATCCGCCGACGCCATTTTGCACTCCTACAGAGGAGGTGGCAGTCGTGTTTAATGTGCCCAGGATAACGTCAAAGTTGGGTGTAGCCTCGTACAGTCTTATCTCGAAGTAAGCGTTGCCGGGTTCGGAGAAATAGAATGTACGCCACTCGATATTGAAAATCCGGTTGGGGGCGGTGCCGCTCACTGAAGTATAGATACCACAGCCCCCGGTGCAGTTCGCGCCTTCGGTTACGAGGTCTTCCCAGTAAGCGAAGATGGTAGGACCCATAGTTACGATAGGCAGGCAGGTGTTCGTGAATTCTATATCGGTAGAGGCAAGTTGCACGTTACCGTTGGAACTGACATGCGCGCTATTGTAAGACGTGCCGTACAGTTGCACCGTGAAAGGGAGGGCGATAGTGGTGATGCAGTCGTCGCAGTGGTTTCCTATGTCGGTTGTGCCCGGCACGATAGTCGCGCTCGCAGTGGTCGAGCAGGCGTAGTTGGTCACACAAGCCGTAGGCGTGGCCGTGCCCCCTGCCGGTCCAGCGACCTGGCCGGCATACTCGCTGGTAGCAGGGTGCGAGGCTACTGCGATGCCCGCGAAGCCAACCGCTAACAGGGCACAGCCCGCCAACCAGGCGAAAAAGAGTACACGCCTCATGGGTTGACCTGCTCGGCCCCCAGGCGGCCCAGCAGCACCTCGTAGCGAGTGCCCTTGAACTCAGGGTGGTATTCCAGGCGCTGGCGCTCGAAGTATTGCACCAGGTAGGCCTCGCCGTCAGCCTTGTTGACCTCCATGAACGGCTGCGAGAGGGGCAATCCGAACTGCCTGACGTCGCCCTGTTGAGACCAGAATGCGGCGATTGAGCGGCCACCGTCGCTATTATCGCCTACCGTGTGGCCCGTCTGCGCGAGCCACTGTAACCTGTTGCCGGGGTTGGCGATCGGCAGGAACGCCCCTTCCTTCTCTCTGCCCCGGACGGCAGGCAGGCCTAGCAGGCCTAAGAGTACGTCGTTGGGTGCCTGGTTCTCCGGGTGCGCCTCGAAGCGTGCCCGCTCGAACCACTGGGTCCTGTAGACCTTGCCGTCGGTGGTGGAGACCTCATCTCGCTCGCCGGTGATCGGGTAGCCGTTGATGTAGAGGCTGCCTTCGAAAGAGCGCCCGCCTTGCCACACGTCCCAGAAACGCCCGGAAACAGAGAAGCCCGTTTCCTTGAACGTATGGGAAGTGTTGCTTGAGGGCCTGGGTGCCTGCGCGAGGCTATTGACCACAAAATTGAAGGTGCCTGTCTTGACGCCCTGGTTGTTGGTCAGGGCCACTACCAGGCTTGGGTGGTAGATACTGTCTATGCTGTTGTGCGCTACGTCAGGGAAGAATAGCTGCGAGGTCAGGACCGGACCGGCTGGGGCCTGCACCTTGACGTGGATGTGGATCGTGCGGCCCGTATACTCGCCGGGTACTATCGTTTCGAGATGGTAACGCCCGGTCACGTCGGTATACTGGTGCCCGCGCAGGGTGTAGCCGACGTTATCATATGCGCCGTTGTAGTCGGCCTGCCAGAAGTCTACCCAGGCGTTGGGTATGGGCAGGCAGTTGGTGTCGTATACGTACCCGGTGACGAGCACCCTTGCGCCGACCATGCCCGCCTCGACCAGGTTAGTGCGCTCAGGGGAACCCGCCTTCCAGAATGGACCCTCGGTCACGGCCCGCGTCACTGTGCAGGCCAGCGGTGCCCTCGGCGAGGGCTGCGCTGTCGCCCTCTGGACTGGCCAGCCAAGCGCAAGCAGCGCGCAAATTAAAAGCGCCGCCTTGATAGTGGAATGGCGGAAATCAGAAGTTGCCTGTCTCATGGGTAGGCCCCCTTTGTCGTGTGAAACTGCATTGAGCCAGTTATAGCGTGCAAGAGGTTTTGTGCGGCCTCAATAGGCTGCAAGTAATATACCATGAAGAGGCTATTTCCCTTCAAACTCATAATCTATCTGGTCAGGCAGGGCAATACAGTTTCAGCACAATAAGTGCTTAAGTGACATATCCCATAAGCTTGATAAGAATAGATATCCATCAAACACTAACGTACACCGGACAGCGCAGGCGGTTTGGCTCTATTGCAACAACCGTATAGGTCTGCTAGAGTGAAGCGTGCGAATGCTGCTTGGTCCTGTCGACACCATAGCATGTTAGGAGACTGAATGAGCTCAGCACCTGAGGGAACCGGGGGCTGGTTAGAACCTCCTCCTGCTGAGGGGGTCCGGCTAGATTGGCCGGCCATACCGAGGCAGGTTCGTTTGGCTGTCGAGCAGCGGTTAGGAAGTGCGGTGGCAACCGCTGTATCGCAACCGACCGGCTTCTCTCCCGGCGTCGCGAGTCGCCTGCGTTTGGCAGATGGTAGCCGCGTCTTCGTCAAGGCTGTTGGACCCGTGCCGAATCCTGGTACTCCCTCGATGCACAGGCGTGAGGCCGGCATCGTGGCGCTCTGCCTGCTGCTATACCGGCTCCTCGCCTCCTGTGGTCATATGATGATGCTGATACGGGATGGGTTGTGCTGGTGTTCGAGGACGTGGATGGCCAGCACCCGGCCCAACCCTGGGACAAAAGTGAACTCCACCGTATTCTAGATGCTTTATCGGTACTGGCCGAGGCTCTTACTCCTTCCCCGCTTGAGCCGCCGAGCGTTCCAACTGCGGGCGACGACATTGCTAACAGTGTGCGCGGATGGGGTCAACTTCGTGATGTGGAACCGTCTTACCTTGAGCACCTGGATGCATGGTCAGTTCGTCACCTGGATGCATTAGTTGAGTTGGAGTCGAGAGCTGTTTCTGCGGTAGCCGGTAACACACTGCTGCACTTCGACGTACGCGCAGACAACATACTCCTCACGCCTGAAAAAGTTTGGTTTGTAGACTGGCCCTGGGCCTGCGTCGGTGCTGCGTGGGTTGACGTGGTGTTCTTCGCGCCAAGCGTGACAATGCAGGGCGGCCCACCTCCGGAATATATAATGGGGCGCCATCCCTCATGTCGTACCGCTGGTCCTGGGGCTATTACAGCAGTTGTCGCAGCTATGGCGGGCTACTTCACACATCAAGCATTGAAGCCTCCCCCACCGGGCCTGCCTACATTGCGCGCATTTCAGGCGGCTCAAGGTGCTGTTGCCCGCGAGTGGGTGAGACAGCGAACCGGTTGGACATGACGATTGAGCTGCTACTCGGTCACTTTTATGACTAAGATCTACTCCAAGAGTGCATAACGAGTTGCCCTTCATTGCTGTGCTTGCTCATCTGCTCATACTATAGGTTCCGAGAAGGTCCATTCTCGTTACTTATTTCTTCAACCGATTAACATGAAGAAATAAAGCAAATGACGATAGAAGAACCCCGCCTAGAAGCACGCCACCCAGCACAACATAAGTTTCTGGTCCGGCAGAGTTAATCTCATGCAATTGAAAGGCTTGCTTCGGTATCGGCCCTCCCCATTCGGGTTCACCCAGGAAATCAAGGTATTCGTCTGCATTTGCTAATGTGGATGTAAGGTGACATGGACCTGTGGCAAGTGATACGTCTTCGCTTTGATCTGCAAAGACCAGCCAACTTTGACCCACCCTAAAATCAATGCTGCAACTGCCCCAAACTGCATCAGGAAGATTCGTATAGACTGTAACTTCAGCCTCGCTTACTCCCTTCCACGCAGCATATACCTCAAACGTGACAACATCATATCCAGAAGCAGGATCACCTTCTGTGGCCTCTTCGATGCTAAGAACCTTGCCCGCAAAGATGGCTGTTGTTCCCCTGACCTCTGCATCTAAGTCACCGCCATTCCAGTAAGGACCGCCACAGCTACACGCATGTGAGGTTCCAGGCGATATTGCGGTCAGCAAGCCTGACACTACAAGAGTCAGGACTATTATGGTGCTCTTCAGCAATGTAACCACCTGCTTGATTGGCTCAATAAGAAGTTATGTTGACCAGGAATATGCTAACAAGCGCCAGCATAACAGCAATTCTACTGGGCGGTAAGGTCGTGGGTGATAACCAGCTTATTCTCCAGCGCCGCCTGCACCTCCTGCATACCAGCCGCGCTGCTGGGCGAGATGTTCATCCAGAGGGTCACATAGCGTGGAGCGTCACCCGCCAGCGTCTCCAACCCCTTTACTAATTCCCATCTATCGTGCTCGCTGTACGCCAGAAGGTTCTCTATCTCGTGGAGCCATATCCACACGCGTCGATGGTCGGAGAGCGTGCCTCCCTGCGCCAGCCCGGAGAAGCAGTTGATGACCGAGCGCATGACTTCGTACCTCTCCTCAAGCCGGAGGTTGCGCGGCAGGGCCATGCGGCGTAGCTCGCTATGGCTGCATTCATCCGACAGGTAGGCCCGCAATATAGCGATCTCGTCCTTGTCCATGCGCGAGCTTGCTTCCCACAGGAGGTGCAGCAGATCGGTCATGAACTCGCTCTCGTCGCCGGGCAATCGCGCCAGTATATCCCTGTAGCGCCCTGGCTCCGTCACCGCTATCTGCGCCACCGCCTTATTGATGCTGCCCAGGACGCTCTGCATGCCTATGCTCTCAAGCAGCCTACCGTAAAGCGTGATCGCGGGGCGTTGCGACCAGGGGAGCCGCGCGCTCTTCACCACGATATTGCTCACGGAGGGCCGCTCGTGCCGCCGCACCGCCCGCCTGGCCCACTCGCCGTCAAGCTCCTGGCGGACCTGCTCTATCTCCTCCCTGCTCATCTTGCTCAATACGAGCATGAAGTGGTCGCTATAGATAGCTTCCTCTATCAGTTTGCCATTGGCAGTACCGCCCTCTACGTCCGCAGTCTTGGAGGGCGCGGTAACGCGACTACTCTGCTTCCTTGTGCGGGCCTTACCATCTAATTGTGCGCCTCCCGCTTGTGGTGTGGCTATAGGGTTGCCACTTATCCAGGCCTTTAGTTGTGCCACGTCCCGCGGCGCGGTGCCCAGCCATGTAGGTTTGAGGTTGCGCAAGTTCCTTGAAGCTCGTAGTGCGGGCGCGTGTTCCTCCTTAGCCATCACCAGCGCGTCCGCGTAGCTTCGACGCGAGATATAATTGTCCAGGTTGCGCGTAATAAAGTCTATCCACCAATTTGTGTTCTCTGCGAGCGAGAAGGGTATAAGCAGTGGCGGCTCATCCGTATAGATCGGCTCGACCAACCCATACGTGTCCGACACCACGAGCAGGTCGAGATCGTCCGGCCACTTGCCCCCTTTCTGAAGGGACCTTATCGCGCCCAACGCTCCCGAACGCGCCCGCTTCAGGTCGGGCAGCCCATCGTCCGATGAAAGCAGCACTAGCTTGCGCGTTTCTTCCAGTTTGTCGGACAACGTGCCCCCCTCTTTTATAAATTACGAATTACGAATTACGAATTACGAGCGCCGAACCCCGTAATTCGTAATTCGTAATTACTTACTGCCCTGTCGGGAAAGTCTCCGGGACTTCACCGCGTTCCCAGGTGGAGTTGCGGTCTAGCGGTTCGAGAGCGCGGGTCTCGTCAATGTGTATCATGGCGTCGAATTGGTCGGAGAGGCGCGCCTGGAAATAGTGGCTCAGGCGCTCGGTCTGTGGGCGGTAGATGACACCGATTGCGCGTTGCAGCCGGGGTTGCAGGAGGGCGTGCGCTATATCGCTGCTGTCGCGAAGGAGCACCATGAAGCGCGGCAAGCCGACGTCGTGGAATAGCTCCTCGTAGCTGCCGGGCATGCCAGGACGTACCCTTTTGCGCTCAGGTGGATCTCCCCAGTCGGAGGCCGCAGTCACCGTGCCTGAATAGGTGCTGAACCCTACCAGTACAGTCTCTCGCCCGTACTTCTCGCGTACCAGCTGGCCTATGTTCCATTCGCCCGCCGCGCCCATCTGGGTGGCCCTGGCATCGCCCAGGTGGGAGTTGTGCGCCCATATTACCACCTTCGCCGTGCGGCCCTGCCGCTCAAGGTGCGCCACGAGCGAGTTGAGGGTGTCGGCCATGTGCCGGTCTCGCAGGTTCCAGGACGATACGCGGCTATCGAACATGGTGCGGTAATACTCCTCCGCGCTCTTGACCAGGAGGGCGTTCTGCTTGGCGTAGAAGAACTCGTCGTCTGCCACCTGCCCGTCCTGGTTCGCGTACTCGCCCGCACGCTTCTGCAACTCTATAAGTTGGCTTACTACCTCGTCAGAACAAGGCTGTGCCAGCCCGAAGCTTGCCGCATAGCCATAAGCCTGCGTGTCCTCCCCGAAGTCCTCGAAGCAGCCATACCGGAAGCGCGCTCGCTTTGCCGCTTCCGGGTCTACCTTGTCAAGGTAGTTTAGCACGGCCTCTATCGAAGCGTTCAGGCTATAGAGGTCGAGGCCGTAGAATCCTGCGGCCTGGCTGCCTTCGGTGAGGTTATCATTGTGGCCGTGCAGCCATCCAACGAAGTCCAGCACGTCCGCGTTGCGCCACATCCACATGGGGAAGCGGGTGAAGCCCGACAACGCTTCTATCGCCGCAGCGTCGTCGCCCTTGCCCCGCACGTAGCGGTTGATGCGGTAAGCGTCGGGCCAGTCGGCCTCCACAGCTACGGCGGTGAAGCCCCTTTCGGTGATGAGACGCCTGGTTATGCGCGCCCGCTCGCTGTAGAATTCATGCGTGCCGTGCGATGCCTCTCCGATAAGCACGAAGCGGGCGTCGCCTACCATCTCCATGAGTGGATCGTAGTCGGCGTCTGCCCCCGAAAGAGGGTATGCGGCGTCGCGTATCTCGGCGGCTAAGTCGCTTTGCGTAGAAGTGCCAATCATGCGTGTGATACTCTCCTCTCTTACATTTTATGTAAGGAGGAGGTAGCAAATCATGTGCCTTATATCTGATGTACCTGTGTACCTATAGGCTCTCTATAAGGCGGTCGAAGGCGGTAAGCATCCGCACCAGGTCGTCTGCCTCATACACGCCGTCGTACTCCCTGACGGCGTGGGTGCCCAGGTTACTGCTATTCGGGAATTCACCACGCGACTCGATGATGTCCTTGACGCGCGGGATGAGAACGAATTGCAGCCAGAAGGAGAAAGGCATAGTGTCCATGCCGAAGGCCATCTTGAAGTCGAACATCTCTTCGGGTGGGCGCTGCTCCTGCCACCAATCTAACCGTTTCAGCTCGGCTTCGATGTCGTCTATCGCTTTTTGAACGCTGTCGTAGTCCATTTCGCGCCTTTTCTGTTTGTTGAATTTTTGCTTCTGGGTTTATAGCTAAAGGGATATGTAGCTCAAATATGTTGAGGCCAATAATGTGCCATTTTGGACCTTAGAAAGCTGGCCGAACGCTCAAGCTCATCGAAGCCGTTGATGCCGTCCTCAATGGATACCCAACCGTCGAAGCCCGCGACGCGTAGGGTGGAAAATATCGCGTCGAAGTCGTTCAAGCCCTGGCCTATCTCTCCATGTTGCAGGATAGAAGCGTAACCGAGCGAGTCTTCCTGGGCACGTAAGTCAGCCGCCGTATAGCCCGGCTTGAGCGAGCGGTCGCTGGCGTGCATGGTGACTACGCGGCCTTTCACCTTTTCCAGTAGCGCAAGAGGGTCCTCACCCGCCAGTATTGCGTTGGATGGGTCGTAATTCACGCCCAGGCGATGCGAGGGTAGGCGGTCGAGTATCTCGCAGAAGATGTCGCTGACCTGGGCGAATTCGGGGTATTGCCAGTAGTTGTCCTTGTAGTGGTTCTCTAGCGTCAGGGTTATATCCAGGTCGTCAGCGTGGGGAAGCAGGATTTCTATCGCACTCACTACCAGCTCTATCCCTTGCGAGCGACTCAGGCCCGGCCTCCTCTGGCCGGAGAGCACACGGCAGTATTTACCGCCCAACGCCACTGTTACTTCCATGACCCGCTTCTGCTTCTCTATCTCCTCCTGCCACGCGCCGGTGTTCGGATTGGTGAAGTCAGGCGAGTAGCACATCATGGGCATCTGCAAGCCTTTCTCCGCCAGCCTGTTTCTTACTTTCGTGAGATATTGCGGGCTGAAGTCCTGGAAGAAGCGATCGTACATCTCCAGGCCATCTATGGGTAATTGTGCCGCCAGGTCTATCCAGTCGAAGAGGCTCATGGAGCCTGTGACGCACAGTTCGTCCATGTAGCACTTGGGGAAAGCGGCTAGCTTTACCATCAGGTGGCCTGTTCGCCCCGCCCATGCACCAGAGCCACCACTTTGCGTAGCACGTTCTCAAGCTCATCACCCGGCATGCCCGCCACGAACGCTTCATCCGATATGGCAAGGGGCGCGCCAACCACGACAAGCGGCGCGCGCATCTCCGGCAGGCGCACGAGCTGGTCGAGGGTGAGGCCGCCCACCGCCTGCACGGGTATATTGACGGCTGCGACTATGGCGGGCAAGTCGTCGAGGGGGCTGAGGCCGGGCGTTTCGTGCCTCTCATCGAAGCCGGTATGCACGATGACGTAGTCTACCCCGTTGGCTTCGAGCATCTGCGCGCAGGCGACCTTGTCGGGCGCGGCCATGACGTCACCCATTACTTTGATGCCGTAGTCGCGGGCCGCGCGCACCACCGCACGGATCGTAGCCTGATGCGCGACGCCCATGACCACAACCATGCTCGCGCCCGCCTTCGCCATCATCTCGGCCTCCAGGTAGCCGCCGTCCATCGTCTTGAGGTCGGCCACTATGGGGTGATCGGGGAAGCGTTCGTGCAAGGCGCGCACCGCCCGCAAGCCTTCAGCGAGGATGAGGGGCGTGCCTGCCTCAAGCCAATCCACGCCTGCGCGCACGCCCACTTCCGCGACCGCGAGCGCCTCATCGAGGGAGGTGAGGTCTAGAGATAGCTGCACTATCGGCTTGATTTCGCTCATATGCCGTTGGGGAAGATGAGGGCTTTCACGGCCTCCCCACTCTCCAGCGCATCGAAGGCGGCCTTCCACTCGCTGAGGGGCACGCGATGGCTGATTAGCTCGCGCATATAGACCTGTCCAGTCGCCTGCAACTTCAGTGCGCGCTCCCAGGTGTCCCAGGTATGGCTGAACACGCCTTGCAACGTCACAGCTTTGGCTAGCAAGGGGTCAATGCTGATGTCCAGGGGCCTCGGACACCAGGCAATCTTGGTGATTTGCCCGTTGCGGCGCACGATCTCCATAGCTAGCTTGAGCGCCGCCGAAGGCCCGGCAGCGTCCGCTACGAGGTCGGCACCCCGGCCTTGCGTCAGGTCGCGCACCAATTCGGGCAGGTCGTCGCGGCTCAGGTCTAGCGTGTGCGTCGCGCCTACCCCGCGGCCTATCTGCAGGCGCATAGTGTCGCGTGGCAAGCCCGCCAGCACTATATTGGACGCTCCACACACCCGCGCTACCTGCACGGCCATCAACCCGATGGGGCCGGGGCCTAGCACTACAACCGTATCGCCGGGACGGATGCGGCTCTTCACCACCAGCGCATTGTACGCTACGCACAACGGCTCGGTCAGCGCGGCTTCAGCGAGGTCTACGCTTTCGGGAACGTGGTGCAGGATGCCCTGGCGGACGGCTACGTATGGCGCGTCGGCACCGTTGATAAGCACGCCAAAGCCCAGGCGCGAGGGGCAGAGGTTGTAGTTTCCGGCGCGGCACTCGGCGCATTGCTCGCACACATAAGCCGCCGTCTCGCTCACTACCCGATCGCCTACCTTGAAGCCCTTGACCTCCGCGCCCACCTCGACCACTGTCCCTGAGAATTCATGTCCCAAGATGACGGGAGGATTTACGGGAAAAGATACCGAGTGGTGGTACATCTCAAGGTCGCTGCCGCAGATGCCTACGGCGCGTACCTCAAGGAGCGCCTGGTCGGGCCGGATATGCGGAACGGGCATATCGCGGAGTTCTACGCACGCGGGCTTGTTGTCGTATTTGACCAGGGCTTCCATTGAGGTTGTCTATACTCCTCAGGTTTTACAGGGCTTGAGGGATATGTCACTTTAGCCGCACCATGTTGGATTTGCAATTCGGGCCAGGGCGCGATAAATCACGCCCCTACTACAGTAACCCTGAGCGCTGAATGTTAGACATCGGGCCTCTTCATGGAGAATACTCTATCTATGGCAGTATAATCGGGGCCGCCCAGTCTGGCTATTGAGCGCAGTCGCAGGGGGTCTACGCTGGTTGAGGGCGTAAGCAAGCCTGCCTGTATATGGTAGCGCAATACCTGGCCGAGTATCATTGTGTAGTGGGTGTCCTGCACGGGTATGAACTGGGTGGCCCGCACCTCCATCGCTATTGGCGCGCCCGCTATGCGTGGTGGCTTGACATGCACGCACGGGAGGGTATCAAGCTTAGCCAGGTCGAACTCATTTACGTCATAAGACCATTCGCCGGAGGTTGTGTTCATGCGTTCGGCGAACTCTTCATTCACGATGTGGACGACGAACTCGCCCGTCTCGCGCACGTTTCGCAGGGTATCCTTCGGCACCCCGGCGCGCTGCCCAATCGATACCATGATGGTCGGGGGCGTGCCGCCTACCCCGTTGAAGAAGGAGAAAGGGGCAAGGTTGAGCGAGCCGTCCGCGCCCATGCTCGACACCCAGGCAATGGGCCTCGGCACTACAACGCTTATGAACAGCCTGTACGCGTCACGCGGGTGCAGGTCGGTGGGGGCAATCGAGATTTCGCGCTGGTGCTCCAATGGCGGCTCCTTTCTTGCGGTCCGAGTAGTGAGGTCCGGAGGCAGACCTGCATACTGTTCGGAGCAACTAATAGCTCTCCGGTTGGCGTTGCCCGGCGAATAAATTCGCGGGCAACGATTACGAAGTCGCCCTGCGGCGACTACTCCCCTAGATTGTGGCCTAACGTCCGCCACTACTATCGTTGCAAATCTAAACTCTTATAGCAGCTAACGCTCACCATTATTACCACCAATCCCACTTCTCATCAAGCTCAACTCGTCCGCGCTTGGAGGTTCGCTTTCAGCCAATGTGGGCGCGACGCGTATTTGCCAGCCTATAGCCTCGCGTACTTGGTCGAGTGTGATGCCTGTGTGCAGGGTTGCTAATTGCATCTCGCGGTTGGTATTGGCGAAGTCGAATAGGGCTTTGTCGGTGATTACTAGCTGTGGCCCCTCGCCTGGCATGTTGAGGTCGTTGCGTGCCTGCCCGCCTGTGAGGTAGCCGGGGCTTGTGCAGAAATCTAGCTTTTCTACAAAGGTACGCTTATCCAGCCGCATGATGTATAACACACGCCGGGCGTTGATTGCTATCTCACAGGCCCCGCCGCTACCTGGCAGGCGCACTTTTGGGGAGGCATAATCTCCTATGACGGTGGTGTTGAGGTTGCCGTAGCGGTCTATCTGCGCACCGCCCAGGAGGGCCACATCTATGAGGCCACCCTGCAAATAGAGGCCGAAGAGGTCGGCCATAGAGACTACGGAGAGCGCCCCGCTAACGAGGGCTGGATCGCCTATGGAGAGGGGCCGGCGCGCGGGCTGCGCTCCATAGATGCCCGACTCGTATATTAGTTCCAGGTCGGGCGCGACGGTGCGCCGGGCGAGGTAGCAGGCTACGTTGGGAAGCCCCACGCCCACGAAGACCGTTCGAGCGCCAGCTAAAGCGCGTGCCGCCGAGACTATCATCATCTCGTCGGGCGTGTACGCAGGTGCGCTCACGTATATACTCCATAGTCAACAGGCGCGGCGGGCGCGGGCGCTACCTTGAGCGTGTCCAGCTTGTCAGTTCCCAGCTTCGTCAGGTAAGCTGTACGGTCCGCCACACCATATACCCACTCATCAAGCCATGCCTGTGTGCGAGCTGCGTCCCTGGATATGGCGTCCCATTCCAGGTAGAAGGCATTGTCTCTGTCGTAGTAGCCCTGCACGAAGGAAGGGTGCGCGCCGTAAGGCTCTAGCACGACCGCGTCCACTATGAGGCCGGGGATGAGCGTGCGGTTGGGGTCGCTGCGGATTACCTCCTCGCTGACCAACTCTTCGACCACTACGATTACCGACTTCGCGGCGAAGGCTACCTCTTTCTGCGCGCCCAGTAGGCCCCACAGGTGGGTGTTTCCTTCCATGTCGGCCCTCTGCGCGTGCAAGATCGCCACGTCGGGATTGAGGGGCGGTACTACGGCTACGCTGCCATCGCCATAGGGGCTGTCGACCATCTTGATGCGTGGGTTCACGGTGGCCATGTCGGAACCTGCATAACTTCGGAGAGGGAAGAAGGGGAGGCGCGACGCTCCCGCGATGTAGCGCCCTACCATGCCGTAGTGTGAATATTCTTCCAGTTCGAGGGGCGCGGGGGTGGCGTGCTCTACGGCGCGGCGGATCGCGTGCAGGGGGCCGACGCCAGGGTTGCCCAGGTAGCTGAAGACCAGCTTGCTCGCCGCGCCCGCCGCTACCATCTGGTCGTAGATCAGGTCGGGGGTCATACGCACGAGGGTGAGGTCGCGCTTGCCCTGGCGGATTATCTCGTGGCCCGCCGCGAAGCATATGGACGAGGTGAAGCCTTCAATCGCCACCGACATGCCATCGCGCACGTAGGTGGCGACGGCTTTTTGCATAGTGATGAGCTTGCCGGGCATCTCCGCTTGCTTCACGCGTGTGAGGCGCTGAACATGATATCCTTGACCGCAGCGATCTCGTCCTGGCTAATGGTGTGGCCCATGCCGGGGTAGAGGCGGGTGGTGACGGTGGCCCCCATGCGCGTAAATACTTCTTCGGTGTGCAACACCCGCGCCTTCGGGATGTGGGGGTCAACGTCGCTGCACCCCAGGAAGACAGGGGTGTCGTCGAACAAGCCCTGGTAGTCGCGCGGTGTGCCGTCCGGGCCGATGAGGCCGCCGCTCAGCCCTACAATGCCACCATACCGCCGGGCATGGCGCGCCGCGAACTCCAAGCCCAGGCACGCGCCCTGAGAAAAGCCGAGTATCACGATACGCTCGTGGGGGATATAATTAGCTATATGGGATATGACGCCTTCGAGGGTGGCAAGGGCGGAGGAGAGCCAGGGTTCGTTGCTGGGGATGGGGGACATGAAGCCGTTGGGGTACCAGACGTTGCCGGCGGCCTGGGGGGCTATGTAGGCAAAGTTCAGATTCTCTAGTTCGCCGGACAGGGATAAGATGTCGAACGCAGTCGCGCCGCGCCCATGCACCATGAGCATGGCCGCATGCGCCTCTTTGAGGGGCGCGCCGCCCGCGAATAAGCCTTTCCCCTGGTGGATTAAGCCCTGATGCATAGCTGCTATGCCTCCTGAACTGCCCACTCAGGCGTGGTGATGGGCCGCAAGTTGCGCTCGATGCGCTCGCGGTCGCGCTCAAGCCAGGTGGGTAGCTTCAGTTGGGTGCCCAGGAGGGCGGGGTCTTCGTCCACCGCGAAGCCGGGGCCGAGCGTGGCAAGCTCGACGATATGGCCGTCGGGGTCATTCATGTAGATGCTCTTGAAGTAGACCCTGTCCTTCACAGGAGTGACGCGCACGCCCGCCTTGATTAGACGCTCCCGCCACTCTAGCTGGGTCTCTTCGTCCTGCACGGCCAGGGCGAAGTGGTGCGTCTGCCCCGCGCCCATACGCATGCGCCGTTCTTTGGCCGCGCTCCGCCCGAAGTAGGTTATGAGGGTGCCGGGCTTGCCGTCGCCAACGCCCCAGTACCAGTGGGCCGAGTCGGGGTCATCGAAGTTGGAGGTCATTTTCACCCGCCGCATCCCCAGTATGCCGCTGAAGAAGTCGTTTGTGCGCTCTATGTCGGACGAGATGGCGGTTATGTGGTGCATGCCATGACGGAGGGCCATGTCAGGCGTGATTATGGGGATTGGTTCGGGCCAGGTTGTCGCGGCGATGCGGGCTTCGTCGCGGTTGCGGACGAGCATTTCGGGAGGTGGCTCGCGGTACTCGGTGCCGATGCGGTCAGGCTCTTCGTCCAGCGTCCAGCCGGGGCCGATGGTGGCTATTTCCAGGATGGTGCCGTCGGGATCGTTGAAGTAGATGGAGGTGAAGTAATGGCGGTCCAGTGGGCCGTCAACCGGCAGGCCGAAGTCGTTGAGCCTGCGCTTCCACTTGAGCAGGCCGTCGTAATCGGCCACCTGGAGCGCGTAGTGGTGGGTGCCGCCGATGCCCCAGTGACCTTTCGGCGCGCCCGGCCACTCGAAGTAGGTGATAGCCGAGCCGGGGTTGCCCATGTCGTCGCCAAAATAGAGGTGGTAAGAGCCTGGGTCGTCGAAGTTGACCGTCTTCTTCACGAGGCGCAGGCCGAGCACGCCAGTATAGAAGTCAACCGTGCGCTGCGCGTTGGCACACACGATAGTAATGTGGTGCAGACCCTGGACTGTCATTTGCACCCTCCTTGAAACGGTGGCAATGCAGGAGGGACAGGCACCCAACGAGGAGCCTGCCCCACGCTTTCTTATTGTGCAGGTTACTTGCCGACTAACGGTATGAAGCCGCGCTTGCCCGCCGGGGCCGCGCCCTCCTGGGTGCTTTCCACAGGATAGCCTTCTTCGTCGAGTATTTCACCTACCTGATCGAGGTTCAGGGCGCTCTCGTCATAGTCGAGGTAGACCTTCTTGGAGGGCACGTCCACCTGCACGCTTTTCACGCCAGGCTTCCCCTGCAAAGCGCCAAGCACGGTCTTCTCGCAGTGAGCACATGATATATCGGGTACGTTCAGTATTACTTGGGACATGGTTAGTTTCCTTTCTTATATCTAATTCTTCATCTGAAACGTGAAACGTAATTATTTAACCACAAAGACACAAAGAGCACAAAGCACGCTAAGGTTTTTGCGAGGGTTGCGATTTACGTTTCACGTCATTACTTCGCCTCTACTACCCAGGGGACGGTCATTACTCTGCCGGCCTGGCTGAATTGGACCCAGACTTTGTAGAGGCCGGGTTTGTCGAAGGTGTGGGTGAAGGCTACGTTGGGGCCGAAGTGGGCGGGCGGGTCGGCCATTTCGTCCATTTGAGACATTTCGCCGTTGGGAGGGGTGTCGCCCGCTATGGAGTGGACGTGAGCGAAGTTGCCTGCGCTTTCGTCCAGCACTACGACGTGGCCGGCAGCGCCCAGGTACGGCTCAAGGTCG
The DNA here is from genome assembly GCA_036399775.1 of Chloroflexia bacterium. GTDB lineage: Bacteria > Chloroflexota > Chloroflexia > QHBQ01 > JADMIH01 > JADMIH01. Next base: position 15,201 of record DASWMJ010000042.1, on the reverse strand, counting down.
GTTACGGGCTTGCCCGCCCTGGCAACTGTGACTACGAAGCTGCCTGGTTTGCCTGATTTGATTTCGCCCAGCGCCATGATATGAACAGTATACTCGTTGGCGTGCTTTGGAGCCAGATCGGGTTGAAGCTGGGCAGATTCTCCCGTGCCCTCGCCCACTTGCAGGGTGAAGCTGTGTACCTCGTCGCCTTTGCCCGCCAGCTCGAACTCGTCGTAAAGTAGATATTCGCCCGCCGAGGGGAAGGTGTGGCTTACTTGATATTGTCCTGTTACGCCTTCAGTCATTGGGTGAATGTGGGCGAAGTAGGAGAGGTCGCGGCTCACTACGATGAGGTGCATCTCGGCCTCGTGGCCCTCCACCGCGTTCACGGGCTGGCCGCTTTTCGCGTCCGTGAGGTTGAACTGTAGGGTGGTTTCTACGCCTCGGGCAACCGGGCCGCCGGTGTCGAAGATCACCTTAGCAGCTTGTTGCGTTTGCATGCCCGCGCCTGGGCTGCCGTGCATGCCGGGAGATGGCTTGAAGGCGAAGAGGGACCCCACGCCAACCGCCAGCGCCAGGAGGCCGATGCCTGCCAGGTAGCTGACGTCGGTGACGCGGCTTCGCATGCTCGGATGCAGTATCTCCTCGGCGTTCCTGGGCGGTGTGAAGCTGCGTAGACGTAGGGAGTTCGTGACTACGCTCACGCTCGACATAGCCATAGCGGCAGCGGCCATGATGGGGTTGAGCAGCAGGCCGAAGAGGGGGAAGAGCACGCCCATCGCCACCGGCACCAGCACGACGTTGTATACGAAAGCCCAGAAGAGGTTCTGCCTTATCGTGCCGATCGTGCGGCGCGAGAGGGCTATGGCGGTGACTACCCCGCGCACGTCGCCGCCTACGAGGGTGATGTCGGAAGCCTCCATCGCCACGTCCGCGCCGGTGCCGATAGAGACTCCGAGGTCGGCCTGGGCCAGCGCGGGGGCATCGTTCACGCCGTCGCCCACCATTGCCACTACCTTGCCCTGGGCCTGCAACTCTTTCACTTTGGCGGCCTTCTGCTCAGGCAGCACTTCAGCCATGACGTTTGTGATGCCTACGCGCTCAGCTATAGCCCGCGCCGTCGCATCGTTGTCACCCGTCAGCATCCATACTTCCAGCCCAAGCGCCTTCAACTCGCGCACCGCTTCGGCAGACTCCGGCTTGAGGGTGTCGGCCACCGCGATGAGACCGGCAGGCTGGCCGTCCGCCGCTACGTACATGGGCGTTTTACCCTGCCGCGCCAGGTCCGCCGCCTGTTCGCTTAGCCCGTTGAGGTCCACGCGTTGCTCGGACATGAGCCGGGCGTTACCCAGCAGGAGGTCGCGCCCATCTACGGTCGCCGCGATGCCGTGCCCCGCTAACGATTGAAACGCGCTTGTCTGCGCCAGGCTTAAGTTCAACTCATTAGCGCGAGCCACTATCGCTTCACCTAACGGGTGCTCTGAGCCAAGCTCCGCGCTCGCCGCAAGCCTTAGCAATTCGCGCTCGTCCAAATGTGGAATGCGGAGTGCGGAGTGCGGAATATTTAGTGCTGAGTGCTGAGTGCTGAGTGCTGAGTGAGACGGTTCCGCGACTATTACGTCTGTGACTGAGGGTTTGCCTCTTGTCAGGGTGCCGGTCTTGTCGAGCACGATGGCGTTGATGCGGTGAGCGCCTTCGAGGGCTTCGCCGCCCCGGATCAGGACGCCATACTCAGCGCCTTTGCCGGTGCCTACCATGATGGCTGTGGGCGTGGCTAACCCTAGCGCGCAGGGGCAGGCTATGATGAGGACGGCTATCATCGAGACGAGGGCGAAGATGAAGCGGGGGTCCGGCCCGAACGCCAGCCATATCAAAAAGGTGAGCGCGGCCAAACCGAGCACCGCAGGCACGAAGTAGGAGGAGATCTGGTCGGCAAGACGCTGTATGGGTGCTTTTGAGCCTTGCGCTTCCTCCACCAGCTTTACAATTTGGGCGAGGGCGGTATCTTTGCCTACCCTGGTTGCACGGAAGGTGAATGAGCCGGTCTTGTTGAGGGTCGCGCCTATCACGTCGTCGCCCGGCCCCTTCTCTACGGGCAGGCTCTCACCCGTGAGCATTGCCTCGTCTATTGACGATCTGCCCTGAAGGACGATGCCGTCTACGGGCACCTTGTCGCCCGGACGCACCCTGATGGTATCGCCCACCTGCACCTGCTCTATGGGGAGGTCTATCTCTGTGCCGTCCCGTATGACGCGAGCGGTGCGGGGGGCGAGGCCCATTAGCTTCTTGATGGCCTCGCTGGTCTGGCCCTTCGCCCGCGCTTCCAGGTAGCGGCCCATCAGGATCAGGCCGATGATTATAGTGGAGGTATCGTAATAGGCTTCGGGCACGATGCCTGCTACCCTCACCGCATCCGGGAAGAAGGTGACGAAGACGCTGTAGAGGTAAGCCGCCGACGTGCCTACAGCGATGAGGGTGTTCATGTTGGTGGATAGGTGCCGCGCCGCCAGCCATGCGCCCTTGTAGAACTGCCAGCCCGCCCAGAACTGCACGGGGGTAGCAATAAGGAACATCGCAAGGTAGCGCGCCTCCATAGGCCAGGGTAAGGGCGCGAACATGCCTGCCATAATTAGCAAGCCCGCAGCCAGGCTCACGATGAACTTCGTCCGCAGGTCGTTTATTTCTTTGCGCCGCCTGTTTGCTTCCCTGTCTGTGGGGGTTGTATCGCCGGAGATACCGGCCTGAGCTTGAGGTTGCTCTGCTCGCAGGGCATAGCCAGCTTTCTCGACAGCCTGCCGCATCTCTTCACGCCCGACCATCGCGGGATTGAAGCGTACAGAGGCCTTCTCGGTCGCCAGGTTGACCGCTATGCTCTCTATGCCGGGCAGCTTCGCCAGCGACTTCTCTACCCGGCGCACGCACGAGGCGCACGTCATACCCTCTATAGGCAGCAATGCTTCTTCGGTGGGGACGGTGTAGCCTGCTCGCTCCACAGCCGCCCGCAAATCTGAAGGGGTGGCTAATGATGGGTCGTATGTTACAGTCGCCCGCTCGGTAGCCAGGTTAACGCCCGCGCTGCGCACGCCCTCCACTTTAGACAGGGCGCGCTCTACCCGCCGGACGCAGGACGCGCAGGTCATCCCGCCGATGGGTAAGATTGCTTCTACTTGCTGCCCCGCACCGGGCTTGCCGGCCTGTGCTGAGGCGGTTTTATTCTCTATTTGATCCGTCGCCATTTAGCTGATCCTTTTCCATTTAACCACTTGGTAATCGTCCCCTACCGCTGGGCCAGGTCGAACAATTCGCCTAATTCGCCAAGCACTTCCTGGTCGCGTCCTTCGCGTATGCCCTGGACCACGCACGAGTCGAGGTGGCCGTGCAGCATGAGACTCTCAAACTTGTCTATGGCTCTCTGCACCGCGTAGGTCTGCTTGAGGATGTCTACGCAATACTGGTCTTCTTCGACCATCTTGCGGATACCCTTCAGGTGCCCTTCGATATATGCCAGCCGCTTCAAGGCTTCTTGCTTGCTCGTATTGTGTGCCATAGTGTTGTCTCCTTACCCTACCCCCCTGGGAGGGGTTTACAAGGTAGTATACCATACTGCCTCGCGAGGTGTCAATATGGTGGGTTAGGGATCGGTTGGGAGTTTTGAGTTTTGAGTTTTGAGTTTGGGGTAGGCGGGGAAGGGAGGGGCGCTGGTTAGTGCGCCCCTCTGTTCTTGTTGGTTGAGGTTGATGGTGGGTGACGCGGGCAGGGTGATAGCCTAAGCACGCTGTTTACGTCAGATGCTTGCCCCTGCCAACGCAACTGGTTGGATAGATAAGAAGTTAGAAGCTAGAAGTCAGAAATCAGAAACTAGAAGTTAGATTTCTGACTTGTTGGCTTTTGGGTTCTTATCTTGGGTGGGTTGTGGTCCTGGTAGCCTTGGGCACTTGTTGGGTGCTTTGGGGCCACAGGACTACTATGGTTTTCGTACAGAGGTTGGCTCCGTACAGTGTGGCTCCTTGAGGTTGGGCTGATGCAGAGTGGTTGTAGGTGTATGTTGAGAGGAGTGGCCCACTGGGGCTTGTTGGTTCTGGGGAGGGAAGAGGCTCGCTATACGCATGGTACGCGAGGAGCGAGATTCTTCGCTGCGCTCAGAATGACAAGGGGGAGGGGGTTGGTGCTCTTTGTGCATTGTATGTTGGTAATGCTGCATCAGTCTAACCTGGGAGCTGGGAGGATGACGATCAATCCTTGTGGCAGGGGCACCAGCGGTACCCTGTTCCCCTTTGGGAGTTATGAGTTTTGAGTTTTGAGTTTTGAGTTGGTGACTCTGGCTCTTGGTCATGGCTCTTGGCCCTCAAGGGTTTGTGGCTACTGTTGCGCTACGGTAGCCGGAAACATGCTTCTATTAACTTAATCCCATTCGGGGCGGTTTTTGGGACATGATTTGGTGAGGAATTGGGGTGGAGTTTTGCACATTTTTGGGTGTGGTGGAAGGGTAGGGATATAGGGTGGACGCGGATACGGCTTTGGGTGTGCTATTTGAGGAGAGGGCGTTACTTGTGCTTGGGGGATATGTAGCTTGAAATCTCTGTTGGTTCAGACGTGCCTCATGACTAGCTCAACGGCCTCATGCCAGCTTATGCTTGTGCCTCTGGCCCACGACTCGGTGAAGTCGTCATGGCCTAGCGCGGTGCGGGTTGAGATTAATGCTGACTCATAGTCAGCCAGTTCGGGGCGGGGGACGGGGGTGCCGGTGGCCTCCCTTAGTTTGTTTGCCGCGCCCCAGAGCATGGCTGCGGTTTCATAGTCTCCTATCCGGGCGCGTACTCTCGCTAAGCCTTCCAGGCAGCCCGCTACTCCCTGGCGGATGCCGAGTTCTTTGTATAGTAGCAGGCTCTCTTTTAGAAGGCTCTCGGCATCGGGGAGGTTGTCGTTCTGCATCGCTACCAGGCCCAGCCTGTGCAATGAAAGGGCCATGCCGTCTTTGTGGCCCAGCTCGCGGCTTATCGCGAGGCTCTCTCTATGCAAAGAGTCTGCATGCTTATACTCTCCCCGGCAGCGCATTACTACTCCGAGGTCGTTGAGCGTTTGCGCCACACCATGCCTGTATTGCACTTTTCGCCTGAGCGCGAGGCACTCGTTCAGCAGCGACTCCGCTTGTTCATAGTGGGCCTCGTTGAGCGCGACCAGGCCCAGGTTGGAAAGGGATAGGGCGATGCCCTGCTCGTCGCCCAACTCGCGCCGCAGGGCCAGGGTTTCGGTGAATAGCTGTGCCGCTTCTTCGTTCCGGCCCCTCTGCAAGGCCACCGCACCCAGCAGGTTAAGCGATCCTGCTATGCCCGGCTTATCCTCGATTGACCTCCGCAGAGCGAGGCTCTCAGTGGCGACCTCGGCGGATGCGTCGTAATCCCCCTGGCTCCACGCCAGCACAGCTGCCCCCTGCAACACCTTCCCTTTTAGCCCCGCAGGCAATTCCGGGTACCTCTCTAAGATTTGCTCCAACCAGCCGCGCCCCTCGGTGAAATAGGCCCGCGCATACCAGAACCACCATAGAGACCCCGCCAACCGGGCAGCCGCCTCGCCTTCTCCCTCATCCAGGAGCCATCGCAAGGCGGCCCGCAGATTGTCATGCTCCCTTTCAAGCCTGTCGAGCCAACCGCCCTGCTCACCCCTGGGAAGTTCCGGCTCTGCCTGCTCTGCGAGGCGGGCAAAGAAAAAGGCATGGCCGCGCCTCGCCTCGGCTGCTTCACCGCTCCCCTCTAACTTTTCCAGGGCGTACTCGCGTATCGTCTCCATCATCGAGAAGCGTGTCTCCACGCCCACGTCCACAGACCGGAGCAAGCCTTTGCCCACCAGGGAACCCAGCGTGTCGAGGGAATTTTGAATTTTGAATTTTGAATTTTGAATTATTGACGTTCCTTCGGCAATTTCGAAATCCGAGGCTGCTTCTATCGTGCAGCCGCCCACGAACACCGCGAGCCTGCGGAATAATACCTTTTCCTCCTCGGCCAGCAGGTCGTAGCTCCAGTCTATAGCGGCGCGTAAGGTCTGCTGGCGGGGAGGGAGGTTCTGGCCGCCGCCTACGAGCAGGCTCAGCCTGCTATCCAGCCTGGTAAGCATGGATTGGGGAGTTAGCACGTTGATGCGGGTGGTCGCCAGTTCTATAGCCAGGGGGAGGGCGTCGAGCTTACGGCAGACTTCAATGACCGCCCCGGCGTTCTCGGCTGTCAGCGAGAAATCGGGCCTGACCGCCTGCGCTCGCTCCACGAAAAGTCGCACAGCTTCGTACTCCGGCAGCGCATCGAGCGAGGGGAGTTGTCCGGGACCGGGGAGCGTCATAGGGGGTACGGGGAAGTCGTGACCGCCGTACACGTGCAGTACTTCCCTGCTGCTGACGAGCGCCTTCACGCCGGGAGACTGCATGACCAGTTGAGCTACCTGCGTGGCTGCCGCCACTACCTGCTCGAAGTTGTCCAGCACCAGCAGCATGCGCCTGTCCCGCAGATATCCAGACATAACTTCCGGCAGTGGCTGTCCGCCTACCTCGCGCACGCCAAGGGTCTGCGCTATGGTGGAGAGGACGAGGCCCGGCTCGCTGATGGGGGCGAGCGCCACGAAGTAGACGCCACCAGAGAAATCGCCTGTTAGCTCGGCGGCTACCTTGAGCGAGAGGCGAGTCTTGCCGATGCCGGGTGGGCCGGTGAGGGTGAGCAGGCGCACTTCGGGGCGTCTCAGCAGGTCGCATACGGCGGCAACCTCCCGCTCGCGCCCTATGAAGAGGGTGGGTTCGAGGGGTAGCGTATATGTTTGTGGCCCAACGCCGGGCGGCCTGGCTCGCTCCGACTCCAGCCCACGAGCCAGGCGCACGAAGGCTTCTCGCTCCTCACCCGCGATGTCCAGGCTATTCGCAAGCAGATCGGCAAGCTGGCGCGATGGTTTGAGCGCGCCCGCCTCTATCTTCTGGATGGTCTCAGCCGAACAGGAGGCGCGCAGGCCAAGCTCGCGCTGGGTCATATCGAGCGCCTTGCGACGCTGCTTGACCCATGCGCCAAAGCCTAGCTCCCCGGCATGACCCACGCTAAACCTCGCTCTGTGATACTTATACGTCTTTTTATACGGCCAACTATACTTCGTAGCTATTCCTTCTGGGGGCGGCAACCTACTATAATCGGGGTGAAGGGTAGATTCATTATAAGATAAAGGAATAATTCCGGTAGGGGCGATCCGGTGGGTCGCCACATTTGAGATAGCAGGCTAGCATGGTACGGCAACTCCACCAGGGCGAGCATGCGGGTCGCCCCTACCGTACTCACATTCTGAACATTTACAGTCTGAATGAGGAGAGCATATGCAAGCCAAGAAGCAATACCTGCCTGGATTGGTTGTCCTGACGCTCGTTATAAGCACATTGCTGATTGTGCTGGCGGTTCACTCTGCCGACGCCGCCGTGCCTACTTCTTTGGGTGGCGGAGTTTTACAAGGGATCACCCCGTCCCCTACTCCCAATTGCAACACGGCCTGGAGAGGCGTGCCTTCGCCTAACGCAAGCTCCCAGCCTAACTACCTCACCGCGATAGACGCTCTTGCCCCTGACGACGTGTGGGCGGTGGGCCATTACACCGGCACGGGCCGGTACCTTACTCTTACGCAGCACTGGGACGGCCAGGAGTGGACGATCATCCCCAGCCCAAACCCCGGCGCGAACAGCCACTTTCTGAGTGCGGTTGAAATGATAGCGGCTAACGACGTATGGGCCGTCGGCAGCTTCGACAACGACCCGGTCAATAACACCCGCCATCTGCTCACCATGCACTGGAATGGTAGCAAGTGGAGCGTTGTGCCCAATCCCGACCCAGGGGGCAATTACGACAACTTCCTGACAGGGGTTGCCGCCGTATCGTCGGACGACGTATGGGCGGTGGGATTCTGGCGGCAATCCAGCCCCCAGGGCCTGATCCTCCACTGGGACGGCTCGCAATGGGTCCAGGTCGCCAACCCCGCTACGGGCACATGGGACTCGATGAATGCGATAGAAGTCGTGTCGGGGAACGACATTTGGGCGGTGGGTTACACGTCCTCCGACACCTCATATATATGGCATTGGGACGGCATGGCGTGGTCGGCAGTACCCAGCCCCAACGCAGGCCCACTGAATGCGGTGGATGCGATAGCCTCCAATGACGTGTGGGCGGCGGGCAATCATGGGGTCGTCATGCGATGGGACGGGGCAGCCTGGAATGTCGTGTCAAATCCCAACATCGGCGCGGTTTATGGGTTGGCTGCCCTCGCCCCCAACGACGTGTGGGCGGTAGGGGCAATGCTTGCCCATTGGAATGGCACAGGCTGGACAAGCATGCCCACTCCCGCCACGGGCGCGCTCCGGGGCGTCTCCGCGCTCGCCGCTACCAATATCTGGGCGGCAGGCGATTACACTATTGGAAGCATAAACAGGACCCTTATCAACCGGTACAGCTACGGATGCACCACTCCCACCCCCGTCTCGACAGCAAGCACGCCGACTCCATCTCCCACAAGAGTTCCATTGACGTGCCTCAGCCTCCAGGATTCCATAAGCAACAGCGACCCTGTGCAGATTGGGATGCTGTCAAGCAGCCTGACGCCATCGCCCTGCAACTTCAACGGGTTGCCATGTCCAGGCGTGGCAGATAGTACCCCCAGGCACTACAAGTCTTACCGGTATCATTTTCCATTCGGCAGCTTCAGTAGCACATGCCTGACCGTAAAGATTGACGCCACCGGCTGTCCGGGCAACCTCTTCAGCGCCGCCTATCTTGGCGGATACAACCCAAACAATGTCTGCGGGGGCCTGCGTGGCGCTACCGGGGACGTGGTTTCGGGGAGCGCATCTTATCAGTTTGTCGTCTACCGGGGCTTTGATCTTGTGATAGTAGTGCATGAGGTTGGGCCCAATACCGGCTGCTCCAACTACACGCTCACGGTCTCTACAGACACGGTATGCAATCTGGCTACACCAATACCACCCACCCCAACGTCCACCGCGCCTACGCAATCACCCACACGCACGCCAATCGCAACGGCCCAAGCACCATCGCCCAGCGCTACGCCCACAGCATGCGCGGTGGTGGATTACACGTACTCGGTGACTCCCATCTCTCCCGACGACCCGGCAGAGACAAGTGGGACCGAGACCAAGCTACTCGAGAGGTCGCAATGCTCAGGGTGTACCGTGCCTGTGGCGCTCCCGTTCCCGTTCACCTTCTACGGGCAGACATACGAGGCTATCGGCATCAGCTCTCGCGGCACTTTACATTTCGGTTTGGCAGGCGGCACCTACCATAGCTGCCCATTCCCGATCCTACAGATAGGCCCCTCCATGCTGCCGTATTGGAGCGAGTTCGAGATCACCTGGGGTGGAATTCCGCCTGACCCTTGTATGCAGAACTACGGCATCCCGTGCGGCGTCTACACGTCAACGACGGGCAAGTCACCTGACCGCGTATTCAACGTCCATTGGGTAGGGGTGCTAGTAGGGAGCAACCACGAAACGGTGAACTTTGAGGCCCGGCTGCACGAAACTACGGGCGTGTTCGATTTCGTGTACCATGGGGGCATTCAGTTTGGCTCCCAGGGTTCAATAGGCATCCAGGAGGGGCCAAGTCGCTTCACCAGCTATGCGTGCAACACGACCGCCCAACTGCAGAACATCCAGATACGTTGGACGCCGGTGCTCGTGCCTTGCCCTTCGGCCACGCCTACACGTACAGCAACTCAAACTCGAACAACCACAGCCACAGCCACAGCCACAGGAACCGCTACCAATACGCCGCGTCCACCTACCCAAACGCCAGGAGGCGCTAGCGCTACTACAATACCAACCGGCACGACCGCGCCCACCGCCAGCGCCACCGCGATTTGCGCTCTACAGATGGCGGATGTGCTTCCCGGCAATGCCTTTTACCCTTACGTGCGCTGCCTGACGTGCATGGGGATCATCGGCGGCTATCCTTGCGGCGGCCAGGGAGAGCCGTGCAACCCTGGCAACGACCCTTATTTCCGCACGAACAACGGTATCACGAGGGGGCAGATCGCGAAGATAGTTTCGGAGGCGGCAAGCTTTACTGAGGACGCAGGTCCGCAAGCATACGAGGATGTGCCAGCAGGCAGCCCCTTCTACGCATATATTAACCGGCTGTCGAACAGGGGCCTTGTAGGGGGATATACATGTGGGCAGATGCCGGGGGAGCCTTGCGTTGGGCCTGGCAACCGCCCATATTTCCGGCCCAATACGGGGGCTACACGCGGGCAACTCGCCAAGATAGTAGCCACCGCTGCCGGGATCAATGAGCCAGTAACGGGGCAGTTCTACGCGGATGTGCCGGCCACGAACCCCTTCTACGAGTGGATAGAGCGGCTTACCTCGCGCGGCGTGATGGGAGGCTACCGGTGCGGGAGCGGTCCGGGCGAGCCGTGCGATGACCAGGATAGACCGTACTTCAGGTGGGCGGCTGATATAACCAGGGGACAGGCGAGCAAGATAGTGGCTAATACCTTCGTTCCGGGGTGCCTGGTATCAACCGGCCAATAACCCTTTCAGGGACCACTAGATTTCGGAGACTGAAGCGTTTACGCTTCGGTGCGACGAGTATAATGGAGCATCTCCTTGAAGCCGGGGTTATCGAGAGGTATCTTCTTGATACTGCCTGAGAAGAAAGCGGCCTAACTCGCAGGCCCGTGTGAGGCAGCAGACTTGCAGCTTCCGAAATTGAATGGCCTCTTTAAAGAGGCACCCCACTTGAAAACGGCATCAAGTGGGGAGCCGGACACGCGATGGCTGGGCGGACCACGCGTATCCTCGATAAATTGTAAGGGTAATAATGGTTAGTGTTCCACCTCCTGTTTACGTTGTTTGCGGGGACGCGGTGGCAGGATTGGGTACATGGGTACCTTCTCTTTGAGATCAGGGTAGATCTCAATCGCGATCTCGTAGAACTCTTTGAGCCGGAGCCGCTGTATCTCGCGAAGCTCCTCCCAGATTTGCTGTTCAGTTAGATCGGGCCGGTACTTACGCAGCCATTGTTCTGTGTCCCTCTGGAATAGTTCTGGGTCTGCATCGGATATTACCGTATTTGCCGCATTCATATATTGGACCTCCGGAATTTTCCGAATAGCCCGGCCCAGCTTGTGGCTTATGCGACTCGCGGCGGGTCACTGATGTCAGTCGCGTCGCGCATATGTTTTCAGGAGTTACCCGAGTCTTATCTCTCTTGACCCCTTGTGCCTCCAGGGCCTGCTCATCGGCAGTGGCTATTATAGCTTTTATTCGCTATAAAAGGAAGCCAGAGATGGCTTTCATAGTACCGCCTGATAAGCAAACGCTACAGACTTTTCAAGAGGCTCATCGTCCTAGACGCTGAATTCTTCAAGAACCTTGCTTCGAGTTGTTACCCCTGACGCCTGAACTGAACCGGGTCCATTCTAGGTAGTTGATCGAGCCAGTAAGGGCACGCCGGGGTTGTGAACAACTTATTCACACTTTTTACACATATTACCCCGACGTGCCATGATGGGTGTGTTGGCCGTGTTCGTGGAGCGGCTCATGCGAATGGACGTGCTCGTGTTCCGGATGGGTGTGTGGCGAGTGACTCTCTTGTGAGCTTGCTGCGGCTTCATCATGTGTGTCGTGTTTTGAGTGCGTCTTCTCCTCGTTATGTTCGCTCATTGCATTGTGGGTATGGCCATCGTGGCTGTGAGCGCCCTCTTCGGTCTTGTTGTGGTGGTCATTGTGATTGCCATGAGCGTGGTGTTGCGATGGACCGGCGGTTTGTTCGCTCATGTGGCCGTGATCTGTGTCCGGGTGCATGTCATCTATGTTAATTGTCCCTGGCGATTCGCCAGGCTGGGGAGGAAAATCTTGGTGCCCAAATTCGTTTACCACTGTAAACTCCTTTCGATAAGGGGGATTGGCCGTTTGATAAGCTAAATCTTATACCATAAGCCAGGCGCTTGTCATGGGAAAATTCTCCTATTTGTGAGGTGGCTTCATCAGAATGTACTAATACCGTCAGACAAATTTGTGCAAATGTCCTAAGGCGAATCTCATAGTGTGATCGTTGATGCTGCAATACTTTATTTGTAGGGCTGTTACAAGGGATGGTAATAGCTAACACTAGCATTATGTACTCTATTACTACGACCTTATAGTAGCGTAAGGGGCAAATATAATCTCGCTTAAAAAGAGTAACACTGGTATAATAACTGCTAATTATAGGCTTGAAGCGGGGAGACACGAAAGTAAGATAAAGGTTGCAGCGCTTTCTTCAAGTTTCGTATGCCTTTATCCCTCGCTTCCAGTGATAATTTTTGGCTTGTGGCGCAAACCTATAGGTGAGGAGCCCTATGTCCGTTCCTGATAATGACTTCTCTAACATGCTGGTGGAATTACGAACTGTAGTAGCGACGCTGCAAACGGAGCTGGCTGCCACTCGTACAGAGGTGAGTACGCTTGCGAGCAGTATAGGCGGTAGGCTTGACCGAGAGTTTCAAGAAATACGCGCTGTCCATGAAGAATTAGAAAAATACTTCATACAATGCATTATGCAAATACAGAAGCTTGCCGAACGCGTTGATGAGGGGCCACACAGGGTAGATGATCCTACCCGGGATCAGCCTAAGAACAAGCAAGACCTCGGTATTACTGGAAAGGAGGCAGTAAAAGAGGTAGAAGAATTCTTGCATTTGAAAACCCTCACTACAGAGGAATTGAAGATTACGTACCTTTCCCAAGATTACGATGATACGGTGATAGCGGAAATACTTGCCCTCAATCCAGATATCGTCAAGGACGCCTTGAAGAACATCCTCAGGAAGCTGCATGTAACGGAAAAACCACATGCGCAAATCCTAGTTATCAGGAGTAAATTGATTACTCCTGATATCAAGGCTGATATTGATGAGTTACTCGAGAAGTGGTGGCAAAGAAGAGAAAATAATGATGCCTGACAAAACCTTATATGCGTGCACGCTTGATGGCTAGTACAGAAGGGAACCCTGGTAACTCAGTGGGTCTTGTCCGATGCTTTTGGAGAAAGAGCAGCCGCCTTATGGCAAGGCGGCTTGTTCCGCTGGCGCGAAACTCGAGCGCCTATAGCCTGGTTTATGGAAGGAAGTAAGGAAGATTTAGAAGAATTCCTGGCCGACATAGGTTAGGATGTCACTTTTGCAGAGTTGCAAACGTATAAAGGATGTCCCCATTTAACTCAAGCGCTCTCCCTACAAATATAATCTCTTCAGAATATAGTCAGATTTGCTCATGACACAAGCCGGGGCCTTCGGCTAAGATGTAGACAATAAGGAAAGCGAGAGGTGCCAAAAAGCATCCACGAGTTGCGGGAGACCGCACAGGATTACAAGATCACAATATGTGAATCGCGTACGTTTTCCTGAGGCCGACTGAAGTGTTTAGAGGACCCCCTCACAAGTTTGCCGCACGCGCCCCTGGGCCTCCGCCGATTCATTTTATTAACCCCGAGGCGCGTCACGGCAGGCATCAACGACGATGGCTGAAGACATAGGAGGAGGATATGTCCAACTTACATTCAGAACAGGAGGGCCCGCCCCATCTCATCAAACTTCAATATGTTCACCATGCGGGGCTTACGAGGCGTGAAATTCTGGCTATTCGAATCTGCGCGGATTATACGAGAGTAGAGGCCGGGCAGATAATGAATATATCCAAATTTACGATAAAGAATCACCTAGATAATGTGATTAGTAAATTACGTGCCAGCAGCGCCGCGAACGCGATTTATCTGGTTGAAAAAAGTGGACTTATTAGTCCTGAGGTCGAAGCGGAAGCTGATGACCTGATCAGGAGGTGGTGGGCGACTACACCTCATAAGGAACAAGAGGTGCCAAGCTTCGGGCACGCTCAGCCCTGAAGCGTGATTTGCACTCCTCTCCCCCGATAGATAGCCCCACCGCCGAGAAGATAACCATCTTTTCATGATCCGAGCTGGCGCGAGCCCGGCATTCCAGGTCGTGTGCCTCCCCACAGATTCACCCACTAAGCGAGATTCTCCATGTATCCATATTATTTTGTTGAAGAGCATTATCCGCGCGCCACGCAGACGAAGTCCGCATATGGGGACTATCCTACGAAGGTAGCCGGGAGGTGGGATTGGGTAGAAATGGAGGAAGTTTGGACAGGTGGCCCAATATTTGCAACAGTAGCCACTATGAACCACTCGCTCCCCATAATTCACGACACTTCCCCCGGCACGAAATCCGATATGCAAACCATACTGGTTGTGGAGGACGATCACCAGATAAGAGACTTGCTCACCACGCTGCTGGAAGAGGAAGGCTACCGGGTAGTGCTTGCCGAGAATGGCTTGCAAGCAATCAAATGCCTCAGTGACGTTCACCCCGACCTCATCATCTGCGACGTGATGATGCCTATCCTCGATGGCGGCGACGTGGCAAACGTCGTTCGCGCTACCCCTGACCTCCAGGAGACACCCGTGCTGGGTGTGACCGCCCTCTCAACCCTGAAGCGTGCCCGCGACCACAACTTCGCAGCGGTGATACACAAGCCGTTCGACGTTACCGAGTTGCTTGAGACTGTATCGTCGCTGCTGAACCAGGCACACTAAACCCCCGGCTATTCATCAAGTCCATGACAGCATAATGCGAAGGGGATAACTCTGTGAGCTATCCCCTTTCACCTATTACCCGTATTCTGCTGTATCGCCCTCATACTTACTTCGCGTTCTTGGAGCGAGCCTTGAGGGCTTTCTTCCACAGCCGCTGGTTCTGTGCCTCGTGCTGGCGGTCATTCTGTACCTGGTTTGCAATCGAATTCAGCGCGTAAAAATTGGTATTCATTTTCTTCTCCTCTAATCTACGTTATCTTGTTTTTCTTTATTGATTTCTCAAGATTATCAATCTCTAACCTAATAGTATCACACAGTTTTGAGTTTGTCAAGGGGTAAATTGAAAATTGCTAGGTCAATTTTCATAATCTTAATATTTTGTTCAATATAATGAATAGAGGGTTGAATTTCTAGCCTGGGCATAGGGTAAGGTTATGGGGGGAGGCTGTTGCAAGGTCGGCGTGGTAGGGAGCGATATCTCAGCAGGCTTGTCATTCTCGATGGGTAAGTGTTCAGGTTTACGGTAGGGGCGACCCGCCGGGTCGCCCTGTCCACGGTACTAGCAAGCAGCCTACGACATCCCCACCAGGGCGACCCG
>DASWMJ010000041.1:0-73002 GCA_036399775.1 Chloroflexia bacterium | reverse complement strand
CAAGCGGCGACCAAATGGGGTAGCATCTGGTATCATTATGTGGGCTCCTTCGGTAAAGCTTGGTTTGGTTGCACTTACCAGTTTACCAAGTAGCCCATCTCTTTTTATGCGACACTATTGAGGCATGCCTCGCCCCTACCTTACACATTTTATTCCTGGACATAACTTTGTTAGTGCTGTACTCAGAATGACAGGACTCGCTTTTCTCTCTATCTTTTCACTTTTGTTGGTAGAGCACTAGGATAATCGCACGACGCAAGCAGTCTCGCGGCGTCCTTCTATGCTCACTGCAACCTCCATGCGCCCATCGGGGTCTTGCTTATATTCTCCCTCACCAAGGGAAACACCATCCATCTCTATAGAGGCGCGTGCGTTCACATTCTCAATGTAAAGCGTGACCTCCTCGCGCTCCATCAGGCGGGCCTGTGCAGGGTCTCCGACATGCCGCAGGCCGATATATAAGCTGCGTTCCTGGGCATCGTACTCAGCGCGGGAGACGCCAACGCTGCCTGATGGAACGGAGATGCGTGCCAGGCAGGGCTGGACGAAGGTTGCGCGGTCCAGGGGGTCTCTGAAGAGCCTTGTGAAGTTCTCGCCACCCAGGTTGATGGCGCCCGCCAGAGCGTAGAGCGCGGTGGAATGCAGTGTACGGGGCGCGCCTTTGTACAGGTAGCGTGTGCTCAGCCAACCGGCGTCGAATTCGGTCCGTGCGTAATGTTCCAACGCACCCGCAAGCTTGCCGTCTCCTATGCCACGCGCCAGCGCAAGCCCGAACCCCGTGTTTATGGGCACGTCGCTTATCTCCATCTTCTCGCTGACAGAGGAAGAGCCGACATACGCGCCCTTATCTGACTTCGATACCTTCTGTTTGAACTTGCTATAGAGCTTGCGGACTAATGGGCGGTCGAACGGCAGCATGAAGGCCAGGCCCCACACGTCCGTGAAGTTGAAGGCGACGGGCGCGGCAACATGCGCGTCCTTTATATAAGTTGTGCCGAAGACGCCACGTACCGACGGCCCTTTCAACACCATCTTGCGCCGGACGGTCCGCAGCCACCCCTCGTTGGCCTTGCTGTAGTCTGTGCCATGTATAGCGTCGTGGAGGGTGTTCGAGGCGAGGGCGTGGTTGTTGCAGGGCACATAGGCCATGCCACGCTCGCAACACACGCCCCCGAAGGAGTTCTCGCGCATCTGGCTGTGTATGCGGCCTGCCACTTCGCCATGCGTGTAGGTGTAGCTAACGCCGCTCTCATGGTCTAAGAGCGTGAACGGCTTGTGGTACCGCTCGTCTCCAGTGACCTTTTCATAGAGGCCGAGCATTGTGCTGAGGTGGCCTGAATACTGGAGGTTGTCTTGCGCGATCGGGTCGGAGGGAGGGTCTGCGGGCACGCGCTGGTGCGGGCTTAGGAGTACGGCCACATGCCCTGAGCTAGAGAGTGTCCCGCCACCGGAGGGGGTCTGCGGTACGCGCCAGTAGCCCCACGCAGCCACGTCAAGCATCTTCTCTATAGCCCCACGTAGCGCCTCCGCGTAGGGAGCGCGATAGGCGGGCGTGTGTTGCGAGAGCATCGCCACAGCGTATGCTCCAAACGCAAGCTGGTAGCGTAAAGCGAAGTTCATTGAGGGGCTTTGGGCCTGGTAGAAGCCTTCCCACGAGTCGAGGGGCTGGGTAAGCACGCTACTTAGGTAGTTGAAGTGCCCCAGGCTCTCAAGGCTCAAGCCCTGTAGTTTTGGTGGCATGAGTGCGTCCTTTCTAGCCTGATGTTACAATAACCGTATGTATAGCGTCAAAGAGGATAGCCTGGTACAACAGACACGCGCAAAACTTTTCAAGATAGCATTCGAGGCCCTGTACGGCCCCTTCTCCTGGGCATACGATTGGGTGAGCCGGACATTCTTCCTGGGACAATGGCGGTTGTGGCAGCGCGCCTCTATCCACTTCCTACGCGGCTCCCACGTGCTTGAGATCGGGATGGGTACGGGCGACTTGCAGATGGACTTATGTAAGGCAGGCTTCCAGGTGTGGGGCATAGACCTCTCGCCGCAGATGCTCCGGCGAGCCACCGAGAAAGCCAGACGGGCAGGTAAACAATTCAACGCCTGCCGCGCCCGCACCCAGGCGATACCCTTCCCCTCAGATTGCTTCGACTCGGTGGTGAGCACCTTCCCCAGCGAGTATATCGCAGATAGGGACACGCTACGCGAGATTGCGCGGGTGCTACGCCCAGGCGGGCGACTGGTGATAGTGCCCGGCGGCTGGCTCGCGCCGAAGGACGCGAAGGCCAAGACCCTGGAAGGCGTGGCGAAAGTGGTCTACGGCTACAAGGGGCAGGCAGATACGGACGCGCTGGCGCAGCAGGCAAAGGCGGGCGCAGGGTCGTTCAAGTGGGTTGGCGTGCTCAAATCGCGCATGGCAGAGGTGGGGTTTAGCGTCAGCACGCACGTCGCATCCAACAAGCGTGGCGCGTGCCTGGTGGTCGTCGGTGATCTACGCCAGTATCCGCGATGAAAACCTCTATTGCAGAAAGAAAAGTATGCTTGCCGGCCTGAGTGAAATGCCAGTCAAGCAAAACAGTATGGGTGCTGCCATGACGCTTCCAAAGTTGCAATACAACTTCCATGATGCCAGAGTAGCTTCTATCTTAGTGGGACCGAGAAGCGAGATTACGTTGTTGGTCGATCTTGACGACCCTGACCATCCACCTCTTCAAGGCGTCTATGTCCGCTTTGGTGGGATAACTAACTTCTCTGAAGTAGTTTCATTCATCGAGAGAGTACCGCGTCCAAAGATCCCCGATGCCTATTGGACGACGATAGAAGCCCTCGAATACGACACCCAGGAGCACTCCAAACACCATAGCCTGGTCTTTAGGTTGGCGCTTGATGCGGTTGGTCAGGTTCGAATCCGGTGCCGCAATATCGCCACGACTAGTGGTGAACTTGAGAGCCGATCTCAAGGTCTTACTTAGGATTTTGCATGCTTAGTGTGGCATCATACTTCCACCAACATATACATCCCGGTGGGGCTGGATAGCTCTGTGCCTCCCTCCTGCGGGTCGGTGAAGAGATATGTGCGCCCGTTGAAGTCGACCCTGGTACCAGCACTCATCTGGTGTTTGTCGCGGCCTTCAAGCATGTAGAGGCAGATATTCATGAGCGCATGGTAGGCATCGTCGGCGGCAGCGCGGTCTTTGATGTACGTGGCAAGCTCCGGTAAAGCAAGCTGCTCCATGCCGTAGGTACGTATCAGGTAGCGACCCAACGTCTCTTCGTCGGGGCTGAACGTAATTACACCAACCCACAACGGTATAGGCGGCGATGCGCTCCCTAGCTGAGGCAAATAGGTAATTACGCGTTCGGTGGGTAGGGCAAGCGCGGCCCGCTCGTTTAGCAGCCCCAGCCCGCCGCGCAGCAGGAGGGCAGCCGCCACTGCATACAGGGCGGTAAGCTGCCCGATCTGCTCCCCCGAGTCCCCCGTGTATAGCAAGCGGATAGAGGCTTTGTGCCCAAGCATCTCCCGGCGTAACTCGTCAGGCATGGGGGACACGCCGACGGTGCGCGCCAGCACGTCTTCACGCACGGGCGCGTCAAGGGCGATCATAATGATGCGGTGAGCGCCAAACTGCGCCAGCCCTCCGATAATGGGCACGCCGGAGGCGCTGGCCCGCGCCCACTCTACGGCGCAGGGGCCGACTATCTGCTGAAGAGTGCCCTGCAACAGAGTAGCGTCCAGAACGGGCATGCTGTTGTACAGGAGCGTGCAGGCTTGCCTGGCCGCTATGCGCTCGGACGCGCTTGCGCCATTACCGTTACTGCGTGCGGGCATTATGCCTCGACGCCCCGCGACAGGTAGTACGTAACGACGAAGGTGCGGTAAGCCTGGACTATGTCGTCGAAGCGCCACTGTAGAGTGCGTCCATCTATGCGCTCAGCCCCGTGCAGCAGCGCCGAGCCGTCGGCATACAGGGTCTCTTTGAAGGTGAGGCGCATGGTGATGGGGGCTTCGAGTTTGAGAGGCTTGGGGGAGTGCCCATCCATCGCATCGCGCACTGCCTCGGCGGCTTCCTGCTCGATAGCCTCCCGCGCCTCAGTCACGCTCATCAGGTGGCGAGCCGCAAGCCGCGTTATCCCCTCTTTGACGGCTACGCCCCGCAATTGGGAGCCTAACTGCTCGCGCAACCCGGCTATAGTGGCTGTATCTCCCGTGACGAGGCCAATAGGCACGCCGTAGTGCCCTGCCACAGCCGCGTTGATGGTGCCTTCACTACAAACCAGGTCATTCAGACGCAACTCGTAAGCGTGGTAGGTGTGGTTGAGAGTGCCTTGTGCGACGCCTACGCCAGCGTGATAGCCGATGAAAAGCGCCAAGCCAAAACTGCCGTCCAACCCTTCCACCATGAACCCAGGCTTGAACCGCCCTGCGATCAGGCGCGCTCGCGGGTGCAACTCGTCCGGGATGATATTACGCATGTGATAGTGGCCGTCGTTCACAACGACCTCTGTGGCACCCACAGATAGAGCGCCCGCCACGGCGGCATTCACCTCGGCGGTAAGGAGGCGGCAGGCGTGACGGTAGTCGGCGCTCGCGCTGTCGAAAAGCTGGTCGCGGTCAACCACGCCGCACACGCCGTCCAGGTCGCAGGAAATATAGACTTTCATCAATTTTGAATTCTGAATCTTGAGTTATGAGTTGCGTTTCGCGTTTCACGTTTTACGTTTCACGCTTACTCAGGGATAACACCTGCCCCTGGGGTGGGAGGCGGCGGGGTGGTAAGTCGGAGGCCGTAGATTTCGTCAGCGAGGCCAAGCTCTATGGCTTCTTCGGCAGTGAGGAAGCGGTCGCTGCCGGTGTAGATAAAGTCTTCCCACCACCTGGCGTCATGCTTGCCGGTCCTCTGGGCGAAGATGTTGCTCACTACATTCTTGTAATGCCGCGAAAGTATGGCATAGTCGCTGAATATCTGTTGGTCGCTGCCCGACAGGTCCCACCGGGGGGCGTGCAGCATAAGGGTGGAGAAGGAGCCTACCTGACGTGTATCGCCCGCCTGAAAGACTATCGCGCCCATCGAGTAAGCGTAGCCTGTTACTACCGTGTTGATCGTAACGTTGTATAGCTCGCGCATCCGGTAGATCATCTGCATCATAGAGAGGCCGGAGCCGACCGAGCCGCCGCCCGAATTGATGTACACGGTGATAGGCTCGTCCTTTTGCCCCTCACGCTCCACCGACATATATAGCAGCGCCTGGCCGAACTGCGCGGCTGCTTCGTCCGTTATGTCGCCCAGGAAGTACATACCATGCTTTTCCAGGTACTGCTGCCGCTCGATATTCTGCTGTATAAGCTGGCCGATGTCTAACACATGCTCTTCTCCGGCGGAGGATAGCGGCATTATAGATGTGCAGGCGCGCTGCTGTCAACGTGAAACGTGAAAGTTGAAACGTGAACCACAAAGGCACAAAGAACACTAAGATAGCGTGGATTGAACCGCAGATGCGCGGTGACGCAGAGGTTATTTAAGGGTTTACGCAATGCGCAATTCGCATTACGTTTTACGTTTCGCGTCATGCCGAGCCGGTCTCGCTGTGGGGGCTGGCGACGGGCTTTGATTCGGGGGAGCCGCGCTGGCGCAGGAAGATGGAGAGGACTATTAGCGCGCCTACGGACATGAATTCGCTCTGCCAGTTCTGAAACGATTCGAACCAGAAGCGGGAGGTAGCCAGATAACCGAGGACCGACACGGTCTCGCCGCCGTGCTCCATCTGCTCGTTGTTGTACTCGTCATGGCCGCCAATGGCATGAAGTAGGAATGAGAGAAGGAAGAGGAGAAACAGGGTTATAGTGAGCGAGTTCTCGTATAGCTTTAGGACCAGACCGCCCTTACGCACAGGGCCGGGGGCGTCTTTATTTTTGGCCTCGCGGGGGTCTTCGTCAACCTTTTCCTCTTTGTCGGGGTCTTTCGATTCGGAAGAGCCTTTCTGGAATAGGAAAACGGTCAGGATGACGTAAGACCCCATCTGGAGGAACTCGCTCTCCCAGTTCTCGAAGACGGCCTCCACAAAGTGGCCGCTGAGGAGGTATGATGGGAAGCTTACCTCGGACCCGTTGTGAGCCTCCTGGTCGTCGTTGTATTCCATGAAGCCGGTTATGCTTTGCCCGGCCAGGGAGAAGAAAAAGAGCAAGAACATAACAATCGAGAGGCCGTTGTTGCGGAAGAAGTTCTTCATAGTTAGTCCCTTCACCATATTTGTGAGATTCTGTACAAACTATCGAACGAGGATTGAGGCTTCATGTTACGCTTCTCTTGTACATGGGCTGATGCAGAGGTAAGCGAGCCAACTACCCTATGTCATTCTGAACGAAGTGAAGAATCTCGTCCCTCGCATACCTTCTTGTCCTGAGAACGCTGAATAAGCACATACGCTAGGGACGAGATTCTTCACTTCGTTCAGAATGACATGGATGGTGGGGTGATGCCCCCTTACAGCCCGGCCCGTCGGCATTCATATCGCGCATAATCCCTAATTTGACTTGTGCATCCAGGCTGCCTCGGCTAGAATGGGTCGCATGGATTTCTTCTTTTACGGGGGCCTGGCGGTTACGGGCTTTGGGGCAGGGTTGCTGGGCGCGCTGCTTGGGCTGGGCGGCGGGGTATTCGTGGTGCCCGCATTGACGCTGATATTTGGGCTGCCGACGCTCACGGCGGTGGGCACAAGCAACGTGGCGGTGGTGGCGACTTCGACGGCGGGGGCTTCCACCTACGTGCGGAGCCGCCTCACCAACATCAGGTTGGGACTGGTGCTGCTCATCTCGACCACGCTCGCCGCGCTGGTAAGCTCTCTGGTCGCGTCCTATCTACCCGAACAGGTGCTGAGTGGGTTGTTCGCTGTGGTGCTCCTCTACGTGGCTGTGACGATGCTCAGGAGTGGCAAGAAACAGGATGCTAAAGCCGTCCTAACCCCAGGAGAAACGAGTATGGGCGAGGGACTGGATGGCACTTATCACGATGCAGCCACAGGTAAGATGGAGTCGTACCGCCCCCGCAACGTTCGCACTGGTATGGGCATAAGCGCGCTGGCAGGCGTAGTGGCGGGGCTGCTGGGAGTGGGCGGCGGTATTATACAAATGCCTGTGATGACCCTGCTCATGGGCGTGCCCGTAAAGGTGGCGACGGGCACCAGCAACTTCATGATAGGGGTGACTGCCACCAGCGCTGCGTTTGTGCGTTACGCTCATGGAGACATAGACCCCCTGGTGGCCGTGCCTACCGCCCTCTTCGTCTTCCTGGGCGCGAGGGTAGGCGCTTGGCTCGTGCCGAAGATACCTGGCGCGCGGTTGCGGACCATCTTCGGCTGGGTAGCCATCGTGATAGCCGCGTTGATGGTTATGCAGGCGCTGGGCTTCTATACGCGATAACGAATATTAGATTTTAGATTTTTACCATACCGAGATAGATTGGCTGCGAAGGAGTGCTGTGGATGCAGGAGATTAGAGGCGGGGCCGGGGCTGACAGCGACATAATGACTTATAGGTGGGCGGGCTTCACCCTGACGGCGGGTATGTACGCCAGCTTTGGGGCGATGGTGGGTGGGCTGGTGTGGTGGCTGCTGGCGGGAGCGCCTGGGGGTGCTGCCTCGGCGTCAACCACGATACCGCTTGACAGCATCGTGAGCGAACTGCTGGCGCTCAACCCGTTGGCGCTGCTCAACCTGGGCGTGCTGCTGCTGCTGGCGACACCCGGTATCACCCTGCTGGCAGAGATTGCCACGTATGCTGCTGCCCGCAACTGGCGTTATGCAGGCATAGCCGCGCTCGTGGGCGCGATCTTGCTTCTAAGCCTGGCGCTCTCTCTGGGGTGGATAAAGCTGTAGAGACGTATTTATTATCTTACGCCCCTCCGGAGCTATGAGAGGAGAGAGGGCGTGCTTATACCCCAGGTTTGCGCCGTTGGGCTATTTTCTGCCGCCTCTCCGGGGCTTGCTTTCGACGCTCGTTTACGCCATTGAGATAGGGTAAACCCTGTCCAGCGTTGGCAACAGTCCCTCCCATGAGTAACGCGCCGCCGCCAGTTCGCGTGCTGCATTGCCGAGGTTGTCGCGGCGCTCTTTGTCTGCAAACAGAGAGAGGATAGCCCGGGCGAAATCCGGGGCTGAGCGGTGTATCAGCATTTCCCTGCCGTGCCGCACGTCTATGCCCTCCGCACCCATCGGCGTGGAGACAATCGCGCAACCCATCGCCATAGCCTGTAACACCTTGAGGCGCACGCCTCCACCCATACGCATCGGCACAACATAGACCTTCGCGCCTGCCACCCAGCCGCGCGGGTCGTCCACTTCGCCTGTGACGGTTATGCCCGGTGCGTTCCGAAGGGATAACACGGCGGGCGAGGGGTTGCGCCCCACGATAAAGAACTGCGCGCCGGGCCGCTCAACCCTGATCAGGGGCCACACTTGTGAGGCGAACCACGTTACGGCGTCTACGTTGGGCCGGAAGTCCATGCTGCCGTCGAATACGAGGGTATCGGAGGCAGGCATATCAGACCTGGGGTAGGCGGCGTCCCTGGACCAGTAAGCGGGATCGACTCCGTTGGGCAGTAGCGTTATGCGCCCGGCGATGGATGGTACGAGGCGGCGCAGGGCAGCAGCGTCAGCCTCTGACACGGTCAGGACATGCCTGCTCGCCAGGCAGATCTCCCGCTCGAAACGACGCAACCGCCACCATTGAGCAAGGGAGTAGGCTGCTTTAGGCAGGCGATCTGCCCGCATGGCGTCTGTTGTGAATGCCCGACGCTGCAACAGGTACTCGGCGTTGTGCGCGTCATAAACCATACTACTTTCGATATTAGATTTTAGATCTTGGATTTTGAATGCCGGACGTTTGTGCTTGGATTTTTGATTTTGGATTTGTTGGGCAAGGAGGCCGTAAGGGGCCATCTCTATGCCTTCTACGTGGATGGCGTCGAAGTGGTCTTGTCGGCATAGCTCAACTACTCGCTCGCGCATGGGTTTGGAGTGGAGACGCCATGCCATGTCAGGTAGCGGAGAGGCCATAAGCGTTTTGAGGCGCTCAGCGGTTGAGCGGGTGGGGAGGGGCAGGGCTTCCGCACGCAGGCAGAGGGATTTGATGCGCGCCTCTTCTATCTCGCCTTCGGGCCTGAAGGTCAGCAGGGTGACGGTATGGCGGCGGGCCAGGTGTTGGAGGATGTGGAAGTTGCGGATAGCAGCGCCCTGCCTGGGCGGGTCGGGCCACTGTGGTGCTAGGACGAGGATGTTCATCAGATTTGAGTTTTGACCCTCGCAGCGCCCGGCGATAGTTCGCTACGCTCATAGTCGCGGGCAACGAATACAAAGTCGCCCTGCGGCGACTACTCTCGTGGCATAGTTCGCGTAGTCGGACTTCGTAACCGTAGCCCGGCGTAGCGAACTATCGCCGGGCGCTGCTATTACGCCCACTCAAAGCCGTATCACAGCTAGAAGCTTGGGCAGGAATATCAGCAAGCCTACCAAGACTGAGCCTATAGCCGTCAGTAGCACTATGCCTGCGGCTACGTCTTTCGCTACCTTTGCCAGGGGGTGATACTGCTGCGTTACGAGGTCAACCAGCGACTCTATCATGGTGTTCACCATCTCCGCAGCCAGCACCAGCGTGACCATAGCGGCAAAGACTGCCCACTCTACAACCGAGAGGCCGAGCAGCACGCCCCCTACAGCGCCTGAGAGGCCGATGGATATGTGTATGCGGAAGTTGCGCTGCGTGCGGAAGCAATAAGTCAGCCCCGCGAAAGCATAGCCGAAGCTGGCGACCAACTCGCCGATTTTAGATTTTGGATTTTGGATCTTAGATTTGACCACTCAGTGACTCTAATCGGCAATCTAAAATCTAAAATCTAAAATAGAGAGCAGTTCTTGCTGGCGCGCGTGCATTCTGTCGCGCTCGGTTTGTTCGGCGTCGTTGTAGCCCAGCAGGTGCAGGAGGCCATGCACTACGAGGGTGGCAACTTCCACCTGGGTAGTATGGCCGTATTCGGGGGCTTGCTCGGCGGCGCGGTCGTATGAGACTACCACATCGCCCAGGTAGGACGGACGCTCGGTGGGGGTAATGAACTCGTCGTCCTCCATCATGCCGAAGGAGAGCACGTCGGTCTCGTAGTCGTGCCCCAGGTACTGCTTGTTGAGGGCGCGCACTTCCGCGTCGGTAGTGACCACTACCCCGATCTCCACTGGACCTGCCACTCCCTCAGCCTTGAGCACCTCCATCACCAGCCTGTGCAGCGCATCGGCGTCCAGCAGGCTCTCGTACTGCTCCTCCATCTGCACCGTTATCAGGTAAGTCGAACCTGGGTCCGTGCTGACCTGCGCGCCCTCTTCGAGTGCGGAGTGCGGAGTGCGGAGTGCGGAGTCGTCGTTAGGCGCTTGAGGCTGGGGATTGCTGTTCATGCTGTGTCTCCACGTCGTGGGATGGTGTAAGCGACATAGCAGTGCCGTGCTGTCCATTGTTGGCTGATCCGTTCTGAGGGGTGAGGGAGGCGCCGTTTAGGCCGTTCGCGGCTGTAGACGCTTCCAATGGAGATGTCGCTGCCGCGACGGTTGGTTGGGGCGCGGGGTGCCCGGCTTCCTTCCTGGGCGCGTCGGGGTAGGTTATTCGGGGATGGTAGATACCCTTGAGCATACTCACGAACGCCTCCTGGATGCGGGCTATATCGCGCACCGTCAGGTCGCACTCGTCTAGCTGCCCGTCCTCTATTCGCTCGGCTATGACCTTATGTACCACGCTGGAAATCGCGTCTTCGGGCAGGGAGGCGGCATCATTGTAGAGGGCAGAGCCTTCGGTGGCGTCGCTGTTACCCGCCGCCATCTTGTCGAGCGCGCCGCTCTGCGCCATCGAGCGCACGGTTGCCTCTACCCCGTCGGCCAGCATCAAGATGGCGTTCTCTTTGGTCTGGGGCTTCGGGCCTGGGTAGCGGAAATCTTCGGGGTTGGTGTTGGGGTCTTCCTGGAGCGCCTTCACGTAAAAATACTTGATGAGCATGGTGCCGTGATGCTGCGGTATTGCGTCTAGCACGCGCCTGGGGAGTTTGTACTTTTGGCCCAGGCTCACGCCGTTCAATACGTGCTCAGCGATAATGGTGGCGCTGGCGCGCGGATTCAATTGGTCATGCACATTGCCCATGCCTGACTGGTTGTCTATGAAGTAGTACGGGCGCTCCACCTTGCCTATATCGTGGTAGTAGGCGCATACGCGAGTGAGGAGAGCATCAGCGCCCACCATCTCGGCGGCGCGCTCGGCAAGGTTGCTGACCACGAGCGAGTGATGGTAGGTGCCGGGGGCCTCGCGCATCAGGCGGCGCAGGATGGGCTGGTCCGGGTGGGCAAGCTCCATCAATTGGAGCGGCGTGGTAATGCCGAACAGGGTGCCCAGCAGCGCGAAAGCCGCGTACGCTATCGAGGTGGACATGCCTCCATTGAAGCTCGCGGCCAATAGCAGCAAGCCAACAGACGCCCAATCGAGCGTGGCTCCCGTAAGCACCTTAATCAGCAGCGCCGCCACGAAGGAGATTGCCGTGATGCTGAGGCCCGCCCGCCCAAAGGTGCTCACCTTCTCTATCTTTGTGAGTGTGAATATGCCGGTCAAGCCGCCCACAATGTAGTAGATTGTCAACTCCATCGAGAGGCCGTTGCTGACGACCATCCCCAGCAGCACCGACAGCACGAAAGTCACAAGCACGGCCAGGTTGGCGCTGATGAGGACGGCTATGAGCATCGAGACGGCGGCAACGGGCAAGAAATATGGGAGCAGTTCGTGGCCGGGCAGGAAGAGGCGGGCCACCGTGATTGTGGTGATGATGAGCAGGCTCACCAGGAGGAGTTGCTTTTGCCGCCGCCATACGAAGGACGCATAGCGGTAGATATAGAGGTGAAGCAGCAGCATGAGCAGGCCCACGATGCCACTCGTGCCAGCGACGCTCGCAAGGGACAGGTTGCGAGTCAGCAGCCCGGCCTCCTGCATCTTCTCGATGGCTTCGGGGGTGGCAAGCTCTCCCTGCCTCAGTATCACTTCGCCCTTCTGCACCGTGACGGCTACCGGCTTGACGTTGGCGGCTGCGTCCAGGCGGCGCTGTTGCGTCTGCTCCGGGTCGAGACGCACATTGACAGCGATTAATGGCGATATAAACGCGATGGCGGCGGCCCTCTGCTCTTGGCTGAGGGCGGGCACCAACACGTCACCGAGGGTAGAGCGTGCCTTCTCGACGTCCGCGCTGCTGGATAGGCGATTATCGCTCATCACCTTATCGAACGCGCCCACCACGCCGCTGTTGCGCCAGTACTGGTACTCGGTATCGCTGAAGGTGAGCAGGCTGTCGACCAACGTGTCCGTGAGCGTTATGCCCCGCAAGCCCTTGAGGCGCTCGCGCTGAACGGCAGAGGGCAGTGTTTCATCGCCCCGCACCGAATCAACCACCGACAACGCCGCCAGCAATGTCGCGCGCTGCTCCTGCACGACTGCTGTGTCCTGGACCCACACGTCGTTGGCGGGCGCGTTCATGGCCTCTTCACGGGCCTTTTCGGTGAGCGGCTCCGACTCGTAGCGCAAGAAGACGGGCGAGAAGATGTCCTGCGCCGCGGGCATGCCGGGCTGGATGTCCACCTGCCCAGGCAGGAGAGGTACGGTCATCACCACGCTGAGGATGATTGTTAGGAGCAGCCCTGAGACTATAAGGTGGCGCACGGTGCCCTTGTACTGCTCGGTCTCGCCCAGAAGAGGGCTGACGGGCCGCAACCTGCGCGACAGAAGCGGGCGCAGCAGACGCAGGCCTGCCCCCTCGGAACGCGGCGCTCGCGCACGCCCACGCGCAGGCACACCGTGCGCGGTGTTCGCACCGCTCTCTACAAGGGATTGATTGTCATGAGGCTCTTTATCCATCAGCAAGCCCCACTATCCCTTGTCATTCTGAGCGCAGCGAAGAATCTCGTCCCTCGCATACTCTCTCGCCCTGAGAACCGTAAAAATAAGCATCTACGCGAGGGACGAGATTCTTCGCTGCGCTCAGAATGACAATATTTTACGGGGTATCTGCTCATCTTAGATTCATTCGCCTTGACTAAGACACTCTACAGTGTTGCATATCAGTCCAAAGCTGATTTCTGACTTCTGATTTCTAACTTCTAACAAAAAAGCACACGGCAAGTACAACCGGCTCTTCGCCGGGCACTCTGCCCTGTGCCCATTATACACGTCGCTCAGCCTGTGAGCTATAATACCAACACCCTTGCGCTTCAGGGTGCCCCTTCCGCCAGCAGCCTGCCGACGACGCGGTTGATAATACGCCCGTCCGCCCGGCCCTTCAAGCGAGACATGACTGCCGGCATAACCTTGCCCATGTCTTTTGGCCCCGCCGCTCCTACCTCGCTGATGACGGCGCGGACCTCGCCCTCGATCTCCTCTTCGCTCATCTGCTGGGGCAGGTACGCTTCCAGGATAGCGACCTCGGCCAACTCTTTATCTACGAGATCGGGCCGGTTGCCGCGCCTGTACTCGTCTGCCGAGTCGCGGCGCTGCTTGATCTCTTTATAGAGAACGCCCTGCACTCCCGCGTCATCAAGCTCGGACATACGCTCGATCTCGGCATTCTTCACAGCCGCTCGCGCCATGCGGATGGTCTGCTTGCGTAGATCGTCACCGCTACGCATGGCATCCTGGAGGTCGGTTAGCAGTTGTTCTTTGAGGGTCATGGTTCGTGAAACGTAGTGCGTAGTGCGTAGTGCGTAGTGCGTAAGAGATGTAGTGCGAACAAAGTGCCAAACGGTTACATGGGTGATTATGACATACCGTTCGTAGTGCCATTGATACGCAATACGAAATACGCGCTACGTATAGCGCGGGTCCAGGAGCACGCGTGCGCACCTAGACCCACACGGAAGGGGCAACTATCGTGAGGCCTTTATCATGGCCTTGCGGCGGCGGGCGGCTTCCTTCCTCTTGCGCAGTACGCTTGGCTTTTCGAAATACTCGCGGCGGCGGGCCTCGGCCAGTATGCCGTCTTGCTGGACCTTCTTATTGAAACGGCGTAGCGCGCTCTCAAAGCTCTCGTTGTCTCCAACTGTAACTTCAGACATTGTATAATCACCCCCTTCCGCAAAGTCATCAGGGTGATTATATGCTACGCGCAGGCAGGTGTCAAGCGTAAGGGAATTACGGTATTCTCTATATCACCCCGAACAAGTATGGAGGCTGGCGCATAATAGACATAGAAGGCCTTCATTCAGACAGAGCAGTGACTAAGGAAAAGATAATGCACGAGAGCGAAGCAATCTCACGGTTGAAGCGGGGAGATATAAGCGGGTTGGAGGGGTTGGTACGCCTCCACCAGACCCGCGCTATCAGGGCCAGCTACCTCATCAGCTACGACTATGCCCTGGCCGAGGATATAACGCAGGCCGCGTTTCTGCGAGCTTACGAGCGGATCGGCCAGTTTGACGAAAGCAAACCGTTCGGCCCCTGGTTCTTGCGGGGTGTAGTCAACGATACGCTGATGGCGCTGAGGCGTCGCCACGAGGTATCGCTGGACGACCCGGTCTTGCCGGAGGATGCCCTGCCTCCAGTGCTGGGCCGCACACTTGAAGAGGCGTTAGAGGCGGCTGAGACCAGGGAAGAGATATGGGCCACCCTGGATAGACTGGCACCCGCACAGCGAGCGGCCATCGTCATGCGCTACTACCTGGACCTGAGCGACACCGAAATATCAAACAGGTTGGGGGTGCCGCACGGCACCGTGCGGCGGCGATTGCACGACGCCAGAGAGCGCCTGCGCCACCTGCTTCCCACATGGATCACCCAACCCATTAAGGAATGAGCATATCGCCGATCCTCAACATCCGGCGACGGGATAAGGAGAAGATGATGAACGATAGATTTATCAGGGACGCCCTGGACGAAAAGGCAAGGCGCAACACGCCTGCTGAGGCCGACCTCTGGCCCGGCATTCTGATACAGGTGCATAGGGAAGTCTCCGAGCAAATCGCACCCACTCCCTGGATGCATCAGGCAGAACCTGCACGAACTGTACGAAGTACTCGCCCTCCGGCAGATAGCGCCCAGACGAGGCGAAAGCGAAGGCTTGCTTCTGGACTCAGCCTGGCGAGCGTGGCTACGGTGTTAGTGCTGGCCCTGGGCATTGCTGTATTCACGCTCATGTCCACGCCCAACCACATTTATCAACCAGTGGCAAGCGTAAGCAACCCGACCCCCACACATGTAGCTGAGCAGACCCCTACCACCAAAGAGGTGCCGGGCACAGCCGAACAAGACAAGGACGGTTGGTCCATAATCAGGTTCGGGCACGTAGATAAGCTCGGTACGACCCTCAATATCAGCCAGACTATAGGGGGCTATACTGTGACGCTGCTCAAGGCATACGCAGATGCGAACCATATCGCAATCGTATATGAGTCCAAAGGCCCAGAGGACGAGCGGCTTGCCGTAGGCGATATTGCTCTAAAGGACGCGAACGGCATTGAGTTCGCCCCGACGTTTGGTACCAAAGGCATAAGTGGCC
Source organism: Chloroflexia bacterium (assembly GCA_036399775.1). Classification (GTDB taxonomy): domain Bacteria; phylum Chloroflexota; class Chloroflexia; order QHBQ01; family JADMIH01; genus JADMIH01. The sequence continues at coordinate 57,451 of DASWMJ010000041.1, read as the reverse complement.
CCCAATCCGGTACCTATATGATTGGCTTCGATGCAGCCGCATTGGACAATTTGCCTGATGAGCTAATGCTGAATCTATCGCTCAATCTGGTCAAAACTGGCCCCGCCGGTAGAACGCCTCCGAGCGGTCCCGATGAGAGTGTTGACCCTGACGAGTGGGTCATATCGAAGGTAGAGAGTATGCCAAGAATGGCGCCATTGACCCCTGGTAAGCAATGGGAGTCTGTAGCAGGACCGTTTACATTCGATTTCGGTGTGCCCGTCACGCACGCAGGCACCCGCATCGCAGAGGTCAACCAGACTGTTGGGGTAGACGGCGTCAACGTGACGCTTGAGAAGGTCGTCGTTACGCAGGGCGAGACGCGGGCGTACCTGAGCTTCAGCCCGCCTGATGGTGACGGCACGATATTCATACCGCAAGTGACCTTGCAGGTGGACGACTTTAGCTCGCAGCCTGGTGAGAATCATATGAGCATTACGAGCACGGAGATAAGCACCGCGACAACGAAGGACAAGTGGACCTATGGTACAATCGCCTCCCTGACCGACAAACAGGGCGAATGGACACTCACCGTGACGGAGCTAACGTCAAAAGACGACTTTGAGTTGGGCAGCGACAGAAAGGGGACCTCCTCAAATCCCAGGCATATAGAAGGCCCCTGGGTCTTCAAGTTCACGGTGCCGCCCGCGCAGAAGTAAAAGCTCTGATTATGATTTCTTCAATTCATGGCTCCTGCGGAGCCATGAATTGAAGAAATCATAATGTTTGCAGCAATGGTCGTTCGCAATAAAGGCTGGGTTGCGTAACCCTCAATCGTAATCTGAGATAGGGCCTGTTGGCGTCGGGACACGTTGGGAGGACGGTGTTCAGCGCTAGCAGGACCTTTCTTTTTGCCCAACGGCTTGACTGGGGATTAACCCCTCAGGTATAATAGATGCACGCCACTGTGGAAATCTGGCCTCTCATGGGGCCGGTGGCAGGGGCGTAGTGCGAGCAATGACGCTTAGCTATCTCACGAAAGGATATAATATAAGATGGAAAGCACACATACAGTAAAGAGCATAAACGACGACGATTTTCAGAGTTACGTGGTGGAAGCGGAGACCCCGGTGGTGGTGGACTTCTGGGCACCCTGGTGCGGCCCGTGCCGCATGGTCAGCCCGATTGTGGAGGAGTTGAGCGTCGAGTATGGGGAGAAGGTGCGCTTCGCCAAGATGAACACCGACGACAACGAGATCACCTCCGGCCAGTTCGGCATATTCAACATCCCCACGCTGGTGATCTTCCAGGGTGGGCGCGAGATAAACCGCCTGGTAGGCTTCGCCCCCAAGGAGCAGCTAAAGCGACAGATAGACCGCTCGCTTTCCGCATAACTTCCAATCCAGGTTCGAACACAAAGTTCAAAAGGATAGTTGAAAACAAGAAAATGGACGGCTGCGCCGTCCATTTTCTTGTTTTCAACTAAGGATTTTCTTTATGCGGCTGCGGGCCTGGCCTTTGCTTTAGCGTAGGTTGAAGGGGGCGGCAATTTGAGCGCGATCTCTATTGCGTGGCGGAATGGGGTTGGCTCGAAGCCGCCGATCTCTTGCAAGCGACGGTCCTGGGTGGCGCTGCCTTCCAGGAGCATGGTGAACTGGTCTTTGGTTATCAGTTTGGGCATTACCTTATCTATTATGGGGATCAGGGGCTTCACCAGGAAGAGCGGCGAGTGGAAGAGGAAGCCTTTTTTGCCTCGCGCCTCCAACGTCTGCCGGATCATGTCGTTGTATTCGAATGTCTCCGGCCCGCCGGTCTCGAAGGTCTGGTTGATGTAACGCTCATCGTCAAGGGCCTGGGCGAAGTGGCTCGCTATGTCTCGCACGTACATGGGCTGGACGGGGTAATCGCCGGGACCGAGCACGGGCACGATGGGGAACATGGTTAGCTGCTTCAGGAGGGCGGTAAACTCTCCGCCGGGGCCTATCAGGAACGAAGGGCGAAAGATGGTGTAGGGGACGCCCGAAGCTTTGACTGCCTCCTCACCCCTTATTTTGTTCTTGAAGTATGGGGTGGACATGCTGGTCGCGCCGAGCGCGCTCATGAAGATGATGCGGCTGGCCCCCATCTCTTTTGCGGCCCTGGCTACGTTCTCGGTGCCTTCGCCCATCACCCGGTCGAAGGTCTGCCCTTTCTTGGGCACCTCACGGATGATGGCTGCCAGGTGTATAACCGTATCAACGCCCTGCATGGCGCGCCACACGTCTACATAGTTGGTTACGCTGCCGGGCACGATGTCGTATCCCATCTGCCCAAGCCGGGTCAGGTCTGCCCCTTCCCGCGACATGACGCGCACCTGCCCACGCGGCATCTTGCCCTCAAGGGCCTCCAGTATATACCCACCGACAAATCCGGTGCCGCCTGTTACTAATAGCATAATAGTGCCTCCTGTTTGTTGAGGCTATCATACACTATTGTTCAAGGTTTGTCAAGAGTTTGTTGCAGGAATTGGGGGCCAATATTTTGAGGTTGCAAGCTGCGTCGCTCATGTCTTACTCAAGGGAAACGCAGTAATAATAAGCAGGTGCCAAGTCTACCTATGTCATTCTGAGCGAAGCGAAGAATCTCGTCCCTCGCGTGTATTCTTGTCTTTAATTTCTCTGCTTGCGTCCCTTGCTAATACGCGAGGGACGAGATTCTTCGCTGCGCTCAGAATGACAAGGATACTGGGGTTTGCTAATGGATAGAGCGTGCTATTAGGGATATTCCCCATACCATTGTCCTGATCTCTAATTTCTAACATCTTACATCTAACTTCTATTTTCTAATTTCTAACTTCTTACGGACGGTATATTTGGCTGTAGAAGCCGTAGTTGGTGTAGACGAGGCGGAGGTAGTGCTCGGTCTCGAAGAAGTCTATGCGCTCGGTGTAGAGGTCGGGGTCAATCAGGGCGGAGCCTGCCAGCCACCGGTCTGCGTTGCCGGGGCCGCCGTTGTAGGCTGCCAGGGTGGGGAGGAGCTTGCGGTCGAACTGGGGCATGTTGCTGGCGAGGTAGTAGGTGCCGTAGCGGATATTGACGTGGGGCAGGAAGAGGTCTTCTACCGAGTATCGCGTATCGCCTAGCTGCTCGGCTATGCCCGCGCCCGTCGAGGGTATCACCTGGGTGAGGCCGCGCGCGTCGGCGTGGGAATGAGCGTCGGGCACGAACTGGCTCTCCTGGCGCATGAGGGCGTACATCACCAGGGGGTCCACGTCGCGTAGGGCGGCCTCTTCCATCACCAGCGCACCGAACGGGGTGGGGTAGAGCGTCTTGAGGAGGAGCGCGGGCCGCTCGAGAGGGTCGCCCTGCGCGTCCATCTCCTCCAAAGTCTCGGCTATCGTCAAAGCGGTGAGAGGGCTGGCGTGGTATCGCAGGTAGATGACAAGTTGGGCCAGACCTGGGGCGTCGCCTGCTTCTCGCATTTGTTCGGCAATCGCGCGGAATGCCCTGTGCGCGTCCGTATCAAACCCCAGGTTGAGAAGGGACACGGCACGCTGTAGTTCTGAGTTTTGAATTATGAGTTGTGACCCTTCGCTACGCTCAAGGGCATGGTTTTGAGTTGCGGTTAGGGGGATTGTGGCGGTTGCGGAGATGAGTTTGCGGGCGGTGGGGAGGTTGGCGGCCCAGGTTAGTAGTTCTTCGCGCTCTCTGGATTCGTCGGCGTAACGCGTGCCAAGCTGGGAGATAGTTGTGCCACTTTCCTTGAGGGTAGGTATCACCGGGCCATCGTCAGGCTCTCCGGCCAGGATGGAGCGGGCGCGGAAGTCTATAAAGCTGCTGGGGGACAGCGTTGCGACCTGCTCAAGTTGTTCCTTCCAGGACGCCATGCCCATGCTCCGCTCTAGCTTGCCCGTCCAGAAGGCGGCCTGTGCTTTGATCGTGGGCGATATGGTGCCGGTCGCCAGTACGGGGCGCAAAAGGTCGAGCGCGGCGTCATGTTGCTCCAGGCGGAATGCCAGCACGCCGCCGTTCACTCGCGCCAGGGCGGTCTCATCGCCTGCGTTCGGGTACCTCACGGTGGCTTCAGTGTACACGGAGAGTGCGCTATCCCAGGCGGACTGCTCTTCGAGGGCATCACCCGCCCTCCTTATGGCTTCTGGGGCTTGGGGGGAGGCCGGGTAGGTCTGGACTGTGGATGTATACCAGTTGTAAGCCGAGGGAGAGTCGCCTAAGGAGTCGAAGGCCTTGCCCGTCATGAGCGAGGCCAATGGGAGGTCCGGGGAGCCGGGAGATGAGGCGCGGAGGGTATCGAGGTAGTTTATCGCCTTGCCGTAGAACCCGGCCTTGTACGAGATATGGGCGGCTATCATGGGCGATATGGTGCCGCTTACCACCGCCTTTGGGTCGAGCTTGAGCAGGGCCTCCAGCGCAAGGTAAAGGCCATTGGGGGACGGGGCGTCGACACAAGATGCGCTTTTGCAGTTGGATTTTATGTAGTCGAGCAAGCGCCGTTGCACGCCTGCCCTGTCTAGCATCTGCCCCACTTCACCGGCGGCAAGTATTTCCGCGGGCGCAACGCTGTTGTCCAGCACGTCGCGCGGACGCTCTTTGCGTATGAGCGCGAGACGGTCGTATAGATCGCGCGCCCCGGCATGGTCGCCGCGCCGCGACTTTAGCTCGGCCAGACCAGCCAGCGCCTGCCGCAAGTCTATGTCCTGGGGGTTGTCGCCAATCACCGATTGGTATAGCTTCTCGGCTTCGGGGACGCTGCCCAGGAGGCGCGCCTGCATGAGCAGCACGGCGTGGCGAGCGGGGCCTGCACGGCGGGCATACTGGTCGTAAGCCTGTATCGCCTCGGAGGTGTGACCGTTCTCGGCGTGTATTTGACCTATCCTGGCGAGAGCGCGCACGGCACGGGGGTCGTCCAGCCCGGCGAATAGGGAGTACGTGCGTAGCGCCAGGTCGTCCTGCCCGGATACGTGGTAGGCCGAGGCGAGGCCCCAGAGCGCGTCCCTGGCTTCCTCAGCCGATGCGCTGCCTACTAAGGCGGAGTATTGCGAGATGGCGGAGCTATATCGTCCCTCTTGCTGGGCGCGGTGGGCCTCTCGTAAAGCGGGGGTCCACCGCTCGGACTCCGGCGCGTAGGCCAGATCGCCAACGGTGTCTCTCGCGCCGGTGGGCAGGGTGGGAGTTATGGGGGTGGAGGAATTGACCAGGGCAACCGCGTTGGGAGGCACGCCCGGCGAGCCAACCTGTGCCTGTCCCTCGCGAGAGAGCACCCACCATGTTGAGAGCGCCACCAGGCCGAGCAGGAACAGAGCAAGCCCGGCGATGGGGAGCATGTTGTCACGCTTGCGATGGGGCTGGGTTGGGGCTACTTCCTCGGAGGTGGTCTCCGGCGGCACCCGCGCATCGGGGAGGCGTTGCGGCTCAGGCTCGACGCCAGACAGTCTGACTCTGGCAGGCGGCAAGTCTTTAGGGTGGTCGGGGGTGGGAGGGGATTCCATGTTATTGAGAGTAGTTCAGGGTCCGCAGGGATGTAGAGTGGAGCGGGCGAGAGGAGATGTAACCAGTATAGGCGCGTGCGGGATAAGCGTCAAGTTAGACGATAGAAATCAGAAGTTAGAAAATAGAAGTTAGAAAATAGAAGTTAGATATGTGTAAGGGATGTTATGTATCATCAATGTGGGGTTGGCATGATTTTGGGTGGGTGGGGAGGGGCGCGGGTTAGTGCGCCCCTCTCTTCTTGTTTGGTTGTGGTGGGTCACGCGGGCAGGGTGATAGCCTAAGCACGCTGTTTTCGTCAGATGCTTGCCCCTGCCAACGCAACTGGTTGGACGATAAGAAATCAGAAGTCAGAAGTCAGAAGTCAGAAGTTAGAAGTTAGATTTCTGGCTTGGGACTTGTGGGTTTCTTATCCTGGTTAGGGTTTGGGTCCGGTTCCTGGGCACCTGTTGGGTGCTTTGGGACCGGACCACTGTTGGTTTGTACAGAGCCTACCGGCTCTGTACTGTGTGGCCCCCGGAGGTTGGGCTGATGCAGGGTGGTTGTAGGTGTACGGGTGAGAAGAGTGGCCCACTGTGGCTTGTTGGTTCTGAGGGGAGGAGGCTCGCTATACGCATGGTACGCGAGGAGCGAGATTCTTCGCTTCGCTCAGAATGACAAGGGGTGATGGGTTGGTGCTCTTTGTGCATTGTATGTTGGTAATGCTGCATCAGTTTAGCCTGGGAGCTAGGAGGATGACGATCAATCCTTGTGGCAGGGGCACCAGCGGTACCCTGTTCCCTTGAGAATTACTAATTACGAATTGCTAATTACGAATTAGGGTGGTTCTCAGGGGTAGTGGCTACTGTTGCGCTACGGTAGCCGGAAACATGCTTCTATTAACTTAATCCCCTTTGGGGCTGTTTTTGGGACATGATTTGGTGGGGTATTGGGGTGGAGTTTTGCACATTTTTGGGATGGGTGGACCAGTTGTATAAGGGAGCGGTTGGTGGCGGGTGGGATAGCCAGATAAGGATCATGCGGGAGGCCGGTCCTGGGATTGCCTGGGTATGCCTACCAGGAGGGCGAGTGGGCCAAGCGCCAGGAGCCACATTACGGCGGCGAGGTCGTAGCGCTCGGCCAGCCAGCCGAAGCCTATGGGGAGGAGGCCACCTACCAGGCCGTAGATGTTGCTAACCGCCATGACGCTGCCGCTCCGGCCCGGCATGGAGGAGTAGAGTTGGCCCTGTAGTATGGCGTACCAGCCTGCGTTGAAGAGGCCGAGGAGGGCCAGCAGCGCCATTTTCGGCCACAGATCAGGGACCAGGAGAAAGGCGGGATAGAGCAATAAGACAGCCGCCGCGCTGATACGCAGGTAGTTGAGGCCGCGCACCCTCTCAAGCAGGGGGATGAGGAGGAAATCGCCCAGCAGACCTACGACAGTCCAGATCGTTATGGCAAGGGCGGCGATCTCCGGCCCGACGCCTACCACGTCCACGAAGTAGAGGGCGAGGAAGCCGAGCAGTATGTCCAGCATGAAGTCGGAGAATTGGAGGAGGGTGAGCCAGAGCAGCACCTCACGCCTCCTGAGAGCATTGAAGGCACCGGCGATGCCCTGGCGCAAGGTCAGCGCTTCCTCCTCATCATCCTGCTGGGGCCGGGGGAATGGGGAGCGCCACGCAAGCATCACGAGCAGGAAGGATAGCCCGGCGAGCAGCAGGAAGAGCGTGCGCCAATCTACGCCGAGCCAGGAACCGGCGACTACCGAGAAGGTGCCCGCGACTACGCCCAGAGACCCGGCGAAGGTCCAGCGCGCCATGTTTTGCTCGTGGCGAGTGGGGTCGGTATCCATCAACGTGGCCTGTGAGAGACTGACGAACGCGCCTGAAGCCGGGTAGAGGAGGATGAAAGAGGCAAGCAGGACGAGGAAGTGCTGACTCAGAGCCGTTAGGAGCAGAGCTAGACCGAATAACACACCGCCGCCAAGCACCAGCACCCGACGCCGCCAAACGTCGCCCAGGATGCCAATAAGCGGCTCGATGAAGGTGCTGGCGAGGTTGGGCAGACCCAGCAGTATGCCGACCTGGGAGTAGTCCAGGTTCAGGTCGTCGCGTATCAGGGGCCAGGCGGCCTCGCGCACTCCGAAGGTCAATTCGTCAAGGAACTCTATGAGGAGCAGGGCCAGGGTGAAGACGGTTATGTGCCGGATTGTGCGGCCTCGGAGCCGCCGGAGCCAGCGTATGGAGCGCAGAGGCATACGGCTCTATACCTCTATGGACCCAGCCTGGTTCGTGACGATCTCTCGCCTTCCGACCCGTAAGTCCTGGTCCCTGCGCGCAAATCCTAAGCACCCGGCGCCCAGGCATAGCAGCCCTAACGCGATAATGGGCAGACCCAGCGCGAGCATGGTCTTGCGGCCCATACCCATCTCAAGCATGTAGACGGGCCACAGGTCGGCAAGGAAGTGCGTGGCGGGGTTGTAGTACCAGCGGGGCTGAGGGTAGTAGGGGGGCGCGGCAAGGTCGTCCGCGAGGCTGTAAGGTTGGACCGCACCCCCTTCGCGCACGGTGACGCTTTCTAACCTGACGCCAAGCTCCTCGTCGCGCTCGTTCTCGCCCAGTTTGGCGGGGTTCCAGGTGTCGGTGGCTATTGTCACGCGTGCAGGTTGCCCACTTGCGGAGAAGGAGTAGTCGGCGCTTATCGGCAGATCGGGGACGGGCGCGCGGTCTACCGTTACGGGGTTGTCGTTGACCAGGATGGTGACGGTGGCGCGTGGCAACTGCGGGGGACGGTGGTCATTGAGGCGCAGGGTGACGGAGATGGGGCCGCGAGATGTGTTGGGCCAAAGCTCAAGCACGGCCCTGCCGGTGGTCCAGCGCGGTAAGAGCGCGCCGCTTGCCTTGTCGCCCTCGCTGTACGAGACGCCGCCCCTGAATACAACTGTGCGCTCAGGCGGTCTCAGGGTTGAGGCTTTTTCGCTCACTCGCTGGCCCAGCAGATTGAGGTGGCCTACGATGGGTGAGGCGTAGGGTATCCAGTGGCGGGTCTCATCGTCGTAGCCTACGTTGATGTAAGTGTCGAAGTTGACCAACACGCCCAGGATGTTTACGAAGCAGCCGAGGGCTAGTAAGGTGGAAACGGCCAGACGAGTTATTAATTTTGAATTTTGAATTTTGAATTTTGAATTTGGTTTATCAGGGACGGGTTGGGTGGCGGAGTGGATTAGGGGGAGAGCGGGGAGGAGGGCGAAGGGGAGGAAGGGGATGAGGTAGCGGGGACCCCAGGAGCCGTCGCCGTGCCAGAAGCCGTAGAGGCCGAAGAAGATGACCAGGCTGACGCCTAGCACGGCTACGAATGCGCTTTCTGCTTGGTGCTTGCGGGCGAAGCTTGAAAAGCCCCAGAGCGATAAAGCTACCGGCAAAGCGTACCAGAGCAGACCTTTGCCGGGCGATAGGAGCAGGCCGAAAGCCCCTTCATACAAGGGCGTCTTGAACGTGCCTTTCAAGTCGGTGCCGTATCCCGTTGAGAAGGGGCTGCCGAACGCGTAGAGATTATAGAGCAGGAGAGGCGCCAAGCCAGCGCCCAAGCCAATCAGCCACCAGACGGCAGGGGCGAGGGGCGAGGAGCGGGGGGCGAGGGATTTAGGGTCAGGGGCGCGGTTCGAACGGGGCTGACCACTGGCCACTGACCACTGACTACTGATGCGCCAAGAGAGGTAGAGCAGGAAGGCAGGCAGCGCTACGACGTACTGCACTTTTGTTGCCACGGCGGCGGCTAAGAGCAGACCGGAAAAGAAGAGGAGATTGCGCCGTGGGGGTGTGGGGTTGGTGGTTGCAATATCTTCGGTTTCGATGCTGACGCGCGGATAGGAGAGGACTAGCAGGTAGAAAGAGGCCAGGAGGCATAGGGCCACAAGGGGTTCCGAGAAGAAGGTTCGGCTGTGAGGCCAGAGGTAGGTGGCGAAGGCTAGCGCGGCACCCAGGACGAGGCTGGCGCGGCGCGAGTAGCCAAGTGATATGCCTAAAGCCGCAAGAATGGCACAGGTGGCCGCGGCCACCAGCAGGTTGAACGAGCCAAGTATCAGGCGCAATACGAAGCCTTGTTGGTCGGCGGGGAAGAAGCTGCTTGCCAGGAGACCTGCTGCCGCCCAGGGCACGGCTGCCAACGATTGGCCTGGGCCGTACTGGCTGTAGTACCTGCCGTCCGCCCCCGTCACCTGCACCTGGGTGCTGTTGCGCGGGATGGCCCAGGAGCCGCGCTCTACGAGCGATTGGGATACGGCGAGCATCGTCTCTTCGTCGCGGGAGTAGGTGTGACCCGACATGGTGAGCAGGTAGACGCCGAACACTGTCAGCATCAGCATGAGGGAGAGATTTCCGAAGATGCGTCGCTTTTGTGTTGTGCCCGTGCCTATTGCTTGTTGGGACATAGCAGGTCCAGGTTAGCGGAGGTCATAGATTCGCAAGAGCGAGTATAACACTTTCTCCCGGTTGGAGAGTTTTTGTGTAGATTATTCATCAAGATTAGCCCGGAGGGCCAATTTTGATGAATAGTCTATGATATTGGACGGATTTTTACCTGCATCCCCTGGCGGCTAACGCCTCTCTGCCCAGCAAGCCTAGCAGTATCTCGTACTGCGAGCCTGCATATTCGGGGTGGTGTTCGAGGCGGGTGCGCTCGAAATATTGGACGGTGTATTCCTTGCCATCGGCCTGGCTCTTTTCGCGTAGCGGCTCGGACAGGGGGTAGCCGAAGTTGGTGATACCGTTGTGCGACAGCCAGTACCGGCCGATTGACCCGGAGATTGTGTGGCCGGTTTCGGGGAAGAAGGTTGCGTCCGGCGGGGCCTGGGTAGGCTCTACTTTGGGGAAGCCGTTGCCGTTCGTTTTCTGTTTAGCCAGGTCCACACCTAGCAGGGAGAGCTTCACCAGCAGCTTGTACTGCGTTGCCTTGTCTAGCTGCTTCCAGTTGGGGTAGTCCTTTATTACCTCCGGGTGGGACTCGAAACGCGCTCGCTCGAAGTATTGCACCCAGTATTCCCCCTCCTTGCGCTGCTCGGTGATGGGGTAGCCGAAAATCTCCAGGCCGCCGAAGCGCCGCCAGTAGTCGCGGAACTCGTTGTAGAGGTAGTGCCCGGTCTCAGGGAAGTAGAGGGGCGGCTGGTAGCCTGGGTAGTCCGGTTCAGGCCGCCTGGGCATGACTGTAAGGGGCCAGCTGCTGGTAGTGCGGCTGGGAAGGGGTGAGGCGGGCGCGCTTGCTCCTTCGCCCGGCCAGCCGTCCCGGAAGAGGGGCATGGCGGGCTTCCAGGTGCCGTCGCGCTTGAGGAGGCCAAAGTAGTCTTCGTGGCTCTCGCGGCCCCCACCCAGCGAGTCGCCGGGGGCCAGGTCCCACAACTGCCACTGCAACAGCCCTGACAAATCGGCCTTTCGCGCTCCCTTTATCATGAGGTCGTAGAGGGCGACCTGCCGTGCGTCGGTATAGTCGGGCTGCTGGCACGGTGGGCCGGAGGGCCAGCCGGTCTCCCCAAGCAGGATGGGTTTATTCGTATGCAATTTGATGTACTCGATCTGCCAGTCTATGTTGCCCGCGTTGTAGCTGTGGAAGCTGATGAAGTCACTGATGTCGGCCAGCGTGCGGCCTCGCGCAGGCTCGTCCGGGTAGGGGGCACCCGTGTCGTCGGCCACAAATAGCTGGTCGTATATGCCAACGCCCACCGTCAGGGGGTGGTTGGAGTCGAGGCGGCGCACCTCGGCGGCCATTTTGTCAAGCCAGGCCACTATGGAGGCGGGGTCCTTGTCGTCGCGCCAGGTTTCGTAGTGGTCAGGCTCGTTATGGAGGTCCCAGGCCAGCACGCGGTCGTCGTTGGCGAAAGCCGACACGATGCCCTCGACGTATAGCTTGTTGCGCCGCTCTCGCTCGGCATTGGGCAGGTCCTGGTCGTGCCTGGGGTCGTAGAAGTCGAAGAGGGTGATTATCACCTTCACGTCCATCTCACCCGCTAGCTGCACGAACTGTTGGAGCATGTCGAGGAAGATGGGCTGTATCTCACCCGTATCTTTGCCGGTCCAGCCATGCTGCGGCTTGTAGGGTACGAGCACGCGCACGGTGTTGATACCAAGCTCCTTCGCGCGCGCGAGGTCTTGCTTGACGGCAGGGCCGTCCCACTGCGACCACATATCGGCCCAGGGCTGGTCCTTGGGGTAGAAGTTTACGCCTTTCAGCTTGATGGGCTGCCCGCGAAAAACGAGCTGGTTGCCCTGCACCTTGACGAAATCGCCACCGGATTGAGCGGGCGCGGGCGTAGGCGTGGGGAGCGTAATGAGGCCTGCGAGCATGGCAACAGCTAGCAGAGCGCGAAGGCTTTTGGTGCGCATGGAAGAGTGTAAGAGCCTTTCTAGGGGTTGGGAGAAGGGTCGTTTTATGAGATACGAATTTAACCGCAAACCAGATGTTACTCAAGCTCGAGATTCTCACCCGTGACGGCTGTGCGCTCGTTGAGCCACTCCTGGGCAGGGCGTTGGGTGATGGCGAAGGTGAAGCCGTCTCGTGGGTCGGGGCTGACGTAGAGGGTATCCACGCCAGTGCGCTTATCGGGCAGACGGGTTACCGCCCTACCGGCAGCGTCCAACATCTAGCTCGCCCTGTCGAGGTCCTGAGCCAGCAAATGTATAACGGATAGCTCGCCCCAGGGGTGCGGGGAGGTCTTCCAACTCAAGCCGTAATGGTCCTGGAACTTCTCAGGCTTCATCCAGACGGCGAAATGTGGAGGGATGAAGGTTTCGCATATGTCGCTGTCTACCTCCAGGACTATGTCGCCTCCCGGTGCCAGCAGATCGCGCCACGCCTTCGCTCGCTCTTCGGGTGTGTCTGAGGCGAAAGTGACGCCGGATATGGCATAGGTGGTATTCGGGGCTATTCGCACCTTCCTGGGGGTGTCTTTGGACCTGGAATGGTAGGTTAGGGCGAAACAGAGTGCGCCCTCTAATGTGGGCGGGAGAGCCTGGAAGCTCCATACGGGTTGCGCTCCCGGTTCGGCACCGCGTGGCCTGCCGCTTGTGACTTCCGGTACGTCGTAGCCGCGCTCGATCAAGGTGTCGTGCAGGACTTGAACGTCGTCCGAGACGATGCCAATAGCGAAAGGACGCTGGGCGGCGCGCAGGTTGCGGATGTCGGGGAACGGGGCGGTGTCCGCGCCTTGCTCGAATAGCTCCTCGTCCTCCACGGAGACGAACTCAAGGTACTCAGGGCCTAAGTGGATGAAGCCATTTAGCAGGCCGGGATGATGCTGCACCGTCCGCTCTTCGACCTGGAAGCCCGCCTCGCGGTACTCTTCAAGGTAGGGGTCTATCTGCTCGTCGCCTATGGAGGTGATGAAGTGGTCGAATTTGACTGTGGTCATGAGCTCTCCTGATTATTTCAGCTATCTTCCGTGCGACCCCTTGACGCAGACGCTTGCAAGGCAGGGACCTCAACTTCAACGAATTGAGCGGTAATGCTGGATGCCTGTGGCACAGCATCGCCGCCCTCCATTTTGCCTTCTATATGCATTTGCAGGGCTTCACGAAAGTTACCCAAAGTTTCCTCGACTGTTTCACCGGCAGATATGCACCCTGGCAAGTCTGGGCTGTATGCCGAGTAGCCATTAGAGTCTTGTTCCACAAGCACCAGGTATTCATATATCTAGCTAATGCCTAGTTTCAATCGGACTGTAGCGCGCACTTCTTGTGCAATTCTCATGGCGTCCTCAGCGTCAGGCTGGGTTGCTTCCGTACCGGGATAGCGTGCAGCGATACCAAGTGTGCCCAGGTATGCCAATTCTGCTTGAGACGTGTCGAGTTCTGTGAGCAAGCCAGCACTGGAGTTATATAGCACTACAAGGTCATGAGTCTTCCGAAAGGCGATGCCGTGTTCTTCTAGGAACGCTTTTAGATATTGCTCTGTGCATTGTTGGGCGAGAAAGCAAACGATGTCATAGACCGGGTTGCCTGTCTGTATCTCACGACCTGCAACACGCCAATTACCTTCAGCCTTGCTGACCCACTCCCCAGTCTCAGCTTTCATATAGGACCACGCCGTTGGTAGTCACATCGGCAGCAAAGATGCCTCCGCGTTCAAGTGAAGCCTGTAACTGATTAGGCTCGAGAACCAAGATGTCTAAAGGAAAGGGATGGTCAATAGTTGCGGAAATGGTTGCGGCGGCACGGAGCGTACTCCCGCCAGCATCCATGATGACCAGCAAATCCACGTCGCTGTCCTCAGTTGGTACGCCGTACGCGTGGGAACCAAACAAGATCACTTTGGCAGGGTGAAAATGCTCTACGATCTGCTGGACGACCTTCTGTATTCTCTCTAGTTCAACTTCAATATTTGCCTGAGCCATGCATAACCTCTTGCATGAGAGCTCTATAATAAGCATCTACGTGAGGGACGAGACTCTTCGCTACGCTCAGAATGACAGGGATGTTGGGGTTTGCTATTGGATAGAACCTACTTATGCCATTTAGATGCTTTTGCTCTCTTGCGCTTCCAACAACTTCTTTAATACACCAATTACTTCTACTGCTTGTTCGCGGGTGACGGCTGGGAAATCGTCCAGGAAGTCGTCCAATGGATGCCCCATCTCCATGTAGTCCAGTAAGTTCTGAACAGGAACACGGGTGCCCATGAACACGGGCGTGCCACTCAGTATCTCCGGGTCACGATTAATCAGTTTATTGCTGGCTACCATTTTGCACCTCTTATCGTATCCGCTTCTTCTTGCTGCTCACGTAGTCCACCAGGATGTACTCGCCCAGGGCTTCCGGGGTGGCGTAGAAGGCGCGGCCCTTGTTGACCTTCGTCATTTGCTCTACGAAGTCGGCCATGTAGTAGCTGCGCTCTAGCATGAAGGTGTTGATGGTGATCTGCTCTCGCGTGCAGCGCACGACCTCGCGCATCGTTTCCTGTATGGTGCGGAAGGTGGGCGGGTAGTTGAAGAAGACCTCGCCATCCTCAAGGTGGGCGGTAGGCTCGCCATCCGTGATGACGATTATCTGCTTGTTGGGTGTTTTGCGCCTGCCCAGGAGGGTGCGCGACAGCATCAGCGCGTGTTGCAAGTTGGTGCCGTACTGGTACTCGCTCCAATCAAGCTGGGGCAGCATCTCCGGCTTCAACTCACGGGCATAACCCGAGAAGCCGATGATGAAGAGATCGTCCTTCGGGAACTGCGAGCGGATGAGGTGGTTCAGCGCTAGCGCCACTTTCTTCGCGGCCAGGAAGCAGCCGCGCAGCAGCATCGAGCGGCTCATGTCTATAAGGAGGGCAGTCGAAGATTGGGTGAGCAATTCGGTGGAGTAAACCTCGAAGTCGTCGGGTTGAAGACGCACGGGGGTGCCTGTGCCGTTTCGCTCCAATGCGTTTCGCAACGTGGCCTGCAAGTCGAGGAAGAAGTGGTCGCCAAACTCGTATGCTTTCGAGTCGTAGGTGCGCTCACCGCCTCGCCCGCGCAGGCTGATGGCGTGTCTGCCGAAGGCGTCCCGCTTCAGGTAGGAGAAGACATCTTGCAGCGCCTTCTGGCCCAACTTGCGGACGGCGCGTGGCGTAAGCTGCATCTCGCTGCCGTCCCATTCGAGGTAGCCCGCTTCTTCAAGCTGTTTCGCAAGTTCCTGCAACTGCTGTAGCGCCTGCTGGGCATCCGCGCCTAGCAAGTCACCCACGCGCTGGCTGTCGAGCTCGTCTATGCGGTCTCCTCGACGGGCGGCGTTTAGCTCGCGCTCCAGCTTCTCAAGCTCGTCAAGCTGCTCCATCACCTGCATCGCCTCGGACATGGTGAGCGACTCGTCGGGGTCGCCGGAGAAGCGGTACTGGCGGGCCTGGCCGGGTTGCGGCATCATGCTGCCCAGGCGCTCTGCTAACTCTGACATCTCTTCCCGCAGGCCGGGGTCCTGCATCAGCGACTCCATCGCGCTTTGCAGTTGGGCGCGCTGCTGGGGGGACATCGAATTGAGCATATTCTCCATGCGCTGCATCTGCGACTGCAAGTGCTCCAAGAGTTGGTCCAGGTTCTCTATGCCGGGCGGGAAGTGGTGGCCGTGCTTCTGCATGAATTCGTTGAAGCGCGGCTCTTTCCCCTGCTCGCGGTCGCGCAACATCTGGTTGAGGTCGCGTATCATCTCGCGCACCCCTTCCAGGGCGGCGGGACTTTGCTGCATCTGTTGCATGCTTTGTTGCAAACCTGAGAAGTTGCTCTGTAGCATCTGCTGTTGGAGCATGTTGAGCAATTCCTGGAACTGTTGGCGCGCATCGGAGTCCATGAAGTCGTATTCGCGCAACTCCTTTATCTGCCCGCCGAGGTCCTTCGGCAGGTTGTCAAGCTGCTCCTTGCGGCGCGCTGCCATGCTCTCCAGCATCTTCTGGAACTGCTCGCGCTGCTTCAGGTCGTCGGCTGAAGGTTTGGGTTCAGCACCCTCCGCCTCCGGGCTTTCGACCTGCGACTTGAACTCGCCAACCTCTTGCTGCCCTTCTTGCACGCGGCGGTCTATACCGGCCCGCTCGGTCTCCTTTACCTTGTCGAGGCGCTGCTGGATGTCCTTGATGATGGAGTCCATGTTGTTCTGCTTGAGGGTGTTCTGGCGCTGCTGCTTGAGGCGCTCAATGAGGTCGCGCAGGCCGGGCATCTTGTCGCCCGACTGGAACTTGTAGCCCTGCTGCATCAGCCTTTCGAGGGCGCGGTGTATGTCGCCATGAGCCATGATGTCCTCGGAGATGGCCTCCATGATGGCGTCTGCGTCAAACGGCATGATCTGTTGGGTGCCATCCCAGCGGTAGTAGCGGAAGTTGCTCATTGGTTTCTCCAGGGATCAGGGATCAGGGATCAGGTGTCGAGTGTTAGGTGGCGGGGAGCAAGGAAGGGGATTAGTGGTCGGCTACCAGGGAAGGCGAGAGTGCTTCTTCCTGCTCTTCAGTAGCTTCTATCTTCCGGCTATCAAGACCTGATCCCTGATCCCTGGTCCCTGACCCCTCGTCACTTTCAGTATAGTCGCGGTCCCACACCTTCTGCAAGACGACCCATTGGTCGGGGGCTTTGCTTATGAACTCTTCAAGGACCTGGGCTACCTTACGAAGGTTGGTCTCGGTGTCGCGGTCGTTATCGCCTGTGCGCTCAAGCTCTATGGCGGGGTGGACAATCAGGACGTTCTTGCTGTTGGGCAGGCGGTAAGTAAGGGCAGGTACGAGGGGGGCTTTGAGGCGCATAGCCAACACAACCGGGCCTGCGGGGAGATCGGCCATAGCATCGAAGAAGCGCACCGGCACCCCGCCCTCGGAAACGTCGCGGTCGGCAGCCAGCATCAGCACGCCGCCGTCGCGCAGGAACCTGTAGATCGTACGCACCTGCGAGCTGCCTTTCTTGATGAACTTTATCCCCAGGCTTGCGCGCAGACGGTTGATATAGTTGAAGAGCTTCTCAGGTTTTACGTCCTCAGCGACTGTGGCTACCCTGAAGCCGCGCGCGACGGCCAGTTGGGCCACGAGGTTGAAGTTGCCCAGGTGTGCGCCTATCACGATTACGCCTCTACCCTGCGAATGAGCGCTCTCCAGGTGCTCTAAGCCCTCAAGGCTGGCGATCATGCGCTCCACGTCGGCCACCTTGAGGTGGGGGAGCCGCACGATATCGTAGTAGTTTTTGAAGGCATTGCGGATGGTCTTGCGGGCGAGGTTGCGGCGCTCATGACTGGTAGAGCCGGGCAGGACGTGGCGCAGGTTGTCCATGACAGCCCGCCGGACAGACGGCCAGAAATAGAAAATGACGCCGCCCAGCAGGGAGCAGAGCCAGTATCCTACCCTTGAGGGTATGAATACGCTCAGCGTAGAAGCTATTTTGAGGAGATAGTAAGTTTTCATGCGAGTGGGGAGCGCTCGGTTACAGACTCATACCCAATTATAGCATGCACGAAGTAATGATTGCTTATCTCGTGCCGTCTTAGCCCCCACATGGGAAGTAGGTGATATAATTGTTGACGCGAGAGATGGTGCGAATTATCGGGTTTATAACAGTAACGGCAGGTTCAAAGAGCAAATTAGTGATGGTCTTGATACCAGGGATGTCACCGGCTGCGCTTTCGATTTATCTGCCAATCCAGAGAACTACTCCAATTCATATAGAGGGGCACAGTCCACGAAAACCTTTCAGTTTGCCCGGCAAGTAAAATCCGCCTCACGGTAGGTACAATGTCAACCTGGGGCAGCCCAACCGCATCACTTTCCGATACTGGGGTCCGGCAAATTGCCCTGCAAGCCCATGATAAGCATGAGAAAGGGGCCGGAGGTCAATCCCCTGGCCCATTGTTTTCATGAGGCTCTGAACAGCGCGGGACCGTTACCTGGCAGCCATCTCCATGGAGCCTTTGCCGCCCCAGAAGCGCCTTCTCTTGATCTCGGCGTCGTGGCGGTCGGTACGGGGCCACATAGGGCGGAACATGTACCACTGGTCAGGGTGGCGGCGGATTAGCGCCTCCATTCGGGTCGCTATCTCCTGGGTGATTATCTGGATGTCGCGCTCCTTGTCGCCCGTCAGCAGATGTTCGTACTCGACGGGCGGCTCGCAGGTGAGGTAGAAGGTCTTGTCGCCTCGCTTGCGGGCGCAGTACCCTACTACGATTGATGCTCGCGTCTTGAGAGCTATCGCCGCCGGTCCCTCCGGCAGCCAGGCGGTCTCCCCGAAGAATTTCACGGGCACGCCCGTGCCTTCCTGTGGACGGTCGAAGAGGAGCATCACGAACTCATTTTTTTTGATTGCGGTGAATATCCGCTTGAGCGAGCCGGTCTCCAACTTGATGATCTTAAGGCCGTTCTTCTCGCGGGTGCCGTTTATCAGTCTGTCCATCTTCTCAGGCTCAAAGCTATCGGCTACCGCGTTGATGGGCAAACCATGAGATGCAAGCAACGCGCCCGCGAGGTCCCAGTTGCCGAAATGCCCTGTGATAGCGATTACACCCTTACCCTTCTCTTGCGCACCCTTCAGGTATTCCCAGCCGCGCTGGTCTAGAACGGTTCTATCTATTTCGTCCTCATCCAGGTGAGGGAAGCGAATGAAGTCTACCATCATCTTCGCGTAGTTGCGAAACGACTTGCGGGCGGTCGCCTTGACTACCTGCCAGCTTGCGTCCTCGCCCATCACGCGGCGCATATTGCTTACGGCGTTGGCCGAGTGCCGCCGCCAGGTGAAGTAGACGATGTCACCCACGAGGTTCCCCACCCAGTAAGAGAAGCGCACCGGCACTTTGCTCGAAGCGAAGCTGAGGCTTCGGACGCCCCAGTACTTCATACCCGTCCAGATATGTCTTGATGCCTTCTTGAGAGCTTCCATTACCTCTCCTGATTTCGGATTTGGAATTGCGAATTTCGGATTGCGAAAACGGTTCAGCAAATTCGAAATCCGAAATTCGCAATTCCAAATCGTATTATTTTCGTCCGTTGGTGGCAGCCGCGACCCCATCCGATGTGGGTGTGGGGGCGGGCTGGGTGATGGTCTCGGTGCGCTCGGCCATATGGGCTTCCGCGCCGTGGACGGGGCGCTCGCTCTTCTTAGCGTGGCGCACTATGAACTCCTCTACGCCATCATAAGCATCGTCGTCCGCGATCTGGATGGGGGGGCTTTTCATGAAGTAGGCAGAGGGGGCTTCCAGCGCGCCACTGATGCCGTTGTCGAGGGCGAGCTTTAGGCAGCGCACGGCGTCAATCACCACGCCCGCCGAGTTGGGCGAGTCCCACACTTCAAGCTTCAACTCCATATTGAGGGGCACGTCGCCGAAGGTCGTGCCTTCGATGCGAATGTGGCACCACTTACGGTCTTCGAGCCAGGGCACATAGTCGCTGGGGCCGACGTGTACGTTGTTCTCGCCCAGATCGTAGTCGAGTTGGGAAGTGACGGCGTTGGTCTTGCTGATCTTCTTCGACTCGAGGCGCGAGCGCTCAAGCATGTTGTAGAAGTCCATGTTGCCGCCGAAGTTTAGCTGGTAGGTGCGGTCAATTCGCACGCCGCGCTCGCGGAAGAGGCGGGTCAGCACGCGGTGGGTGATGGTCGCGCCGACCTGGCTCTTGATATCGTCGCCGATGATGGGGAGGCCCTTTGCCTCGAACCGCTTGCGCCAGTAGTCCTCGCGGGCGATGAATACGGGGATGCAGTTGATGAAGCCCACGCCCGCCTCAAGCGCCTGCTCGACGTACCACTTGGTGGCCATCTCGCTGCCGACGGGCAGGTAGTTGATAACCATGTCGGTGCCGGTGTCTTTCAGTACCTGCACGATGTCAACGGTGGAGCCGGGGGCCTTCTCGATGACGGTGGAGAGGTACTGGCCGAGGCCGTCGTGGGTCATGCCGCGCATCACGGGCACTTTGGAGTTGGGCACGTCGCTGAACTTGAAGGTGTTGTTCGGCTTGACGAATATCGCCTCGGAGAGGTCCTTGCCCACTTTGTTCTTGTCAATATCGAAAGCCGCGCTGAACTCGATGTCGCTGATGTGGTAGCCGCCCAGGCGGGTGTGCATCAGGCCGGGGATGAACTGGTCGTCCGGGGCATCGCGGTAGTATTGAACGCCCTGCACGAGGGAGGACGCGCAGTTGCCCACGCCGATAATCGCAACTCGAATCTTCTTCTTAGCCATTGTAGATAATTTCTCCTTGTGTGTTTTTGGGGTTAGGGGTTTGGGGTTAGGGGTTAGGACCAGAAAAGCTAACCCCTGATCCCTGGTCCCTGGCCCCTCGTCCTTACAAATCTATTACCCAGTTGAACAACTCTTTATATTCCTGCAAGCGGTCGCGGTTGAGGCGGTATATGCGCTGGCGGCCCAGGTGAGTCGGGGAGACCAGGCGAGCGCGCTTGAGGATGTGCAGGTGCCATGAGGTGAGGGGCTGGCTCAACAGGAGGCGGTCCGACAGGTCCAGCACGCTCAGACCTTCTTCGCGGCTAAGCTCCTGGAGGATCGCCAGGCGGTTCACGTCGGCCACCGCTTTGAGGAAGGGTTTGAGCGCGTAGGCAGCCGACGCCCGCTCAGCCGATAATACCGGCGGAACGTGCTCGCCTGCTTCCTTAAGCTCAATCTGCTCAGGCGTGACGCCGCGTAGCGATACTAAACCTTGATCCAACTTGTTATCTCTCCTCTTACGCACGCTTGCATATGATACATAAACTGCCGTTTATATAGTAAAGCATTTATATGTGGTTGTCAAGTTGAAAGCGGGACAGCTTATTTTCATTTATAATCTGTTTTGTACGAGGGAATCTTCAGCCTCCTAGTAACGAAAGGACCGACGATGAAGCAGCAAGTAAAACAGGGCCTCACCATGATTTATTGGAAAGGTGATAAATTCTGGCTTGGTAAGCTGCTTGAACACCCTGAAATCATGACGCAGGGAGAAACGATTGAAGAGTTGGAAGAGAACCTGAGAGATGCTTATCTCAGCCTGTTCATGGATGACGTGCCTGAGGATTATCAGATCAAGGCGCTTGCGCTTTGAAGCGGAGCGAATTGGTTAGACAGATAATTGCAGGGGGTTGCCTTTTAGTGCGTCATGGTAAGCGTCACGACATTTACCTCAACCCCGCTACCGGACAGAAGCAGCCAATCCCGCGACACACTGAAATCGACGATGCCCTGGCAAAACACATCAGGAAGTATCTAGGTCTTGAACCGTAGCAAGGTGGGGTGGGCGTCGAGGTGCGGGAGATACAGAAGGGGTTTTGATGAAGGTACAAGGCTCGCTTAAGCTGCTTACTGCTACTATATTGTTCGCTACCCTGGCAGGGTGCGGAGGGACGCCAGCCACGCCTACAACGCTTCCCCAATCGTCTGCCACAGCACAGCAGATAGATGCCCCTTCCCCAAGTATGTTGGCGCTGGGCGAAGTAGTGATATTCGCCGCTTCCTCTCTGAAAGAGGCGTTTGAGGCGCAGGCGGGTGGCCTGAAGGAAAAGGGGATTGAGAGAGTAGATTATAACTTCGCCGGGTCGCAGGCGTTAGTGGCGCAGCTATCGCAGGGGGCTAGAGGGGATGTTTTTGCTTCGGCGGACGCGAAGAACATGGAGGCGGCTGTCGCGGTAGGGTCGGTGGTGAGCGGCACCGAGCGCGTGCTGGCTACCAATAAGCTGGTGGTGGCCGTCCCGGAGGGCAGCGTGCAAGTATTTACTTTGAAAGATCTTACGAAGCCTGGCCTCAAGCTGGTGCTGGCCGATAAATCGGTGCCTGCGGGCAACTACAGCTTGCAGGCGCTGGACAAGCTCTCTGCCGACCCTGCTTATGGCAGCGGCTTCAAAGAGAAGGTGCTGGCGAATGTCGTATCATATGAGAGCAACGTCCGGCAGGTGCTGTCTAAGGTGGAGCTTGGCGAGGCTGACGCGGGTATCGTATACGCGACAAATGCCAGGGCCGCGAAGGTGGGAACCATAGAGATAGAGGATAAATATAACGTGGTGGCGCGTTATTATATCGCGCCCGTCAAAGACGCAATCCATCCGGACGCAGCATCGCGCTTCATCGAATACGCGCTGTCGGAAGAAGGGCAGCGCACGCTTGAGAGCTACGGCTTCGGCCGCGCAGACCAGGATAGATAGTTGAGAGCAGAGCAGCAGGCGGCTATAGCTAGAAAAGAGGCGAGAGAGCAGGTCGGCGTCCGAGTAGAACGCCGGTGGGGACACATGGCGGGCAGCCTGCTCCTTGCGCTACTGGTCGCCCTGTTCGTAGGCTTCCTGGTCCTGCCTATCGCGGCATTGCTTCTCCGGGTGCCCCTGGCGGACCTGGCGGAGTACGCTGCCCGGCCAATCGTACTGGAAGCCCTCAAATTGAGCTTCTTTACCACCCTTGTCAGCCTCGGCCTCATGGTATTGCTTGGCACGCCCGTAGCGTATGTGCTGGGGCGATACCGCTTTCCGGGCAAGCGGATCATCGAGACGCTGGTGGAGATACCACTCGTGATGCCTCCGGCGGTGGCGGGCGTGGCGCTGCTGCTGGCGTTCGGGCGGCGCGGGTTGTTTGGGCCCACGCTTGAGGGTGCGGGGCTGGACATAGCTTTCAGCACAGCCGCCGTCGTGCTGGCGCAGATATTTGTGGCATCACCCTTCTACGTAAAGGCGGCGCGTTCAGGCTTCCAGAGCGTGCCCACAGAGCTTGAGCAGTCGGCGGCAACCGAGGGAGCGGGACGCTGGGCGCAGTTTCAGCACATTATCTTGCCGCTGGCCTTGCCTGCTATAGTGGGCGGGGCGGTCATGGCTTGGGCGCGCGCCCTGGGCGAGTTCGGGGCCACCATCCTTTTCGCAGGCAACTTCGGCGGGCGCACCCAGACGATGCCCCTCGCCATCTACACCGCCCTCGAAACCGACCTCAACGCCGCTATAGTGCTCTCCACAATCCTGATTGTCGCCTCCTTCGCCCTCCTGATAACCTTCAAGCTACTGTCAGGCCGCCAACTGGATGTGATTGGCATGGGTGGGTAGAGCGCATGAATATTGTCAATGTTGGGTATCGCTCGACTAACTATTATGTGCTGGCAGATAAGACGCCGAGACTGCTTATAGACGCCGGGTGGCCGGGGACGCTACCCACGATGCGGCATGCGTGCGAGCGCATGGGCATACGGATTGAAGACATCCCTTACCAGTTGGTGACGCACTATCACCCGGATCACGCCGGGCTTGCGGAGGAGCTAAAGCGCCTGGGTGTTCAGCTTATAGTAGTTGATACCCAGGTGGAGGGGGTCGCCCTGCTGCGTACCTATGTGAAACCGCAGGACAATTACACCGACATTGAGCTTACAGGCAGCACCACCCTGGACGTTTCGGAGAGCCGGGCTTTCCTGGCTGGCATAGGCGTCAAGGGTGAAATCATCAGCACGCCTGGGCACTCTGATGACAGCGTTACGCTTATCCTGGATGAAGGGGTGGCATTTACCGGGGACCTGACATCGCCCCTCGCCGTGCCGCAGGACCCTGTTGAGATCACGTACCAGAGTTGGGAGAAGATACGCGCAAGAGGCGTAAGTATTATCTACCCTGGACATGGTCCAGTGTGGCGCGTCTGACCAGTACCGAGTACCGAGTACCGAGTACCGAGTGCTGAGTGCTGAGTGCTAACGGATCCCTGATCCCTAACCCCTGGTCACTGGTCACTGGTCACTGGTCACTCGCTATGTTATAATCCCCGCGCATGAATCCATCAGGCAAGGGGGCGATATGAGCATATTCGTTGACAAGAATACCCGGCTGCTGGTGCAGGGCATCACGGGGCGCGAGGGGACGTTCCACACGGAGCAGATGATCGCCTATGGCACCAACGTGGTAGGCGGCGTGACTCCGGGCAAGGGGGGCACAAGCCACCTCGACGTGCCGGTGTTCAACACAGTGGCCGAAGGTGTGAAGCAGACCGGGGCCAACGCCTCTATCATCTACGTGCCCGCAGCCTTCGGAGCCGACGCGATACTCGAAGCGGTCAGCGCGGGGTTGCCCCTGGTGGTGTGCATCACGGAGGGCATACCGGTGCTTGACATGATGCGCGTTTACAACACCATGAAGGGGAGCAATACACGGCTCGTCGGCCCCAACTGCCCCGGCCTCATCACCCCCGGCGAGGCCAAAGTGGGTATCATCCCCGGCTACATCTGCACGCCCGGCAATGTGGGTATCGTGTCGCGCTCAGGCACCCTCACCTACGAAGTGCTGTGGGCCTTGACCGAGCTTGGCATGGGCCAGACTACGGCGGTGGGCATAGGCGGCGATCCCATCAACGGCACTAACTTTATTGATTGCCTCAGCAGGTTCCAGGACGATCCTGCCACCGAGAAAATAGTGATGATAGGCGAGATCGGGGGCGACGAAGAAGAGAAGGCGGCGGCGTTCATCAAGGCCAACGTCACCAAGCCCGTAGCCGGATACATTGCAGGGCGCACCGCACCCCCAGGCAGGCGGATGGGCCATGCGGGTGCTATCATCTCAGGAGGCGCGGGCACGGCCCAGGGCAAAATAGACGCGCTGGAAGACGCAGGGGTAAAGGTGGCGAAAATACCCACGCAGATACCTGGGTTGCTGTCGTAAATCGCGTGCGAAGGCTCGACTGTTGTGCCTTCGCATGTTACAGGATCAGGACGGAGTAAGTGGAGACACACCATGTCTGTTCACTCCAATTACAAGCATTTCGCGCATATATTAAGTTCCCTTATGGTTCTCTTATGTATCGTGACGATAGTTGCTTCGCAAAAATACCTCCGCCCAGGTAATTCCAGTAACATCAGCCCGGCGGGGCAATACAAGCAACCTGGCATAGCAGAAGGCTCTTCTCTAGCGAGAGATAGTAGCTCCCACACGTCGTCATGTCTGAACGCACAATCGCGCAAGACGAGAGAAGTAAGTTATACATTAGAACAACTGGTAGATATGTATGGTCAGCCAGAAGCATGGGCCATATCTGACGCCCAAGTCGGAAGTCTCTTCCAGCATTCCTTTGCGTATCCCTCACGGGGGCTGACTTTCGATACTGCTTTAAGACCTCCTGGCCATGCGAATTTCTTCAGAGCAGTTTATATGACTTGCTATGAACCTACCACGCTAACGGAGTTTTCAAAATGTGAATCTCTTGAAACAGGTCTCGTCTATCGAGATTGGAACGAATTCGAAGAGCGGTATGAATGGTGGTAAGGAGCTGCCAAGAAGAGCTATCTTGAGCATCGAGCCACATGGAAGCACCTACACAGGAACTCAGGTAACAGTAGCGACGGTGATAGAGCAAATCAACCTCAAAGATCCCTCCGAACTCAACAACAGGCTAATAGACAAGCTCAAGAGCGACGGAGCCATAAGCACGGCATGCGTCGAAGCGGCTTTCCGCGCCGTTCCGCGCCACCTCTTCCTGCCTGGCGTAGCTTCGGAGGAGGTCTACCAGGACACCGCTATCGCCATCAAACATGAAGATGGCATGGCTATAAGCTCTTCGTCGCAGCCGAGCCTCATGGCCGCTATGCTGGAGCAGCTAGAGTTAGAGGCGGGGCATAGGGTACTCGAGATAGGCGCGGCGAGCGGGTACAACGCCGCGCTCATGGCGCACATCGTTGGGGAGGGCGGGCACGTCGTCACTATTGATATTGATGAAGACCTTGTGCAGGGGGCGAGAGAGCATCTTGCGGCAGTGGGTTTCACCAACGTAGAAGCTATCTGCGCCGACGGGGGTTTCGGGTATGAAGAAGCCGCGCCTTACGACCGCATCATCCTCACAGTAGGTGCGTGGGACATCGCCCCGGCATGGTGGGGGCAATTGCGAGATGGCGGCAGGCTGGTTATACCCCTGGCGATAAAAGGACCGCAGAAGGCTATCGCGTTCCAGAAGGCAGGCGACTGCCTGGAAAGTCTCTCGGTGAAGGACTGTGGCTTCATACGGCTGCGCGGGGCCTTCGCGGGGCCGGAGCGCACTATCGAGATTGGCCCGGAGCCTGGGCTGCGTATCGTCCTGGAAGGCGAGCAAATTATAGATAGGGAAGCGATATACAAGTTGCTTGCGGGACCGGGCCGCGACCTGGGTACGGGCATTTGCGCGACTCCGGCTGAAACCTGGAGCGGCTTGAACCTGTGGCTCGCCCTGCGCGGAAATGGGTACTGCGACCTGCTGGCCGAAGGAGAGTGGGTTGACAGGGGCATCGTACCTCACCTGTACGGGGTTCCAGGCAAGAGAAAGTACATAGGCACCTTCGGCCTACTCGCGGGAGATAGCGCATGCTTCCTGATGCGCCCTCCGCACGAGATTCCGTCTGAAGAGGAGTATTATGGGGTGCCACCGTTCGAGCTTTTCCTTCGGAGTTTTGGGCCGGATGACGGGCCATTAAACTTCCTGCGCGACCAGATAGCCGCATGGGACGGAGCAGGACGACCATCTACTAAGGACATCCACATCAGGGCTTACCCTTCAGACTGTTCGCACACTCCAGATGAGAACGAAGTCGTTATCTCAAAGCAGCATACACAGTTAGCGATCTCCTGGCAGAGGCCTGTTACTACATGAGAAAATCTAACTGAATTGGACGCCGCCCCCAGCAGGGCGAGGCATGCCTCGGCCTTCATCAACAATATTCTCTTAGCATTAATCTGGATATCAACGTCAAGACAGCAATGATCATCCGCGAAGCTATTCTCACCGACGCGCCGGGTATCGCCAGGGTACACGTAGACACCTGGCGCAGCACCTATCGCGGTATCGTGCCTGACGAGTTCCTGGCGAACCTCTCATACGAGGCGCGAGAGAGGATGTGGACCACCGCTATTACCCACGCTAGTGATAGCAACTTCCCCTACGTTGCGGAGGACGAGCAGGGGCAGATAGTGGGTTTCGTATCGGGAGGCACCTCGCAGAGCGGGGACCCGAATTATGCTGGCGAGTTGTATGCTATCTACGTGCTGAAGGAGGCGCAGGGGAAGGGCGTAGGGCGCGGTCTTTTTGGGGCGGTAGTGGATAGGTTAGCGCGCTCCGGTATACACACGATGATAGTGTGGGTGTTCCGCGACAACGAGCCATCTCGCCGCTTCTACGAGGCGATGGGTGGGGAGTTACTCTACGAGAAGGAGTTTGAGCTGGGTGGTGCCAGGCTGACTGAGGTGGCGTATGGGTGGAAGGAGACCCGCGTTAAGGAGGGTAATAGCTAGATGCCGGTCATTACGCGAGAAAGTCCTGACACAGCCGACGCTACCGTGCTAATCAATGAGCTTGAAGAGCATCTTGCATCGCTCTATCCAGCCGAAAGCCGCCACGGGTTCAGCGTGGAAATGCTACTGGCGGAGGATGTGCCGTTTTTCCTGTTGAGGTCTGACGGGACACCTGCCGGGTGTGGGGGTGTCAAGCTCTTTGGCACGGAGTATGGGGAGATTAAGAGGATGTATGTGCGTCCACAGTTTCGTGGCATGGGGTTCGGAAGGCTGATGCTTAACCATCTCGCAGACTATGCTCTTACTAATGGCGTCAAGCTCCTTAGGTTGGAGACAGGGATTTACCAACTTGAGGCCATCGGCTTATATGAGCGCATGGGTTTTGAGCGTATTGCACCATTTGGAGCGTATAAAGAAGATGAGCTCAGTTTGTGTTACGAGAAGCGGCTCAATGGGCGGGTTTTGAAATGAGTTCTAATCATGGGAGGAGAATAAGAAGATATGAGCGACAATAAACAAGGCGATCTGCTGCAACGGATAGACGACTATATAGAAGGTCTTTTCTCGACCAACGACGAGGCGCTTGCCGAAGCCCTCAAAGATAGCGAAAAGAACGGCCTACCCAGGATAAACGTGTCGGCCAATGAGGGGCGGCTGCTATATATGCTGGCGAGGTTGAGCGGGGCACGGAAGATACTGGAGATAGGCACGCTCGGCGGCTACAGCACGATATGGCTGGCCCGCGCCCTACCCGACGGCGGCAGGCTGATCTCTCTTGAGTATGAGCCTAAGCATGCGAAGGTGGCCCGCGCCAATATCGAGCGGGCGGGGCTGTCGGACAGGGTAGAGATACGCGTAGGGGCGGGGCTTGACCTCCTGCCGCAGATTGCCGAGAGTGGGGAAGGCCCCTTCGACCTCTTCTTCATAGACGCCGATAAGGAGAACTATCCTGGCTACCTCGAATGGGCTATCAAGCTTGCCCACCCCGGCAGCGTGGTCCTGAGCGACAACCTGATCCGCAACGGCGTCGTCATGGAGCCGCCGCCTGACAACGAAGTGGCCCGCGTAATAGCGCGATACAACCGCACGCTGGCTACCAACCCCCGCCTGGAATCGCTGATCCTCCCGATAACCAGGGAAAGCACCGACGGCCTCGGCATCAGCATTGTGACAGGCTAGGCGCGAATGTTATACTAACGTATTGCGTATTGCGTAAGAACTCGATGCAAGTGCAAAGGGATACGCAATACGACAACGCAATACGAGTCAGAGGGTCAACTACCATGTCAAGCACAGTATTTTCTAACGACAATCTGAGCGAGGCGATCGCGAGCCTCGGCACGCGCATCCACGATATTAAGGAGCGTCTTTGACTTACCGGGTAAAGACGCTGAGATAGCGCGGCTGGCGGAAGAATCGCAGCAACCGGGCTTCTGGGAGGACCAGCGAACCGCTCAGGTTACTATGCGCCGCATGACCTCTCTACAGGAGCAGGTTGACCAGTGGCGCGCTCTTACGACAAGAGCTACCGACCTGGGCGAGATGCTGGAGCTTGCGGTAGCCGAGGGGGATGAAGGGATCATCACGGAGGTGGCGCAGGACGCTGCACGCCTTCTGCACGAGCTTGATGCGCTGGAGCTTTCTTTGGTGCTGAATGGGCCGCACGATGCGAGCAACGCTATCCTGTCGGTACACGCTCGCGAGGGAGGGACAGAGGCGCAAGACTGGGCGCAGATACTCATGCGTATGTACTCCCGCTGGGCCGAGCAGCGCGGCTACTCCACCGAGATACTCGATATGATGGAGGGGGACGAAGCGGGCATCAAGAGCGCCACTATGCTGCTGAAGGGCACCAACGCTTACGGATACGCCCACGCGGAGGCAGGCACCCACCGCCTGGTGCGACTCTCGCCGTTCGACGCGGCGCACCGCAGGCATACCTCCTTCGCGCTGGTGGAGGTGCTGCCCGAAGTGGAGGACGAGGGTGAGGTCGCCATCAACCCTGACGATCTGGAGGAAGAATTCCACCGCTCGACCGGCGCGGGCGGGCAGAACGTCAACAAGACCTCCACCGCCGTGCGTCTCAAGCACATCCCCACCGGCATAGTAGTCACCTGCCAGAACGAGCGGAGCCAGTTGCAGAACCGCGAGACGGCGATGCGCGTGCTGCGGGGCCGCCTGTGGGAGCTTGAGGAGGCCCGCCGCGCAGAAGAGCAGGCCCGCCTCAAGGGAGAGCACGTATCCGTAGGCTGGGGCAGCCAGATACGCTCCTATGTGCTCCACCCATATAATCTAGTAAAAGACCACCGCACCGGCCATGAAGACACTAACCCAAGCGCCGTGCTGGACGGCAATATAGACGGCTTCATAGAGGCGTACCTGAAATGGAAGCTGGGGTCGTGATGGACCAGGGGTCAGGGGTCAGGGGTCGGGGAGTAAGGCGTTATGCTGGTGCGACGGGATGGCGGGGGTTGGCGAACCCTGTACCCCATGTCATTCTTCGCTGCGCTCAGAATCTCGTCCCTCGCTTATTAGTTCGGGGTAGCGTAGCGGGGAAAGAACAAGGGCAAGATTATGCGCGAGGGACGAGATTCTTCGCTGCGCTCAGAATGACAGGGAGGTCGGAGTGGCGTTGCCTCACAGGCCACTTGCGCGGGCTTAAGCAGGGGCAGGGAGTTGCCAGATTTATAGCCATTCTCGTGCTACTCCTGTCGCTGCTACCCACACTCACTGCCTACGCTGCCTCGGATGTCAAGGACCCAGCAACCTTCTCAGCACTCGGTACTCGGTACTCGGTACTCGATACTCAAAACTCAAAATTAAAGGTCCGAGTCCAGGAGGCGAAACCTGAATTTCCGGACCGTATTACCTTTAGACTGCGGGCAAGCGGGTTCACGGCCAGGCGGGCTACGCTGAACTACAGCCTTGTTGGGCAGCCCGTCACGGCGGGGGTTGAAGCTAAGATGGCTGGGCCTACTGCCGACCTCAGCCTTGACGTTACGCTTGACCTCTCTACGCATTACATACCGCCCGGCACGGAGGTGTCGTACTACTGGACGCTGCTTGGCGCTTCGGGAGAGACGGTAGATACGCCCTCAAAGACCTTCAAGGTGCTGGATGAGCAGTACAAGTGGCAGACGCTCACAGACGCTGGGAAAGGGGTGTCGGTCCACTGGTACGACGGCGACCAGGCGTTCGGGGAGAACCTGCTCGATACCGCTACCGCCGCGCTGGAACGGCTCGAACGCGACGTAAATGCGAGTCTCACGCGCCCCGCCGATATATGGGTGTACGGCACGCAGGAGGAGCTAATAGACGCGCTGCCGGCCAACATACCGGAGTGGGTCGGGGGTAAGGCTTTCCCTGAGCTTGCCCTGGTGCTCGCTGCCATCGCTGACGACGAGAACGGCGACAGTGAGACGAAACGCATAGTCCCACACGAGTTGAGCCACTTGCTGCTCTACCAGGCCACGCGCAACCCTTATAACGCGCCGCCCGCCTGGCTGGACGAAGGGCTGGCGGTCTACAACCAGGAGACGCACTACCCCGAAGAGGAAGAATACCTGAAGGCTGCGGCTGAAGGTGGATATTTGCCGCCCGTCAAGGCGCTGTCCGGCTCCTTCGGCGCGGACGAGGACGTCGCCTTCCTTTCCTATTCGCAGAGCCGCAGCGTGGTAGAGTTCATATTGAACGACAGCCGGTATGGTCCCGAGAAGCTGGCGCGCACAGTGGCTGCTTTCAAGGAGGGCGTCACATACGATGAAGCTCTCATGTCCGGCCTCGGCGTGACCGTAGACGAGCTAGACAGCCAGTGGCGGGCCTCACTCCCTTATAAAGTAGCCCCGCCAGGGAGCGCGCCTTCGAAGGGCCCCGTTATCACAGGCAGAGGGAGGCTTACCGGCACATTCCAACCCTTCCAGAACCCCTTCGTGTTGCTGGCCCTCGGAATGTGCGGCGGCCTCTTCCTGGCGGGAGGTTTGTTGACGGTTGTAATGCTTGTCCGGCGCGGGATGGCGAAAACGTGAGGCGTATTGCGTATTGCGTATTGCGTATTGCGTAACGTGATGAACCTTACAGGCACAAAGAACACTAAGATTCTTTGAATTGAACCGCAGACGCGCAGAGACGCTGAGGTTATTTAGGGTTTTACGTAATACGGATTACGCAATACGCATTACGTTTCACGCACAGGAGACGTCATATGCCCAAAGTGTCCGCTTCTGCTGTGGTGCAGGCAGCCGCCGAAGAGGTGTTCGGCTTCATTGCTGATTACAGGAACATACCGCGCTTGCAACCTGAGTTTGCTACGGCTAAAGTGGTGGGCGAGCAGCAGAGAGGCGCTGGGGCGGTCGTGGAGTTACAGGGACGCTTTCACGGCGTGCCTATGCGAGCGCAGAACCGCATCGTTACCTACACACCCCCGCGCCGCCTCGTGAGCATAAGCGAAGGCGCGGTGCTCAGCCGCAACACCTGGGAGCTACACCCCCTTACGGGCGAGACGACCGGTACGCTGGTGACGTTCGTGGTTGAATACAAGGTGGGAGGGCCGTTGGGAGGCCTCTTTACGGGTGTGGCGTCCTCCCTCTTCCACAAAGAGATACAGGCCATGACAGACGGCTCACTGAGACGCTTGCAAGAGATTTTCTCTCACAAGTGAATAGATCACGAAACTCAGTCAGGGAGTCAGGGTTGTGTCATGGCCTGTAGCGCCCGAACTTATATTAATGGGGTCACGGTAGTTTGCGAAGCAGGGGAACGACCGCTCCAATCCTCGCGGGTTTGTTCGGTTGCCTCTCCATACGCACGTTCTGAAAGTATTGTACCGTAATCCCATTCTCAGGTTCCGGTATCTCTCCGGTAACCGGATGGCCGCAGACCGCCTTTCCAAGTCTCTTATAGAGTTCCAGGAACGCGCCTCCCGCCGAATGCCCGGTCGGGAAAGTCTCAACATCTGAGCCGGTAGGCTCGGTGCCCGCAGGTATGTTGGCTTTCTGCACGTATTCGGCAGCTACGGGTCCAAATTTTGGCTGTGTGTTTGGCTGCCATTCCATCCTTACATTCTCGAAGTATTGTACGGTAAGCCCATTTTCAGCCATCTCGTCGGTCAGAGGATAGCCGCAAACCCACAGACCCAGGTGCGGTTTTTCCCATAGTATCTTGAATCCGCTATGGATCGAATGCGATGGATTGGTAGCTGTGCTGACCAGTTCAACGCCATTGTCTTGAATATTTGGGGGAAGAGGTTTGTGCAGATAGTGGAAAATAGTGAGGAACCCTTGCAAGTGCCAGTTCTTGACTGTGATCGATGCTATGCCGCTATCCGAGTTATTCTGTTCAATTACCAGTATCTTGCCATTGCCTGTGGCAGGGTCCACCTTGGACTCGATACAGACCGAGGTGTGCCCAACCGTTCCAGGCTGGCCATAGCTGAGAATATCTCCTGGGCGTGGCGCTTGCCCCGTAGTGCCATTTTTAACCAGCACTAACTTTTGCCCTTCGGTGCTGTTCGCATATCTTCTTACGACGTCGCTACCATTGGTGCCGAAGGGGAGTTGTGGTATGCCATAGGCCATATACATGAACCTGATCGATATTTCTACGCATTCCCACTCCAGGATACCAAAATCCCCACGCTTCATGAAGGCGCGGAGGTCATACTCTGACCTGCTACCAGGCTTGGGGCCACAGGCGAGCACGCCGTTAAAGGAAGTCCCTGCTCCCCCGCCCAGGGGCCGTGCGACTTCGGGAACACGTGGGGGCCTGTAGTGCTGTCTATCACAGACCGGATCGCTCCACCAGGGTGGCGGGGGGAGTATATCCGGCGTGGCCGGCATAGCGGCATCGGCAGCCAACGCACCTGGCCCCAGGGCAGTGGGGGCTTTGGCCGGTTTTTCTGCTTTTACCGGACCTGGCGGCGAGAGGCTTGGCGACGCATCCGAGTTGTCAGCATCCAGCGTAAATCCTTCGACAGCGGAGAGGTATGGGCTTGCCGCATCGATAGTACTCGTATCTGAGGGCATCTCCTGGCTGACCCGGACCAACCACGTGCGCGGCCCGGATTCCGTAACCCATTCTACCACCAGGACGGGCAAGTAAGTTTCGCCGTCCAATGTTATTCGCTGGAGAGTTACGTGCCCCTGGATGGTCGCGCCAAATATATTGGCCCTGGGGCCTCTACCTGTTTTCCTGTAAACGACGTCAACAGATTCGCTGGCCTCACGCATCGCATGTAGGTGCCGATGAATATTTCGGGCCTTTCCACGTTCGGCGTGGGGCACCGCTTCCGCCGGGGGTCTGGTCCCGTATGGCATGGCAATGATTGATACTTCCACGAACGGGCTTGCTTTGCTCGCAGTTGCTATCTGGTTCGCGGCGCCGGGTTCTGCGGCGATGAACGACATGCCTTCCAGAACAGGTGCGCTTACATTGAGCCTGACGTTGTCCAGTTTCACTTTCACAATATTGTTCCTTTCGCTTTCGCAAGCAGTTACGTTGCGCCGAATTGGCTGCGGAAAGGCCAAAATACCTCATTCTATTGAGCATGCTTCAGGGCACGCCATAATAGAATGCGGGTGCAGTAAACTACGCCAGCATAGCATACGTATAGCTATTTGTCAACGGTCGCTGGGCTGACTATTCCATCAATAAGCGGGGCTGATGATAACTATTCTAACCGCAAAGGCGAAAAGAAACGCGAGTTCGCAGAGGAGAATTCGCCTACAGTATTTTTATAATCAGATGCCCGGCAGAGCTGGGTCAAAGTCGCCAAAACGCCATACCGCTAGAAAAAGATGTTGTCTTTGTGCGGGAAAATGGCGTCGCCGACATTTTCCCGCACAAAGACCAAAGAATACTTCTCTTCGTTTCGCTTGAAAATGACCGCCGCCATATGCTATAATACGGGCACGCGGGTGTAACTCAGTTGGCAGAGTGTTTGCTTCCCAAGCAAAATGTCGTCGGTTCGAATCCGATCACCCGCTCCGAAGCAGAATGTCTTGCTATGCAGGCATTCTGCTTTTTTGTCGCTTGTTATCACGTGCAGAAGCAAAAGGCCGCAGATCGGGCCAGCTTCTGAACTAATCTCGGCATGGATTGTGCGATCCTCACAGCTTGAGCCGACCGGCTAAGCCCTCCCAACACACCCACACTAATTTCCAGGAGGAATATGGTATGAAACGCTTTGGACTGGCAGCAACCCTGCTTTTAGCCCTGGTTATGGCTATGGCCGTGACCCTGGCTCTAGCATCAGGAGGGGGCAAGGCTCTGGCGCAGACTTCGGGTCAGGTGCCGGTCACGGTCGTGGCGGATCTCGATCCAGCCAGCGCGACGGGCATGAGGATAGAGGGATTGGCCTCTGACAAGGCTGGCCGCTTATACACGATTGACCTCGATTCGCGCCGCTTCTTCCGCATCACACCTGAAACCGGGGCGGTAGAGACCCTCGGCGTGCTGGCGCGTCCGGGCACCGGTATGGCGTTCGATGCGGCGGGCAATCTCTATATAGCAAGCACCGATGTTGTGTTGCGCGTGCCCGCCGAGAGCCTGGCGGCCTCTCCTTTCGTTACCACTACGGTGCAGACCTTCGCTACGGGGGTGACGGGCGCGAACGGGCTGGCCTTCGGCCCCGGCGGTGAGTTGTACGTGTCCGGCGGCGCGACGGGCAATATCTACGTGGTCGCCTCGGATGGTATGACTAAGACCTTCGCCACCGGCTTCACCTCGGAACGGGAGGCGCAGCGCATCAGCACGAACGGGCTGGCCTTCGGCCCTGACAGCCTCCTCTACTCGTCCAACACCGGCACGGGCGCGATAGACCGCGTAGCGGTCAACGCCGACGGCACGGCTGGCACGGTGCAGCGCTTCGCCACCGACCCGCGATTGCTGGGCGCTGACGGCATAACCTTCGCGGCCAACGGCGACCTGTACGTGGCTGCCAACGAGCGCAACGCTATAGTGTGGGTCAAGCCCGACGGCACGGTAGGGGGCGAGGTGGTCAACGGCAACGCGGGGCCTCTTGAGTTCCCGGCCAGCCCTTCTTTCTCAGGCAACGCTCTCTATGCGAGCAACTTCGATATAGAGCGCGGGGCGAACGCGCCGAACGCGCCGGGAGTAGGGGCTTCGATAGCGCGGATTGACGTGGGTGTGGCAGGCATGCCCTTGCCTTTCACCGGTCCGTCGGGGCAGCCTGCTCCAACGACCATTGCGACCACGCCTACGGTTGCACCACCTGCACCAACCACGCCTACTTCGGCACCAGTTGTGAGCACTCCTGAAGCCGCACCTACGCTCGTTCCGGCTGAGCCTATGCCAACGCCTGAACCGCCGGGAATGCCCAGGACGGGCAGCGCGGGGTCTATGCTTCTGCTCGTGCTGCTTGCGGGTGGCGCGGCGCTCATTGCGGGTTACGCGTTGCGGCGTCTGAGGTCTACCTCGCGCTAAGGGAGACAAATAACGATAAAAAGTATCGGTTCGGCGTAGAAGACCGAACCGATACTTTTTATTGTTAGTTTTACATGATGAAGCTTTAGGCTGTTTGCGCCTCGGCCTGCTCCTCCCAGAACTCGCCTATGCTGTCGTAGATGCCCTCCGGGAACTGCAATTCGCTGTAGACGTTGCAGCTATTGGGATCGTCGGGCGTGGGGCAGATCGGGAAGTCTTGCTGGGCCTGCCATTCGAGGATGCGCTCGCGCTTGGGCGGATTGTAGTCGCGGCCCTGCACCTGTAGCACGAGCGCGCGAGCCTTCGTTTCGTCCTGGTCGGGCTGGTTGCCCAAGAGCCGCACCAGCTCATCCTCTTCGAGGAAGTGGCGCGCTATCATGGCGAAGGTCAGGCGGCCATAATGCCCTATATCCTTGCCGCTTTCCAGGGCGTCCATGAGGTGCGCCATCATCGCCGAGTCGCGCAGGTTGGCGCTGCGCCCGTCGTCGGCGCGGCTAGAACCGTTGTTATTTTTCTGCTGAGTCTTTGTCATCGTTTTCCTCCTCTAGCTCTGTGGCAAAGAACGTTCGTACAGCACTTTTAGAGCAATTCGCGTGCCAGGATAGTACATTTGTTCGATAATCAGAGCGGTATGTAATAATCCCCAGAGGGGGCGACAGATAGAACCGCGAAGCATGCCTTTCTTTCGCCCGCTTCAGGGGCTGATTGCCTGTTCTTCAGTGGTGCAGCCGCTTTCTCCTGTGTTAGAATGTGGCTGTTGTCCCTACGGGCCTTCATGCGACGAAGAGAAAGTTGCAGAGTGAGGACGAGACATGCCTCGCCCTGCTTGGGATCACGCGCCAAGCTGATTTGACAGCCCCACCAGGGCGACCCACCGGGTCGCCCCTACAGCGAGATTTTTTGGTTGGCTTACTACTGTGGACATCGGAACAAACTATGAGCAGCAACGGCGAGCAAGCAATGATTGAGAATAGATGGTCGGAGAGCGATGCCGCAGGGCTATCCGACCTGGACTTGCTGGTGTACCAATCGCGGCTGGTGGGGAGCGATCCCAGGCTGGTGGTGTGGGGAGGAGGCAACACGTCGCTCAAGGTCCACGAGGTCGACTTCAGGGGTAGGCCCACCTACGTGTTGCGCGTCAAGGGAAGCGGTTCGGACCTGAAGGCGGTCACGCGGCGCGACTTCCCAGGCGTGCGGCTGGACGACGTGCTCCCGCTGCTTGAGCGCGAAGATATGAGCGACGAGGAGATGGTGGAATACCTGGCCCACACGCTCATGGAGCCAGCCTCCCCTCGCCCCTCTATCGAGACGCTGCTGCATGCGTTCGTGCCCGCCCGCAGCGTGGTCCACACCCACGCGGACGCGATACTCGCTCTCACCAACAATACCCGCGCTGAAGAGATACTGGCGGAAGTATTCGGCAGCGAGCTTGCAATGATAGCTTATCGCCGCCCAGGGTTCCTCCTCTCGAAACAGGTGGGGCAGGCAGTACGTGGCAATCCCAATATAAAGGGCGTAATCCTACTCAATCACGGCCTCATCACCTGGCACGACGACCCCAAAGAAGCCTACCGCCTCCATATAGAGATGGTAGACAAGGCGGCGCGGTATGCCGTGGGCGAGGGGTCACGGGTGACGGGTCAGGGGCTTGATGGGAATATACATTCACCAATACCTGACACCCAATACCTGACACCTGGCACCCAACGGAGAGAGGTAGCGGCAAGACTTGCACCCGTGCTGCGGGGTATGTTTGGCGCGGAGCAGCGAGTGGTCCTGCGATATGATGAGTCAAGGGGTGTGCTGCGATTTGTATCGGGCGAGATCGTGCCGCTTGAGCGTATGCCAGAAGTGCTGGAAGCGGGGGCCGCTACACCCGACCATATCCTCAATATGAAGCGCACGCCTCTATGGATACAGCCTGCCGATCCTCTTGATGCGCAATCGGTCACTAGCGCGGCGCGGGATGCATATGAGCGCTGGGTGGAAGGCTATACTGGCTACTACGAAGCGCATAAGTCCAGTGAGGCTATGCTGCCTGCCGTGCCGAGGGTGGCGCTGGTGGCCGGCGTAGGCATGTTCAGCATCGGCAAGGACAGTAAAGCTGCCACTATATCCAACGATATATACCATCACACCATCGCCATTATCGAAGCAGCAGAGGCGGTGGGGAGCTACCGCTCTCTAGCGTTGCGGGACGCATTTGACGCCGAATACTGGCCGCTTGAGCTATACAAGCTGACCCTGGCCCCGCCCGAAAAGGAGCTTGGCCGCCGTGTGGCCCTCATTACAGGCGCGGCAGGCGCGATAGGCGCGGCTATCGCTCGACGCTTTGCCGCCGAGGGCGCGCACGTCGTTTGCGCCGACCTCGACCTAGATAAAGCCATTGCTCTGGCTGACGAATTGAGCAGAGCCAACCCCAATAATCGCGCGATGCCCATCCACATGGACGTGACGGACGAAGCCGCAGTACGTCATGCTTATAAGAGGGCGGTACTCCAATATGGCGGCGTGGATGTGCTGGTCTCGAACGCGGGGATCGCCCATAGCTGCCCTGTGGACGAGTTGACACTGGAAGATTGGGAGCGCAGCTTCGCGGTGAACGCCACGGGCCACTTCCTGGTAGCACGGGAGGCGTTGAGGGTGATGAAGGCGCAGGGGACGGGAGGCAGTCTCGTCTTTATCGCCACCAAGAACGTCACGGCCCCCGGTAAGGACTTCGCGGCCTATAGCGCCTCAAAAGCTGCCGAGGCGCAGTTGGCTCGCGTGATTGCCCTGGAAGGCGGGTCGTTCGGCATACGCTCGAATATCGTCAACCCGGATGCGGTCTTCGCGGGGTCGGGCCTGTGGTCGCCGGAGGTGCGTGAGCAGCGCGCCCGCGCCCAGGGGATCGCTCCGGGCCAGATAGAGGAGTTCTACCGCAACCGCAACATCCTGCGGGCCGAGGTCACAGCCGAGGACGTGGCCGCCGCCGCGCTCTTCTACGCGTCCGACCAGTCTGCCAGGACCACAGGGAGCATGCTCCCCGTAGATGGCGGCCTGCGCGAGGCGTTCCCGCGCTAGACTTGTATCTCAAACGAAGACAATTTCCTTTTTCTAGGAGAAGAGGTGTGATGACTCTGGCGCAGACCTGCCTGATAAGAGTTGCAGGCTTGACACGCATAATCAGCCTCTGATAGAATGGAAGCGTAACAATACAATATGAGAGTGCGCGGGGGCCTGAGGACTCAGGCTGAGAGGACAGCCAGGATGCCGCTGTTGACCGCTTGAACCTGATCTGGGTAATGCCAGCGCAGGAAGCGTCAAATCAGATCGTTTCGCTTCGGAGCGCCGGGAATACCCCGGCGCTCTTTGTTTTGCGTCCGCGAAGGGAAATTGTTTTGGGCAAGATAGAGGTACGGGACCTGCCAGATGCTCCGGTAGAAGTACGCTTGGGCGGCATATCGAAGTCCTTCCCGCGTGATGAGGGAAGGTTGGAGGTGTTGCGCGACCTGCATATGCATATGCCTGCCGGGTCGTTCGTCAGTATCCTGGGGCCGAGCGGGTCGGGCAAGAGCACTCTGCTGGGCATACTTGCGGGGCTGGATCGGGAGGATGTGGGCACGCTGAGTCTGTGGCCGCAGGGCGCGCCTGCTCCCCTGGCGGAACGGCTGGGGCGCGTGGGGTATATGCCGCAACGCGATCTGCTCTTACCCTGGCGGACGGCGCTGGACAACACGACGGTGGCGCTGGAAGTAGGAGGCATGTCCAGGAGAGAGGCCCGCGCGAGGGCGCTGCCTCTGTTTAGCGAGTTCGGGCTGGCGGGCTTCGCGGGGAGCTATCCGCATGAGCTTTCGGGCGGGATGCGCCAGCGCGTCTCTTTCTTACGCTCGGCTGTGACCTCGCACGGCCTGATGCTGCTCGACGAGCCTTTCGGGGCGCTCGATGCGCTCACCAGGGCGGGTATGCAGGAGTGGCTGCTGGAGTCAGCCGCACACTTGCAGAGCAC
Organism: Chloroflexia bacterium; assembly: GCA_036399775.1. Lineage (GTDB taxonomy): Bacteria > Chloroflexota > Chloroflexia > QHBQ01 > JADMIH01 > JADMIH01. The sequence goes on along the minus strand of DASWMJ010000041.1, from coordinate 17,931 downwards.
TTTCATCCTGGTCACGCATGACGTTGACGAAGCGGTGCTTCTCTCCGACCGGGTATACGTCCTCACGCCACGCCCAGGCACGATCGTTCGCATGGTTGACGTAGACCTGGCACGGCCACGCACCCCCGACGCCATATATCAGGAAGAGTTCGCCACATACAGGAGAGAGCTATTGGGCGCGCTGCGTGCCGCCGGGGGGCCAGCTACCGGGCTGCGGCAGGAAGTGGGGAGCTGATGGTGCCACTAAGGAGCACACTTCGCACGCTCATGCCGCCCGCGATTGCCCTGGCCCTCATCCTTGCCGCATGGGAAGCCTATTCGCGGCTGGCGCTGGGCGGCGTGCCCGGTGGCGAGCGCCTGCTGCCTGCCCCTACGCGCATTGTGGGCGCGCTCTTCGGCAATGCAGGGATACTGGCCCCGCATACGTGGCAGACCTTGCTCGAAACCGCCATAGGGTTCGCCCTGGCGCTCCTGTTGGGCTTCAGTTTCGCCGTGCTGATAGACCTCAGCCCGTTGCTGCGTGGGGCGATCTATCCTCTGCTGGTGGTATCTCAGACGATACCTCTGCTGGCCATCGCGCCTCTGATGGTGCTCTGGTTTGGGTTTGGGCTGCTGCCGAAAGTGTTGATTGTGGCCCTGGTCTGCTTCTTCCCTATAGTGGTGGCGGGCGCGGACGGCTTCCGGTCAACGGACCCGGAGCTTGTGAGACTCTTTCGCACGTTCGGCGCGGGCAAGTGGGCGATATTCAGGTACGTGCGCTTTCCGGGCGCGCTGCCGTCGCTCTTCTCAGGCGTGCGAATCGCTATCACGTACAGCGTCATAGGTGCGGTGTGGGGCGAGTACGTAGGCGCGCAATGGGGCCTGGGCATATTCATGCAGCGCGCGCAGCACTCCTACCAGGTCGCGCTGGTCTTCGCCGCCATACTGGTAATTTCAGCCTTGAGTATTGGTCTGTTCGTGCTTGTGTCGCTTGCGGAGCGACTGGCTATACCCTGGTACTTCGCAAGTCGGAAAACAAGAGATTTCCAGACTGTAGTGGAGCCGCCCACCTTATCTATCAGGGCGCAGGAAAGGCCCGCTACGGAGAGTGTTTTAGGAGGGAAAAATACGTGAAGCGAATTACTCTAACGATTTTAGGCGTGCTCATCGGGAGCATGTTGGTAGGCGGTTGCGGCACGAGGCAGGCCGGGACACCGGCAGTCCCCTCCCCGCAGGGCACGGCGGGAACGAGCGACAAGGTGCGCTTTGCTCTCGATTGGACGCCGAACACCAACCACACGGGCATCTACGTGGCTATGGAGAAGGGGTGGTACAAGGAGCAAGGGATAGACTTAGAAGTCTTGCCCTACTCCGACGCGAACACTCCAGATACGCTCGTCGGCACCGGGCAGGCCGACTTCGGCGTGAGCTTCGCCGAGGGGGTGGTGATTGATTATGTCAACAAGCTGCCGGTGAAGTCGGTGGCGGCTATCCTGCAAACGAATACGTCGGCGCTGGCTACCCTCAAAAGCTCAGGGTTGGACGACCCGGCGAAACTTGAGGGTAAAAGATACGCCGGGTTTGGCGCGGCATACGAAGAGCCTGTGCTCAAGGCGGTACTGAAGAACGCGGGCGCGGAGAAGGGCACGTTCCAAAACATCACGGCAAATCTCTTTGGTTACCAGGCGCTGGCGGCAGGCCAGGCCGATTTCGTGTGGATATACGAGGGTTGGGAGGGCATCCAGGCGAAGCTGGATGGGGTGGAGCTGAACACTTTCCCCATCAAAGACTACGGCGTGCCCGACTACTATACGCCGGTGATAATCGCTAACACAGGTTTCCTTGAGAAGAACCCCGACGTGGCGCGCCGATTCCTCGCCGCCACGTCCCAGGGTTACGAGTATGGCGCGAGCAACCCGGCGGAGGCCGCAGACCTGCTGGTAAAGGCAGCGCCCGCAGGCACCTTTGCCGATGCGACCCTTCCGCGCCAGAGCCAGGAGTACCTCGCCCCTCACTTCAAGGGCAGACAGCCACACTGGGGGCTGCAAAGCCTGGATTATTGGACCAACTACCCGAAGTTTATCGCCTCGAGTGGTGTTCTCCAGACCTCGGAGGGTAAGGCGGTAAAGCCCGAAGAGATTGAGTACGCGGAGCTATTTACCAACGACTATTTGCCCAAATAGGGAGACGGATCAGGGTCAACCAGGCCCATGCAGCACAACAATCAGAAGTTGGCCGACCTCCACCCACACGCGCGCCCCAGGCTCATCAATGAGGTTGCTGACGCCGCGCCCGCGCCCAGGCGGTAGCGTCTCGCCATAGAGAGGCCAATGCAGGCCCTCGGTGCGTACTCCTTGCGCTTCTCCCTTTAGCGGTAGCAGGGTAACTGTGTCGCCTTTATCGCCCGCGATGTCGTTCCACCTGCCTGGCTTCGCCAGGGAGACTTGCTGGTTGCCGTCAATGATTCTTATGTCTATTGGAGCTAGCTGGGGGTGCGTCAAGAGGAGGATGTTCGCGAGGCTGTGGTCCAGCCTGCCGCCTATGCCGCCCAGGAGGATTACGATCTCAGGGTGCCATTCCAGGGCTGCCAGCATAGCAAGCTCGGTGTCGGTTTCCATCTTGAGGTGGTGCTGGTATCGCCTGACTTCTACTCCGGAGGCGAGCAGATCGGCTATAAGAGCAGGGTCGTAGCTGTCGAGGTCGCCCACTACGACATCAGGCGTGATGCCCAGGCGCGAGGCCAGGAACATGCCGCCATCGGCAGCGACTATCCTATCTGCGGCGGGTGCCCACCTGAGTGGCAGTTGGGGATCGGCATGAGGAGCCGACGCCAGCACCCAGACGCATTTTACGTTGGCTGAGTTATCATCCATGCCGTTTCATAATTGCTATGGCGCGACGCTGGCGGGCTGCTTCGAAGAGGATAATCGCCGCCGACATAGCTGCGTTGAGCGATTCGGTGCCGCCCGCCATCGGGATGGAGATGAGGCCGCCGTGCTGCTCCGCAAGCTGCCGTGCCTCCCGGCTTAGCCCGTGTGCTTCATTCGATACGATAAGGGAAGCGGGCTGGGTCCAGTCTACGGCATCGTAGGGCGTCGCGGCCCCCGCGTCCGCCGCGAATAGCCCTATCCCGGTTGGGTGGAGGCTTGCTAGTTGCGCCGGGAGTACTTCCCAGGCAATCTCCGCGAAGATGGGCAGCCGGAAGTGCGCGCCCATTGCCGCCCTGACTACCTTCGGGTTGTACGGGTCCACACACCCAGGGCTGAGCCACACGGCATGTACGCCCGCCGCCTCGGCAGCCCTCAAGATCGTGCCGAGGTTGCCGGGGTCTTGTAGGGCGTCACAGACCAGCAGCAGAGGCGGCGCACGTTGCGGCTGAGGCGGAGGCCATTCAATCATGGGGAAGGCCGCTACGATGCCTTGTGGGTGCTGGGTGTCGCTGGCCGCTTCAAGTGCGCGCTCGCTGGCTTCTAGCACTAACCGGACACGGCTCGCTTTTTCCTGCGATAAGAGAAGGCGAAGGAGAGCCGCGCCACGCTCCGTCCTTTTCAGCAAGTCGCCATTATACAATACCGCTTCCGGCTCGAACCTGGCGCGCAGAGCATCTTCTACCGCTCGCACGCCTTCCACCAAGAACAGATGTTGCTCGCGCCTCCCCTTCGACGTGGCGAGCGCCCGCATTGCTTTGATCGAAAAATTGGCTGGGCTATCTATCATAGCTTAGGGATCAGGGATCAGGGGTCAGGGGTTAGGGGTTAGGGTCTGATGCTATTTTCATGCGCTATGGTGATGCGTAGGGTCATGTTTACCTGGACTACGCAAAATGGCGGCTCTCGGTGGGAGTAGCCGCCATTATACCATTCTGAACTTGTCGGACGGCTACGCTTCGCTCGCGTCGCCGGCGGTGCTGTCGTCGGTAGTAGCGTCGTCTGCGGTGGTCTCGCCTGCCGCGGGGAGGGCAGGCACTTCGGCCATTTCCTCGGCGCTGGCAATCGCCCCATCCATTACGTGCTGCACGAGTGGTGCGGCAACGGGCTTTCCGCCTGCCACCATAACCAACTGGGCGAAAGCGGCGCTATCGCGTACTGCCAGGTCGGCCAGCGCCTTGCGGTCGAGTGTCACCCCGGCGGTCGCCAGGCCGGAGATGAAGCGGCTGTAAGAAAGGCCACCCATGCGTGCGGCGGCGTTGATGCGCGTGATCCAGAGCTTGCGCATGTCGCGCTTGCGTGTGCGGCGGTCGCGGTACTGGTAGGCGCGCGACTTCATGACGATCTGGTTGGCGAACCTGAACAGGCGGCTGCGCGTGCCTCTAAACCCGGACGCGGCCTTTAGAATCTTTACATGCCTGCGGTGGCGTGTAATTCCCCTCTTAACTCGTGGCATTTCTCTCTTTTCTCCTGTAAGGGCGCATCCCCCGCGCCTCTAGCGCTATGCGATTCAGCCGAAAATGTCGGCTACTTCAGGCCGTTGGGCAGCAGCCTTCTTACGTTCCGTTCCTGGGTGGGGTCGAGCGGGAGCATACGGTCTAGCATGCGCTTCACACGCGGCGACTTCCTGCGGCGAAAGTGGCTCTTCATGTGCTTGGTGCGCATGATCTTGCCCGTGCCGGTTATCTTGAAGCGCCTGGCCGCTCCCTTATGGGTCTTCATCTTTGGCATCGAGACTCTTTCTCCTGTCCCATTAATTATGTGTCTTAGAACCTGCCATGAACAGGTCACAGCCGAAAATTATAACACATCTGCCCGCGCATTGCAACCGAGACTGGGTTAAATAGTTGAGAAGGCGAAGCGAAAAGCCCAAGAAACGCGAAAACTGCGGGTGAAAAAGGCGAAAATTCCATCTAGGAGGGCGAAAACGTACGGGAAAATTGGGTGATTCCATTTAGGAGGGCGAAAACGTACGTAAGCTCACACCTGTCGATTTTTGTCGAGTTCGATGCGTAGTCGCCTCGATGGTAGTGTTGCAACAATTGTCGGACCTACCATATGCAATGGCTTTTAGAGCAAGAAATTACTACACTTGGCAGCTTCATCCCTAACCAAGCGATTGTTGCAACACTACCTGGAATAGCCCCCTGACTATCCAATCACCCGCGTAGACCCGCCATCTTTGTGGCGGGCACCCGCCATCTCTTGGCGGGTAGCCGCCACAAAGATGGCGGCTACCACCGATGCACACCCCCGGCCTGAGTGCCATAATAGCGTCGTACTACAATAGCGTTGTACTACAGTGGCAACTATTGATATTAAGGAAACTCAATAAAGTGTCGTTTTCTGGCTCAATCAAGGAAGGGATCCTATGAACCGACTTAATTGGTCACATGTGGCTACCGTCTTGGTGATGCTTCTGGTCCTAGGCCTGAGTGCTTCGAACACACAGACCTTTGCCGCGGCGGCTAGCGGGCTTGGCAGTCTTGAAGCACTGGACCGCGCCCGTGGGCCTCAGGCCCCGGCCGCCACCTACATCGTTGATACCAACCTCGACACGAACCTCACGGCGTGTACGGACGCCGCCGACGACTGTACCTTACGCGGGGCGCTCAACAACGCCAACGCCAACAGCAGCACAGACATCATCAACTTCGCCCTGCCCGGCCCGAGTTTTACGATCAACGTCACGGGGTCGGGCCTGCCACCAATCATTTACCCTGTGGTGATCGACGGTTACAGCCAATCCGGCGCGCGTTGTAACACGCTCGAGAGCGGCAATGACGCCGTCCTGCTGATCGAGTTGGATGGTTCGGGACTCTCGGCAAACAGCGATCTTCTGTTCAGCCAGGCCGGCGGCCTTACTGTACGGGGCCTGATGGTCAACCGCGCTACTCGTGTCGGGATCAATATGTGGAACGCCGGCAACAACACCGTTGAGGGTAACTTTATCGGCACTGATCCGAGCGGGACTCAAGCCCGGGGTAACGGCTTCGCCGGCGTTTACCTCACCCATCTGTCCGGCTCCGTGATCGGCGGGACATCTCCCTGCGCGCGCAACCTGATTTCCGGCAACAACATTGGCATCGGCATCTCCGACATTGACACATCAAACATCGTGGTGCAAGGCAACTACATCGGCACCGACCGCCATGGCATCAATGCGTTGGCCAACAATCGGGGCGTTTACATCACTGCCGGAGCATTCGACATCACAATCGGCGGACCGGCCGCCGGGGCGCGCAACATCATCTCCGGCAACAACGGACGCGGTATCATGATTAATTCCGCCCTTGCACCGGGCAACCGGGTGCAGGGCAACTACATTGGTGCCAATGCGGCCGGCGATCCCCTGGGCAACGGGGAGGAGGGCATCTATGTGAATTGGGCGTCCGACCTCTTGATTGGGGGCACCGGCGCTGGCGAGGGCAACCTCATTGCTAATAATGGTACTGGACCGTATGGCGGCGCGGGGGTGGAAATCACGTCTGGACCCAGCTATCGTAATGCCATCCTATCCAACTCTATCTACTCCAATGTTGGCCTGGGCATTAGCTTGAAGGGCTTCGATAGAGTGACACTGAACGACCTCAACGACCCCGATGACGGCTCCAATTATCTACAAAATTTCCCTGTCTTGACGAGCGTAATCGGCGGCGTAATCGTAGGCACACTTAACAGCACGGCTAACACGAGCTACGTCATCGAATTCTTTGCCAGTCCCACTTGCGACTCATCGAATCATGGCGAGGGGCAGTTGTTCCTCGGCAGAACCAGCGTGACAACCCTCGGCAATGATATCAGCTTCCAATATGCCCCCTCCCCCCAACCTCCTCCTGGCTGGTTCATCACCATGACCGCCACCGACCCGGGCGGCAACACCTCGGAGTTCTCACGTTGTGGCCAGGTCCCACTGGAGCTCACGCCGACGCACACCAACACCCCAGCGCTGCCGACGCACACCAATACCCCAGCACTGCCGACACTGACGCCGACGACGCAGCCGACCGCGGCAAGCGCCACGGCTTCGGTGACCTGCACCCCGGCGCCAACGCAACTCATCGCCTGGTATCCGCTAGACGAGCAGGCCGGCACGCCCATCGCCTATGACATCGCTGGCGCGGCCCATGGCAACCATATCAACGGCCCCCAGCCCATCCCCGGTAAGGTAGATTTCGCGCTGCGCTTCGACGGCGTTGACGACTACGTCGAGGTGCCCGCCAGCCTGGCTTTCAACCCCGGCACGGGCGGCTTCAGCATTGACACCTGGATCCGCACCACCCAGGGCAGCGGCAGACGCGTCTTCATTGACAAGCGCGGCTCGGGGCCGGTCGGCTACGCCCTCTTCCTCGACAACGGCAAGCCGGGTCTCCAGCTTGCCGACGCCAGCGGAGTGAGTGACTACATCATGGATGGCGCTGGCATCGCTGATGACCAGTGGCACCTGGTCGCGGTAACCGTGCAGCGCAATCCCGACTTCCGGGTACTGCTGTGTGTAGATGGCACGTCCGCCTGCGCGGTCTGGACCGCCCCGGTGCGCGATGGCGACCTCAGTAATCCGGCCGCCCTGTGGTTCGGGCGAGACCACCTGTCGAACTTCCGGTTCGCCGGCGACCTCGATGAGGTGGAATTCTTCGACCGCCCCCTGACCAAGCTGGAGATACGGGACATCTACGACGCGGGCGGCGCCGGTAAGTGCAAGCCAACTACCACGCCGACGGCCACCGCAGTGCCGGAGTCCACGCCGTGTCCACTCGGCACGCCTATCGTCAACGCGGGGGCGATCACCGCCAGCGACGGAACGCAGCTTGGCCGCCTCTACCGCGAAGACCCGGCGAGCATCTGCAATATGCCCCAGCCCTGCGCCGTGTTCGACACCACCTCACGCCACTACGATGTCTACACCTTCCACAACTGCTGCGAGAAGGTGTGCGTGACGGTCGAACTTGACGCCGGGGACTGCGTGGGCAACCGCACCCTCCAGAGTACGGCCTATCTGCACTTCGACCCGGCCAACATCTGCCAGACCTACCTGGGCGACATCGGTGACAGCCCCAACCCGGTGAAGAGCTACTCCTTCATGGTTCCGGCCCAGGTTGTGTTCCAGGTGGTGGTCAACGAGGTCAACCCAGGCTCCGGCTGCTCCAACTACATCCTGACCGTTAACGGCCTGTCGGTGCCCCCGCCCGGCTGCCTGGTGACCCCTTCAGCCACGCCGGCCGCCACCCACACTGTTTCACCCACGCCGGCCGCTACCCACACTGTAGCGCCCACCGCGACAGCGACCAGCTCACCGACGTGCCAACCGCTCCTGAAGGTCTTTACTACGAATGCCGACTTTGACGAAGGCTCGTACATCCACGCCGGGCATCATGTGCAGGATCAACTACAGCTCGTGGATACCCCTCGCCCGCTGAAGTATCTCTGGGTGGCCGTTTCGGGCAGGGGCACCATCGTCAAGATCGATACCGATACGGGCGACGTGCTGGGCGAATATTGGAGTTCGCCAAATACACCCGCCGGGCCGCCACCGGCCTACGTTGGGCAGCCGAAAAACCCATCGCGCACCACGGTGGAGCACAACGGCGGCGTTTGGGCGAGCAACCGCGATGGCAATAGCGTCATCCACATCGGTTTGCTCGAGAACGGCGGCTGCGTGGACCGCAATGGCGATCACGTGATTGAGACGTCTACCGGCCTCGGTAACATCCTCCCCTGGACCAACGTGGGCGAGACGGATACCAACGGTGGCGTCGCGACCGCCCAAGACGAATGCATCAGGCACTACGCACGCGTCAGCTCGTCTGGCACCCGGCACGTCTCGGTGGACGCGAACAACGACGTGTGGGTCAGTGGTATCGGCATCCCTGGCCATAGCAATGGCGGCAGGATCTTCGACCTTCTTGACGGCGACACTGGCCTCCCCCTGCGTCCGCCAGAAGGGGAGGTGGGCTACGGCGGCTACGGCGGCTTGATCGGCCGCGACGGGGCACTCTGGTCCGCCAATTCCCTCCTACGTTGGGATCCGTGGCTTCCAAACGGTCAGCCAAATCACCTAACTGGTCCGAACGGCATCAATTGGATGGGCTACAACCATGACAGCTACGGCCTGTGTATGGATAGTCAAGGCAACGTCTGGAATACGTCGCTCCGGTCCGACCAAATCCGAAAGTTCTCGCCCGACGGCCTCACGATGTGGGGGCCCTTCTCCGTTGGAAACCCAGATCCCGATGTCACCGCCCAGGGCTGCGTCGTCGGCGATGACGATCATGTGTGGGTGGCACACTCGTACTATAATAAGACTGTGGGCCATTTGCTGGAGGACGGCACGTGGCTCGGTAACGTAACGGTGTCCAGCGGTGCATATCTAAGCGGCCCGACGGGCCTAGCGGTAGACCAGGCCGGAAAGATCTGGGCGACCAACTACAACGACCACACGGTCGTATGTATCAACCCGGAGCTCGGCGACGAGGTGACTGTGAATGGCACCAAGTACCACGTGGGCGCGTTATGCCCCGGCATCCCTCCGGTGAACCTGGGCAGCCAGTTGTACAACTACAGTGACGAGACGGGCAGCACTCTCACCGGTGTACCGCAGAACGGCACCTGGGAAGTGGTATACGACAGCGGCCACCAGGGCGTCACGTGGGGCTTTGTGACCTGGAACGCCTACGTGCCCGACACCGGCGCGTTGACCGTCTTCGCCGCCAGCAGCGTGGACGGCATCAACTTCAGTTCACCTCAGGACGTGCAATACGGCGTCGACCTGACTGTGCCCGACGGGCAATATCTAAAAGTGGCGGTGCGTTTCACCCGCGCCAGCGCTTCAGGCAACGAGAGTCCAATCCTGTACGACCTGACTATCGCCACCTGCAACTACGGCGTGCCGCCCACCCCGGTCCCCCACTCCTGGAGCTTCTCCGATGTGCCACTCAGCAACCCCTTCTATCCCTACGTGATCTGTCTGGCTTACCGCGGAGTGGTCAGCGGCTATGCCTGTGGCAGCCTCGGTGAGTTGTGCAACGGGAACAATGAGCCTTACTTCCGTCCCAACCAGCTTGTCACCCGCGGCCAGCTTGTCAAGATCGTCGCCCTTGCCGCGGGCTTCGCGGAAGACCCCGGCACGCAAATCTACGAGGACGGATCGTTCAGCAATCCGTTCTACCGCTGGATCAACCAACTCACGCGGCGCGGTTATGTGGGTGGCTATGCCTGCGGTGGACCCGGCGAGCCGTGCAGCACGGAGCAACGCCCCTACTTCCGCCCGGGCGCGAACGCAACCCGCGGCCAGACGGCCAAGATCGTCGCCAACGCCGCCGTGCTTACTGGGACACCGACCGGTCAGTCGTTCACCGACGTGCCGCCCACCCATCCGTTCTACCGGTGGATCGAACAGTTAGCGGCGCTTGGCGTGATCGGCGGCTACGGCTGCGGCGGGCCGGGCGAGCCGTGTGATTCGCAGCAGCGCCCCTACTTCCGCCCCGCCGCAGCCGTGACCCGCGGCCAGTCGGCCAAGATCGCCGCCAACACGTTCTACCCGAACTGCCAAACGCCGTAGCAGGGTAGGCCGCGCTCTAGAGCGCGGCCTATATATCCCGCAGACCCTGGTCAACGACCAGGGTCTCTTCATGTCTCCTTACTAACGGTCTGCGACATACTATGAATGGTCAGTCTAAGCTCTGGTAACTCCCTATGGTCCTGCATGCAGCACGCCTTTCCCGCAGGCCGCCATGACCTGTAGCAGGGCGGGAGGCAACACCCGGTGGAGGTGCTCACGGGGCAGGCAGGCGGCTCCCCCGTGCGCCAGCACCGCGATGCTATACTCAGGGTCGGCCCCTGCCAGCAGCACGATGACTGCCGGGGCCGGGTCCAGCGCCCGTAGGGCTTGCAGCACGTCCAGCCCGCCCAGCGCCCAATCCATCAAGACCAGATCGGGCGCGAGGCGGTGGGTGTGCGCCAGCAACTCACTAACTACGGTTACTTCAGCGACGAGGGCCACCCCTGGCTGGGCGGTCAGCAGATCGCGGAGCAGCGCCCGCACCAAAGGTAGCCCTTCAGCGATCACCACTTCTAGACGGGGTGGGGCTGGCGCTGCCTGGATCGAGAGATTTGGCATGAATCTATTCTAGCACCCAGGGCGGGGGCGCACATCGGTAGTACCCGCCAAGAAATGGCGGCTACCCGCCAAGAAATGGCGGGTCTACACGCGTAGCTGAGTTTACATGGCGCGAGGCGGGGCGACCCCGGCGCTCATCTCTGTGTCCCGGCTGGTGCTCGACAAGGGAAAGAGACTGGGGAGTCTTACGGCTGAGTGGCGGGGTCCAGCCAGCCACGGCGCACGGCATAGCGTAACAGCTCTGCCTTGTTGTGAAAGCCCAGCTTGCTCATGATCGTGCTGCGGTGTCGCTCCACCGTGCGCAGGCTCAACGCTAAGGCCGTGGCGATCTCCTTATTGCTCCGCCCGGCAGCGATGAGGTGGAGCATCTCCTGCTCCCGGTCCGACAGGCCCGTATCGTCGGCCACGCGGCCCAGATGGTCGGCAGCCAGTCGCTGCCCTAGTAGACGAGGGATCGGCACGCCACCCTGCGCGACCAGCTCTAGTGCGGCGATCAACTCGCTCGCCGATCCCCCTTTCAGCATATACCCGGCCGCCCCGGCTTGCAGCGCGGCGAAGAAATAAGCCTCGTCTTCGTGGATCGTGAGCACCAGCACCTTGACGTTGGGCACAGCCTGGTGCAGGGCGGGGATCGCCTCCAGGCCGCTCAGGTCGGGCAGGCTCAGGTCCAGGATCACAATATCGGGTTGCGCCGCCGTCGCCTGGGCGATAGCCTCCTGGCCGTTCGTTGCCTCGCCCACCAGCGTGAGGCCGGGCTGCGTTTCCAGGATCAGCCGCAGGCCCGCTCGCACCACGGCATGGTCGTCGCAGATCAAGACACGCGTCACACCCATCATCGCCCTTCCTCGCGCTGCCGGCTGGGTAGCGTCTTCACGCGGCTCCAAGCGGCAATTCTACCCAGACCGTCGTGCCCTGCCGGGGCGCGCTCTCCACCCGCAAGACGCCGTTCAACAGCGCCACCCGTTCCTGCATGCCCAACAACCCAAAATGGCCCTGGTCCCGGTGGGCGGCCTCTCGGTCGGGAGATATGGCTGGCGGCAGCCCCCGACCGTCATCCGTGATCTGCAGGGTCACCTGCTTGGGGTCCAGGCGGAGGATAATACGCGCCTGGCGGGCCTGCGCGTGCTTACCGATGTTGGCCAGCGCCTCCTGGGCCACGCGAAAGAGCGTAATCTCAACCTCGGGCGGCAGCCGGCCGTTAGTCTCATCCGTCTCTGTGACCACAGTAACGCCTGCGCGCTCATGCAAATCACGTCCGAGCCGGCGCAGCGCGGGTACCAGTCCCAGATCGTCCAGCACCGGTGGGCGCAAGTCGGTGATGACTCGCCGCAGCCCGCTCATCACGTTCTCCGCTAGCCCCGTCGCATCCTCGAGGATCAGCCGCTCTCGTTCCGCCTGCGCCGGCAAGGCGTCCTGGATGACCCCCAGCACCAGCACCAGGGCGGTCAATGCCTGGCCGATATCGTCGTGCAATTCGCGGGCGACACGGCGGCGCTCGTTCTCCTGCGCCTGGATCACGCCTTGCAGCAGCCGACGTTGCAGGGCGTCTTGCGCCAGGGTCAGGGGCTGGAGATCGTCGGCATGCTCCGCCAGATCGGGGTGGGACGTGTACCCCTGTGGCGCGAGCGACTCGGACGTGGACATCCCAGGATAGGCCGCGATCACAGGATTCTGGATTACGAAGGTGCCTCCGGCCTCGTGGACAGCGCGTCCGCTGCCAGCATCATGGAAGCCCGTACCAGTCCAAATAACGGTGGTGAGTTGCTCACCGTTCGCCGCTGGGGCGCTGGTGAGGGGCATATCCAGGGCGGGCTGGGGCTGCCACGCGCCGTCGGGCAGCACGATGAGCTCGTGGTCGGTGATCTGTGCATGGTGGTTCGCGGGCACGATATAGACCGTGCCGGATTGGAGCGGAGCGTGTTCGGAAACGGTGACGGTGACGACGGGCAATGGCGAGCGGCGCGCCAGAGTCTCGCTCAAATGGCTGGGGCGAGTTGGGTCGAAGGGTTGAGCGACCACGATCGGGGCGGGGAACGAGGCGGGCAAGGTGCAGAGGAGTTCGGCCAGGGCCTCGACACCCCTGGCGGAGGTCCCGACCACGACAAGCGGCGACCTGGCTACAACCTTGGACATGGTGTACCTTCAGCTAATCCCGCGGCGCGGAGAGGGCGGGCCAGGGTGAACGAACCAGAAGGTACACGAGTGGGCATGGACCACCGGCCCCGGCAGACGATCCGGGCCGGGATGCCGCCTCTGGGGTGGGGATCCCGCAGCCCGCGCCCGGGCTGATACTCCTATTATACACGATGGTCCACAAGTTTCACCAATTAGTAGTGCAACTGGAGTGGTCTAGAAGAGCCGCTAAACAGGCCGCTAAACAGATTGAATAGAGGGATCTGTTGCAACACTACCCTTATCGCTCTTCGAGGTCTTCACTCGGTAGTGCCAAAACTGAGACCATCATGTGGTATGGAAGCAATCCATCAGGTATTCTTACCCAAATCAAGTGATCGTAAGAAGGAATACCGACGAATTGCCCTCATTGCTCATCCACAACGACTACCCGGTTAGCTACCAAAACGGCTTTTGGCTATCGCATGTTCCGCTACTCTGCGTGCAGGCGCATGTTCAACGAGCGAACAGGCACAGTGTACAATCATCTCCAGTTCCCGACCAACATAGTCTCGCTGGTTGTATTGTGGCGCCTCAGATACAAACTGAGCCTACGAGATTTAGCAGAGATGTTCCTGGTACGAGGGTTTGAGTTTACTCTTGAAGCTGTGCGTGATTGGGAATGGAGGTTTGCGCCCTTGATCACTGAACAGCTTCGTTCGAGTAGCAAGGGTAAAGCTGGACGCTCCTGGTACGCTGATTAAACATGCATGAAAGTTGGCGGCAAATGGTGTTATCGGTAGTGTTGCAACAATTGTCGGACCTACCATATACAGTGGCTTTTAGAGCAAAAAATTAGTACACTTGGCAGCTTCATCCCCAATTAAGCGATTGTTGCAACACTACCGATAGTTGTGTGATCGACAGAAAGTCCACGCTCTGCCATCATCTCTTCAAGGTCTCTATGGCGAAGCGAATTCCTCAAGTACCAACGGACGCACAGGAGGATGACCCTTGGCTCAAAATGGCTGTATTTGAAAAGCTTTGACTGGCCAATAGTAGGAGTGGCAGACAAGGGAAAGGTTCCGGTTGCTGACAACAATGTTTGGCAAGCCTAACTCTGGCAGTCCCATTTAGCTAAAGCAACACAACCTACATTGGTAAGTCTGCTTACGGGGTCTGACAATTAGGGAAGAATGTATTGGAGGTAATCTTAGCCACCTGCCCACGTGTGGCGTTGTTGCCCCATCGAAAGTAAGGCTTATTCTCCGCACCACAAGGCTCGTTCTCACCTCCACACGGGTACCCCCCCACCACATCCCTTGAGGCAAGGCGCTGCACCCATATGTAGAAAGCCTGCTCAGGAGGTACGTCCTGGAAGATCTGCCCTACTGATGGGTCATTATACCCTGCTCCGTTAGAGACGATCTTAGTTATCTGCCCCCGTGTGGCATTGGCAGATGGCCGGTAATACTCCAGGTCCTGCGGTGCAACGCACGGCTCATCCGGCCGTGTGCCGCACGGATATCCTCCGATTAGCCCGCGAATAGCCATCCTGTTGATCCAGGTAAAATAGGGGTGAGCGGTGGGCACATCTCCGAAGCGCTGAGGACCAGGGCCTTCTGTGAAGCCTGCTGCGTTGGATACTATCTTTGCAAGCTGGCTCCGTGTGACCGCGTTGCCTGGGCGAAAGTACGATTGATTGGCTGGGGGCACGCATGGCTCCCCTGCGCCGCCGCACCGGTAGCCGCTGACGATATCGCGCCCGCTCAGGCAGGCAATGGCCGCATAGAAGGGATGGTCCGACGGCACGTCTTGAAATTCGTCTGGAGGTTGCGTGACTACGATGGCTACATTAGGCGTCACCGCCCCGAACCAGGTGATCAGGTCCCGAACCATTCGCCATTGGAAGTCATAGGTGCCAGGAGTTGATGGGGCGGTAATAGTAAAATTGAGAGTGACGGTGCCACCAGGGGGTACACTGGTTGGCAGTAGGACTCGATGGGTACCCCAAGTGGAGTTGTCCTGCGGGTTCTGGGTGCCAAGACGGAAGAGGGTGTCCTCAGTCCAGGTGCGCGCACCGGCGTTGTACATGGTGATCGATACAGGGGCGCGCTGCCCTGCCGTCAATTGCGTTGGTACTGACTGTCCGACAAACTGCGCGTCCAGATAGAAGGCCTCGAACGAGGCGACCACAGCGCCGTTGGCCCTAATGGCGTCGGCATTGAACGCGCTGTTGGGGTCGGGGTGAGGCACGCCCGTTCGGCATCGCTCATCAATGGCATAATAAAATGCATCGGGGTGGGAATACCAGAGGATGTGCTGGCAGTTAGCGCAGCCGTCTGGGTAGGACATGATGGTGTAGAAAGGTGCAGGGCAGCTGGGATTCTGGAAGCCATAGGCCCAGGGGTAGCTCGGTGTGCGGCTGGCATGACCACGGTCATGCTCGGCGCCCATATTATGACCCACTTCATGGGCAAACGTATAATCAAGTGTGGCCCAGTCTACATTCACCACGTTGAACGCCCAGTCCTCGAACGACTTACTGGGTGGCGGTGGCATTACGTAGGCCATTCCGATGGCGGGCTGTGTCTCCACCGTCCATAACGAGACGATGTGTGCCTGAGACTGCGCTCGTAGTGTATGGATCTCGTCAAGGCAGTTATCGGTGAGTCTCTGGATGCACTCAAGGCTCGTTTGCATCCACCACTCTGCATAGTTTACCTCTTGTGCATGGGCGAGAACAAATTGCAAGTTGACGTTGAAGTAGCTGTGGGTCGCGGCCTGGTTCAATTGATACACGCCGGTCGCAATGCGGTCCAGCATTGGCGAGACGCCTCCGACCTGCTCACGAGCAGCGGGGGTCCACAAGACCATGAGGCGGATGTCAATAATGTCAGCAGGCACAGCAGGCGTGGCTGCCGGTCCTCCCAGTATTGTGCCGGGCGTGGTCGTTGGCGCCACAACGCTCCCTGTGCTCTCTAGGCTGGACGGCAAGAGCGGATCGTGGTGCGGGGGATGAATAGTAGGATCCACCTCAATAACGGCATAGATATCCTTGCCTGCGGGCTGCACCTGATAACGCGCACCTGGAAGTGTGATGTCCGCGAACACCGTCTCCGGGCTAATAGTCAAGATCACCTCCCCATACGGCACGCCCTCCAGCTGGCCTACCCAGATGGTACGCCCATAAGGATAATGCTCTACTGATACACGCACGGCCGTATAAGTGCTATCGACAAACAGATTAAAGGATAGACGATCGGCGTTGGGGCTATTTGGGTCGATCAGCAGGTCGCGATCCACCTCGACAAATCGGTGGCGCAGCACGACCTCCTGGTTGTCTAGGTAGAGGGCACCCTGAGCGGATGTAGGGCGGAACAGGTCAGGAGCAGGTTTAGCCTCGGCGTTGTCACGGTCCGCCCTGGCTACTGGCAAGGTCAGAGCGGCATCAATATTGAGTTGTTGGACAGCTTGTTGTTTATCCTTAGCCGACATGTTGGGTACGGCCATAGCACCAACAATCGCAATGATGACCATGGCTAAGAGAATGGTTGGTTGTGATTTAGGGTTGTACATCATCTCTCTTCTACCCTTCCACTACTGTGCTATCAGTGAAGCTGAGATCGTGCGGCTGCAAAATCTACCTAACATCTTCTGGCTGTTGCCTCTACTGTCTCCGTAGATCATATGCGAGACAGCAAACTGGTGGCGTTCCACTCTATTAGAACTCGATGCCTTTCAGCCTCGGTCAGCGTGGGCACCTCCACACTGGCTCCATCCTGACCTCCCATGCTATTGAGCCGTTTGTGTAAGAATGGGCCTATAGGTCTGCCCGGAATTTGGCCTGAGTTTGGCCCGATGCAGGAACCACTTACATTCCTTCTATATACAATTGTCCCTGTATTCTATAGAAGAAATAGAAGTTTGCGCACAGACCATAGGAACTATGTTCTTCTTGCTACCTGATACATAAAAGATATCGGCTTCTTGCAATATCTGATGTGCGGTGATGCGACTTGCACACTGCCCCAAATCGCGGGGCTTAGGAATACACAGAGTCAGTTGGAGTTACTCATATCGCGCTTCTATAAGTCTATTTAGACAGTATAAGAGAAGCTGTCAAGGGAACCAAATAGAACCTAATCTATAAAGTCTTGTTCAACCTTGCCATTGACATTGCAAGAGCAACGATATGCAGCCCTGTCAACGTTTCACGCAACCGTTCGTAGTCACGAGACAGTCGTCGGAAACGAGTGGTCCAGACGAAACTGCGCTCTACTTAATCAACTTCATTCCCTGTAGTTCATAACGCGTTCTAGATCACTAGGTGCTTTTGTGCATACAAGCGCCTGACAGACAAAAAGCTGGAGTTGCTGTTATGATACTGACTAGTGTCAGATCCCCTATTGGCTATTGCAATTTCTATCCTGAGACACGTTCTTGTGCTCACGAGTTCACCTTACCGGTTTGGCTCAATTTGTCGCTGGGATACTTCCTGCGCCCACGATTGGAATTTTGCTCTAATATTCTGTTAGCTATTTCGGCAATCAGTGATTGCGTGAATGCTGCCTCTTTGACGTGTTCGCCCCCTCGAATTCCGAATTCGACACGCCTTTGCACGCCTTTATTATTGCGGAATGAAGAGATACGGGTGAGCACCGGCAGCATCTCGCCACAATAGGAAGGGGTAGAGGATCCTTACGGTCCTCTACCCCTACCCCTATCGCAACATCGCTCAGTAGGACCGGCGCTTCACTGCCGAACGATGTTGCCCATAGGCTATGTGGTGGTCAC
>DASWMJ010000040.1:0-37777 GCA_036399775.1 Chloroflexia bacterium | reverse complement strand
TACCAACCGTCCCTACTTCCGCCCCAACGCCAACGCCACACGAGGCCAGATATCCAAGATAGTCTCCGAGGCTGCCGGGTACAACGATGTGCCGGAGGGCCAGACCTACCAGGACGTGCCCGCCGCCAGCACCTTCTACGTCTGGATAGAGCGTCTCTCCTCTAGAGGCATCATGAGCGGATACCCCTGTGGCACCCTACCCAACGAGCCATGCGGTACGACCAACAAGCCCTACTTCCGCCCCGACAACCAGGCGACCAGGGGTCAGACCTCCAAGATTGTGGCTAACACCTTCTTTCCTGGATGCAACCCCACAACCCGGTAGTAGCTAGACGCTACGACTTACTTTCCTGTCCCAGCTACAGGGATATGTAGCTTTGAGTTGTAATGAGATTTGCACGCTGTAGAGAGGGCAAACTAACCCTGCGTCTGGAAAGCTGCTACTGCGGTAAGAAGATCGAGCAATTCGAAGGGCTTGGAGACGTAGCCGGCAGCGCCGATCTCCTGTGCCCACCGGCGGGCGTCCTGGGCGGCGGTCATGACCAGTATGGGTAGGATGATGCCCCGCTCCCGGAGTGCGCGCGCGAAGTCCCAACCGTCCAGGACGGGCATACGCATATCCAGCAGGACGAGCTTAGGGTGAACGCGCTCCAACACCCTCAGACCCTCAGCCCCGTTCGCGGCCACCTCCACGTTGTACCCCTCGAACTCTAAAATATCGGCAACGGTTGAGAGGATGGAGGGGTCATCATCAACGACCAGTATCGTGCCTGCCGTCGTGTCCTGTCGCATCGTTACGACCTCCCCTTCGCGGCAACCCCAGAGGCCGGGCTGACCGCCCCATCGCCAGATGTGGAAGCAGCAATAGGGCGCACGGTATCGGAGGAAACCTGGGAAGCAGACGGCAACTCAACATGGAAGGTAGTGCCCCCACCGGGCGCGCTGCTCACGGAGATGCGCCCGCCGTGTTGCTCCGCGATGCCCCGGCAGATGAACAGGCCCAGACCCATGCCCGCGAACTGCCGGTCGTCAACGTTCTTGCCACGGTGGAAACGCTCAAAGACGTTGGGCAGATCGTCGGCGGGTATGCCGATACCGGCGTCTGTGACCGTAATATGGTTCCAGCCACCCTCCCGCCATAACTTCACACGCACCGGCCCGCCTTCGGGACTGTACTTGACGGCGTTCTCCACGAGGTTCTCAAAGAGCTGGAGGATGCGGTTCGCGTCGTATGTGCCGAGTACAGGGCCACCGGCTTCTACCACGCAAGGGTGGCGATCGGAGTCATGCCGGGCGCAGGTCTCCTGGGCGGCGGCGATCAGGTCTACCTCCTCCCTCTCGCCCACCAGCTTGCCCTGCTCGGCGCGGGCAGCATCCAGCAGTTCGAGCACCAGGGTCTTCAACCTCTGTATCTCCTTCAGCAGCTTCCTGACGCTGGCGATGTCGGTTGGGGCGCTGGGGTCGCGCATGGCCCGGCGCTCAAGTAGCTGGGTCTGGGCGATGATGGTGGTCAGGGGCGTCTTAAGGTCGTGGGCGGCGGCTGAGAGGAAGTCTTCTTTGAGCCGGGCCACTTCTTCGCGGGCCTGGACGCGCGCCGCTTCATCAATAAGGGCGCGGCTTTCGAGGATGACCGCCGCCTGGTCGGCCAGTAGCTGTAAGAGGTCGAGGTCTTCATCAGCGAAGATTGGCGTGCGCGGAGCGTAAGCAACCAGAATGCCGAGCCGTTTGTCGCCTGCGGTTATGGGCGCGACGAGCAGAGCTTTAGTGCCGGATGCTTCCGCTGCCTTGGCCATAGCCGGACTATCGCGCCGGATATTATCCGTGAACAAAGGACGCTGAGTGAGGAAGGACCTGCCCGAAATTGACGCTTCGCTGGGTGCGAGATC
This sequence comes from Chloroflexia bacterium, assembly GCA_036399775.1. Taxonomy (GTDB): domain Bacteria; phylum Chloroflexota; class Chloroflexia; order QHBQ01; family JADMIH01; genus JADMIH01. Next base: position 35,891 of record DASWMJ010000040.1, on the reverse strand, counting down.
AAGTGGCCCATTGTCCATGTTGAAGCGCAATACCTGTGCCGTTTCGTCCCACAGGGCGATGCGGGCGTGGGGCGCGCCGACGGAAGCCCGCACGCCTTCCTCCATCTCCTCAACGATGGCTGCGGTGGTGGGGAGGCGCGGCAGGCTGGCGGCGCGCCCCAGGAAAGCCCGAAGTTCCGGCTCCTGCCAGGCGCGGCGCAACACGCTGGGCGGCGCGAAACCGAGGAAATAGCTGATGCCTGAAGCCAGGCTGGTGAGGTGGGTGAGGGCAGTCAGGAAACCACTCAGATTGGGCAAAAATATGCTCACAGCGAGCAAGAAGAAAGTCGCACACAAGAATAGTGAGCCTGCGGCCACAGCCCTCATGCGGCGGTAGGTTACGCCGCTCGACCTGCGCGACTCGCGCACGAAGGCCACCACCGTATAGAGGATCAGCGCCACAAGATAAGCCAATCCCACCAGGATGACCCATAACACTTCTCGCATGCCAAGCATGAGCGTGATGAGAGTACCCACCACCAGCAGCGCGAGAGACACCTCGGCGGAACGCATCAGCCAGCGCGGCACGTCGGAGAAATCGTCGGTGAGGCGCAGCAGCAGGTACCCCATGGAGTAGAGAAGGGCCAATATGATAGCAGACAAAATAGTTGATGGCTGCAAGTACTTCAGGGTGGTCAATACGGATTGGGCGATGATGATCGTGACTACGGTGAAGAATAGGGCGATGTCAATGTTAGCGCGCAAGGGCCTGTGTATCGCGCGGGCGCTAACCAGCACGAATATCAGCGTATACATCGTCCAGGACAGGTACTGGACCAGTTGGTCTGCGTTCATATGCCTAGTTCCAGGTTTGCTGCCGACTTAGGGCAAGTGAAGGGTAAATGGACACCCTACACAGGGTAAAGTACATAGTGAGAGGAACATGCAGCAATTCATGTACCGCCATATTATGTAACGTACCACACCTCGTCTTTCTACGCTAGCATCAAGCCTTTCAGGGTCCAGTGTAATTGCAGCCAGCTTCAGCGATTTGCTGGTCGTCTTCGTCAAGTGAGTAAATATATTCGATATAAGTTTCCCGCTCTCGCTCTGCGCCCGTGCCTTCAAAGGTCTTCTGTGCAGGCTCATTGTCAAGAGACGTACCTACCCAAATGTGATCAGCGCCATCCTGCTTACACTGTCCCTTAAGCTCTTCAATCATTCGAGAGCCTATCCCCTTCCGCCTATGTTGCTCATCCACAACGATGTCGTAAAGATAGACCTGGGAGCAGTCGTTGTCTATAGCGGGGAAGCCAAATGCGCTCAAGTATCCAACCGGATTCGAATCGAGCAGGCAGACAATAAAATAGCAGGCCGTATTCTCCAGGGCGCGCTTTAGATGGGCGGCGCTCGCCACGCCGCCATCTCGCTCCTCTTCCGGTATCAACGCCTGGATAGCAGAAGCTAAGAGGGCGTAATCACTGCCTTGTAATCTTCTAATCTCCATAAGACCCTCAGATAACTATCTACACTCTACCAGGAAGCGAGCCGGTTGCTCACGTAGACCATGATAATCCTCATATTCACAAAGGTCAATCTTTTCCTCCCATTCCTTGAGAGTCGTCTACTCAAACAGATCTCTTCCCAGCTAAAGGGATATGTAGCTTTACCTTCTTGTATTATCTGCGTGGAGTTGAGGTCGGCAAGACGCTGGGAGGTTGCAAGCGTACGGGGCAAGGCCATATAGGTCGCTCCTACCACCCCTATTCTGAATACCATAGGAGGTTCTGCACAAAATAAGGAAAGAGGCGGGAAGTACTATTCTCCTATAGGAAAATTACCCTTTGGGCAATCACCAAAATGCCGAAAGTTCACTATAATGCTAAAGTGGAGGAAAATACCGCCCACGATACTTTCTTTGGCCGGTACATACTACTGCTTTCAAGAGTCGTGCTCAATGATGAGCGTGAGAGGGTCATGCCAAAGCTAACACTGCTCGCAAAGTTCTCAATCACCAGCCTGGCGCTGTTGGGGGCCATCGGCGTGCTGCTGGGTTGGGGTCTGACGCGGCACTTCGAGCAACAGGCCATTGACCAGCAGAGGTCAGGCGTGGCCTCTCTCGTGCCGCCCATCGTCGGAGCCTACATCTCGGAAGGCATCCTCAAGGACGGGGCGCGAGAGTTCGACTACCAGATGATCGAGTCCGGGCTGTCGTACCTGGGCGGTTCGGGGCTGGTTGCCGTCAAGATATGGAACCGCGACGGGATGATCGTCTACTCGGACGAGCCTAGCCTGGTAGGGCAGCATCTTCCCGCCAATGGCCGCGTTATAGAAACCCTGGGAGGCTCCACCGCCGCCGAGATAATCCCTCCCGACGGGACGATGAGCGTTGACGAACGCGGTTACGGTGAAGTGTTGTCGGTCTATACGCCCTTCTACCTGTCGGGCCAGAACGAGCCGAGTGGCGTCTTCCAGGGCTACTACGATATTGGCGATCTGCGCGGCAGGATAGAAGATACGAACAGGTTCCTATGGGGCAGCGTGCTGGTAGGGTTCCTATTTCTCTACGTCTCGCTCTTCACGCTGGTGCGTAACGCCTCGCGGAGATTGAGCCGCCACAGCGAGGAGAACGCTCTCCTCTACCGCCAGGCTCAGCAGAGACTAACCGAGCGCGAGCAGGCAGAAGCGCGCACCCAGCACCAGGTCGAGAGGCTGAAGGCGCTCCGCAACATAGACCTGGCTATCACGTCCAGCCTGGACCTCCACTTGACCCTCAACGTCATATTGGACCAGATATGCACGCAGTTGGGGGTGGACGCGGCGGACGTGCTGATCCTGAGCGAGCACACGCAGGAACTGGAATGTACCGCCATTCGAGGGTTCCGCTCAGATGACGCCTTGCATACCCATATGAAGATAGGCGAGGGTTACGCAGGCCGCGCCGCGCTCCAGAGGCGCACGTTGCGCGTAGATAGGCTCACGAACACAGGCGACCTTGAGAGGTCGTTGCTGCTGATAGGCGAAGACTTCATATCCTACTTTGCCGTGCCCCTCATCGCCAAAGGGCAGGTGAAGGGCGTGCTTGAGATATTCCACAGGGAAACACTCGATCCCGACCAGGAATGGCTGGGCTTTCTTGAGACCCTGGCCGGGCAGACGGCTATAGCTGTGGACAACTCTACTCTGTTCGAGGGAATGCAGCAGTCCAACTTAGAGTTAGCACGCGCATACGACGACACGCTTGAGGGGTGGTCAGCGACGCTAGACCTGCGCGATAAAGAGACCGAGGGGCACAGCCAGCGCGTGACGGAGATGACAATTCGCCTGGCGCGAGCGATGGGTGTGAGCGATGCCGACATGGTACACGTCCGGCGGGGCGCGCTCCTGCACGACATAGGCAAGATGGGCATACCGGACGCCATTCTGCACAAGCCTGGCCCCCTAACCGATGAAGAGTGGGAGATAATGCGCCTCCACCCCACGTATGCCTACGAACTGCTGTCGCCCATCGCCTTCCTCGGCCCCGCACTCGATATTCCCTATTGCCACCACGAGAAGTGGGACGGCACAGGCTACCCTCGCGGGCTGAAGGGCGAGCAGATACCTCTCGCCGCCCGCATTTTTGCGGTGGCCGACGTGTGGGACGCCCTACGTTCGAACCGCCCCTACCGCAAAGCCAGGCCGAGAGAGATGGCCTACGCCTACATACGCGAGCAGTCAGGCAAGCACTTCGACCCGGACGTAGTAGAGGCGTTCTTGAAGCTCGACATGCCCGACCAGAATACGCCGCGACTCCTCGCCTTGCCTCGCCAGCAGAAGGCCGGCTAGATCAGGCACTCAATGAAGCCCTGGGTTGTCAAACAGAATAAGAATAGGAACGGTGCCATGCGGTGGGTTGTGCTTGCCGCTTTAGTCTGCGCTCTCGTGCTTGCTGCCTACAACCTGGGAACGCTACATGGGAAATCACTCATCGCCGACTCGAGTGCGGCTGCTCACCTGGTACCACCGTCACAGACAGTAGCGGCTTCAACTCCTCCCGCCAGCACAAGTGGCAAGCCCGCGGCCTTACCCCCTCCACGTCAGCCACAACCGTACGTCAAAGGTGAACCACCGCCATACATCCCTACGCTCGCGCCTGAGGGTTCGGCTGATGGTCTGGCCGACCCTCCCACGCCTGGGCCTGATGACGTGCAGGTGCATTTTATAAACGTGGGGCAAGGGGATGCAATTCTCATACTTGCGCCGGGCGGGCAAGTGGCTCTTATAGATGGTGGATATAGAGGCATGGGCACCGTCGAGTATTTGCAGGCGCATGGGGTGGAGCGCATCGCACTCATGGTGGCTACACATCCGCACGCCGACCATATCGGCGGACTCGTGGACGTGCTGCATGAGATACCTGTGGATGAGGTGGTAACGAACGGTTACTTGTACACAACGCAGGTATATGAACAATTCCTCGACGGCATAGCTGCTTCTAAAGCCAGGTATCGCGAGGTACACAAAGGGGATACGCTCAAGATGGGAGCACTTACGTTTCAAGTGCTCAACCCTGAGAGTGGGCGGGATTACGGCGACATCAACGACACTTCTATAGTGTTACGCATGGCGTATGGCTCTACCAGTTTCTTGTTCACGGGTGATGCCGAAGCGCAAGCTGAGCGGTCAATGGTAGCGTCCGGCCAAGTGTTGCAGGCAACCATCCTCAAGGTAGGGCATCATGGGAGCCGTACCTCAACGACTTCGGAGTTTGTGCGCGCTGTGCAGCCCCAGGTTGCCATTTACAGCGCGGGCGTAGATAACCCTTACGGCCACCCTCACACATCGCCAATGGAGAACCTTGCGAGAGAAGGGGCTGTGGTTTATGGAACAGACCTCAACAGCACGGTAGTAGTTACCGCGAATCAGACAGGCTACACAGTGACCACCCAAAAAGGTTCGGGACTACCTGCTCGCCCCTGGACAAATAGAATTACAAGTACTGCTACACCGGCCAGGACATATGCCACCGCCACCACTACAGTAAAGGCAAGACAACCCGCAACTCCTACTATGCGCGTGACTGAGGTGCCTTACTCAAGCACTAAGGTTGTGCCGACACCTGATGGCTACAGCGCGACCAATTTATTGTTAGAGGTAGTATCTCTAACTTCGCCTGCGCGACGTAATTCTCTGGCTACGTTGGTTATCAGGACCGCACCCGGTGCCTATTGCACCATAGATGTGATCTACAAGTCAGGTTCCAGCGTGGCAGGAGGTCTAGAGCCTATAATAGCGGATAGCAAAGGTAAAGCGTCGTGGACCTGGCAAGTCGGTGGGAACACCACAAAGGGCACCTGGAAAATAATTGTCACATCGAGTATCGGCGGCATCATTGAGTGTAAGGAGATACCTTTCGAGGTGAAATAGGCTGTATGGAGAAAGCTGTTATTGACCGCATTGAAGAGAGTTGGGCTGTCCTGCTGGTGGGAGAGAGCGGGCGGGTTGTGAACGCGCCCCGTTCGTCACTCCCGCGCAGAGCAAGGGAAGGACAATGGCTGCTCGTTGAGCTTGAAGGCGACGAGGTAATATCGGCAGTGGTGGATAGGGAGGAGACGGAAAGAGCGCGTAAACGTATTGAGGGAAAGCTGGAAAGGTTACGGAGGGGCGAGCACCAGAAGTAGTAGCGCGGGAATATGCGCTTATCCAGCGGGTCACAGGAAGGGTAGAGACGCATAGTGTCTTTGTTTTATGTGCTCTTTGGCTAATAACTTATGTAATCAAATGGACATGGAAGACCTAATTAGGGACCATAAACCAATTATAAGGGTAACGCCGATCGAATGGCACCCATAAAAGGCCCCAAACGTTAGCTACATCCCTACTCTCGTCATTCTTCACTCCACTCAAGGTATCAAATCAGACTTTGGAATTTGCCATTTTATATATGTTTGCCTTGTAAGTACCTTACTTACGAAGCAGACGGGGATGTGAATTCGGTATAATAGACATATATCTATGCATGGTGCTTTGGCACGCCAGGTTGAGAGCGAGAGATAGAGCCAGAATGAGAAATTGGGCGTAGTGTTAGCGTCAACGGGTATAAGTGAGAGCGCGAAAAGGCGCGGGTTGATAACCATCCTCGCCACCACCTTCCTGATGTGGGCGGGGTTCTTCATGGTTATCCCGCTTATATCGGTGTATTACGTGGACAAGCTGGGGTGGGCAGCCGCCTCTATCGGCCTGGTATTAGCCGTGCGCCAGTTCACCCAGCAAGGGTTGACGCCTATCAGCGGAGTTCTGGCCGACCGTATAGGCACGAAGGGTCTGATTTGCTCTGGCCTGCTGGTGCGTAGCGTGGGGTTCGGCCTGATGGCCTGGGCCGACACCTTCCCGATCCTCCTCTTGTCGGCTGTGCTGGCTGCGCTCGGCGGAAGCATGTTCGAGTCGCCCAAGCAGGCTGCCGTCGCGGCCCTCACCGACGAGACCAACCGGAGCCGGTACTATTCCCTTTCGGGCGTGGTGAGCGGGCTTGGGCTGACACTGGGCGCGCAGATGGGGGTGTTGCTCCTGGGCTTCGACTTCTCGCTGGTGGCCCTGGGCGCGGGGGTCTGCTTCTTCTGCACCTTCCTGGTCACACTCGTCTTCCTGCCGTCTGTAAGGGTATCTGCGGAGGCGATTGAGGGTAGCGCCCTCACCTACGGCGTTAGGCTGGCGCTGCGCGACCGCCCATTTATGATGTTCAACATCCTGGTCATGGGCTACTGGTTCATGTGGGTGCAACTCACCATCTCGCTCCCCCTGGCGGCCAAAGCCATCGGGGGCAACGCGGAGACGGTGGGGCTGGTATACGCTATCAACTCAGGCATGAGCATCCTTCTGCAATATCCCTTGCTGCGGCTGGCTTCACACTGGCTGCGTCCCCTACCCATCCTCGTAATAGGCGTGGTGACAATGGCGTTGGGGCTGGGCGGCATCGCGTTGGCAAACAACGTATTGGCCCTGGCGCTGTGCGTGGTGATATTCGCGGCGGGTGCCCTGCTCGCGATGCCCAGCCAGCAGACCGTCGCCGCCAACCTTGCGAACCCCGTTGCCCTCGGCTCGTATTTCGGCGTTAGCTCCCTCGCGCTCGCCATCGGAGGCGGTGTAGGCAACCTGAGCGGTGGCCTACTGTACGACCTGGGGCGGGAGCTAGCCTTCCCTGAACTGCCCTGGTTGGTCTTCTGCCTGGTGGGGCTGGCGGCGGGCACCGGCCTGGGCGTTATGGCATCACACCAACGCCGCCAGGAAGCAATAGAAGCCCAACGTCCCGACCTCGCGACGGCGGCGTAGGGACCGGAGAGATTCTATGGCGAAAGCCGAACCCAGCCAGCAAGACCTCGACAGCCAGTATCGCAAGCCTTCCGGTGCCCTGGGGCGCAAGATTGGCCGCGAGATGGCACGCGACCACCTTCCCGAAAACCTCTGGACCATTGCTCAGCTAAACCCGCAACCGGCAGATCGCATTCTTGAGATAGGCTTCGGTCCGGGTATCGCGGTAGAGGAGCTATTGAAGCATGTGACAGAGGGAACGGTGGCAGGGATTGACCACTCGGAGACGATGGTGGCCGAGGCAAGCAAGCGGAATGCGCCCGCGATAAAGGCCGGGCGTGTCGACTTGCGATACGGCGATGTGGCAGAGTTGCCTTTCGCGGATGCCTCTTTCGATAAGGCTTTCAGCATACATGCCATCTACTTCTGGTCAAGGCCACGCGAGGCGTTGAGAGAGTTGTATCGCGTGCTCAAGCCTGGTGGGCTGCTGGTGATAACTATGCTCCCGAAGGACAAGTGGCCGCCGAATCCTCCGGGGTCCTCCCTTGAGTTTGGGACGGCAGAATGCACTCCTTACCTGGGCGCTGAAGTCGAGCAAATGATGGTCGAAGCAGGTTTCGGCAACACATACATCGAAGCTGACCACGAATCCGACAGGTTCTCCAGGTTCTCTGTGATCGGTGTGAAGATGGGAGATGCTACTTCCACATTTCGAGTGGATGTGTAAAACTCTCCAATCCGCCTATTGACTAAGGCTCTATATGCAGCTATACTAGGCTCACTTCGAGGTTATGGGTTCGCCCGTAGCACCGGAGGAACAGAGACTCAGATGATCCGCAAGGACTGTCTGGGTTTTCTGTTTTAAGGGTAGTGGAAACCCAACTCAAACAAAAGGGAGCAGGCCGCCTCTGACCTGCTCTCTCCTTTCATCTCGCCACCTCAATCCTTCGCCTTTTTCTTCTTGCTACTGGCACGAGGATGCTTTTTTGCGGTGCTCACAAAACGTCCCGAAGCTGCCGAACGGTATCCTCCGCTGCGCCTGCCATCTCCACTCTTCTTGTAGGCTATTGGCGCGCGGGTGCTCTGATTTTGTGGACTAGATTTCTTTGAGGCGGTTTCGCTTACAGCAGCACTATATTGCGGTCCTGCAAAGTCTCTCACCAATCCTCTCACAGAAAGATCCTCGTCTATCTCCTCCCAATGGATGCCTGTGTCCTGCGCTATAAGCTCCCAGGTGTCACGTTGGGCGGGTGTGGCATTCCGCAATCGGTCGTATGCATTAACAGGCACGTGGATTACACGTCCATCCTGCAAGATGACGTGCATGCAATCACCATGAAACTCTACCGACCTGGCCGCTATCCTCTCAGTTTCGCCTGGCATTGTGCTCATTCCATGACCTCATTAATAGTAAGTGTTGTGCCTCGATTATATCTCTGATCTGCCGTAGCTCATTAGAATTGAAGCCATAATTGTAATGTAGCTGAATGGGGAGAAGCCAGAACTTAGCTTCATTGCCTGCCTTACGCACGTGCATATGAGGCGGTTCCTGGTTTTCGTTACTGTAGAAGTAGAAGCGGTATCCGGCTTCCTCGTGCGCTTTGGGCATTCACTTGCACACACTCCTTGTGCTGATACGTCTATGTATATATAAGTGTATACATGTTATGTAATGGGTATGTCAATAGGTATGAAATGACAAGAGGACAGACCCTTTCCGCTATTTCGCACCGGTGCTATAATGGCGCTCATGAGACATGTGAACATAGTCAAACCCAACAGGTACCAGGACTCCGTGACGTTGATGCAGGTAGCCGTGCGGCTGCGCGACTTGGACGGCATAGAAGACGCCTCGCTGATGATGGGCACGCAGCCCAACAAGGAGATGCTGGCCGAAGCCGGACTGCTCACACCGGAGAGCGATGCGGCAGGCCCGAATGACCTCATCATAGCCATGCGCGGCACCGTCGAGGCGGTCGAGGCAGCTGCGCAAGGGCAGATTGAAGACCTGCTACGTGCGGAGCTTCCCGTTAGCGCGGAGCGTCAGGCGTCAGAGCCGCACAGCCTATCCGCCGGGCTTGCCGCGCTTCCCGACGCCAACCTCGTGCTAATCTCCACACCCGGCATCTATGCGGCGGCTGAGGCCCGCAAAGCGTTGCTGCAAGGTCGCCACGTCATGATATTCAGCGACAACGTCTCAGTGGAGGACGAGTATGCCCTGAAGACCCTCGCAACTGGGCGCGGCCTGCTCCTCATGGGGCCGGACTGCGGGACGACTATCATAGGCGGCGTGCCACTGGGCTTCGCAAACGCTGTCCGGCGGGGAGGCATCGGCGTCGTGGGAGCGTCGGGCACGGGCATGCAGGAGATTACTTCACTCGTCAGCAGGCTGGGGGGTGGCATATCGCACGCCATCGGTACGGGCAGCCGCGACCTCTCGGCACGTATCAAGGGTGAAATGACAATAGCAGGGCTGCGCGCCCTGCTAGACGACCCAACTACGAGGGTAATCGTGGTAGTCTCTAAGCCACCCCATCCCGACGCGGCAGAGCGCGTGCTTTCCGAGGTGTCCCGTGCAGACAAGCCGGTGGTCGTGGCTTTCCTGGGTGTGGACGTGGGGAACTTGCAAGTAGACGACCCTGCTCCACACCTCATTTGGGCTGCCACGTTAGAAGAAGCCGCCCGCCGGGCCGTCGGGCTTGAGCTTGGTGTTGCGCCCGATATAGCTGAACCCGGCACCGGCCATTTAGACGGCCTGATAGGACAGCTTGCTCCCAGCCAGCGATACGTGCGCGGCCTATTCTCAGGCGGTACATTTTGCTATGAAGCCATGCTCGTTATGCGGCGCGCCCTCGGCGGTATATACTCTAACACGCCCCTGTCACCTGAACTGACCCTGGAAAGCGCGCACGACAGCCGCGAGCACACTTGCCTGGATCTCGGCTCGGACGAGTTCACAGTAGGTCGCCCGCACCCCATGATTGACCTGTCGGCGCGAGCACAGCGTATCATACAGGAGGCAGATGATCCCGAAGTGGCGGTAATATTGTTGGATGTGGTGTTAGGCTACGGAGCGCACCCTGACCCTGCGGGAGTACTGTCAGGCGTTGTCAAAGAAGCGCGAGAGCGTGCCGCAGCCGGTGGGCGCAATCTGGTCGTAGTCACCTCTATCTGTGGGACGGACGGTGACCCGCAAGGACTTGAGGGGCAGCGACGCGCCCTGTCAGAAGCAGGGGTGGTGCTCGCACCCAGCAACGCAGCTGCGGCCCGGCTTGCGGCGAGTATTGCTTCCCGTATTAGTGTTGCCCAGCCTGCGGAGAATAAAGAGTGATGGCCCTCAACAACCCTATCAGCAACCTTTTGCAAACTGAGCCGACCGTGCTCAACGTAGGGGTGCGACAGTTTGCGGACACTCTCACCTCAGTAGGCGCCAGGCACCTGCACGTAGACTGGCAGCCCCCGGCGCAGGGTGACCCTGTGCTTGGCGCGCTATTGGCGCACATGGCAGACGATACGGCACCCGGCAGCCTGGGCGCGAAGATAGCGGCGGCCAACGAGGAAGTGCTGGCCCGTATCCTCGCCGCCGATCCCGTGTGGGAAGACGTGCGCCCGGCCCGCGAAATCTGGCCGGAGATGGATAACCGCCTGCTTTTCCACGCCGGGCCGCCCATTAGCTGGGAAAGGATGTGCGGGCCGATGCAAGGGGCAATAATCGGCGCTATCCTGATCGAAGGCTGGGCGGAGGACGAAGACGGGGCGCGCGACATTGCGACCTCGGGAGAGGTACGGTTCGAGCCATGCCACCATCACGGCGCGGTTGGCCCGATGGCTGGCCTGGTCTCTCCCTCCATGCCGATGTTCGTGGTGCGCAACGCCGATAGGGGTAACTATGCGTATTCTTCCTTGAACGAAGGGATGGGCAAGGTGCTGCGCTATGGTGCGTTCGCGCCGGAGGTACTTGCCCGTCTACGCTGGATGTGCGACACTCTAGGCCCCACGCTGCAAGCAGGCATCAGGAGCCTGGGCAGCCTTCCACTCAAGCCGTTGATAGCCCAGGCGCTCCAAATGGGCGACGAATGCCACAACCGCCACGTCGCAGCCACCTCGCTGCTCTTCAAGGCGCTGGCTCCCACATTGGTGCGCGCACTCGATGATCGCGAGCGCGCAGCATCCGCGCTCGACCCTATCGCCGCCAACAACTACTTCTTCCTCAATCTTGCGATGGCCTCCTGCAAGGCTATGCTCGACGCAGGGCACGGCGTACCCTACTCCACAGTCGTCACGACGATGGCACGCAACGGTGTTGAATTCGGCATCAGGGTATCGGGTACGGGCGACAGGTGGTTTACCGGCCCGGCAGCCGTGCCTGATGGGGTATACCTTCCAGGCTTCACCGAGGCGGACGCGGCGGGCGACATCGGGGATAGCGCCATCACGGAGACCGCAGGGCTGGGGGGGTTCGCGATGGGTGGCGCGCCCGCAGTCGTGAAGGTGGTGGGCGGCACGCCTGCCGACGCTATAGCCTATACGGAGGAGATGTACGGCATCACCCTGGCCCGCAACCCCAACTGGACCATGCCCGCGCTCGGCTTTACCGGCACGCCCACCGGGATTGACGTGCGACGGGTGGTGGACACCAACGTTTTGCCTATCATCAACACCGGTATCGCCCACAAGGAGGCAGGCGTGGGGCAGGTGGGAGCGGGGCTGGTGCGCCCGCCTATGCGATGCTTCACGGAGGCTTTGCGAGCGCTGGGTGACGAGTACCGAGTACCGAGTGCTGAGTGCTGAGTGCTGAGTGCTGAGTGCTGAGTGGTGGATATGAAAAGGCTCTCCTGTTTGAAGTGGGAGAGCCTTGTTGACAGCTATTGATATGAATGCAGACTAGCTATCACTGCTTTGCTGCATGTTCGTGCCTGTGTACAGGCCGACCTGGTTGCCCGATGGGTCAGAGAAGATGCCGAACCACCCCATGCCGGGTATCTCGCTCTTGGGCACTACCGTCTTGCCACCCAACGACTCGGCTTTTGCCAGCGCGGCATCTATGTCCTCGGTATCTACATAGACAATGACGGTACCGGCCTTCGTTTCGAAGCCGGAGCCGTCGGGGCTGGGGCCGATCTTGTTGAAGCCGCCGCCCTTCCCATCTTCGGTGTCAAACATCCAGTACTCGAAGCCCGGCCCCTGCATCGATTCTGTTTTCCAGCCAAACAGGTCTGTGTAGAACTTTGCCGCCGCCTGCGGGTCCTGGGCCGAGAACTCAATGTGAACGATAGGATGATTAGCCATACCAATTACCCTCCTGCTGTTATGATGTGGTCGAGGAGAAGGACGTAAGCTGTAACGCAAACGCATTATAGAACATATGTGCTATAATGTCAAGGTTCCTAACAGGCCAATTTACACCGAAATTGAGTATGAGGAAAGGTATCGGAGAAACTGAACGCTCTGATGGCTACCAAAATGTTGCAAGTTGACGCGCTCAGCTTTGGGCCGGAAGCCGCCGCCTTGGTGGCCGGGAGAACAGGCGGGCGAGTGCTTGCGGTGCTGCGTAACGCGGTTTACATCGAGAGCGACGGCGGACATGTCGTCGCCATAGCGGATGGGCAGGCTGAAGATGGGCCACTAGCTATTCGCCTCCACAATCTCTCAGCGTTGATACACTCTCTATCCCCACAGCCAAATGCGACATTCCAGGCGACCAGACACGCCATCGAGATAGACGGCGTAGCGCGTATAAGGTGGGTAGGTAAACCCTGGGTTCCTTATCTACCAAAGAGCGTAGGAGAGCCAGCCGCCATACTGTCGGCGTGTGATGTGCTTGCACAGGTAATAGTAGCTCAAGAGACTAAGCATGTTGGCGGTACTGAGCAAATAGCACAACGCCTAACAACACATCTTACAAAGTTCCATCACGCTGTGATGGAGGGTTACACTCCACATGCTATAGAAGCTATCACTTCACTAATGGGTCTTGGTCCCGGTCTGACTCCGTCCGGCGACGATATAGTGGCGGGGTTACTGGCATCGCTGGTGTGGCAAGCACAGTCAGGCATCATATCGGACAAGGTGGTGTGTAGCATGGTGGGAGCCGTGCGTGAAGTTGCGCCCAGTCGCACCAACCGCATCAGCGCGCGGCTCCTCTACCATGCAGGAGAGGGTGTGTTGTATGCCCCCGCTATGGAAGTGGGGGAAGCGTTGCTAGTTGGCGACACGTCAGTGCTTCTTGAGGCAGCGCGGCGACTTTTCTCTATAGGCAACACCACAGGGACTGACGTAGCGACCGGCCTCCTTGCCGGTATCAGGCTGGGGACCTCTCTAGCGCAACTTCAAAAGAGGAATTAGAGAATGTTGGACCTCAATATGCTAAAGCCACAATGGATGTGACAAGAGATACAGGAGAAAACGCATGACCAAACACCCACTCCGCGTAGATATAAAGGCTGCCCAGCACGAGCGCGACTGGGACAACATGCTTCGCTACTGCCGGGACACGGAAGCCCAGGAGACCTTCAGCGGCTTCTGGCTCTTCGACCATTTCGCGCCCATAAACGGCAACGTTGAAGGCCCTTGCATGGACGGCTGGACCCTGCTCGCAGCCCTGGCTGCTGCCACAGAGCGCGTGCGGCTGGGGCTGATGGTGGGCTGCAACGGCTACCGCCATCCTGCGGTCCTGGCGAAGATCGCCACCACTATAGACCGGGTGAGCAATGGCAGGCTGGAGATGGGCCTGGGCGCGGGTTGGTTCGAGGGAGAGTACAAGATGTACGGCCTGCCATTCCCCTCTGCCGCCCAGCGCATCCGCGAACTGGACGAGGCGTGCCAGCTAATCAAGCTGCTCTGGACGGAGGAGGTTGCCAACTTCAAAGGCACATACTACACGCTCTCAGACGCGCGCCACGAGCCGAAGCCTGTGCAGAAACCCTACCCTCCCTTCACAATCGGCGGGTCGGGTGAGCAACTTATGCTCCGGCTGGTAGCCAAACATGCCGACATCTACAACGGCCCCAGCGCGTCCGTCGAGCAAGCCCGCCACAAGAACGAGGTGCTCGACAGGCATTGTGAGGAGATTGGCCGCGACCCCGATGACATACGCCGCTCCATCCAGATACACCTGCAAACCCCCGACGATGCCGACACGATCCGAGAGCGATTAGAGTCGTTCATCGAGCTAGGCGTGAACCACGTCTGCCTCGGTATGCCCACCGCTTACCACGAAGGGCTTGTGGACCGGCTGGCGCATGAAGTTGAGCCGTTGCTGGCACGTTAGGTTATGCCAAGGTACTTCTAAAGATGGAAGTTATATTCTTCAAATCACCAGCCGAACTCCACCAATGGCTTAAGGAGAACCATGATAAGGCGAAGGAGCTTTGGATTGGCTTCTACAAGAAAAACTCAGGGCAAGGGGGGATCACCTATGCACAAGCGTTAGACGAAGCGCTCTGCTTCGGCTGGATTGATGGCATCCGGAAGAGCGTTGACGAAATCAGCTACACCAACCGGTTTACTCCACGAAAACCGGGTAGCATTTGGAGCATGGTGAACATCAAGCGGGCGGGCGAGCTAGTTGAAGCGGGACTGATGCAGCCTTCGGGTCTCAAGGCGTTTGGTGAACGGGATGAGAAGAAGTCGAAGCTGTATTCCTACGAGGAAAGAGTGCGTAAGCTCGATGATGCGTACGAAGAGCAATTTCGTGCCAACAAGGAGGCCTGGGACTTCTTCCAGGCGCAACCTCCCGGTTACCGGAGATCTGCCACCTGGTGGATTATGAGCGCGAAGAGAGAAGAGACCAGGTTGAAGCGATTGGCCGCGCTGATCGAAGGGTCGGAGAAGGGGCAGAGACTGGCCGAAGTAACAGGCTGATAAGAGGATTTGATTACGGCAATCTTCCTAATCCCCGACTCCTGATCCCTGATCCCTAACCCCTGACCCCTATGATATAATATCTGCATGCGCGTAGCGGTAAACGGCTATTTTGCGGGCCAACCTCGGACCGGCTCAGGGCAATATCTAAGGCACCTTTGGGAAGCTCTCTCCTTGTTCTCTTCCAACGCACCGGAGGATAATCCCGGCGATATACTGACTATGCTGCTACCCACCGGCGACACGCTTGAAGAACCTATCCCTGCCAACCCACGCGCTAATATAGCCCGTATTTCTTTACGCACTCCGTTGAACGGCAAGAATGACAAACTGGATAAGGTGGCATGGGAGCAGTGGGCAATGTCGAGAGCAGCAAAACAGCATAAAGCACAACTGCTCCACTCGCCTTACCTGGCCGCTCCCCTGCACAAGACCCTCCCGACGGTAGTTACGGCGCACGATATGATACCCTGGGTGGTACCAGGCTACAGAGGCTCCCTTGCCACGCGACTTTACCTCGCGCTCTCTGTGCAGGGAGTGAAACGAGCCGAGATGATAATCGCCGACTCCGATGCCTCCCGCCTCGACGTTATCAAAGTGCTGAAGGTGTCGCCAGGCAAGGTGCATACGGTCTACCTGGGCGTGGAGTCTCACCCCGAATATAGCGTGGAGGAGATCAGAGAAGTACGCGCCCGGTTTGGCCTGCCTGAGCATTACGCCTTCTACATAGGCGGCTTTGACCGCCGCAAGAATGTGCCTCTCCTCCTCCGGTCATGGCGTGCGGCTATGTCGCGGCTGGATGGTGAGTGGTGCGCGGAGCAGAAGCCGGTGCTAGCCATAGCCGGCGCTGTGCCCCAGCCGGGAGGGGTCTTCCCTGATGTGCGCGGAGAAGCTAAGATGTTGGGGTTGGATGGCACGAATGCGCCTGTGAAATTCCTGGGGCGCATCAGTGAGAGCGACAAGCCGCGCCTGATGGCCGCCACCCGCCTATTCGTCTACCCGTCATCATACGAAGGCTTCGGGCTGGACCCGTTGGAGGCGATGTCCGTAGGGTGCCCGGTGGTGTCGTCGTCCGGTGGCTCTCTCTCCGAGGTGGTTGGCGAAGGGGGTATCCTCGTGCCTCCTGGCGATGAAGAGGCGTTATCGCAAGCTATATTGCGTGTTTGGACGGACGACACTTTGCGAGCAGACCTGAGAATACGCGGCAAAATGCAAGCGACGCGATTTACATGGGAGCGCACGGCAGAGCAGACCCGCAAGTTGTACGCGCTGGCCCTGAAGAAGGCATAACTGGCATGCATACAAGGAGATACCGATAGCCACCGGAACGCTGCCTGCACTTACGAAAGTCCCGACGCTGCAAGACGCGCCGGACTTTTGCAGCCACGCCGCGCCCTGGGCTGGCCGCCTGCGCGTGATGTGGATCTGGCATGCTGCCGTAGTGGGGGAGTACCAGAAGCCGCTCGCCGTGCTGGGGGAGTGCCCGAACCTAGACGTATCGCTGCTGGTGCCGTACAGGTGGCCCGAACGCCCCGGCCAGATGGTCCATGCCGAGCGGCCATCCTCCGGCAATTACCGTCTCATCAGGGCGCGCACGATCTTCACCGGCTTCTATTACGTTTACTTTTTCCCGGGCCTCTTTTATCACCTGCTTCGCGCCAAGCCCGACGTCATCTACTGTTATGAAGAGGCCCACACGTTGCTTTCCGCGCTCATACTGGCCTTCCGCCACCTGTTCATGCCTGACGCGCATTTGCTCCTCTATGCTGCCCAGAACATAAAGAAACGCTACCCTCTGCCGTTCCGCCTCTTCGAGAGGTACTCCTTCCGCCGGGCCGACGCAATATTGGCCTGCGGCACCCGCGTCGCGCAGACCCTCCGCTCCAAAAGCTACCAGGGAGAGTTACGCGTTGTACCCCTCCCCACCGATGCCCAGGCGTTCTCCCCCGACGCTTCTAGGCGTGAAGTCTGCCGCCGAGAGATGGGATTGCCCCCGGACGCCGTAGCCATAGGTTACGCGGGCAAACTGGTCGAAGAGAAGGGGCTGCGTACATTGTGGAAGGCGTTCGCCAGGCTTGCCCGCGAATGCCCGAACGTGCACCTGGTCCTGGCGGGTGGAGGCCCTTTGAAGAGCGAGCTTCAAGCGAGCGCCGCGTCAGCCGGGTTGGAAGGCCGTCTGCATATGGCCGGGGTGGTGCATAATAGCGGCCTGCCTGGCTATATGAACGCGCTGGATGTATTCGTGCTGCCGTCTGAGACGCGCCCAAACTGGCGCGAGCAATTCGGGCGTGTTATCGTGGAGGCTATGTCGAGCGGGGTGCCTGTGGTTGGCTCGGACTCCGGTGAGATACCGAGTGTGCTTGGCGACGCGGGACTGGTCTTCCCGGAAGGCGATTCGGACGCGCTGGCTGCCCGCCTTCGTAACCTCGTCGCCGACCACTCCTTGCGTGCCCGCCTCTCCCATGCCGGTAGAGAGCGCGTGCTCAATCTCTTCTCGACAGAGAAGGTAGCCGCCCAGCACTACGCCATCTATGAGGAGATGGTTGCGCGCCACTGAGAACAGGGGTCAGGGACCAGGGGTTAGGGGTCAGAGACTACCGATATTTCTATATTCTATGGTGGCCCTCGTGGTCATCGTCTACTTAGCATGGTAAATCGCACGCAGGGCCAGCGAGACGGCGCGGCACACGAGAGTATACCTCGGCCTTCCGTGCTCTCTATCGTTGGCGGGCTTTTATTGGTGGTTGCCCTCGCGCTAGCCATCTTCTCGGCCTGGAATAGCCCTGAGAGCAATGGCCGCTACACCGTCAGGCAAGCTGACGCGCTGCTCCGGGAGGGGCGTTTCACGCAGGCTACTTCGCTTCTTGAGCGGACGTTAACTACTTACGATGCCCCACAATTGCGCCTGGAGCTCTCCTACGCTTACCTGGCGAGGCGCGACATTGAACGGTCCGAGAGGCAGGCCAGCCTGGCTCTAGCCTCAGCACCACCCTCTTTGCGGGCAGTAGCCTGGGCGCAATTGGGCCGCGTGTTGCTCTTCGCCGGTCGCCAGAATGATGCTCTGGCTGCCTGGGAGCAATCGGTGTCAGCCGCCACTCGCTACGGCCCGGATACTCCTGCTCAACAGGCAGCGCGTTCCTCCCAGTGGCATACAGCCATGCTTCACTGGCGGCGCGGCGATTGGGAAGCAGCACGCCGCACTCTCGAATTGTTGCCGGGTGGCGAGGATGTATACTCGGCCTCTGCTGCCGTCAAGCTAGCTCAACTGCTTGCTCCTACTGATCCCACAAGGTCGTTGCGATTGCTGGACGATGCAGAGTTTGAGAAAGAGCCGTCTGCCGGTAGCCGGAAACTCATCCCTGACTTGCGCGTGCCGGGGCTGGCCGCGGGGCTTCCGCCGGAGGGTCTTACAGGCACAATAGAGACTTTGAGGCAGACCCACAAGGAGGTAGCAGGCGTACAAGGGGGTGAGGCTGGGGAAGCACTGGTAGAGGCGCTTTGGGGCAATGCCTACCTGAAAATGGGCGAGCCTGCCCTGGCAAAGATGCGCCTCGAAGAAGCGGCCAGGCTGCAACCGAATTTCGCCGACGCCCATGCGCGGCTCGGCCTTGCGCTGCTTGATATAGGGGACCTGGAAGCAGCACGGTCCCAATTGCTGCAAGCGGTCAGGCTAGACCCCAGGCAGCCCCTCCCCCGCCAGGTGCTTGCCCGCCTCTATACGCAAAGCGCCGAATGGGATCTCGCGGAGAACGAGTTTCGGGAGTGGCGCGATCTGGAACCAAGTAGCATAGACCTGCACCTGCAACTGGCAGAATATTACCGCTTGCGCGGCCTGTACGAAGAGGCGGAAGATGAATATCTCAACGCGGTGGAAGCGCAGCGCGCCGTTCCGCCTGAGCAAGTCACCCCCAGCAACGACGCCGGGCTTGCCCTCGCCAGATTCTACTCCGACGTGCGCGGTCAAGGCTGCGAGAAGGGCTTGCCTTTCGCTAAAGACGCTGTCTCCCGGCACCCCAACGACCCCGCCTCCCTGGACGCTATCGGCTGGAGCCTGGTCTTATGCCGCGCCTCAAGGGACGCTCTGCCCGCTCTGGAACGGGCGGTTGGCATCGCGCCGGACGTGCCCCGCTACCACTACCATCTCGCCAAAGCCTACGCCGCCCTGGGCCGCTACACGGAAGCCCGCGAGCATTATACCTGGGTGATGGACCTCGACCCTACAGGCCCCTGGGAGCGTCTTGCCAGGTCCGAGTTGCCCAGGTTGGGGGAGTAGGTACTATACGGACAAGTACTATTTTCCTATAACTGATTAGCCTATTAGACCCTACACCTGGACGGAAACAGACGTTATAATCTGCAATAGGGCTTCTTTCGGAAACCCTGGTCTTACCACCTACCCGACAAAAACGCTACGTAGTCTTGCATAGGTCTGTTACTTCTCGCCGGACCACATCACCGGAACATGGGGGGAGGGCTTTATGCATATTCACTCCACCAGCCGTACAGACGTTGGCGCGGGCGAGCATGCCTTCCAGGAGTCGATCTCAAACAAGGCTCCCCACACCAGGGCCGGACCCATCCCCGCCCAAAGGCCAGCGCCCATCAGGGTATTGCTCGTTGAAAGCAATGATGATAATGCCCGCCTCTTCCAGCGCACGCTCTCCAGGGCCGACATATGCCGCTTCAAGGTAGACCACCTGGGCAGCCTCAGCGAAGCTCTACCCTACCTTTCTCACGGCCTGCCCGATTTGGTCGCGATAGACCTGTCGCTGCCCGACAGCGTGGGCATGGAGACCTTTACTGCCGTCCACGAACGGGCCGATGGCGTGCCCATACTGGTACTGAGCGAACAGGCCGGCAAAAACCTGGCGATGAAGGCTGTGCTGGCCGGGGCGCAAGACTATCTCCTCAAAGGTTGGACCGACGACGACCTGGTAGCGCATTCCATTTTCCACTTGGTCGAGCGCAAGCGGGCTGAAGAAGCACTCCAAAAAGCCTGCACCGAGATGGAAACTCACGTGCAGGAGCGCACCATCGAGTTGGCGCGAGTAAACAGTGCCCTGCAAGTCGAGATTACGGAGCGCGAGCAGGTAGAGAGGGCGCTGGAACAGTCAGAGCAGTATTATAGGGGCCTCTTCGAGAGCGCCCATGATGCTATCATCATCCTCGACCCCGAAGGCGAGATCGTGCTGGATGTCAACGATTGCGCCTGCCGTATCTACGGCTTGAGCCGCGACGAGTTCATCGGCATGTCAATGGAGTCGGTGTCGCATGATGTTTCTCATGGGAAAGAGCAGATTACCGAGACACTGGCAAGGGAATCGAGCTACCGCTTCGAGACGATACAGTATCGCAGCGACGGCGCGAAGCTGATCCTGGATGTGAACGCATCGGTAGTAGACTACAGGGGGCGGCCCGCGCTCCTGAGCGTCAACCGCGATATAACAGAGCGCAAGCAGACGGAAGAGGCGCTACGCCGTAGCGAGGAGCGCGCCCGTGCGGAGGCAGTGCGCGTCACCGCTCTTGCCCGCGTGGCCGCCCGCCTCAACGCACAACTCGACATGGATGCCGTGTTGAGTGCCGTCTGTGAGGAAATAGCCCTCGCGCTCGACGTGCAGGTTGCCACCGTCAGCCTTTACGACAGGCAGCTAGAATCGCTCTACCTTGCATGCGGATATGGGCTGCCAACCGGCTTTACTTTGCAGGTTGAGAAGCTAAGCCACGAGGCTTATCGGGAGCACGCGCAGGCCAATGGCAAGATAAGCATCGTCCCGGACGTTCAGGACGTGCCCGGCCTGCTCAACGCGACTGCCTATGCCGCGATAGACCTGCGGACCACCGTGGGGGCGAGCATGGTACGAAACGGCGAACTGGTCGGCAAGCTCAACATCGGCACCCTGGGGAGTACGCGCCAGTTCAACGACGACGAGTTAGCCCTGCTGCAAAGTCTCGCCCACCAGGCGGCCCAGGCCATCTCCAACGCTCGCCTCTATGAAGACGCGCAACGCCGCATCAAGCAAGTGCAGGCTCTACGCAACATAGACATCGCTATCACGGGCAGCCACGACCTCGGCGTTACATTGGATGTCGTCCTGGGCCAGGTGAGAGAGCAATTACGGGTAGACGCAGCCTGCGTGCTGCTGCTTGACCCACACACGCAGATGCTGAGCTTCGCAGCCGGAGAAGGGTTCCGCTCGGACGCTATCGCCCTCTCTACCATAGCGCTGGGCGTGGGATATGCGGGGCGAGCCGCGCTCCAGGGTCACGTCCTCTGTATAGGTGACATGTCACAGGTGGACGATTTCCAGCGGGCACCCTTGCTGGTGGGAGAGGACTTCGCCAGTTATTGCGCGGTGCCGCTCGTATCTAAGGGGCATTTGAAGGGGGTGCTAGAGGTATTCAACCGCTCCACGCTCGACCCGCATTCGGAGTGGTTGGAGTTCTTTGAGGCCCTGGCGGGGCAGACTGCCATCGCTATTGACAACGCTACTCTCTTCACCGATTTGCAGCGTTCCAACGTAGATTTGGCACTCGCTTACGACACAACTTTGCAGGGTTGGTCCAGGGCACTCGACCTGCGCGACAAGGAGACCGAAGGTCACAGCCAGCGCGTCACGGATATGATGGTGAGGTTAGCGCGGGAGTTGGGTATGAATGAAGATGGCGAGTTAGCGCAAATGCGGCGGGGCGCGCTCCTGCACGACATAGGCAAGATGGGCATCCCCGACGCTATACTGCTCAAGCCCGGTCCTCTCACCGACCAGGAATGGGAAATCATGCGCCGCCACCCCACCTACGCGTATAATCTCCTCTCGCCCATCCTATTCTTGCACCCCGCCCTCGGCATACCGTACTGCCACCACGAGAAGTGGGACGGCACCGGCTACCCACGCGGGCTTAGAGGCGAGCAGATACCCCTCGCTGCCCGAATCTTCGCGGTGGTTGATGTGTGGGACGCCCTCAGATCGAACCGCCCCTATCGCGCCGCTTGGCCGGCAGAGAGGGTGCGCGAGCATATCCGCTCTCTAGCGGGCACGCACTTCGACCCGAACGTGGTGGAGACGTTCCTTAACATGGGCCTTTAATTGAGCTAGAACCTTCCCTTTAACGCAAATGAGGCTGCGTGACAGATGCAGCCTCATTTCTATTTGTACGTCTGAACAGTATCAAGCCTTCCTCATGCTGTTCGATACCCGGTCGCGCTCGTGCTTCGAGAGGAGACGCTTGCGCAGCCGGAACGCTTTGGGAGTCACTTCCAGCAATTCGTCGTCGGCCAGGAACTCTATAGCGTCGTCTAGCGAAAGAGTGCGGGGCGACTCCAGCCTGACGGCCTCCTCGGACGTGCTCTGGCGCATGTTCGTGAGGTGCTTGCGCTTGCAGACGTTCACTTCCAGGTCACGCTCGCGCAAGTGCTCGCCCACGATCATCCCCTCGTACACCTCAACGCCCGCGCCCAGGAATAGCTGCCCGCGCTCCTGCGCCCCATTCAATCCGAACGAAGTGGTCACCCCGTTCTCCCAAGCTATCAAGGAGCCATTTTCGCGAGACGCTACCGGACCCGCCATCGGCCCATAGCCGTCAAAGAGGGTGTTGACTATCCCCTGGCCCCGCGTGTTGGTGAGGAACGCCTGGCGGAAGCCTAGAAGGCCGCGCGTAGGCACCCGGTAAACGTAGTGTACCGTGCCATCGTCGCGGAACTTCATGTCTTTGAGCATGCCGCGCCTCTGGCCCAGCATCTCTACCACTACACCGGCAGCTTCCTGCGCCACCTCTATCTCAACCTGCTCATATGGCTCCAGCTTCTGCCCGTTCTCCTCTTTGAAGATCACTTCGGGCTTCGCCACCTGGAACTCATATCCCTCGCGCCTCATCGTCTCGACCAGGATCGCCAGGTGCAGCTCGCCGCGCCCGCTCACCAGGAAGGCGTCCGGGGTGTCGCTATCCTCAACGCGCAGCGCCACATCGCGGTCAAGCTCCGAGTAGAGGCGATCGCGCAGCTTGCGGCTGGTAACGTATGTGCCCTCGCGCCCGGCGAACGGGCTGTTGTTCACGGTGAAGGCCATACGCACCGTCGGCTCCTCCACCTTGATAGGCGGCAGGGGCCGGGGGTCGGCGGCGTCCGCAATCGTGTCGCCTATGTTCACGTCAAAGATGCCCGCCATCGCCACAATATCGCCCGCCGCGACCTCGTCTACTTCGTTACGGGCAAGGCCCTGGAAGGTGAATAGCTGCATTATCTTACCGGGCACCATGCCGCCGTGGTGGTCTATCCGCACCACTTGTTGCGCCTTGCGAAGCGTGCCGCTGTGCAGCCGCCCCAGCACTATCTTGCCCTTGTACTCGTCATACGTGGTGTTGGTGACAAGGAGTTGCGTAGGCATGTCGAGGTCGATCTCCGGCGGCGCGATATACTCCACGATAGCCTCGAAGAGCGGCTCCAGGCTCGGCCCCATGTGCCTGTGTTCAAGGCCCGACTCGCCGGTCAGGGCATTGGTGTAGATGACGGGGAACTCTGCCTGTTCCTCCGTCGCGCCGAGGTCCAGGAAGAGGTCAAAGGTCTCGTTGAGGACGTGGTTGGGCCGGGCGTTGGCGCGGTCTATCTTGTTGATGACCAGTATAGCCTTGTGCCCGCGCTGCAAAGCCTGGCGCAGCACAAACTTGGTCTGCGGCATCGGACCTTCGACCGCGTCCACCAGCAAGAGCACGCCGTCCACCATGTTCATCACGCGCTCCACCTCACCCCCGAAGTCGGCGTGGCCCGGCGTATCCACAATGTTGATCTTGATGTCCTTGTAAATGACTGCCGTGTTCTTCGCCATAATCGTGATGCCGCGCTCCCGCTCGAGGGCGTTCGAGTCCATCACCCGCTCGGCCACCTGCTGGTTCTCGCGGAATATATGGCTCTGCTTGAGCATAGCGTCCACCAGGGTAGTCTTCCCGTGGTCAACGTGCGCGATAATCGCTATGTTTCGTATATCTTTACGCTGCATCTATTCCTCGAAAATAGGGGCCAAGTGCCAGGGGTTAGGGGCTAGGGGTCAGGGATCAGAATCCATTCTCCTGTTGCTATTGTTTCCCTGGGAAACACTTTATCCCGTCTTACACATTACGTTTCACGCCCCATAGATTGAGCCGGAAGGGTAAACCTCCCGGCTCATGTCAAATCTCTAGCTTGTCGCTAACGCCTTGTTGAGGCGTCCTCCCCGGACTAATTTTACTTAGTAGCGGTTGCGCCCGCCGCCACGGTTGCCGCCGCCGCCCATTGTGCTGTAGCAATCGGAGCAATAAACGGGCTTGTCGCCGCGAGGTACGAAGGGCACCTCGGTCTCCTTGCCGCAATTGGCGCAGGTAACCTGGGTCATCGTGCGCTCGGAACGGCCATAGCCGCCGCCACCACCGCCACTGCTGTATCCACCGCCGCCGCTGTAGCCGCCACCGCCATAGCCACCGCGGCTGCCGCCACCGTAGCTATCGCCATAACCGCCACCGCCGCCTGCGCGCGCGGCCTTCTTGGCGGCACGGCAATCGGGGCAACGAGTAGGCTCGCTGTAGCCCTTCTGCGTGTAAAAATCTTGCTCACCCTCGGTGAAGGTGAAGGTCGCGCCGCAATCCCGGCACGTTAGTGTCTTGTCTGCCATAACTGTGTAATTTTCTCCTTAGAGTTGAAAAAGGAACCTGAAGTTTATCATGGTGAAACCTGGCGGGTGGACTGACTGTTCTGAGGGCGTCACGCGCTAACCGGGGAGGGAAGATGCGGGATTACCACGAGCATTTCGGTTTACTTGCCAGTTTCAACCAGAGTAATTGTACCATACCACGCACCAAATAGCAAGCGGTATTTTATGCATGGTAGGTCTGTATCAAAGTCGCTAAATGCGCCTTACATGAGAAAAAGAGATTGTTTCTGTGCGACAATGGTGGCTAAGCCACCATTGTCGCACAGAAACAAAAGAAAACTTTACTTCGTTTGGGCTGTACAAGCAGGGGCGGTATGGGAACCGCGCCTACGAAGCTTTCGAGCATTTTCTGTTAGACGAGACCCTGGTACTCGGCTTCCTGCTGGATCGCTTGCCCGGCCTCCTGAGTGACTTGCTGTACCTTTTGCAAGGTGTCCTGGGCCGCCGTCTGCGCCTTCTCGAAAAGGGCATCGCGGGCCTGGCCCATTAGCTGGTGCTCCTGGGGCGTTTCCGGGACCGCCAGGCCAACCACCGCGCCGATGGCTACAGCCGCAGCGCCCACAGCCAGGGGGTTATCCAGCAGCATCTTGTGCAGTTGGCTCTGCGCCTGCTGGCCCTGCTCCTTCACGGTGCTCGCCACATTGCCTACAGCATCACCGGCTGCGCCTGCTACGTTGCTTACGGTGTCGCCAGCCGCGCCAGCCACACTGCCTACAGTCTCGCCTGCGGTGCTTGACACGTTACCTGCCACGTTGCCCGCGTACCGCAAGGTCTTCTGGGCTGAAGAGTTATTCCTGGTGAAAAGCCATGCAAGGCTCGCAGCCGCGATACCCGCCGGGATGGGATTTTCCTGGATGGTCCTGAGCAGACCGCCTGCCAGATCGCCTGTACCGCTTGCCACGTTGCCTGCCGCCTGTCCGACCTGTCCCGCGACGGAATCGGCAACCTCGCCAGCCTGTCCGACAACCTCGCCTACTTTGCCTGCAACGTCACTCGCGGTACCACTTACCTGGCCCGCGACCTGGCCTACGGTGTCGCCTGCCTGCCCAGCCACGTCGCCTACTTTGTCCTGCACGCGGCCCATTACGTCTTTCACGCCGCCCTGCGATTGGGTGCTGCCAGGCGTGTAGGGCGAATAGTAGCCTCCATAGGTGCCAGTTGACGTTCCCGCGCTGCCCTGGCGGTTCAAGAGCCACCAGCCGATGCCCGCGCCGGCCAAAGCGGCAGGTACGGGGTTCTGCTTGATGCCGTCCACCACCTGCTCTACCATATTCTCCGGCTGACCGGACATGCCCGCGCCATAGCTGTGGCCGTAGTTGCGGCCTCCGTAACTCTGCTGCCCATACCCGTATCCCTGTGGACCATCGCCGTAATCACGCGGGTGGTACATCCCCTGGTTGCCGGAAGAACCGCCCCGGTTCCGGGTCAGGAGCCAGCCCAAGCCCAGCCCTACGACTGCGGCGGGTATGGGGTTCTGCTTAATTAGCTCCACGACGCCGGAGCCTGTGCTTTTCGCCGTATCGGCTGCATTACTTACCATGTTTTCGACCCTCCCAACGGTGGCCTCGCGCACCGTGTCTTTGGCGTTGTCTAGAATGTCGGTGGTTGCCTCGTGTAGCGTTCCCTTGGCCTGCTCCAGGATGTCGGCTGTGGCATCATGCAGAGTGCTCTTGGCCTGGTCCATCAGTGTGGCCGGGTTTAGCTTCTCCTGGATGGCGTTGATGGTGCCTGTCATCTCCGTGCGGGTCTGCTCGATGCCGACCCTGATCTCGTCGGGGTCGTCGGAGGCCGAAACGCCTACCAATTCCCCGGATAGCACCGGAGTCGAAGAGACACGCGTGTCTCCCGCATCAATATCAGTTTCAACACCGGGGTCCGGTACACTCGGCACATAGATCGCGGTGCTGATAACAGGCTGAACGTCCGCGTCAATGTCGGCATCAACGCGGGCTGCGTCTACATCATCCATATTCGCGCCCAGACTCATCACATCGTCTGCATCATCCGTGTCACCGGCGTTGCCATCCTGGCCTGGCCCGTAGTAGGGCCTCATCTCGCCTGCTCCTTTATCCATTCTACGTCCTCCTTGAGGGTGTCCAGGGTCTGTCGTGGCGCGAGGCTCTCACGCTTCAACGCGCTCAAGCCCCTCTGTACGAGGAAATAGCCTATGCCCGCCACAACTATGCCGACCAGCAAAGCCGATAGCCACCAGGGCAGACCGAGCGTCGCCAGCGCAATGATTATCGCCGCGATGATCGCCAGCAGACCCGCGTAAGCTATCGCGCTGCCTATCGCCAGGAAGCCCAGGTCTCTGCCGACCTGCCCCGCCTTCTGTGAAAGCTCGGCCCTGGCGAGGGCTACCTCCTGGCGCACCAATGTGCTCGTCTCCCTGGCAAGCTCGGCAAATAGCTCGCCCAGGGAGCGGTCGTCTCTGTTCTGGCTCATGCGCTATCCCTCCGTACCGGCTGCGCCAGAGCCGCCGTCTTCGTAGAGAAGCGTATCTTGTGTACTCGACGTGTAGCCGGTGAGTTCGCCTCGCATGGAGTAACCGCCGCTATCGCCTTCACGCCAGTAGCCTGTATCGGACGTGCCCTGCGACCAATCGCCAGAACCAGACAGACTACCCTGCTGGGTTTGCTGCCCCGAACTCTTCAGGAAGCGGGCACCTAATACACCGAGCGTGAACGCGCCTGCCAGGAAGAGTATCGGCTGGCGGCGTGCGAAGTGCTCCACCTCAACCACTATCTCGCGCAAGTCCCTGCTCTGGAGGTAGTTGGCGAACTGTTCAACCCGCTCCGCCGCCATGTCAGCATATTGTGCGAACCCCGACTGGTCCTGACCCTTCAGTTGCTCGCCTGCCGAGCGGATGGCCTGAGCAACCGTACCTGCGGTCTCGGCGGCACGGTCCTTCTGGGTGGTTAGCTGCGACTCGGCGGTTCCTCGCACCTGATCCACTACTTTTCCTGCGGTCTCCTGCGCCTGGCCTATTACCTGCTCCGCCGTTTCCTGGGCCTGCTGAACGACGTCCTGCGCCCCCGTGCCGCTTTCGCCGCTCACCCGCTCGGATTTGCCCCGCCTGGAGCTACCTTCGATTGTGGGGATCTCTGCGGTGTCGCCGACGCTTGTTGCATCGTAAGCGTCGCTACCGGAAAAAGAGCCTTGTGTATCCATATCGCTATTACCCTCCTGACCTGACTGCCTGTTGGATGGAATGCTGTAGCGCCCTATCTGTCGCTGAACGCCCCATGGGGAGCCAGCGAGGGATGTGGAGAAGCAAAGGACATGCCAGGTAGGGCTTCATGTGTTGCCGCTAACGACTATGTTTGTTAGTATGTTCACTTTTGTTTAGGAATTCGTACACCTATGGCTACCACCAGGCGCATAAGAACGAAAAATCAGCAAGAAGAGCGGCTTGACTGCTCTTCTTGCTGATTTTTAACTTTCTAATCTGAGTTTAGACGCTCGCTAGCGGGAGGCTCCCTGACACTCAGGGAAGAAGGTGTTGGTCACTATCTTCGACACCTGTCCCCTCGTGGCGTTGGCGTCGGGGCGGAAGTATGGCTTGTTGCTCGCACCACACGGCTCACCCACCCCGCCGCAGGGGTAGCCTCCCATGATACCTCTCGATGTCAGCCTCTCCACAAAGAGGTAGAATGCGCTTGAGACCGAAACGTCCTGGAAGCTCTGCCCTCCCGGCGTGTCGCTGTACCCTTTGGCGTTGGATACTATCTTGGCTATCTGCCCACGTGTCGCACCTGCGTTGAGCCGGAAGTATGGCTTATTGCCCGCTGCGCATGGCTCTCCTGCTCCTCCGCATGGGTAGCCCCCTATGATGGCACGCCTGGACATGAGCTCTACGTACAGGTAGAAGTCCGAGCTTGAGGGCACGTCCTGGAAGGTCTGGCCGGTGATGGCCTCATTGAAGCCTGCCGCGTTGGACACTATCTTGGATAGCTGCCCCCTGGTGACGTTATTATTGGGACGGAATGTGCCATCTGCGTAGCCTGAGATTATGCCTCTGCACGTTAAGCACCTGATGAAGGTGTGGAAAGTGCTACCGGAGGGCACATCTGTAAAGCTCATGGGACATACAGTTGGTGGCGCTGGCGGCGTTGATGATGCTGTGATTGCAACTGTGCCCGTAGGAACAACAATCGTGGTATCAGTAGCCGTAGCTGTGTTGGTAGATATGCCGGTAGGGATGGCCTGGGACGTAGCTGTAGATGAGGGCGACGATGTACTGGAAGGTATAGGCGTGTGGGTATGCGTCGCCATGCTCACCTGCGTAAGGGTGGGTATGCCGGTCGAAGTGGCGGGTGGATTGGTGGGGGTGTAGGTTGCGATGGCTGTCGGCGTCACGGTTACGCATGAGCTTATGTAGCGTTCTATGAGGGTGAATTGTCCAGTGCCAGAGAAAGCGCCCTGGTCCCCTACCGACCATGCCTCGTTGCGCGAGACCACTGCGACGGTATGCAGGGTGTTATAGGTCTGGTCCACGTCGGCACTTGAAACGGTCTCCCACTGCACGCCGTTCCAGTGCAGAACCAGCGTCATAATAGTTTGGGGGGCCGAGAGCCAACGCTCACCCACCGCCCACACATCATCTGGGGCAGACGCGCTGACGGTATAGACCGTCCCTCGCAATGTACCATTGGGGGTGGGCACGTCAGTCCAACTTACTCCGTCCCAATGCAGGGTCAATGGCACGTTGCCGTTGTCACCTACGGCCCACACATCGTCGGACGCGATTGACGTTACTCCCGTCAAGGTTGCGTTTGCCGAAGCTGGGTTTGGTACGACGCTCCACGCGTTGCCATCCCAGTGTATCGTAACGGGGGCGGTCTGCGACCGGCCTACTGCCCATACGTCGTCACTCGCGAGTGCTGAGACCCCATAGAGATTGGCCCCGGAAGGATTAGGCACGACGTTCCATTGGCTACCGTCCCAGTGCATGGTATATCCGCCACCTACCGCCCATACGTCGTTGGCCGCGATGGCGGCAACGCCTGTGAGCGTGCCCAGGGCGGAATTGGGGCCGGGAACTATGCTCCATTGCGTGCCGTCCCAATGCATCGTGAGAGGCTTCCTCTGGCTCGATGATGTCCAGCCTACCGCCCACACGTCGTTGCTTGCGACGGCAGAGACCGCGTAGAGAGCGCCGCCATTCTGGGGAATGGGCATAGGCACGAGGGTCCAGGCGTAACCATCCCAATGCAGGGAGAGGGGCGTATAGTCCCCCGGACCCGACGTGCCTACCGCCCATATATCGTCGGCTGAGACCACCGTCACCCCTCGCAGACTGTTGGCGCTCGCGTCGCCGTTGGGGCTGTCCAAAGCGGTCCAGCCGGTGTCGCAACCTGTGGGTGTCGGGGTTACCACCGGGCACGATGCGGTATAGCGCATAGTTAGCGTTTGCTCGCCGGGCAATGAAGGAGACTGTCGCCCGACCGCCCATACCTCACCCGGCGATGCGGCCGCCACTCCCAATAAGTCGCCTCCATAAGGGTAGGGCCGAGGTGCGTACGCGGAAAGCCATTGCGCGCCGTCCCAATGTAGCACCCTGGTATTCCCGCCTACCACCCATGCATCACTTGCCGAAATCGCCGTGACGCTGGTGAAGTATTCGCCTGTATTGCTTAGGGACTGCGACCATGCAGTGCCGTTCCAGTGCAGGATAGCAGACGTGCTCCCTCCTCCACCACTGGAGTTGTAACCGGCCGCCCATACGTCGTTCGATGCCGTCGCGGAAACGTCGTACATAGGTATGGAAGATGAAGTGGGGGCGACACTCCATGAGCTGCCGTCCCAGTGGAGCAGCAACGAGCCTTGCGCGCCACCTGCCGCCCACACATCGTTGGTGGCGATAGCCGCCACCGCATGGAGGGCGCTATTGGTCGTGAGGGGATTGGGCACAACGCTCCAGGTAGCGCCATCCCAGTGGAGGGTGAGCGCCCTATAGTTGAAGTCATTGGTACCCGTCCAGCCAACGGCCCAAACGTCATTCACGGATACGGCATCTACACCTGACAATCTGCTGCCGTATGATTGCAAAAGAACAGGGCCGGGGATGACGCTCCAAACGGTGCCGTTCCAATGCAGAATAGCTACAGCGTCGTTATCGGGATCGGACGAAGGGGGATCATAGAAGCCGACGGCCCAGACATCATCAGCAGAGAACGCGGCTACGTCCAGGAGGGTGCTGGTCGTATAGGGTCCCGTCGGAGAGGGGATCGTGGTCCATGCGCTGCCGTCCCAATGCTCGATCAGAGAACCCGATCCCGCCCAACCGACTGCCCACGCATCGGTGCTCGACACGGCATCTACCTTATAGAGCGCGTTGTAAGTCGTGTCCAGGTTGGGGCTGTCTACGATACGCCAGCCGGGCACGCAGCCCGGCGGGGTCGCTACGGGTACGAGGGCGCTGCCATAGGCGGCAGCTAAGCCATGTGATGGAGGTTGGGCGAACGCCACCCCCGCCATGAACAACGCGCCAAGCAACAGCGCGATTGTAGGAACTACCAGCCGCCAACCCTTCCGGGCGTCTATTTTATTTATCATGGGAGTGTCTCCTCAGTGATGGAGCGCAATAAATGAATTTGGACGACCAGTGCTGTCGTCCAGATGGCAGGAGATTAACAGCAGACTATGCTGTGTTTCACAGTCTCCTGTTGAGCACTATAGTGGATTTAGATGGCTGCGTATATAGGTATTTAGGGGCTTTGGGCAGGGGACAATTGGGCCACGACAGGCATGAGACGGCTGTGCCGGAGCAATAGCGCAGGCTGGGTAAGGGGAGTGCTGTAAGCGGAAGCCCCTGTTCCTGGCGTCCTGAAGTATGGGTACCGGCAGCGACCCCTGACTGGCATACTTACGCGCCAAAGCCTGGATGTTGAAACTTAAATTGCCAGGCGGTGGACATCACGGCCTACCGAGTTCGTGGCTGCGTATGATATCCAGTACCCTTTGTGCGTGCCTCGCCAGGCGTGGATCGTCAACCTTGCTCGCTCTTTCCAGAAATGTTGCAGGGCTGCACTCCCGAAGGTGGCGCAGAACTTCAGGTATGAAACCGCCTCAAGCAATTCGTCCAGCATTTAGTTCGTACATTACTTCCCCTGAGGGCTGTCTGACCCCTGGCACTCAGGGAAGAAGGTGTTGGTCACTATCTTTGAGACCTGCCCCCTCGTGGCGTTGGCGTTGGGCCGGAAGTAGGGCTTGTTGCTAGAACCGCATGGCTCGCCCGCTCCGCCACAAGGGTAGCCGCCCATGATGCCTCTCGATGTCAGCCTCTCCACAAAGAGGTAGAATGCGCTTGAGGTAGGTACGTCCTGGAAGGTTTGTGTGCCAGGCGTGTCGCTATATCCTTTGGCGTTGGACACTATCTTGGCTATCTGCCCGCGTGTCGCCCCTGCGTTCAGCCGGAAGTATGGCTTGTTGCCCGCCAGACAAGGCTCTCCTGCTCCGCCGCATGGGTAGCCACCTATGATGCCCCGCCTGGACATGCGCTCTACGTACAGGTAGAAATCTGATCCAGGAGGCACGTCCTGGAAGGTCTGGCCGGTGATGGCCTCATTGAAGCCTGCCGCGTTGGACACGATCTTGGATAGCTGCCCCCTGGTCACATTGTTGTTGGGACGGAATGTGCCGTCCGCATAGCCTGAGATGATGCCGCGCTGCGACATGCACTCCACGAACGGGTAGGCCCAGTGGTCGGGGCACACGTCATTGAACCGCGCCCCGCAACCCACGTTGACCACGTACTGTGGACGCGGGCCGATGGTGAGGGGGATTGTACCATTGCTCGCGGTCAGCCGGATCGTAGTGCCGTCGCGGTCCACGAGGTCTACCTGGGCCGTATCTACGGGGTAGTTAACGGATAGGCTATCGTTCACCCGCCATACCATATTGAGCGTCGTTCCCCCCCGGCTGAAGCGGTAGTCGTATGCTATATAGTCTGAAGTATCGGGCTGGTGAGGGTTGTTTCCGGGCACCATCTGCGGGCCCATGCCCACAAAGGTAGCCCCATTCAGCATGCTCGATGCGGTCTTATAGGCATTATAGGCGGGCTTGGTGGTGAGGTTGTCGCGCACGATAGACATGCCACCGTACAGGTCAGCCGGGTTGTTGAACTTGTCTTCAAACTGGAAGTAGCTGAAGTGCTTGATGCGAGGGAAGGCCATGCCTATTCCGTAGAGGCGCGCCAGCATAGAGGCCTGCTCGTCCTCGCTCCAACTGAACTGCGAAGGGCACCCAACACAGGTGCTACGCCCCTCCTCCGTGATCCACACCTCCCCAGGCTGGCCCGCGTGGTTGTTTATCCACTCGTTGACCATGTTCAGGCGGTATGGGAAGTTCTGCACCACGCTGTCGTCCCGCATGCTTTCAGGCACGCGGTCGGGCATGTAGGGGTGGATGGAGAGCGCGTCGAAGTTGATAGCTCCGCTGGAATGCGCCACCACCTGGTCGAGGAAAGCCATCCCTCCGTTTGTGTAGTCGTGTATGGAAAGCCCGCCAATCAGCACCCTCGCATCGGGGTCAACTGACTTCACTGCTGAGTAAGCCCCGGCCAATAACTCTGCATACTTAGCAGCGCGGTCGCAGTTGTCCAGGCAGTTCCACGTCCCCTGCAAGTCAGGCTCGTTCCATATTTCCCAAACGTGTATCTGGTCCTTCCACCTGTTCACGGCGG
This sequence comes from Chloroflexia bacterium, assembly GCA_036399775.1. Taxonomy (GTDB): domain Bacteria; phylum Chloroflexota; class Chloroflexia; order QHBQ01; family JADMIH01; genus JADMIH01. The sequence goes on along the minus strand of DASWMJ010000040.1, from coordinate 2,396 downwards.
CACGCACGAAATCGTAATAATCGTTGTAGTCGCTCGGCTCGTACCAGTACCAATCGCCTGCCGTGGGGTTGGTGGACGCCCACTTGGGGGTCGTCAGCAGCATGCCAATGACCTGGATGCCGTTGCTCTCGTTCATCGCCAGCCGCCGGTCGTAAATGTCCCAGTTGAAGTTCCCTTTAGAGTTCGGCTCGATATTCGCCCACGAAAGCTCCTCCCGCGACCACTTCACGCCACCATTAGCCGCTAATACCGCAAGCTGGCTGGCCTGGCTATCGCTACGCTCCAGGCCCGTCAGGTAGAGGTTCATCCCGAAGAAAGAGACCGGCTCGAAGGCTGCCCTGGCCTTTACAGGCAGAGCGGCTGAAGTAGGCACCGGAGTAGCGGGCACGGATGTCGGCACAGCCCCGGTGGGAGTGGGTTGCGGCGTAAACATGGGCGGCCTCGCGCCCACTCCACCCTGCGAAAAAGCATTGGGAGCAGCGACTACGTAGACGCTCAGCAAAGCAAACACGAATATGAAGAGTAGTTTAGCACGCATAGTTACCTTCTTTCCCGATCAAGAGCCAACAGAGTGGCTCTGTTGTTGCAAACCTATCTATACAGGGTGAATAAGTCTACCTGATTACACGGGAGGCAAGCAACCCCCGGCTCCGACCATTCTCATATTGGGCAGGTTCTTACGCCAGAGATGTCGCGTAGGTATAGTAATGGCGAGCCTCTGTGAACCATATGTTATGTAGATATTGTATTACTATTACTAATGCTTGATAAATAGGTAAGGAAAATGGTGGAGGTAACCGATGGATGCTACCAGGGAGTACGCTTACCCTCGGACTATCAAGTTCATTAAAGGGATGAAATCCGTGAGGGACGATAATAGGCGCTGCCTCAAAATAGCCCTGGCATGGACAGTTGCCGGCCTCATTTTTGAAGTGGCGTTGATAGGGGCCATAGCAAGCACCGGTCGCCCTGTGGATATATTTATGCTGGCACTGGGTATGATCGTTCCGCTTGAAATGCTGTTCCTGGTCGTTTTCAATGCGTCAGCTCTCAGTTACGTGCGCTCAGATGCGGATAAACTCACCTATGCGATGGAGTGCAAAGCCTATTTACAAAGCGTAGGCTACTCCGAGGCCAGGCTCAAAATCGCCTCGAGTATGGCAGACGAGGACCGCAAGATTATACAAACCAGATATATCCTGACGGGGGTGGCATTGGCGCTCCTCCTTGCTTTCAGTGGTGCAGTGATACGAGAGCCTACTACTCCAATTGCGCTTGTTGCGTTAGTGGCCTTTGCCTTCGTTCTCGTAATTGGGCGTTACGCAGCCGATGCCGAACAAGAGCTGGCAGACGTGGTGCTCCAACAGGCGGCTTCCCTATGTAGGGAGGATATAATCAGGGAGGAGGAAGAGCAGGAAGCGCAGGAAAAAGCAGAGCAGTCTCAAAGTCAGAGAGGGCAGCGTTCAGGCTGGATGTAGGGGCAAGATTTATTCCTCTATGGGATTCTAGATGTTTGCGCTCAGCCGATCTCCTTGACATCGCCTGCCGCAATCCGTATAATTCTCCCTGCCCCAACAAATATTGGCTGGAGAAGCGTCCAGAAGCATGTGAGGGGAAGCCGGAAAGCGACAAAACAGCGAAATTGCCTCGAAATAAGGGCCAAATCGCTTGACAAAGCAATTTCACTTCTGTATAATTGTTTTTGCGTCCACGAGACTGCCCGGTTGTAATGTAACCAACCACCTGAGAAAAGAATTGCAGAAGAACGGGACTACAACAAAATAAGGCAACTCGCATACCGAAAGCCAGGAGGCTTGAGGCGAGTGCCCAGGTCTTTTTTGTTGCCCATCACACGCACTTTACAAGATAGCAACCACGAATAGAGGTGAGTAACCATCACTCCTCGTCCCCCGATAGGGACGAAGACTGGCGGTCACAAGAGCCTCCAGACTACCAAAGAGCAGTAATCCTGCCCAGAGGTAGGCACCTTACCAAGTGAATAGTTGTAACGAGTAACTAACTAACCAAACTATGTTAGTTTCCGTAAAGGAAGCTGGCAGAAATGGTGGGAGATTCAATTTCGTAATTGAGTAACCCGATCAAAGATATTAAATGCGCTGCGAGCTTGTACTTGTAACTTGCAAATGTTCTCGCGCCGTTCGTTGGTTTCGCTTTCTTCACTCGTGGACACGTATCTGCAAAGAGAGTGTGCGGAGGAGGGGAGCAAAGTAGCGAGGGTAAGAGAAAGTGGGAGTTTGAGACAAGCGAGAAAGAGCATATGGTGGATGCCTAGGCAACCAGGGCCGAAGAAGGACGTGGATACGCTGCGATAAGCTCCGGGGAGTCGCTTTCTGACCGATCCGGAGATTTCCGAATGGGGCAACCCCCTCTCGATA
>DASWMJ010000039.1:0-6869 GCA_036399775.1 Chloroflexia bacterium | reverse complement strand
GTCCGCCATCCGTATCAGGGCGCGATAAATCACGCCCCTACGGACTTTCCCAAATCCAAACATTTACATTCCTACAATATATTGCGAAACAGCCCACACGTAATGTATAGTGTTATGCAAAGTAACCCACTACCCGCGACTCATAACTCATAACTCAAAATTCATAACTCAAAACTCCAACAGGGGGTGGTAATGGTTGACATGCTCAAGTCGTCGCGTGAGGACGACCAGCGCAGGCGCGACGAGGCGCAGTTCTATACCATCCAGCAGCAGCTTGACGAGTTGCGCCGCCAGCTTCGCGAAAACCTGGCCCGACAGCAGTGGTTCGAGGAACTCTACAAGCAGGGTGAGGGCAAGGTAGCCCAGATACAGACCGCCCAAGACCGCCTTGTACAGGACCTCGCCCAGGCCCTCCACGCCCGCCAGATTGACGAGAGCCGCATGAAGGGGCAAATCGCCGAGCTTGCCCAGCGCGTCGAATCCCCCGACAAGCAGCTCCGCGACATCCGCGCCCAGATACACGACCTCGCCGAATCGCGCAAGAGCGACCGCGACGTAGACCTGGCAGGCCAGCGCCAGATCGAAGACCTCCACCGGCAGATACGCGAGATAAACTCCCACATCAGCCAGGTGACCGACACCCACCGCCAATTGCGCGACCTGATAGAAGACCTTGAGGCCACCATCAACGAAGTCCGCAAGGAAACGCTGCACGTCGCTGAGCTACAGCGCATCGAGGAGCAGCGCCTCCGCCGCCAGGGCATGGAGCTACAAGGTGTCTTTGAAGCCCTGAGGCAGCAGTTCAGCGAGGTATCGGCCAAATCGCAGCGTGTGGACGAAGTGCGCCACCAACTCACCGAGCGCATAACCGCAATCGAAGAGCGAGTGGCCCCCATCCCCAACAACGAAGAAGCCATGAGAAAAGATATAGAGCGCATCGAAACCACGATAAACGAGCACTACCTGACCCAGCAAGAGCGGCTCGAAACGGCGAGGGTGCAACTGGAAGTGCAGGTGGGCGAAATCCGCCAGATGAGCGACCAGCGCATGGAACGCCTGATGAACCGCTTTGGAGCCGTTGACGAGCGCATACGGGGCGTAGAGCAAACCCTCGGAGAGATACCCAACCGCTTTGAAGCCCTTGAACGCCGCGACGAGCTGATAGGCTCGGAGGCGGACACTATAGAAGAATGGCTCGTTATGCGCCAGCTTGCCGCGATGGAGTCTGTGCTTGAAGACGTTCGCCAGCGCCGGGTAGACCGCGCCCAAACCCTCAAGCCCAGCAGCGCCGCCGCCCAACAGCCCAAAGAGGACCCCACGCCCGGCTCCGTCTACAACCCTTCCGGCCTCCTCAAGAGCGTCCGCGACGCCCGCCCGCCGTCACGCGATACGGTTGACGAGTAGCATGATTGGCCCGCTAAGCAACTAGCTGATTCTCGATACATCCGAGTAAAGATGTTCATCAAATAGCCATAACACGCAAATATAGCATCAAGTCCTGATCTCTAACCCCTAATCCCTGACCCCTGACATCTGATCCAATGCTCACCGTTGACCCCACAGCCCACCGGCCAAAGAAGAGCCTCGGCCAGCATTTCCTCAAAGATAGGTCCGTCCCACCTCGCATCGCCCAGGCTGCCCAACTTGAGCCTGACGATTTCGTGCTTGAGATTGGCCCCGGCCTCGGCGTTCTCACCGAAGAGCTTGCCCAGCGCCTCGACCCCCAGCGTGGCAGATTGCTCGCCGTCGAGTTGGACAACACCCTCCTCCCCCATCTAGAGGACCGTTTCGCACCTCACCCACACGTCAGCTTCCTCCATGCCGACGTATTAGACGTAGATCCGGCAACGCTCACAGAGGGCCGCCCCTACAAGCTGGTAGCCAACCTTCCCTACTACATCACCTCGGCTATCCTTCGCCACTTCCTTGAAACGGAAGCCCGGCCCACCTCCATGACAGTCATGGTCCAGCGCGAAGTCGCGGAGCGCATGGTCGCCCGCCCGCCCGAAATGAGCCTGCTAGCAGTCGCCGTCCAGTTCTATGGCCAGCCCAAGATAGTCTTCCGCGTGCCGCCGGGCGCGTTCAACCCGCCACCCAATGTAGACTCTGCCGTAGTTCACATCACCGTCTACCAACCCGGCGAGCGACCTGCCGTAGTCGCGAGTGAAGCCGCCTTCTTCAAAGTAGCCCAGGCAGGCTTCGGCCAGCGCCGTAAGCAGCTAGCCAACACCCTGGCAGCCAGCCTGAACCTCCCAAAAGAGCAAGTCGTCGCCCAACTCACCCACTCCGGCATAGACCCCACCCGCCGCGCCCAAACGCTCACCCTCCAGGAATGGGCTACCATTACCACTGTTCTCAATCCTGAAGAATAAGCTCTCACGTTATACGTTTCACGTCTCACGCATGATCCAACGCAACGCCTACGCCAAAATAAACCTCTGCCTCGAAGTCATCGCCAGGCGCGACGACGGCTACCACGACATCGTCTCCGTGATGCAGCTTGTCGACCTGCACGACTCCCTCACCTTCACCCCCGCCAGTGACCTGATAGTAGAATGTGACGACCCTTCTCTAGCCGAAGCAGAGGCCAATCTGGTGTGGCGAGCAGCACGCCTGCTTCAACAAAACGCGGGCGTTACCTCGGGCGCGCACATCAAGCTGCAAAAGAGGATACCCATGTCCGCAGGGCTGGCGGGTGGCAGCAGTGACGCCGCCGCGACCCTCCTCGGCCTATGCGAGTTGTGGGGCCTCGAACTGAGCAAAGGTGAACTGCGCTACCTCGCCGCCCAGCTAGGCTCCGACGTTCCTTTTTTCCTGAACGGGCCTACCGCCCTTGTAGAAGGTCGTGGCGAGCGGGTCACGCATCTACCTGCAACCCTCCCCGGCTGGGCCGTCCTCGTCTGCCAATCCTACGACCTCCCCAACAAAACCCAGCGCCTGTACGCGGCCCTCAAGAAGCAAGACATGACCGACGGCAACACAACCCGGCAACTGGTCCACACCATCTTGAGGGAAGAGTTCCCCCGCGCCGATCTCCTCCACAACTCCTTCCAGCGCGCCGCGTTCGCCACGTTCGGCGGCCTCGACCGGACAGCCCACCTCATGCTCAAATCGAGCGGCAGAGACGCCCACCTGTCAGGCAGCGGCCCCACCCTCTATACCCTCTTCACAGCCGCCCAACGCTCCCGCGCCCACGCCCTCCACGATACGTTAAAGGCCGATGGTCTCAACACCTACCTCACCAGGCTAATCACGACCAAACCATAATTCCGAATTCCGCACTCCACATTCCGCATTTGCCATGAGCTTCATCATCCACAGAAAACCACCCTACCGCGTCTACGCAGAAGAAGGCCAGGGCGGCGCGATGGCCCACGTCGCCGAACTGCCCGGCTGCTTCTCCACCGGCTCAACCGCCTCCAGAGCCGTAGCCGCCATGCCCAAAGCCATAACCAGCTTCCTGGCGTGGCTGCGCGCCCACCGCGAACCCCTCGTCCCGGAAGCCCATGTAACCAGGCCCACCGTAGCCGACCTCTTCATTGCCGAAGTACATTCCGAGGGCACACCCATCCTCTTCAGCTTCGACAAAATACCCTGGGACGACGAAAAACTGGAACGCACCCTACGCTGGCTCGCCTACAGCCGCGCCGATCTCCTCGCGAAGCTCTCCAACCTGACCGAAGCCGAAATGGAGTCGCACCAACTCGCACCCAACCGCACTCTTCAGCAAACCCTCCAGCACATAGTTAATGCGGAATACAACTACATCAACTGCGCTAGCGGTCCTCTTGATGACACCAAGCCTATCACCGACACCCACCCAGCCAACACCATAGAGCGCATCACCGTCACTCGCGACATACTGCAAAGGCACGCCCGCGCCATCCCCCAGGAGCGCCGAGCCGACGTGATCTACCCCACCTGGACCAACCGGCCCAACGAACCCTGGACCCTCCAAAAAGCCCTCCGCCGCGCCCTCGAACATGAGCTACAACACCTTGCTGAGCTATAAGCTACCGCACATCACCCCAGGCGTAACGGCGGGGCGTATGTGGTATAATTGGGCCGGTAGGTCATTTTCGAGCATGAATTTGGAAACCAGGAGGAAAAGCCCTCTAGCGGCTGACGCTTACATCGTATGATACTTCTGTACAATCCGCGTGCAACCGAGATAAAGTTCCGCCTACCCATCTCCGTTCTATCCCTGGGCGCGGTCTTCGAGGGCAAATACCCCTGGAAGCTGGTGGACGGCAACCTTGACCGCGACGCCGGGCAAACATTGCTTGACGTTATCGAGCGCGACAACAGCATCAAGTATCTGCTGGTGACGGTCATGCCTGGGCCGCAGTTGATGAACGCCGTGCCCCACACGCGGGCGGTCAAGGCCAGGTTCCCGCACATAACGGTGGTGTGGGGAGGCTATTTCCCTTCATCTCACGGCGACGTGGCGCTTGCCGACCCCGCGGTTGATTACGTCGTCCGCTCCCAGGGCGAAAACACCATCCTGGAACTGCTTGATGTGCTTGAGAACGGCGGCTCATTGGCTTCGATTGACGGCCTGTCATACAAGGAAAACGGCACCATCAAGCACAACAAAGCGCGCAAGCTGGCCGATCCCAACGTTTTCCCCACGCTGCCCTACGATAAGGCAGACGTTCGTAAGTACCTCAAGAATACCGTGCTGGGCAGCAGGACCACCTCTTACCATTCAAGCATCGGCTGCCCCTTTACCTGCTCCTTCTGCTCGGTCACGAAGAACTACGCGGGACGCTGGCTCGCGGAGACGCCTGAGCGCACGATTGAGCAGGTGCGCCTGTTGCATAAGCGTTATGGGGTCAACGGTATCGAGTTCCACGATAGCAACTTCTTCACCGCAGAGAAGCGCGTGGCGGCTTTCGCGGAAGGCGTGATGGGCCTGGGCATCGGCTGGTGGGGCGAGGGCACGATTGACACGATCATGCGCTACGACGACCGCACCTGGGAGCTGATGCGCGACTCCGGCCTGAAGATGATTTTCATGGGCGCGGAGAACGCCTCGGCCACGACGCTCAAGCATATGAGTAAGGGGCCACTCACACCTGAGACGACGCTCGCCATGACCGAGAAGTCGCGGCGCTACGGCATCATCCCTGAGTTTTCGTTCGTGCTCGGCAATCCGCCCGACCCCGAAGCCGATATTGACGAGAATATTGAGTTCATATACAAGATCAAAGAGATCAACCCCGCCAGCGAGATTATTCTTTACATGTACACCCCCACGCCCGGCGGTAGCATGTTCGAGGAAGCCGAGAAGATGGGCTTCAAGTACCCGGAGACGCTGGATGGGTGGATCAGCCCTGAGTGGGCGAGCTTCTCCCGCCGCAGGAACCCCAGGACGCCCTGGGTAAAGCCGTCCCACCTCAAGAAGCTGGATAACTTCGAGACGGTGCTCAACGCCCGCTACCCCACCGTATCTGACCTCAAGATCAGGCCCTGGCATCGCACCATCCTACAGGGCCTGGGTAGCTGGCGGTACCGGATGCGCATATACGACAACCCCGTCGAGTTGCGCGCCATGTTCAAGTTCATCTCCTACACACAGCCCGAACTTGCAGGTCTGTAGCAGGCCATCATCTCCCAGGACGGCACCGCGCACCCGCCGATGAAACTGGCGATAGTAATCCCAGGCTTCCAGGCAGACGAGCACGACTGGTGCATACCCGCCTTCACGAACCTCGCGCGGGAAATGGCCGCGACGGTCGAGTTGCACGTTTTCACCCTCCGCTATCCCCACGTCCGAAAGCGATACCATATCGGCGACGTTCGGGTGCATGCGCTGGGCGGGGGCGCTCTCTTCGGAACGCGGCTGCTAGGTGCCAGCCTGCTGAAGCTGTGGCGGGATGCGCTGTCTGAAATACGGCGCGAGCACCACCACAAGGCTTTCGATGCCATCATAGGCATTTGGGCGACGGAGTCGGGCTGGCTCGCCACTCGTGCTGCGCGTATGTTGGGCGTGCCTTCGCTAGTCCATCTTGCCGGAGGTGAACTGACGTGGCTGCCGCAGATAAAGTACGGCAACTACCGTCCCGGCCTTGCGCGGCTGCTGGTCGCCCAGGCTATACGTCACGCTGATATGCTGTCCGTGCCGTCTAGCCCGCTTGAAGTGGCACTCTCAAGGCTACTCCCGAACAGCAAGGGGCGTATAAAGAGGTGGGCGTTAGGTGTTGATACGCAGATGTTTACGCCTGAGACAGAAGCCATACGTGCTTCTGATGCGCCATTCAGCTTTATTACTGTGGGTTCCCTGATCCCGGTGAAGGGACACGATTGGATACTCAGGGCGATGGCGAGCTTGCGTCGCAACACGCCAGAGGCCGAGTTTCGACTTCAGATTGTCGGCCAGGGTCCGCTTTTGTCGCGACTACAAGAGTCGGTCATATACCACAAGCTAAAAGGATATGTGGACTTTCTAGGAGAGTTACCCCATGAGAGATTACCGCAACTCTACCGGAGTGCCGATTGCTTCGTGCTTAGCTCATGGCATGAGGCACAATGTATGGCCGCTTTGGAGGCGATGGCGTGCGGGCTGCCCTGGATCGGGCCACCTGTGGGTGCGCTTGCCGACGTATACTCGGCATCGCCTGATGGTAAGCCTGGCGGCGTGTTGGTCCGCGAGCGAAGTGTGGGGGCATTGTCGGAGGCTATGCTTGCAGTTATGACGCTTTCGCCTGACGAACGGGAAGCATGGGGGATGGAAGCCCGCAAGATAGTTGAACGTGATTATTGCCTGGAAAAGCAGACGCGCCGCCTTCTAGACCTGGTGATAGCCGTAGGGGCGTGATTTATCGCGCCCTGGTCGGGTTTGCTGACGGAAATGGCATGTAACCAGG
>DASWMJ010000038.1:0-77842 GCA_036399775.1 Chloroflexia bacterium | reverse complement strand
TATCGCGCCCTGGTGAGGAGGGCCACCCGACTTGATGCCTAACTCCAAACAAGGGCGCGATAAATCACGCCCCTACGCTTAATTTCCCCTAGCGCACCTCTGAACATTTACTACATTCACCCATCTTCACGCGCAGTTGTTACGCCCTGTTATAATAGACTACTCAGACAATTGTTCTGCCTCCGAGATTTTAGACCAAACGGCAACCAGGAGAAACGGATGAAACTCTCAGAATTGAAAGGTCGCGCTGTAGTAAACGTGGAGGATGCCACGAAGATCGGGGAAGTAGAGAATCTGCTTCTTGACCCAGGCAGCCGCCAATTAGTCGGCCTCAAAGTAAAGACCGGGGGTATGTTTAGTACCCCGCTAATCCTGGCTGTCTCTCAAATAATGAACATAGGGCCTGACGCGGTCACGGTCAAGGCCGACCCCGCCAACCCCACCCAGGCCGATAATTTCAAAGAAGCAGTAGAACTGACCGCTATCCTGGGCAACAAGGTAGTCACCGACGCGGGCGCGATGATCGGCGAGGTACGCGACATACTGCTTGACCCGGTCAGCGGGGCCGTGTCGGGGTACGAAGTGCGCCAGGGCGGCATGTTCTCCCAGTCGCTGGAGATTTCGGCCACACCTGAGATACGCTATGGTGAGAAGCTAATCACCATACCCTCCCCCCTCCCCAGTTAGACCCGGCAGTCAAACGGGGAGAAGTACTCTCTGGTCTTTATACGGAAATTGGCGGCTAGGCCGCCAATTTCCGTATAAAGACCACTTCTTTTTCTAGTGGATATTCTCCCCACCGTGCGCTGTCAGCACGCGCTCCACGAGGTCGCGCGTCACCGTATCTATGCGCACGCTGACGAGGGTGCTGCCTTGCTCTATCTGGGCGGCGTATTCGCGGGCGTATTCTTCGGGCACGCCTATATTCGACAGTCCGCCTATAATACCCCCCGCCGCGCCTCCGGCCAGCGCGCCACCTAACGCGGCGGCAATCGGCCCCGCAGCCAGGAACGGCCCCACGCCCGGTATCGCAAGCCCCGCCAACCCTAAAGCCAGGCCGGCGATGCCGCCAAGCCCGGCACCCACAGCGGCAGACCCTGCAGCGCCTGTGCGGCCCTTCATAGGCTCCTGCACGTTGCTCCCCGCATCACCCGCCATCGGAGAATCGGGGTTGATGCCGCCCGCCTCGTCGGGGAAGTCGGTGTAGATGTCCATGTCGGCGTTGGCGTCGGCCTCGTTGCGGCGCACCATATCGCTATCGCGTGACAGGCCCAGGCGGTCGCTGCCGCCAAGCGGCTCGTTGGGCGGCACCTCAAAGCTGGTGACAACCGGCACTTCGCGTCCTGTCATCTCGGCTTCTGTAGTGTAGAGGTCTTCGTCGTTGGGCAGTTCGGTGGAAGCGCGGTAGGTCAGCCCTTCGTCCCCAACGTCTTCGCGGGCCACGCCTGCCGCGCCGGTTACGCCCTCATGGTCCTCGTCGCGGGAGATAACCGAGATGGATTCAGCGGGTATGTGAAGCTCGCGCAACTCCTGGATCGCCGCCCCCGCCGACTGCACATCATGGAAGAGCGCGCTGATAACGCTCTGCCCCTCCGCCATACCACCGCTGGCTGGCGTCGTAGTATAGTTGCTATCAGCCATTATTCGTCCTTCGGCGGGAGATTGACCATGCCGGGCGCGATCTGGTCTATCTCGGAAGCTTCGGTGGGCCTCCCAAATTCTCTCTCCTCGTACTTGTCCTCTTCGGCGTTCATGCCCACGGGAGGCAGGCCGGAACGCGACTCCCCGGCTGAAGCCTGCGTGCCTGCGCGGTCCATAGTCCAGTCCACGCGGCCCTTCGCTTCTATCCCCCACTTGTCGGCGGTGCCCGCGCCAAGAGGCATGTCGGCGCGCGGCGAGTCCATGTACTCCACAGGCTCTTCCCGGCGGTCGTTGGGCCAGTTGGGACGGCCCGCGTCGGTGTCCTCATACTCACTCGCGACGCCCGACGCCTGGTCTGCATAGGCTTCCGCCTGTGCTGCTCGCAACCCCTGCTCCTCAGCCCCTTCGCGAGCGCGCAGCAGATCGGCTGTGCTAACCTGGCCCTGCGCCGCACCTAGCGTCTCTGCGAGAGCAGGGTTGGCGTCCCCAGGCGTCTCGCCTATGGATTGAATAGTGCCCTGCGGGGTGGTCAGGCGCTCCTCGCTGGTCTGGCTGGGCGCGGGCACCGCCGAACTGGTGCTCTGCTCTATAGTGGCTTCTCCGGGCGTGGCATAGCCCTGGAAGCTGTCATCCTGGGCCGCGCCGTTGCCGTTCTTGTCGTCCATGCTGTCCTCCTAGCGCGGGCAGTATCTCATGCCTGCTCGCACGCATAATGACCCTGGACCAGATATTGCAAGATATGTGCCTTGCGCGGCCCTCATCTTTAGGCTAAACTGAGGGTTAGCTAGCTTACAGACACGGATACAAAAGGAGTGCAATGAAAGTCATAATCCCGGCGGCGGGCTACGGTACCCGCATGAGGCCCCACACGCACACCCGGCCCAAGCCCCTGGTACACGTAGCGGGCAGGCCGTCACTCGACTTCGTGCTCGACGCCCTGGCCCCCTTGCCCATAGAAGAGCTTATCTTCATCGTGGGGCGCATGGGCGACCAGATGGAAGACTACGTGCGCGAGAATTACAGCCAGTACGAATCGCGCTTCGTAGAGCAAAAGGTGATGCGCGGGCAAGCCGACGCTATCGCCCTCGCCGCCCAGTACGTGCAGGGCGACCTGATGACCCTGTTCGTGGATACCATCTTCGAGGCCGACCTCTCGGTGCTCAACAACCTGACCGACGCCGACGGGGCTATGTTCGTGGCCGAGGTGCCCGACCCCTCCCGCTTCGGCATAGCCGTTTTAGGCGCAGACGGCTACGTGAGCAAGATGGTGGAGAAGCCCCAAAAGCCGGAGAGCAACCTGGCGGTGGTGGGCCTCTACTACTTCAAAGACTCGCAGTGGCTCTTCCGCGCCATCGAAACGCTAATGGAGTCGGGCCGCAGCCTCAAGGGCGAATATTACCTGGCGGACGCCATCCAGGTGATGATAGATCAGGGCGCAAAGTTCAAGGCTTACCCGGTGACGGCGTGGGAAGATACCGGCACCTGGGACGCGCTTCTCCATGCCAACCGCTACCTCCTGGGCAAAATGGACCAGAACACCGAGCCTTACACCCTCGGCACCTCGCTGATCATCCCGCCCGCTTTCGTCTCCCCCAACGCCACAGTCGAAAACTCGATAATCGGCCCCAACGCTGCCATCTCGGACGGCGCGAGCGTGTGCGACGCCATAATAAAGAACAGCGTGGTCGGCCCCAACGCCAACGTCACCGGCGCGATGCTCTTCGGCGCGATGATAGGCGAACGCGCCGCCTTCGAGGGTTCCTACCAATCCCTGAACATAGGCGACGACTCGGTAGCAAGGATGATCGGCGCAACCGACGCAGAAATAGATGAGACTTTCAAATAGCAGCACAACATGGCGTGCTCACAAGCTAACCCACGAATAATGTATCCCTACGAGAGCCAACTAGCCCCTGTCATTCTGAGCGAAGCGAAGAATCTCGTCCCTCGCGCATCCTCTACACCTGTAATACTTCGCAATACTCAAAATCGCGCGCTTCAGGAGAATCTTCCCTCACGCGTAACCCCGGCATGGTTCGCGAGGGACGAGATTCTTCGCTCCGCTCAGAATGACAAGGGGGTAGTGGGTTCTCGGTGGATGCATTGCCTCCTGGCTAGAGAACATCGAGAAGCAGTATGAATTGGTTGGAACTGGCTGTAGAAGTCGACCCCGAAGCCGTAGAATCCATCAGCGAGCTATTCGCGCGCTACGGGTACAACGGCGGCGTGGTGGTAGAGCAGCCGTTGGTCAGCCCGCAGGCCGAGGCGCAGGACTGGGAGCAGCTTCTCCAGCCGGAGATAGACCCCACGCGCCCCGTCAGCGTGCGGACCTACCTGGCATGCGATGAGGAAGCCCCTCAGAAGCAGCGGCAAATCGAGGAAGCCGTGTGGCACCTGGGGCAGATGCGCCAGGTCGGGCCGCTCCGCGTGCGCGAGTGCCGCGAGGAGGATTGGGCCAACGCCTGGAAGGACTACTACGGCATCCAGCGTATGGGCGAGCGCATCGTCATCAAGCCCTCATGGCTACAGTTCGAGCCGAGAGAAGGCGACGTTATACTCGACCTCGACCCCGGAATGGCCTTCGGCACGGGCCTCCACCCAACTACCCGCCTCTGCCTCGCCGCGCTGGAAGAATACGTACAACCCGGCATGAACATACTCGACCTGGGCACCGGCTCAGGCATCCTCGCCATAGCAGCCGCAAAGCTGGGCGGCCCCACCGTGCGCGTGACAGCTCTCGACACCGACATCATAGCGGTTGAGGCTACCCAGCAAAACGTAGAGCGCAACGGCCTTGCGCGGCAGATAGAGGTAGAGCAAGGCTCCACCCTGGCTGCCCAGGACGACGGACCATATACGCTCATAGTGGCGAACATCCTCGCGAGCGTCATCATCGAGCTAGCCAAGTCGCTGCACGATCTGGTGGAGCCGGGCGGCACGCTCATCACGTCGGGTATTTTTATAGACAGGGGCGAGAAGGTAGTGGAAGCGCTAGAAAAGGCGGGCCTGCCGGTGCGCGAGAGGCGGCAGGAGGGAGACTGGCTTTGCCTGGTATCCGTTCGCGAGCGATAGGCATAGGCACAAGAGTGGTGGGCCTGCCCTGGCGGCTCAGGCCGGGGCGTGGCAAACCACTCTCACCTGGCGACCCCCGCTTGAAGCGCGTGGTGGTCATCAAGCCTTGCTGTATGGGTGACCTACTTATGTCAACTCCCACTATCGCAGCCCTCCGCAAGTCCCTCCCCAACTCGCATATCTCCCTCGCCGTTGGAGAGTGGTCCCGGCCCGCCGTCGCCAACAACCCCCATCTAAATAGCCTTATAGACTCGCCTGTAGGTGGCGCGGACACAATCCCGGCCAGCTACCTGCGCCTGGCACGGCACATCAGGCGTGGCCGCTACGGTGCCGCGCTCGTGCTGGACCGCTCGCCCCTTCTCAACCTCGTCCCCTATCTGGCCGGGATGCCTGTGCGCGCCGGGCTGGACAGCGACGGGCGCGGCCTGGCCCTCACCCACCCGGTAAGCTGCCCCGCCTCGCGCTCCCGCCACGAGGTAGAGTGGTACCTGGACGTGGTACGCGCCCTCGACCTCCCCGCCCCCTCTGAAGACGCCTATCTCGAGTTCTACCCCACCCAGGACGACAGGGAGCAGGCGGCGCGGGCGCTATCGCAGGCCTTAGGGGAAGAAGGCGAGAGCGAGGCGGGGTGCGTGGCTATCCACCTGGGCGGCGGCTCCAACCCCGGCATGCGCCTCCTCTCCAAGCGGTGGGAGCCGGGGCGGTGGGCGCGCATAGCCGACTGGCTGGCCGAGACCTACGAGCCTTCTATCCTCCTGCTGGGCGGCCCCGGCGAGGAAGACCGCGAGGCAGCCGAAGCCCTCAAGTCGGCGCTCTTCCCCGCCACCCGGCCATACGTAGCCGACCTGGTAGGCAAGCTGGAATGGGGCAGCATGGCCGCCCTGGTAGAGCGATGCAGCCTCTTCCTGGGGCACGACACCGGCGCTATGCACCTTGCTACCGCCATGCGAACGCCCACTGTAGCGGTCTTCGGCCCCAGCGACCCTGCACGCTACGGCCCCTGGGACCCCTCCGGGCGCAGCCTGGCCGTCGCGCCCAGGCGTGTAGCTTCCGGCGCGGAGACTCTTCGCCAGGCGTCACGCGGCAGCAACCAGCTTTACCACGCCGAAGTCACGGTAGAGGAAGTATGGGCTGCCGTAGAGAAGGTGTACGCGAAAGCCATGTCCAGGGAGAGGGTGCGCGCATGAGCGAGCAAGCAGCGCCTACGGGAGAGACCGCCGTCGTGATAGTGCCGCCGCACGACATCTGCGGCTTCGCGGATCACTACCGCCGCCTCTACATGCCCGACACCCTCCACCGCATCCCCCCACACATCACCCTCGCCTACCCCTTCGTACCTTTCGATGAGCTAGAGGCCGCCATGCCCAGACTTGCGGACGCGCTCGCGGCGTGCCCACCCAGGGCAATCTCCATAAGGGGCTTCTCCGTCTTCCGGGACACCGGCATTCTCTACCTCCACGTCGCCAACGACGAGCGCGTGCTTTCCCTCTACCACGCAATCCTGGCCGAGTTCCCCGACTATCCCGCCTATAAGGGGCAATTCGGGCCTGATCTGGTACCTCATATGGGCGTCGGCAAGTTCACCGACCCTGGCGAATTGGAGAGGGTGTACCAGGAGCTATCCGGCATGCGCCTCTTCCTGAGTTGGGACGTAGAGTGCGTGCAGGTTATGTACAAGGATACCGATGGCATCTGGCAGTTATGCGCTGAAATCCCCCTCGCAGGAGCGCCTGGCAATTGCTGAGTTGGACTTATTCATCTTTGGAAAGCTCTTGCGCCAGCCCCAACATTGCCCGGCGACTGAAGTCGCGGGCAACATCTACAAAGTCGCCCTACGGCGACTACTCTCATGGCATAGTCCGCGCAGGCGGACTTCGCTTATGTAGCCCGCAGATTTATCTGCCGGGCGCTCTATCCACCGAATATGACGTTTATAATGGTTATGTTCATTCTCTGCCCGGCGAGGCCAGAGGAGAATGAACAATTTCCAGATGTTGAGCCATCCAAAGATGCTGGCTCGGCAGGCCCTCATTCGCTCCATGTATGGCCGGGAATGGCTCGCGCATACCAGATTACGCACCGACCGCCCTAATACCACGCAAATAAAGCGCGTGCTCGTGGTGCGCCCCGACCACCTGGGCGACCTCCTTTTCGCCACACCCGCGCTTGAGCGGCTGAGGCGCGCTTTCCCCGATCTGCATATCACCGGGCTGACCGGACCCTGGGGCCGCGCTATGTGGGAGCATAATCGCAACCTCGACTCTATCGCCACTCTGCCATTCCCCGGCATAACTGCGAGCAAGGAAGCTAACCCGCTTGCCCCGTACAGGATGCTGGGGAGATCTGCGGCCAGTCTGAAGCGCGCCGAGTACGACCTGGCGATAGTGCTACGCTTCGACCATTGGTGGAGCGCGGCCCTTATGTGGCTTGCGGGCATACCCTACAGGTGGGGCTACGACACGGCAGGCATGGGCGCATGGCTCACCAATAAAGCACATTACGTCCTCGGCAGGCACGAAGTAGAGCAGAACCTCCGGCTCATGGAGGAAGTCATCAACTTCGTGTATGGCCGGGCGAGAGTGCGCCGCGTCGGAGAGTTGGAGATTGACAGGGAGAGAGGCATACCGGCCCTGCAACCCCCGCGACCCATCCCACCTCAGCACGAGCTACCGGCAGATTGGCTGGACGCCCCCAAACGAGCCGTCATACACCCAGGCACAGCCGCCGCCAACAAGCTATGGACCATCTCCGGTTGGGCCGAGGTCGTCAACAAGCTACGTGAGGAAGACTGGGCGGTAACCTTCACAGGCTCGCCTGACGAGCGCAAGCTTGCCGATGCTATCTCCTCCGCCGCAGAGGCGCAACACAGCATGCAGGAGCACAAGCTGTCGAACCTGGCAGGGCAGACGGCCAGCATCGCGCAACTGGCATGGGTGCTGGATAAGGCGCACATGGTCCTGGGAGTAGACAGCGGCCCCCTCCATATAGCCGCCGCCCTCCACAAACCCACCCTCCACCTCTACGGCCCCAGCGACGAAACCATCTGGGGACCCTGGGGCGACCCCAAAAAGCACAGGGCCTTCCGCGCCCCCGGCACCCACCCAACAATGCATCTCGAAGTCGGCTCCCCCAACCTGGAAGGCGGCCCGGAGATGCGCGCCATCACCCCCGAGATGGTTTTGGGAGAGATTGCGGAGTTGGAGCGTAAAACGTGAAACATAATGCGTGAGTTCTGAGATGAGCACGATGCAGGATAAGAAAATTCGAAGTTCGAAATTCAAAATCCAATATCCCACAATCGGTATCGATGCTAGCCGCGCCCTTGTTGCTCAACGCACAGGTACGGAATACTACTCGGCCAGTTTGATTGAAGCCTTCACGTGTCTGCCTGAGGCCGAACGCTACCGCTTTACTCTATATGTGAACTCTCCGTCGGAAGCGGAGGCGCGAGAGCGATTGGGTTTCCCCCTGCCACCCACTTGGAGGGTACGCGCCATACCCTTCCCACGCCTCTGGACGCACGCCCGGCTCTCAGTGGAGATGGTTACCAGGCCGCCGGACGTGCTATTCGTCCCCTCTCATGTCGTACCTTTGTGGCACCCACGCCGCACCGTCGTGACGATACACGATCTCGGCTACATCCACTACCCTCAGGCGCACACCACCTCCGCCCGTCTCTACCTGCACTTATCCACCCGGTTCAGCGTGAGGGCCGCCAGGCGCGTGATTGCCATCTCCGAAGCCACCAGGCGCGACCTGATTACCTACTACAAAGTGCCCTCGCGCAAAATAAGTGTGGTATACCACGGGCGCGACCCCATTTTCGCGCCTGTAGAGGATAAAGAACGGGTAGCACAAGTAACCACCCGCTACGGAGTGAGCCAACCCTACTGCATACATGTCGGCACATTGCAGCCCCGCAAAAACCTGATGGTGCTCGTGGAGGCGTGGGACCAATTACGCGGCAAGGTCGAGCGCCCGCCCCAACTCCTGTTGGCAGGCAGGCGTGGCTGGCTCTACGACAGCCTTCTCGAAGCGGTAGAAGCGCGCAACCTGGGCGACCTCATCAAGTTCACGGACTACGTTGAGCGCGAAGACCTCCCCGCCCTCTATTCAGGCGCGATGGCGCTCACCTTCCCCTCACTCTACGAAGGCTTCGGACTCCCCGCGCTGGAAGCGATGTCGTGCGGCACCCCTGTGCTCGCCTCCGATACCTCTTCTCTGCCGGAGGTGGTAGGCGACGCCGGCCTCTTGCTAGACCCCCACGACCCAGGCGCGTGGGCGGGCGTGGTGCAACGCCTGATGCGGGGCAAGGCGCTACAGCGCGACCTCTCCCGCAAGGGCTTAGAGCGTGCAGCCAGTTTCACCTGGGAGCGTTGCGCCCGCCAGACGCTGGCCGTGCTCGCAGCAGGTTTATAGGTTCCACTACCAACCAAAGCTAACCGCCAAGACGCAAAGACACCAAGCCCCACGCCAAGAGTATTATTATTTAGGTTTCCGTGCAATGACGTGAGTGCCTGACCCCTGACCCCTGACCCCTGATCCCTAATAATCTTGGCGTCTTGGCGGTTAGCTCCTAATCGTCTGTTCAATCAAGATTGTAGGGTCTGCGACCGGGTTATGCTATAATCTCCTCGAATCTTACCGATACAAACCTCTCTGTTCGTTATCTGAAATCAGGAGGCATTAATGATTCGCTCGGTTTATCGCACGCTCGGACCGAAAGCCGCTATATTACTGGCAGCCGTGATGCTGCTATCGGGTATAGGAGCCACACAGCGCGTCTATGCTCAAGCGCCGCCGCAGACGGTCCCCACCGACTATATCTCCTTCGTCACAGACATCCTCCCGCAACGCCAGCGCGACCTCTGGGTGATGCGCGTAGACGGCAGCGACAGGAGGCAGGTCACGCAGGGCTTCAATGTGTGGTTCGCCGCCTGGTCGCCCGACGGCAAGCGCCTGGCCGTGACCACCGAAGGCTCGCAGATATACACCGTCAACTTCGACGGCAGCGACTTGCACCTTATAGCCAACGGCGCATACTCGCCCCCCTTCTGGTCGCCCGACGGCCACTTCATCGCCTACGTGGGCGGTGAGAAATTCGGCATGCCCATCGCCAGGGGCAACCTGCGTATCATCCCCTCCGGTGGGGGCACTCCCTGGCTGGTGCCGGGCGGCGAAGACATCCCCTCCCTGCCCCCCGGCGCGGCGGCGGTAGCATGGTCGGGCGACGGCACGCGCATAGCCTGTGGCTGGCCTGGGCGCATCCTGCATGTCGCGGGTGGTCCGGGCGCTGATGTTGGCATTGAGGCGCTGAAGGGCGATGGCGCGGGCAAGTTCGTGGTAGCGGGAGGCTGGGCACCCGACGGCAGGCATCTCGCCATGACGGACGGCATCAACTACGGCGTCCTCGACATGAGCACGGGCGAGTTCGTAACTATCGCCACGTCGTTCAGGCAGGCGGGCATAGCGCGCCCCGGCGTATCGTGGTCTGCGGCCTTACGCAAGGTGGCCTTTGCTATCAACAGCGCGGCTCAGGACGGGCAGCGCCTCTTCCTGGCCGACCTCGACGGGCGCAACCCCCAGCTTATACTATCTCACCCCCACAAGGCTGTCTACCGGGGCGAGGTGAGCGATTACGGCCCGCCATTCTTCTCAGCAGACAACAGGACGATGCTCCTGCGAGTGTCACGCACCAACACACAGGGAGGAAGGCTCATTTTCACGCACGAATCGTGGCTGGTACGCACCGACGGTTCGGGCGGCGAGAAACTGGTGGACGGCTTCAATGCCAACTGGCGGCCCAAGACCCGCCTCGACCTGCCCGACCCAGCCTTCTGGTACCAGTGGCGCACGACCGACCTGCCCGTAGCGACCGGCCAGGCGCAACGGTCGTGGCTGTGGGGGCCGACACCCATCTTCTCCGGCACGGAAGCCTACGCCGAAGCGCCCGGCGGGCAGCAGGCCGTAATCTACTTCGATAAGGGGCGCATGGAACTACCCAACCCCAATCCGCCCCAGCCCTCACGGTTTGTGGTGACTGCGGGCGCGCTCGCCAAAGAGCTTGTCACCGGGCAGATAGTAACGGGTGCATCGCAGGTTGAGGCGCGGCAGCCTGCCGAGGTAATGGTAGCGGGCGATAACCCCGGCGCGGATGCGCCCACCTACGCCACCTTCAATAAGCTGGGAGCCGGGACGGACGCGGGCAAGGCCCAGGACCGCGCTGGCCAGCCGATAGAGCAGACGCTAGCCCGCGACGGCACAATCCGCGCCAACCCCGACCTCGGCACCATGTCGAAGGTAGCCGCCTTCATACCGGAAAGCGGCCACAACCTGCCCGACGTATACCTCAACTACTTCAAAGGCCAGGCGTGGGACTGGATATACGTAGCGGGCTACCCCATCTCAGAGCCGTACTGGGCCAGGATAGACGTAGCAGGCCAGCCACGCGACGTGCTGATGCAAGTCTTCGAGCGCCGCACAGTCACCTACGACCCCGCCGAGCCTGAAGGCTACAAAGTCCAATTCGGCAACGTAGGCCGCCAATACTACGACTGGCGTTACGGGGGACGGTGAGCGTATTGCGTAGTACGTATTGCGTAAGTTTTGAACCACAAAGACACGAAGGACACTAAGATGGTGTGAATAGAACCGCAGAGACGCAGAGACGCTGAGTTTTCTACGGGTTTACGCATCATGTTTAACGTTTTACGCAATACGTACTACGCAATACGCAATACGTTTCGGAGGCTGCGGTGCTAACCCAGGTCCTGGACACATCTAACTATACCTTCAACCCGTACGCTGTGCCGGTCTCCATTGCTATGATGGCGATCTTGCTGCTGGGCACGCTGGTATTCATCCGCGAGCGCATATCACTCGTCAGCGTCTCCTTTTTCCTTATCACTCTTGCCGTCGGCATATGGCTCTTCTGTATCGCATGGCTCTACTTTGCTACGGACGAGCGGGCAGCGCTCTGGTGGGCCAAAGCCGCCTACCTGGGCATACCCTTCATCCCATCGGCCACGTACCAGTTTACCGTTACCCTGCTCAACATATACGACCGCTACAGGAGGCTGGTATGGGCTAGCTGGCTCCTCTCGGCCCTCTTCTGTGCCATAATCCTGGGCACAGACGCGCTCATCTCAGTCGTGGCTCGCTACTGGTGGGGCTACTATCCGATCTATAACTGGCTCAGCATACCCTTCTTCACCTTCTTCTTCGCCATGCTCGGCGCGAGCATGTTCCACTACCGTAAGGAGTATATCGCCGCCAGGCCCGGCACCCACAAGCGGCGCATCAGGGAGCTGATGCTCGCGTTCGGTGTGGGCTACCTGGGTGCCGTAGACATCCTGGCCGCGTTCGGCCTGCCTATTTATCCCTTCGGCTACCTGCCGCTCCTGGGCTTCGTCGCGCTCGCGGCCCGCGCGATCTGGCTCTATAGCCTGGTGGACATCACCCCCGCCTTCGCCGCCCAGGAGATTACGGACACCATGTCCGACGCGCTCTTCGTCCTCGACCACGAAGGGGCCATCAAGCTGGCTAATCCCGCCGCCTGCGAGCTTCTAGGCACCACCGAAACCGAACTCCTCGGCAGACCCATCAACTCTATCCTCAAGGGCAGCCGCCTCACCGCCGACCTCGACGGCCTCGCAGCCGCAGGCTCGGTCCGCGACTACGAGATGCTCTACCACTCCGCTAACGGCGACACTCGCATACTCAGCATCTCGGCCTCCGTCATGCGAGATCGCGCCCGCATGCCTGTAGCCTTCGTGTGCATCGCCCGCGACGTCACCGAGCATAAGCGGTCGGAAGACCGTGTGCGCGAGCAGAACGAGTACCTGGCCGCCCTCCACGAGACCAGCCTGGCCCTCATAAACCGCCTCCAACTTGCGGACCTCCTGGAAGCCATCATCATGCGGGCTGCTCACCTGGTAGGCACCCGGCACGGCTATATGTATGTGATAGCACCCGAAGGCGATGAACTGGTGGTGCAGACGGGTACTGGCTTATTCGCCGCCAACGTCGGCTACCGTTTGAAGCGCGGCGCGGGGCTGGCGGGCAAAGTCTGGGAGAGCGGTGAGCCTATGACGGTAGACGACTACCACCAGTGGGATAACCGCGCCAAGAGCCTCGATTATATGTCAATTCGCGCTGTGGTGGGTGTGCCCCTCAAGTCCGGCCCGCAGATCGTGGGCGTGCTTGGCCTCGCCTACCAGGAAGAGGGGCGCACCTTCGGCCCTGTCGAGATAGATATCCTCACCAAGTTCGCCCAACTCGCCTCCCTCGCCCTCGATAACGCCCGCCTCTACAACGCCGCCCAGCAGGACCTGGCCGAGCGCGAGCGTGCCGAGAGCGAGGTCCGCCGCCTCAACGAAAATCTAGAGCGAATGGTCGCTGAGCGCACCGCCCAGCTACAGGCGGCCAACGAAGAGCTGGAGAATGTGGCAACCGAGAACGCCCGCCTCTACAGGGAAGCCCGTGAAGCCGTGCGCGCCCGCGAATACCTACTGTCGCTCGTCTCTCACGATCTCAAGAACCCGTTGGCCGCCATCATCGGGTCGGCCAAGCTCCTCCGGCGCAATGCGGGCCAGGGTTCCACGATAGACCCTGAGCGCGTCGCCTCCGGCCTCAGCCGCATAGATATGGCGGCTAACAAGATGAACCTCCTCATAAACGAGTTGCTCGACTTCGCCCGCCTCCAGGCGGGGCAGCCATTAGAGCTTGACCGCCACCCCACCGACCTGGTAGGGCTTGTGCAGGGTGTGGTGGCCGAGCATCAGCGGCTCAACCCCCACTACAAAATCGTCTTTGAGCCGGAGGTGTCCCAGCTTGACGGCATGTGGGACGCGCCCCGCCTTGAGCGCCTGCTGGATAACCTGCTATCCAACGCCATAAAATACAGCCCCGTAGGCAGCGAGGTCAGGGTGGTCTTAGCCCGTGAGGACGAGCCTCAGTCCTCTAGTGCCGTCCTATCCGTACACGACCAGGGCATAGGCATCCCGGAACAGGACCTCCCCTATGTCTTTGAGTGGTTCAGGCGGGCGAGCAACGTCACAGGCAACATAGGCGGCAGCGGCATCGGGCTGGCGAGCGCCAGGCACGTCGCCGAGCAGCACGGCGGCAGCATCAGCGTGCAAAGCCGGGAGGGTCACGGCTCCACCTTCACCCTCCGCCTCCCCCTGTCAAACCCCCAGGAGAGCACCGTCACCCTCCCCCTCGGCTCCGTCACTGCTGCGCTCGAAGAGCCTCCATCATAACCCCTAACTTTTACATATAAAAAAGAGGTTGTGTAAGTGCGGAAATTGCGGCGAAGCCGCAATTTCCGCACTTACACAACAGAAAACTTCTCTTCGTTTGGGCTATGCAAGCAGGAGACGCAACTTTGACACAGTCTTACTCTTTACTGAATCTGCGCTAGACTTTAGCCGTACTATCCTGTATAACAAATATAGTCCCAGACACATCTGCCTACACGGGGCGGGGGCCACTTTGCATATATCCGTTTCTATATAGTCGCGTCTATCAGTTGCAATATCAAGGGAGGAAAAGGCATGCAATCTATATCCGATAAGCGCAATGAGCAGTTCAAGATATTCGTCGCCGTGATGCTCGCGCTGGTGACGTTTCTCGGCGCGGTGGTAGCCTGGCGATCTGCCCTGGCAGGTACAGAGGCGGGCAACTTCGACGATGCAGGCATCATCGCCGCCCTCAACGTCGAGGAGGCCAACACTATCGCGAGCATCGCCTCAAGCCAGCATCGCTCCGCGCACGTGGAGTACATACGCAACCTCCTGCTGGCAGGTTCGTTAGCCCCCCCGGACGGCAGCGAGTCGAGCCTCACAGACGTAGACGTGCGCGAGATTACGGAAGCCCTCGACCTCGCCAACGCGGACAAAGAGTTCTTCCCTACCGAGTACCTGAATGAAGACGAATCTTACAACGATGCCCGCGAGCGGGGCGAAGCCTTAGCCGAGGAAGCGGAGAGACGCGACCTCAATCCTGACCGGCAATTCGCCCAGGCAAATGAGATGCGCGCCAGGTCGGTCGGCCTGGTAGCCGCGCTGGTGGTGCTGGGTATCGCACTATTTCTCTTCGCGATCGCTGAAGCGGTGACGCACAGCGTCAAGTACGCGATGGCGGGAGGTGGCCTGGGATTCATGCTGCTTGGGGCAGGCGCTGCCCTGGCTATGGAGACGGGCACGCCACTCTCGGATGTCTACTCCATTTCTTCTCTGCTCTTCTATGTGATTGGCATTCTAACCGTACTGGCGGCGGCAGGGCTTCTCGTGCTCTCTCTAACCCGCCGGAAAGGGAGCATACAAGAGCCTGCGACTTCCGAACCTGAAGAGGACCCGCGCGAAGAAAGATTCAAGCAGTTGGTTACGGTGGTAATTGGAGCAGTGGCACTCTTCGCGGCGATTGTGGCCTATCTGCAAGCAGACGCCGGTGCCATAGGTGACGGCGCTATTCGCAAATCGCAGGGCCTCGCGGCCCAGGCGCTGGGCAAGGAGACTACGGGCCAGGCAACAGTAAACTATCACTACGGGGCAGTGTACCAGGCGTGGGCGGAGATGGATGTGCTCGCCGATGCGGCTGAGGCGCAGGGAGACGCGAAGAATGCCACGCGCTATGGGAATGTGCGCGATGCGCTGGCCGAGGAGAGTGAGTTCTTTGCGCCGCCATACTTCGACCCCGAAACGCCCGCCGCGCCCGACCTGGACGCCTTTGAAGCTGATACCTACGTAGCCGCCAGGGCTGAACTTTCCGAGCGTTCTACCGCGGAGGCTGCCGTAGAGAACGCCTGGGAAGAGAAATCGAATGCGTACATACTCCATCTGACGCTATTGGCTGCCGCCCTGGCCCTCCTCGGCCTCTCCATGACAATCACCGGGCGAATGCGGCCTCTCTTCATAGGGAGCGGCGGGGTGCTGGTGGCTATTACCCTGGCCTGGGTGCTGGCTACTTACCTCAAGCCGGTGGAAACCGTGCCTGAGGCAGCCGCTGCCGCGTTCGGGCGGGGTGTCGGCCTGGGACACAAGGGGGACGATGAAGGCGCTATTGCCGCGTTTGACGAAGCCCTGAAAGCCGCGCCTGGCTACAACAACGCGCTCTATGAGCGGGCAACCACCTATCTCGGCATGGGCAACTACGAAGCCGCCGCGCGCGACTACGAGGCGGCTAAAGCAGGAGGCAAGCGCGACTCCAACGTAGGCTGGCTCCTCGGCTTCGCCTATTACATGCTGGGTCGCTTTGACGAGGCGAGTAACGCCTACCGCGCAGTTCTTGAACAAGACCCCAGGATGGCGGGTGCCAGGGTTGACCTGGCGCGCACCCTGTTAGCTGCGGGCAAAACCAGCGAGGCAGAGGCTGAATACAAAAGGGCGATGGATATCGTGACCGAAGACGTCGCCGCCGCCAAAGCGGCAGGGAAAGAGCCTTCGCCAACGCTATATTTCTACCTTGAATCAGCCGCCGGAGAGCTAGACAGCCTGCTGGACCAGGTGAATGGCCGGGCGCAACCCTGGACCGTAGCGCCACCTAGGGAGAAGATACAGAACGCCGCAGCCATACAGCCTGTGGCGGAGAGGACGTCGGCTCAGTTGAAGAGCCTGCTGGTAGCCCTGGATAGCACAGGCAAGCCACCGGCGGGCGAGCTTACGGCCAGCATCTCGCCATTCACCTTCGCAACGGTGGGAAGTGACGAGGAGGTTGTTCCAGGCGAGTCCTTCCCTTACTTCACTAACCATGTAGTGACAAACTATAGCTACGAGGGGATGCAGGACGGTCAGAAGGTCATCTGGAAGGTCTACTTAAACGGTGAGGAGTACCCGCAGTACCGTGCCCATCTCACCTGGGACAAAGGCGCGGCAGGCGAGGCACAGCAGATCTTCGAAGAAGGTTTCGGCATCAGCAACGTCTACGTCTTCGACCCTGGACTTTACACCATCGAGATGTACGTCGACTCCCACCTGGCGCAACGCGGCACCTTCACAATAGAGCCGGGAAAACCGGAAAACTAGGCCGTATCCGCCATCTATAACCAGGGCGCAAGTGCTCAAATTTGGGGTAGGATAATGTCTTGGTAGGGGCGACCCGGCGGGTCGCCCTGGTGGGGATGGCGTACCATGCTTACATGCTGCCACAGACAGGGCGACCCGCCGGGTCGCCCCTACCGGAAATATTTCCTTATTCCTACTGAACTCCTACCTTAAGGGCGGGCTTTCCGTCTTGCAGATTAGATGGCCCGGCACCTTATAGCACTTTTGTGGTATTATATGGGCGCGCGACACCTGAAATGGACGCGAGCGCATCTGCTTATCTTATTGGTTTCGCCAGGAGTGAGGAGAGCACATGCTAAAGATCGAGCACCTTACCAAAATCTACGACGACGGCACAAGGGCCCTGCACGACTTCTCCATTGAGATACCCGACGGGCAGTTCCTTGTGATTATCGGGCTTTCCGGCTCCGGCAAGTCCACCCTTCTGCGATGCATCAACCGCCTGATAAACCCCACGTCCGGCAAGATTTGGCTCGACGGC
The DNA here is from genome assembly GCA_036399775.1 of Chloroflexia bacterium. Lineage (GTDB taxonomy): Bacteria > Chloroflexota > Chloroflexia > QHBQ01 > JADMIH01 > JADMIH01. The sequence continues at coordinate 60,586 of DASWMJ010000038.1, read as the reverse complement.
GAGGAGATCACCGGCGCGTCCCCCTCCCAAATGCGCCGCCACCGCCTCAAGATCGGCATGATCTTCCAGCAATTCAACCTCGTCAAGCGTTCCTCCGTAATGACCAACGTCCTATCGGGCCGCCTGGGGTATCGCTCCACCCTCCCCGCCCTCTTCCACCGCTTCCCCCAGGATGATTACAACCGCGCCATCCGCAACCTGGAGCGCGTCGGCATCCCCCAGAAAGCCTGGTCGCGCGCCGATACCCTCTCAGGCGGCCAGCAGCAGCGCGTCGGTATCGCCCGCGCCCTCATGCAGGAACCGAAAGTGATGCTCGCCGACGAGCCGGTGGCCTCCCTCGACCCCGCTACCTCCCACTCCGTCATGAAGTATCTCGAACAGATAAACAAAGAGGACGGCATCACTGTCCTCTGCAATCTCCACTTCCTCTCACTCGCCAGGCGCTACGCCGACCGCGTTATCGCCCTCCGCAATGATGGCCGGGGCGGCGAGATAGTGTTCGACGGCGGCGCGTTGGAGATTGATGAGGCCAAGTTCCGCGAAATCTACGGTGAAGACGCTATTGAAGTAGAGATCGGCCCCGGCGAAGGCAAAGTAGCCCCCGACCGGAGCATGGCAGGAGGTGTGCGCTAATGGCTACCGCAGACAGATCGCTACCCAAATCGGGCACTGGTACAGGCACGCCGGAACTTGGGAGAACCACCATCAAGCCCCCCAAGCCCTTCTTCCTCCGGTCGTGGTTCGCGCTCGCCATATTCGTTGCGCTCGTGGCGGCGCACGTCTACGGCTGGCAAGAGGCCGAAATCAACCCCGCTCTCCTCGTGCAGAAATCCCCCGACATGCAGCGTTTCATGGCCGAGGTGCTCAAGCCCGACGTTTTCACAACGGACAAAAAGGAAGTGCAGATGAGAACGTCGATCGGAGGCTCGGCCACTATCGTTCAGAACGCCCTGCCGATAGAAGCCTCCGAAACTCTCATCCCAACCCTCACTCAAGGCGCGCAGGTACAGGACAACCCTGGTGAGACAGAGAGCTTTACCGCGAAACTGACCGTTTCATCAGACACAGTAGCCCCCGGACAGGAGGTAACCCTATCCGGCAGCGGCTTCCGCCCCCGCACCGTCGGCAAGATACTCTGGCAGAGCACCGGCGCGTCCGCATCCATCCAGAACATCGGCACCTTCCTTACGGATGCCAACGGCAGCTTCAGCACCCCCGTCAAAGTACCCGAAGATGCCGAGCGCGTCGTCAACGCATCGGGCTTCCCCAACACCCTCGCCGTCAGCCAGCAGTGGGACGTGGGTGGCCTCAAGCTCAGCGACACCGTAGGCATTGTTGTCGAAAAGGTGATAGAGACCATCTTCCTCGCGCTGATGGGCACCACCTTCGCCGTCGTCCTGAGTATACCTCTTAGCTTTCTCGCGTCTCGCAACCTGATGTCTCACAACTTGATAAGTAAAATTGTCTATATGATCGCCCGTACCATCCTCAACATCCTCCGCTCAATCGAGGTGCTGATACTGGCGGTAATCTTCGGCGCTACCATCGGCTTCGGCCCCTTCGCGGGCGTGCTGGCCCTCACCCTCCACTCCATCGCCTCCCTGGGCAAGCTCTACTCGGAAGCTATCGAGTCGATTGACGCCGGGCCAATAGAGGCCATCACCGCCACGGGCGCGAACCGCTTGCAGGTAATCATGTACGCCGTCGTGCCCCAGTTCATCCCGCAGTTCCTATCCTTCACCCTCTACAGGTGGGACATCAACGTGCGCATGTCCACAGTCATCGGCTTCGTAGGCGGCGGCGGCATCGGCTACATCGTCGGCCAATACATCAGCCTCCTTCAATGGAATCAGGCAGCCACCGCGATCTGGGCCATAGCCATAGTGGTAATCATCATGGACTATGTCTCCTCCAAGATACGTCAGGCGGTGATTTAGAACGTATTGCGTAGTACGTAGTGTGTATATAGGTTCAAGGCAACAGAAAGCGACACCTTTACCAAGAATTAGGTGTCGCTTTCTTGTTTCTATAGGACAAAATCCGCAATACGCACTACGTACTACGCAATACGAATCACGCCTCAACAACCATCCCCTCGAACCCCCCCGTAATATCGGCCCCCAGCTTCACGGCCAGCTCGCTCAACTCCCTGCGTATAGCCTGCTCGTGCCTGGGGTTGATATGCACGCAGATGGTGCGTGGGTAATACCCTTGCTTCTCGTGGAAGCCGCGCAATTCCTTCTCCAACGAAAGCGGCGTCAGGTGCTTGAACCTTGCCGCGAACTCGTCATACGCGCTCGACATAGTCGTTTCGATAATGAGCAGATCGGGCCTTATCCCGCCCCACCGGGGATTGCCGTCGCTGCCCGTATCCGCCGCGTAGTACACGCTCCACCCATCCCTCTCCACGAGATAGCCCACAGTCGGCACCGTATGCTCCATCGCGACAGGCGTCACCCTGTACCCCAGCACCTCGAAAGCCTCGCCCGGCGTCACGTCGTGCCACGTCAGCGCGTGATACCCCCCGATAGCCTCCTTCATCTGAGGCCATATATCACCGTTGAAAAAGTACTTCTGCAACGCCTCCCGCGTATCCTCGATGCAATATATTTGCAGGCTCCGCGTCAGCCACAGGTGATGCGCCAGGGCGGGCAGGTCTTTTATGTGGTCGTAGTGCTTATGCGTGACAAGTATCGCCTCTATCCTGTCTTGCTCCTCAAGCGTCAGGCTCGAAGTCACCCCGCCCGCGTCTATCACCAGCGCGTCGTCAATCAGGATAGACATGAACCGCACGTCCCGGCTCTCACCCTGGTGCGACCCCAGCAGCTTCACTCTCATCTACTCCTCCGCGAGCACGACGATCCGGTCAGCCTCCGAGAAAGTCAACACCTTCGACTTCTCAGGGTTGACCACTATACCCGACTCTTCCCCGGATTGCGGCTGCTGCTTATACCCGATCGCCACGTGCCCGCGCCGCCTCGCCGCCTCCACCACCGTGTAAAAGTTGACCGGGCGGCCCAGCAAGACGTAATCTTTCGCGGGCTTCAGGTAAATCTCCGAACCTTCAGTGTTGAGTATATCCGTGAAGAGGTCCCCCAGGTACTTATTCTCCGATATCTGCGACATCATCAGGCTCACCAGCTTGTCGCTCACGATAAAGTCGTCGGCCCTCGTCACGTCGGCAAGCTCCCTGTTCCGGTCGTCAAGCATCTCCGACACTATCGAGAACTTATCCCCAAGCTGCGCCTCGATGTCGCGTAGCTGCAACAGCACCATCAGCGTGCGAGTATCCGCGCGCTGCGGGTCCCCGGCATCTAAATCGGACAGCACGATCACATGCTGGTAATTCTCCACATGCAGGGCATTCAGCACCTTCCTGCTCGTCGGGTCCCCCAACTGGAACTCAATAGCGAAATTATTCAGCTCAGCCGCCTGCCCCATACTCACCTGCTCAACAGCCGGGTCGTTAGCCACCACCGTCAATACCGACCCTGGCACCACGTAATTGTCAAGCTCGCGGATGATAGCGGGCGCCCTATGGTTCCACCCCAGGATGAGTATTCGCTCGGCCACCCCCACGCTCATCGCGCTCTCCACGATTGCCTCTTCATCTATCTTGTAGTCGGTAAGCCCCGACAGCTTCACCGTATCATCGTCCTCCGATATAGCGATTATCTTATCACCCGGCTTGATGAGCGTGTCCATAGGCGGGTTCATGGCAACCGACTCATCGCTCCCCTGCAAGCCTATCACGGCAGACTTCTCATAAGCCATCAGCGCCTGCCCGAAAGTCTTGCCCACCAGTTGAGGCTCTTCCTGGAAATAAATCTCGTCCCCACCGAAGTCCAGCAGTTCCGTGTAGACCTCCGACAGCCCCGACTGCCTGCAGGTCTGCGCTATCAGGCGCGAGATCGTATCGTCAACCTCGATAATCTGCGCCTCCTTGCCGCCCACCATGCGCGCCGCCTCCATATTCTCCGGCTGGCGTATCTGCGCTACGATATGGTACGGCTCCGGCCTGCGCCTGGGGTTGTTGGTGATAGCCAGTATCGTCTTTATCGCCTGCGCGTCGGCGTCGTCACCCTGCGCCGCCAGCACTATAATCGAGCGCGAGCCTTGCGGGTTCACTATCTCCAGGTCGCTCAGGTCAATAGGGCTGCCCGTGCGGCACACCACGCGCGTCCTGCCCGTAGAGCCTACCTTGCTCCTTATCTCCTCCTCCATCTCCACCTTGTCCTTGTCCGCCAGTACCACGATGCAGGGCTTCTTCTGGTTAGCGTTGGCCTGCACCAACTCCGATATGATCGTGAAGACCTGGTCCGACCACCCCAGCACCAGCGTGTGCCCGCTCTCCACCACGAACGAGCGCCCCTTTCGCAGCTCGTCCAGCTTCCCTTCGATGCCCGAAGTAAGCACGCCGATGAGTGTGCTGACTATGAATATTCCCCCAAGCGTGATCCCCAGCATCGCGAACAGGAACGGCACCTGCCCCGTATCGCCGCCCATCGTGCCTGGGTCCAGGGTTCGCAGCAAGCTCTTCCAGAGGATTTCGTGGAACCCCAGGTTCTCGTCAGGAGGCGCGATTGTTGCCACCACCAGCGAAACGACCAGCACCAGCAGCAACGACAGCGCCCCCAGCCATGCAAGCAGAGCAGGCGTGCCCTTCGACATAGTGTTATCAAACCCGTAACGCAGCTTCTGCCCGAACGTAATCTTTCTCATTCTTTCCTCTCCGGCGCTCCAAACGCCCCATATACTCTCAGTGGCAATCCTGGGAACCACAACAAAGCGGGATGACACACGCGGTAATAGACCGGCTCATAGCTTCGTCGTGTGGCTAGTAGCAGTATAAACACAATATGGTACATAAGACAAAAGCCCCACATGAATGGGGCCTTTGTGGTAGCGCATAGGGGATTCGAACCCCTGGTCTCCTCCTTGAGAGGGAGGTGTCCTGGGCCGCTAGACGAATGCGCCAGGCATGTACGGAAACTATTCTACCAGAAGCGTGCTACACTGTCAAGGCGGTTGACAGCGAGCCGCCCGACACGCTATAATCTCTATACACGCGGGAGTAGCTCAATTGGCAGAGCGTCACCCTTCCAAGGTGAATGTTGCGCGTTCGAGCCGCGTCTCCCGCTCCAAGAAGCATAATGTCAGCACGCAGCGACATTCTGCTTTTTATTCTTCTCAGTGTTCTGCTCCTGCATCTCAAGCCATTGACGCCACTTTTCGATGGACTCTCTTCGCTCTTCAAGTGGGGCATTAGCCTGGTAATTCCCATTGGCTGCCAACAAAGCACGAGTCTGTTCCTCTCCGGTTGGGTCCTGGTACCCCTGCTCCCGCACCCAACTATGGCGGCGCATCACAACACCCTCCAATACCCGTTGAGCGTGCTTTCGCGTAGCGACTTTCGGATCATCCAGGAGGGTGAGCACCGCTCGAACTCCTGACACCCCCGACTCTATCAGTTCCAACTCTGACGGCGTTACGTCCTCAAGGCTTTGTCGGGTATGACCGCTCTGCATCAGGGCCGTGACAAAGCGGGGATACACAGCCGAAAGATTCTCGGCCAGCCATTCGGTGTTCAGTTCCACCCTGGCGAAGTCTTTCCAGATGCGCGTATCCTCGGCACAACTATACGTCCGGCAGACCGTGGGCCGGTCATTATAGACACCACAGCCACCCGTATTGCGGTCGTTATGCGTACAAAATCCGTTCGTGTCATGGCGGATAAAGTAAGGACGACCCAGGTCCCATTTGACCTTACCAGCCTCTACTTCCGACACAGTAAGGGCAAACTCCAGTTTGCAACACACCGCATGGCACACGTGCATACGCGCACCACAATCTACTTTCACGGTGGGTTGCTCTTCGGGCTGCTCCTCCATACGGAGCGCGACACCCGGCTCAGGCACATCCCCCCGGTTGGCCGATTCTTGCCGGATATTCTCTACCGCCGCAGTTACCTCTTCGGCTGTGATGAGACCTTTCGCCAGGAACACATCCAGCAGGCCATAGGTAAATGACTCCACTTCTGCCAGACGGAGGGAATTGCGGCCCAGCGCCGTATGTGTGAAAAGGCTGCCACGTTCTACCTGGCGCTCGAGCTTACCCAAGGCAGAGTCTTGGATATCTGCTCTAGCCTCGCTATTAGAGCTTTGTTCGTTCATGTCGTTCATGGCCTTGCTCACTTGTGCTGGTCGGTTCTCTCTTCAGCTTCAAGCCATTGACGCCACTTTTCGATGGACTCTCTTCGCTCTTTGGGTGGAGCATCCGCCCGATAGCTACCGTTTGCTTTTAGCAGGTCGTTGGTCTTCTGCTGGCCGTCATCGTCCGTATAACCCTGCCCATACTCCCACCCATTACGTCCCATCACAACACCCTCTAATACCCGTTCGGCCCGTAGTCTCGTCTCGTATCTTGGAGCGTCAAGCAGGTCGAGGACCGCCTTAGCCCCAGGTATACCCATTTCACTCAATTTTAATACGGAGGGCGTAAAATCAGAGTGGAGAGGGTTCGCATTATCGTCAATAGTCTGAACTAGAATTTTTATGTCGTCATTCTGCCTGGTCTGTTTAACCTGCTTAGGCATGCTGTTACTCCCTTCCTGGTTATCACCCGACGCCAGTAAAATCAAATACAAGAGCAACACTGCAAGAATATTCCGCATTGCTGGCCCCTTCCGCGCTATCATTTCGTTGGAGCAGTAGAGGATCCCGGATTGCGATAGTATTCGTTAAATTTTTTGAGCGCCGCACTCGTAGTAGCACTAGGCGACTCCTTAAAGTCCTTGTGTTCGCCTTTGATCTTGGCAATGCCTGCTTTATCAAGATACGTTTCGAAGCCCCACAGGACCGAGCCATACCAGAGGCCTGTATCGGAGGCTTTTGCAGAGGTCTCAAACGAGAATCTGATGGCAGCAGTAGAGCCGGGGTGATCATCGAGGATGGCGGGTACAATCGTTTTGCCTGTGCGCTTTCCAATCTGGTTCCCAGGGTTCTTCAACATGGCGTCATAATAGGGTAGCACTTTAGCATCGGACTTCTTAGTACGTTTATGTAGAAGTGAAGGAAGCTGGTCAACCGAAAAGCCTGGGTTAACGCCTTTGGCGGCGCTCGTATTTTGCTTATTAATTGCAGCCTCACTACCTGTGCCCACTTTTGACCAGTCTACCACTGCTCCTGCTGCTGCAGTGACGCCGCCAACGTCAATGTTTCGCACAATCTGCACAAACCGGATCGAATTTGACGCGGGTGCTTTCAGGTTGGGTGTAAACGTGACGGTGCCATCTTCCGCTGCCCGATCTCCTACAGCCGCACCCTCATTCTTTGTGAAGGCGATTTCGAATTTGCCAAATTTTTGATTCTTACTGCCCTTGATATCCCTCTGCACACTTAGAGCTATGGGCGTTGCCCTCATGGAGTCCCGCAACGCAAGTGCAGGCGAAGGGGTCCTCCCTGGCGCGCTGGGCATAGCGACATCGCCACCTCCATCCGCGTCGGCCCCGGCCTTCTCACCCATATCCGCATCGACATCTAAACCTTCCTCTACGGTGTCTAAGGAAGGCACCCGTTGCGCCACGACAGGATCACCTACTACAGCATTATCCGTATCTGTCTGGGGCTGTGCGCTTCCCTTCTCCTCTAAGCCCTCGCCTTCGCGCGCAGCTTCAGCCTTCCTACGTTGTAGGAAACGCTGTACAGCCTTGTTGCCATACGTCTGCTGCGCCTGCCGCATCACGGCGACACGCACCGGCTCGTTGCCTCGCCCGCTCAGCCTCGGATCACCCAACAGAGAGGTGGGGTACGCAGGGACGCCCTGGGCCTCTAATGCGCCTTCTAGCCCCGGTGCGGATTGCTCGCTTCGCTGTACCTTTTTCTGGGCCTCCGGCTCTCGGCTGCTATCTTCAGCCATAGATACTGCCCATCCTTCCGCTGCTAAGGCAGCATAGCCAAAGGATTCTGGTCACAACCCATATTAGATTTGTAAGTGTTACCCGACATATTATACACTAATCGTTTACTGGGCGTATATTAGCAGTTTGTTCAACTTGCAACCCTCGCTAGGCTTTCCCACCGCCTCCCACCAACTCTTCTATCAAGGCATGGTTCATGCTACTACTCTGACGTTGACTCTCCCCAGCCGGTACAAATATAATAAGCGCGTCTCCCGTGTGGATGTTGGACACCACCCGGACCTGCCTGACGTGGCTTGCAGGCACAAATGTTGATGGACTCGGAATTGCTGAACAGCCCATCATAGCGTCTCTCATCACCGTCCAACCCGAAGCCTTCAACGCAAATCGGCAAGACCACTTCGACAACCACCCGCAGGAAGTCAACCTGCATACCAACCACGCCCCAGGCCAACGTCCGGGGCGAATACGCGATACGACACCGCGCTCCCAATTATGACGCGGGACGAAAGGAGGGGATGCCAGCATCACTTAATCTCTAAGCCATTTCTATTTCTCAATGGAGAGAGATCAATTCTGTGAACCATTCAAAGGAGGAAACAGAAAATGTGGCGAAAACTTAACCGAACGTTCGCGATCATGGCGGTGCTGAGCATGCTGTTAGTGCTGCTCGCAGCCTGCGGAGGCACTACTGCCACTCCGGTTCCGGCCACTAACACCGTACCCGCAGGCGGCACCGAGCCTACCGCAATGACCGAAGAACCCACTGCGATGACCGAAGAGCCGACCGCGATGACCGAAAAACCTACCGCCATGACAGGCGGTGAGGCAACGGCTATGCCGGGCGACGCGATGGGCATGCCCGAAGGGTGCTCCGCCGTCGAGCTTACCTACTGGACCCCCTTCACCGGCCCCGACGGCCCCTTCATGCAGACCATCGTCAACAACTTCAACACCGCTAACCCCACTATCAAGGTCACCATGAACACCGTACCGGGCGGCGAATACTCTACCCAGCTAGGTACAGCAGCCGCTTCCGATACCCTGCCCGACGTGGCGATCATCAATGAGGACCAGGTAGCCACCCAGGCTTTCCGTGGCGTCCTGCGCCCCCTCGGCGATGCCGCCAACCAGATCGGCTATAGCGCCTCCGACTTCCCGAAGGTCGCCTGGGACGCCGGTACTGTCGCGGGCAAGCAGTATGCCCTGCCCCTCAGCTTCGTCGCTATGACCCAGTACTACAACCAGGACATGCTCACGGCAGCAGGCATTGACAAGGCCCCCACCACCAAAGCGGAGTTCGAGGCAGCAGCCGCCGCCATGACCAAAGATGGCAAGTTCGGCTTCCTGCTCACCAACGGCTTCCCGGTCCAGCAGATATTCCAGCAGCTACTCCACCAGTACGGTGGCACCGAGTTCAGCGCAGACGGCACGACGGCCACCTGGAACAGCGAAGCAGGCGTGAAGGCCCTCACCTGGATGAAAGAGGCCCAGACCAAGTACGGCCAGCCCAACCTCGAAGTTGACGCCGAACTCAACGCGTTCAAGTCCGGCACGGTTGGCATGGTATGGAACGGCATATGGCAGATACCCAACGTCACAGGGGAAGCTGTCGAGTTCAAGGGCATGGCAGGTCCAGTCCCGCAGATAGGCGACAAGCCTGCGGTATGGGCAGGCGGCCCTCTCCTGGCCCTCCCGGCCAAGAAGAACCCTGACAAGTGCAAGGACGCGGCAGCCGGAATGTTCATCAAGTATGTGCTCGACAACTCGCTTGAGTGGGCTAAGGCCGGTAGCATCCCCGCCGCCAACAAGGTCCGCGAAAGCGCCGAGTTCAAGGCCCTCCCGCACTCGTCAATCGGCCCCTCCGTCGCCAACCCGGTCTTCCCGCCCTCCGTACCCGGCATAGGCGATGCCTTCCTGCCCCTGGGTGAGGCAGTAGGCTCCATCATGTCAGGCACCGAGACCGACATCAAGAAGGCCCTCGACTCCTCAGCCGAGCGCGCCAACACCATCTTGAAAGAGAACAAGACCACCTACGGTGACGCCCCCAAGACACCGTAAGTAGTTAGGAATTACTAATTACGAATTACTAATTACGAATGCGAAATCACTCACAATTCGTAATTAGTAATTCGTAATTAGTAATTACAGAAAGGCGGGTGTTATGGCAGCAACAGCACAAAGCGTGGGCACAGCGCAGCGCAGCGCGGCAGGCAAGCGTAAGTTCAGTTGGACCCCCTACCTCTTCATCCTGCCCCAGCTGATCTTCTTCCTGGTCTTTGTCGGCTACCCCTTCTTCTATGGACTCGTAATCAGCACCCTCTCCTTCGACTACTTGCGCCCAGGCGACACTACGTTCCTGGGCCTCCAGAACTACATCAACCTCTTTACGCCTGGTTCTACCAAGTTTAATGAGTTCTGGAACTCCCTCATCAACACGTTCGAATTCGTGGTCTACAGCGTCCCACCGCTCGTGATCATCCCTCTCTTCCTTGCGGTGCTGCTCAACACCAAGACCCCTGGCCGCAACTTCTTTCGCGCCGTCTACTTCGCGCCCTGGGTCCTCTCGGTGGCGGTGGTCGGCCTCCTCTGGTGGTGGATATTCCAGAGCCAGGGCGGCCTACTCAACTACTACCTCAAGGACCTCGGCGTAGCTATACCGCGCTGGCTCTCTACTATGCCCTGGGCCTGGGTCTCCATCGTTATCGCCACTGTCTGGTGGACCATCGGCTTCAACATGATTATCTTCCTGGCCGCTCTACAGGACATCCCCGACCAGCTTTACGAAGCCGCCTCCATTGACGGCGCGAACAGGGTGCAGACCTTCTTCAGAGTCACCCTGCCCATGCTCCAACCCGTGCTGGTCTTCGTCGTCACCGTCACCATCATCGCCTCTTTCAACCTCTTCGGCCAGCCCTTCCTCATGACGCAGGGCGGCCCACCCGAACCCGACGGCGGAGGCGCGACCCAGCCCATCATGTACCGCATCTACAACGAAGGCTTCGTGCGCCCCTTCCAGGGCAGCGCCGCTGCCATGTCCTTCGTAGTAGCCACTATCATGATCCTCGTCTCTTATATCAACTTCAAAGTCTTCCGCCAACGCAACTAGCAACCGATTTCGAAATGCGAATTTCGAATTGCGAAAGCACCTCAAATTCGCAATTCGGGTGCCCGCTGGGCGACCGAAATTCCAAATCACAAAGGGGGGAGTACCGATATGGCGACTGCTACAGCCACGCGATCAAACAGAGAGATTGAAGCCACCCTGGCGAGAAACCGTATGATCGGCAAGATCGTCGGTTATATATTCACCTACGCGCTGCTCATCTTCATCGCATTGCTCTTCGTCCTGCCTCTGCTCTGGATGGTCTCTACCTCCCTCAAGCCCAAGTCTCAGTGGTTCGCCCAGAGCATCGAGTGGATACCACGCACTTTCACCCTCCGCAACTATGAGCAGATATTCAACAACCCCAGCACACCGATCAGTTCATGGTTCATCAACAGCCTGCTCATAGCCACCATCACCACGATACTCGTCCTGACCGTAGACTCTCTAGCCGCCTACGCCTACGCTCGCATGGAGTTCCCAGGCCGCAAGCTGCTGTTCGGCACCATGCTCACTACTCTCTTCCTGCCCGGCATCATGTTCCTGGTGCCGAACTTCCTGACCATCGTCAACCTCAACCTTCTCAACACCTGGGCGGGGGTTATCATCCCCGCGCTGGCGGGCGTATTCGGGGTATTCTTCCTGCGCCAGTTCTTCGAGAGCATCCCCAAGGAGCTTGAGGAAGCCGCCGAGTTGGACGGGGCCAACCGCTTCCAGATTTTCTACCAGATAGTCCTCCCCCTGGCGAAGCCCGCCCTCGCTACCCTGGGCATCCTCACCTTCCTCGGTAGCTGGAACGACTTCCTCTGGCCCCTCCTCATCCTGCGCGACCCCAAGCTACAGACCCTGCCCCCCGGCCTCCGCACCCTGCAAGGTGCCTATACCTCCGAGTATGGCGTGATGCTCGCGGGCGCGGTGATCGTGGCGGTGCCAGTGCTGATAATCTACATCGTGCTACAACGCTTCATAGTCCAGAGCGTCGCCAGCACCGGCCTCAAAGGATGATCCGTCCCACTCCCACACCCATGAGGACACCCATGATGCCGCCCATCTCCTCCGCCCGCCGCACAGCCGGGTCGCTTGCAGCCTGCGTGCTCGCCTTGTTCATCCTGATAGCGTGCGACTCGCAGAACAACTCCGGCCCCACGCCCACCGCCACCATCTCAGCGCAATTCATCCAGGAAGCAGAAGCCACTCAGGCAGCAATCCAGGCGATAGCGACCCAAACGGCCCCGGTTGCGGAATCAACCAACCCGCCCGCTTCACCCACCACTCAGCCCCCGGCGGGCGATACATTCACAAACCCCGTTCTCAGGAGCGACTTCCCCGACCCGTTCGTGCTGAAAGAGGGCGACACCTACTACGCCTACGCCACCAACGGCTCCGGTAAGAATATCCAGGCCGCTACCTCCACTGACCTCGTCAACTGGAAGGTACTCAGCGACGTTATGCCCGCCCTCGCGCCCTGGGCCAAACTGGGCGGCTCTTACGTCTGGGCACCCGAAGTCACGAAGATAGGTGAGAAGTACCTGCTCTACTACACCGCCCGCGACAAGGCCTCCAACAAGCAGTGCGTGGGCGTCGCTACCGCCGACAAGCCCGAAGGCAAGTTCAAGGATACCAGCGACAAAGCCCTCGTCTGCCAGGCCCAGGAGGGCGGCACCATAGACGCCTCACCCTTCCAGGATGGAGACAAGCACTACCTCTACTTTAAGAATGACGGCAACTGCTGCGGCATCGCTACCTACCTCTACGTGCAGGAATTGGCCCCCGACGGCCTCAGCCTGGTCGGTGAGCCAACCCGCCTCGTACGCAACGACAGGCAGTGGGAGGGCGCTGTAGTCGAGGCCCCCACCATGTGGAAGCAAGACGGCAAATACTACCTATTCTTCTCAGCGAACAGCTACGCAGGCTTCGAGTACGCCGTCGGGTACGCTAACTGCGACTCCCCAATGGGACCATGCACCGATGCGCCCGAAAATCCTATCTTAGCCAGCCGCATGAAGGAGAAACCCCTCGTTATCGGCCCCGGCCACCAGACCATCGTCCAGGACAAAGAGGGTGACATCTGGCTCGTCTACCACGTCTGGGAAGTCAACACCTCCGGCATGCGTGGCAACAGCCGCTTTATGTGGATTGACCCACTCGAATGGCAAGAGGGCAAACCCGTAGTCAAAGGCCCAACCACCAACCCTCAACCTCTCCCCTAGCAGTCTTCCTCTAGGCGAGATATAGAAAGAAGGAGCAAACCGATGCACAAGTCCTTTCAAAAGCGCCTCCCCTTTATCTGGCAACTACTTCTTATGGCCCTCCTGGTAGGCATGCCTGGTGTCGCAACCGCACAGGAAAGCCAGGATAATCAGGACAACCAGGATCATCGCACCCGCTTCTACCACAACCCACTGCAAATTCGCATACCTGATGATGGCCGCGTAGAAACGTGCGCCGACCCTAACGTCATCAAGGGCCAACAACCCGGCGACAGGTATTGGTACCTCTACTGCACCACCGACCCGCTGAACTCAGAGGACCGCAACAAGAACGGCGATTTCAACTTCCACCTCATACCTATGATGAAATCTATGGACCTCGTTGACTGGACCTACGTGGGCGATGCCTTCGCAACCCGCCCCGGTTGGGTCGCCGACGACGCGGGCCTCTGGGCACCCGAGGTCCAGTACTTCAACAACCAGTATTACCTCTACTACACCGCTTCCTGGACCGACCTGCCCGGCGGCGGTAGCGCCATTGGCGTAGCCACCAGCCCCAATCCCACCGGCCCCTGGACCGATAGCGGCAGCCCCGCTGTCGAGCCACACGCCCCTCCATGTTGCCCCACCGACCGGCGCTGGGTCTTCGACCCCGACGTGATAGAGGCCAACGGCCAGCGGTATATCTTCTACGGCAGCTACTTCGGCGGCATTTCGGCTCGCACCCTCTCCCCCGATGGCCTCCACTCCGACCCCGCGAGCCAAACGCAGATTACCATCGCGAACCGCTACGAGGGGAGCGAGGTTGTCTTCCACAACGGTTACTACTATCTATTCGCCTCAGCAACCGACTGCTGCCGAGGCCCCCTCACCGGGTACAGCGTATTCGCGGGCCGTTCGCAGAACATCCTCGGCCCATACGTAGACCGTGAGGGCGCATCTCTGCTGGCAGGCCGGGTGGGCGGCACCCCCGTCATCAGCATGAACGGCAATCGCTGGGTGGGCACCGGCCACCAGGTCATCTTCAAGGACTACGACGGGCAATACTGGACCATCTACCACGCCGTTGACCGCAACGATCCCTACTTCGAGGGCGCGGTAGGCTTCACCAAGCGCCCCGCTCTCCTCGACCCCCTCGACTGGATAAACGGCTGGCCCACTGTGCGCGCAGGCAATTGGGCCTCCGACGAGCGCATGCCCGCCCCCGCAGCCCAACCCGGCAGCCGGACGCAATACAGGCCCAGGCCGCCCAGGGATATACGCCTGGGGCAACTGAACAGCGCCCTCTCCGACGAGTTCAATGGCACCACCCTTGACCCGCGCTGGACGTGGGTGCGCCAACCCGCCACGACTACCTACGGCCTCGGCGATGGCACCTTCCGCTTTGACACCCAGGCCGCCGACCTCTTTGAAGGCAACAACACCGCCTCTGTGCTCACCGAGGCCACCCCTTCCGGCGACTTCGTGGTGGAAACGAAGGTCAAGCTCAACGTCCCACCAGAAGGATGCTGCTTCAACTACACGCAAGCCGGCCTGGTAGTCTACGCCAATGACGATAATTATGTCAAGCTGGCCCACGTTTCCATCTGGGACACGCGCCAGACCGAGTTCGCTAAAGAGCTATTCCCCGTCCCCGCGGGCTTCCCGCGCTACGGCAACACCGTAGTCGGCCCGCCCGACGACTGGACCTACCTCCGCATCGCCAAAGAAAGGCAGCACCGCGACGGCGGCGATGAGCACGGCCAGGAGCAATACACCGCCTACACCAGTCGCGACGGCACGCACTGGGTACGCGGCGGCACCTGGACCCACAACCTCGGCTCAAGCGCGCGCATCGGCCTAGTCTCTATGGGCGGCTCCGGCTTCGTCGCCAACTTCGACTACGTCCGCGTCTACCGGCTGAATCGCTAACGACATCTGAATTACGCTTTACGACCGCCGGATGGCAGCTTAACCCCTGCCATCCGGCACGTATATTGCTAACCCATCTCTACTCAGCAGCATATCTAGCCGGTAATATCAACCTGCACAAATAAACTGGCCGTCTCATAGTATCCTGCATGCGTTACTTACAAGAATGAACCTTCCCGACTCACCAGACACTATCAACGCTGCATACCTCGAGTCTGTCCTGAAAAGTTGCTCCAGTGAGCCTGACCAGGAGGTCGCCGGCTTCAGCGTCACGCGCTTAGAAAGAGGCACATCTGGCGCTCAACTTTACGTGATCGGCGTCCATCTTGCCAGTGGTAATACGCCGCTGAAGTTGGTCCTGAAACTTGAAGGCGGTCAGAAGGAAATCTTCTTTTATCGCGAGCTTGCCTCTCGCCTCCCTGTTGATACGCCTCGCGTGCTCGATGCTCGTATACTCGATGATGGCCGTGCCTGGCTCCTCATGGAGGAGATTACGGGCGTAAAGGATGGTTTGACCTGGGATGAAGTAGATTACAAAGCTGTGCTCTCTGATATGGCACGGCTCCACGCCCAATTTTGGGCAAAGTCCAACATGCTGGATGACTGCATCTGGCTCTGGCGCGCAGATGACGAGTCCCTCCAGGCGCTCGTTGCAGCACGGAGGAGAGACCTGGATGTGATCGCGGCATCATGGCTGCCGCAGGCGCTGCCTGAGGTCTTCGAGGTGGACCGGCTGTCGCTCGCGATCGAGGTTCTAGAGCAGCCGGAGAAGCTATTTGGCCCTTTGCGCGCTGCGGGCACTACCCTGGTCCATGGCGATTACTGGTTCCACAACGTCCAAATTACCAACGCTGGGCGGCGAGCGCTTGTGGACTGGCAAAATCCACAAGTCTGGTCGGGTTTTTGGGAGTTAGCCTACTTTCTGAACCTTCTGCTGGCGGTGGGGCCAGGGGTCTATCGGGAGGAGTTGCCCTTCGATGAAGACATCATGATTAGCTGGTATTCGGGCGCCCTGGCCGAAGCTGGAGTGGTCCTGTCGAAAAATGCTTTCGACATGGCTCTGCTTGCCGCCCGCATCTGGCACCCGCTACAACACTGGTTTCGCCAATATAGTTACGCTGTCACTCAAGATCTGCTGCCCACCCACAATATCCAGGCCGCATATCCTGGTGCAGTACAGTTCCTCGCAAGTACGTTTGCCCGCTGGGACCTGGACGTGCATGCTTTGCTAAGTGCATAGTCGCCACCTTACCAGGACAAGACCCTTCCCATGAATTCGACATTCCAAATCATGCAAGGATAAACTTTGAACACCAACGACTTTCAATGGATGACCGGCTTCGAGTGCTCGGCCTTCCCCCAGATCGGGGCCGACGAGCTTGCCGAGACCCAGCACTATCGCTGGTGGGCCAGCGACCTGGTCCGCATCCGCGACACTGGCATCACTATGATCCGCTACGGCATCCCCTGGCACCGCGTCAACCCCCGCCCCCACGAATACGACTGGACCTGGACCGACCAGGCCGTTGACCTCATGGAGAGCCTGGGCATTACCCCCATCATAGACCTATTCCACTACGGCACGCCCCTGTGGATAGAGGGCGGCATAATGAACCCCATCTTCGGGGAGATGCAGGGCTGGTACGCCAAAGCTTTCGCCCAACGCCACCCCCAGCTCCTCTACTACACCCCCACCAACGAGCCGTACATCGAAGCCTCGTTCGGCGCGGAGTGGGCCATCTGGTACCCCTTCCTGCGCGGCGACCGCAACGCAGTCCGCGCCTTCAAGAACGTCACCGAGGGTCTCAGCCGCTCCATGCTCGAAATCCGCCGCATCCAGCCCGACGCCTTGATGATGATCGCCGACACCTGCGAATACTACCACTCCGTAGAGGGCGCTTTCGCCGAAGAAGCCGCCTTTCGCACTCAGCGTCGCTTCCTGGTGCACGACCTCTACCAGGGCCTCGTCAACCGCGAGCACCCCATGTGGGACTACATGACCAAAAACGGCGTCGGCGACTGGGAGATGGACTGGTTCCTCGAAAACCCCGTCCGCCTCGACATCCTCGGCCTCGACTACTACCGGCACTCCGAGCACCAGCTACGCCTGGGGCCAAACGGCGAGCGCATAGACGAGACCGCCGAAAACCAGTGGGGCTGGGCCGAGATGGCCCGCCAGTACTCCACCCGCTACAACGGCATCCCCGTAATCCTGGCCGAGACCAACGTCGGCGGCCCCGTAGAAGACCGCATTGCCTGGTTCGACAGCATCGTAGCCGAGACCCGCAAAGCCCGCGCCAACGGCACCCCCGTAGCAGGCCTCACCTACTACGGTGCCATAGACCACGTAGACTGGGACAGCGCCCTCCGCCAGCGCAACCTCAACATCAACCCCTGCGGCATGTGGTCCCTCTCCTGGCAAGGCGACAAGCTAATCCGCACCCCAACCGCCCTCGTAGACCGCTACCGGCATTACATCAACACCCCCCTATCCGAAACCGTAGGAGAACTCGCATCGGAACAAGCTATTGCGCGCATAAAAGCCGTCTTACCGAAGTTTTGAGTTTTGAGTTTTGAGTTTTGAGTTGAGACGATGCCGGAAAGTATTGCGCAAAAGAAAACGTTTGCCTTTGCTCTAGATGTCATACGCCTCTACTGCAAATTACGGGAGCAGCATGAGTATGTGCTGTCGAAGCAACTCTTAAGGAGTGGCACCGCATAGGCGCGAACGTTGAAGAGGCTCTTGCTGCCCAAAGCCGCAATGACTTTCTATCCAAGATGGCAATCGCATCAAAAGAAGCCAGAGAAACACGCTACTGGCTACGTCTCCTACAAGAGTCCGAATTGGTGAACATCAATCTGTCAAACGAACTCGGCAAAATAAACGAGATAATCCTATTACTAACCTCCATAGTAAAAACCACGGGCGAAAAGCGTTAATCAACTCAAAACTCAAAACTCAAAACTCAAAACTTATGTTCACCCTCCCCCACCGCCGCTACAACCCCCTGACCCGTGAGTGGGTGCTGGTCTCCCCCCACCGCAACCAGCGCCCCTGGCAGGGCCAGGTCGAGCAGCCCGCGCCCGACATACGCCCCGCCTACGACCCCACCTGCTACCTCTGCCCAGGCAACCCCCGCGCGGGCGGCGTGGCCAACCCGCACTACGAAAGCACATTCGTCTTCACCAACGACTTCGCGGCCCTCCTCCCCGACACGCCCGAAGCCTCCCAGCACACCGGCGGCCTCATGGTCGCGGAGAGCGAGAGCGGCACCTGCCGCGTAGTCTGCTTCTCGCCGCGCCACGACCTCACTCTTGCCGAGATAGACCCCGACTCCCTCTGCGCCGTAGTAGACGCCTGGGTCGCTCAATACGAAGAATTAGCCGCCCTACCCTCTATCAACTACGTGCAAATCTTCGAGAACCGGGGCGCGATGATGGGCGCGAGCAACCCCCACCCTCACGGCCAGATATGGGCCACCGAGCACCTACCCCTCCACGTAGCCCGCGAGCAAGAAGCCCAACTCGACTACTACAACACCCACAACCGCACCCTTCTGTCCGACTACCTCGACCTGGAAACGAAGGGCGAAGCGCGCTTAGTCTGCGAAAACAACCACTTTGTAGCCTTAGTACCCTTCTGGGCTGTCTGGCCCTTCGAGACCCTCATAATAAGCCGCAGGCCCGCCGGTGCCCTCCCCGACCTCAACCGGGCCGAACGTACATCTCTGGCCGACATCCTCAAGCGCCTCACCACCCGCTACGACAACCTCTTCAACGTCTCCTTCCCCTATTCGATGGGCTTCCACCAGCGCCCCACCGACGGCCAGGAGCACCCCGAATGGCACCTCCACGCCCACTTCTACCCGCCCCTCCTCCGTTCCGCCACCGTCCGCAAGTTCATGGTAGGCTTCGAGCTATTGGCCGAACCCCAACGCGACATCACCCCCGAAACCGCCGCCGAATGCCTCCGCGAATTACCCGAAATCCACTACAAGGCGCTTTCTACCCAACCAACCAGTGAGGCACCCCGATAATGGTCATTCCCGCCACCCAAGCCCAGCCCGCGCAGGC
The DNA here is from genome assembly GCA_036399775.1 of Chloroflexia bacterium. GTDB lineage: Bacteria > Chloroflexota > Chloroflexia > QHBQ01 > JADMIH01 > JADMIH01. Next base: position 41,367 of record DASWMJ010000038.1, on the reverse strand, counting down.
GGGCTTCGCTGGACGTAGCCCGCAGATTTATCTGCCGGGCGCTCTATCCACCGCCTATTACTTCACCAGGAAGCCCCACCCATGATAAGGCAAGATCGAGGCGACCTCACCGAGTCCGAGCGCGCCACCCACCTGCGCGCCCGCTTCCAAGATGCCTATGGTACCCACCCCGACTTCATTGCCCGCGCCCCTGGCCGCGTCAACCTCATCGGCGAGCATACCGACTACAACGGCGGATTCGTCCTCCCCGTAGCCATAGACCGCACCGTCCACGTCGCCACCCGCGCCGTCCCAACCTCCCGCGTCGTAGACTTAGTCTCAGTCAACTACGACAGCCGGGCCAGCTTCTCCCTTGACAGCATCACCCCCACCGAAGACCACTCTCTGGCGTGGAGCAACTATGTGCGCGCCGTAGCCTGGGCGCTAGGCGAACGTGGCCTCCTGGACCTCTCCCAACTCTCAGGCGCTCAAATGGTCATAGAGGGCAACGTCCCCGAAGGCTCCGGCCTCAGCAGCTCCGCCGCCATAGAGGTAGCCGCCGCCCTCGCCTTCATGCGCCTCGCGGGCATAGACGTACCCAATTCGCCAATGAACGCCAGGAACCGCAACCCTAAGACCAGGGTCCAACATCGCGCTGCTCTCGCGCTGGCCTGCCAGTACGCTGAAAACAACTTCATCGGCGTAAATAGCGGCATAATGGACCAATTCATATCAGCCCTGGGCCGCCCCGACGCCGCCCTCCTCATAGATACACGCTCTCTCGACTACCGCAGCGTACCCCTCGGCCTGGAAGAGCTAGGCTACCGCATCGTGGCCGTAGACAGCGCCGTACCCCGCACCCTCGCCGCGACCGCATACAACCAGCGCCGGGCCGAATGCGAGCAGGCCGTCCAACTGCTCGCCGCCCATCTCAACCTCTCTGAAGGCGCACAACTCCGAGACATCGCCCTCGACCAGCTACAGTCCCACGCCTCGATTCTCCCCGACGTGATCTACCGCCGCGCCCACTACGTCATCACTGAGAACGCCCGCACCCTGGAAGCCGTCGCAATCATGGAAAGCGGCCTCGACAACCCCGCCAACCTCCAACGCTTCGGCGATCTCCTCTACGCCTCCCACGCCAGCCTCCGCGATGACTACGAAGTCACCTCCACCCAGCTAGACCTTCTCGTAGACCTAGCCCGGCATGTCCCAGGTGTAGCCGGTGCCCGCATGACCGGCGCAGGCTTCGGCGGCTGCACCGTCAACATAGTCGCCACGAATGCCTTATCCGACTTCCAGCACCAAGTAGTCGCCCAGTACCGCCAGCAAACCAACCTACCCGCCCGCCTCTATGTCTGCACCGCCGTAGCCGGAGGCTCCTACCTGGACTGAACTCCCACGAACCCAAGCCACAATGTCCATATCAACTAGGCATCTCTCCGCAACCCCCGTTCCCACCAATCGTCATACTATCAAGCGTAACAGCCTCCCGTATAAGCAATTAGTACTCACATGTCACGCATCACCCCTCACGCCACCTCAAACCTCCCAACGGCAACTACTACCCCACATAACAGGATTAGGACGTTTATCCTGTTGACGCCACGCCTAACTTGTACTAGAATATACCCAAGCTCAGGCGTGAAGTGCAAAACTCGCAGACTGAGCCTTTTAACAGTCTGCTCTATATGAGCAAGCGGACGCGCGCAACTTCGCCAGTTCTGCCCTAGACTGTTGCGAATCGACGCCGATTCATCTCCGCAATGATGCGGAAGGAGAGTCTCCCCAAAATGGACAACCTTATAACCCTCGGACACCGGCCCGAAGACTTCATCTGGGCCAGCGGCATCGAAAACTCTTTCGTCCCCCAAACCCGGCGCGGTCACCGCGCCCTCGACGAGTACAAGCTAATAGGCCACTACGACCACTGGCGCGAAGACCTGGCCCTCGCAAAAGAATTAGGCGTGCATACTATCCGGTGGGGAGTCCCCTGGTATCGCGTCGAGCCACTCCCCGGCGAATTCGACTGGCGCTGGACCGACGAGGTACTCCCCTACATTGTGAACGACCTGGGCATCACGCCCATCATCGACCTCATGCACTACGGTTGCCCCTTCTGGCTGGAACGGGCCTTCACCAACGGCCAGTACCCACGCGCCGTCGCCTCCTATGCCTCCGCCTTCGCCGACCGCTACAAACACCTCGTAAAGTGGTACACCCCCTGCAACGAGCCTCTCATGACCGCCGACCTCTGCGGCAAGCACGGCGCGTGGCCGCCTTACCTGCGCGGCGAGCGCGGCTACGTGCGCGTCATGCTCCCCCTTATCAAAGGCATCATCGCCACCATAGATGCGATCAAGCACGTAGACCCGGACGCCAAAATGGTCCACGTTGAGGCCGTCGGCATCTCCCGCTCAAGCGACCCAACCCTCGACCACGTTGCCGAGCACAATACCAACCGCTTCTTCCTAGCCTACGACCTGCTCACCCGGAAAGTAACGCCGGACCATCCCCTGTATGCATGGCTCCTGAATCATGGCGCGCGCCCACGCGAGCTTGCCGAGATCGCCGCCCACCACGTGCCTATGGATATTATGGGCATCAACTTCTATCCGCAATGGTCCACCCACGAGCTTTTCCTCAATGAGCACGGCCACGTCTCAGCCCGCGCGGCGGAAATGGACGGCGTGGGCTTCAAAGACATGATAAAGAACTTCTACTCCCGCTATGGCTGCCCCATCATGGTCACAGAGACCAGCGCCCGCGACTCCCATGAGGAACGCTCCAACTGGCTCAATAATTCGCTCTCGGCCATCAAGCAGTTACGCGCGGAGGGCGTGCCCGTCTTAGGCTACACATGGTTCCCCCTCTTCACCATGATAGACTGGCGCTACCGCTGGGAGCGCGGCCCCATGGAGAACTACCTCCTCGACCTCGGCCTCTACCAGCTACACACCAACGGCAACGGCACCCGCTGGCGCGCCACCCCCCTCTTAGAAGAGATCCGCGCCAAAATCGCCAACCCGGTACAATCCATAGGCCATCTAGCCGTAGGATAAACGTGAAACGTATTGCGTATTGCGTAGTATGTAAAAGGCAAAATGCCTGGTCTACGCAATACGCAATACGAGTCTACCCCAGCAACAACGACCCCGCCCCGTCAATCCAAATTTCCGTCCCGCTGATATGGCGCGAGGCATCCGACGCCAGGAACAAGACCAACTGCGCCACGTCCTCCGACTTGCCCGGCTCGCCCCTCGTCAGCGGGATCGTCCCTTCGGGGTACTCTGCCGGTTCCTTTATCTCTTCAAGATCGCGTTTCTCCGTGCTCTCCTCGATGTTCGTCTCGATAGCCCCAGGACACACTACGTTCACCCGTATCTTGTGCCTGGCAAGCTCCAACGCCACCATCTTCGTGAATGCCACCTGCGCCGCCTTCGAGCACGAATAAGCCGTCGCCCCGGTATTGCTGAATATCCGCGTCCCATTGACGGACGACGTAACTATTACTGACCCGCCGCGCTTCTTCAAATAGGGCACCGTGTACTTTACCGTCAGGAACGTCCCCTTCAAATTGATGTCAAGCGTCTTGTCCCACTCATCCGGTTCCAACTCGTCGATAGGTGCCCACACCCCGTTAATCCCCGCGTTGGCGAACACTATATCCACCCGGCCCCATGCGTCAACCAGACTCTTGACCGCCTTCTCCACCTGGCTCGGCTGCGAAACATCGGCCACAAGCGCGATAGCCTCGCCGCCATCTTTCTCGATACGCTTCACGACCCCCTGCAAATTATCCTCGTCAATCCCAAGCGCGCCGATCTTCGCCCCTTCCTTCGCCAGCAGGAGCGCCGCCGCCTTCCCGATACCCGACCCCGCGCCCGTAACCAGCGCGACCCTTCCCTCAAGTTGCATCTCCACCCCTCCATACGCTAGATAGCTACCGCGTGGCGCAACTGCGCGCCCAGCACAAGGGAGGGCAAGATATATGCCAATTCACACCATCACAAACCTAGCTGCTCAATAACCCATGCCATGCGGTCCTTCTTAGCCTCCTCGTTCAACTCATGTCGCGCCTCGTACCACCCGATCTTCTTTGGGTCCCCAGCCGCGCCCGAAAATTCAACCGCCCTCTCCTTAGACACGTGCTCGTCGTCGGTGGCGAACTGGAAAAACACCGGCCTGGGCGACAGCCTGGCAACGTACGTGATCGGGTCAATCTCCCCCATCTTATCAATAAACGCCTGCCGCGCGTCCCCCTCCAGCTTCGGATAATACAGGTACCAGTCTGAGAACCTCGGCGTAGCCGCCATAAGTACATAGCACGTAGGGCGAGGGTCAACCGCCCCCGTCACCGTCCCATACATCGCCCCAAAGTCGTGCCCCACGTAAGCAAACCGCCCCGCGTCAACCCCCGGCTGCGACAGCAACAGGTCCATCGCCTGCCTCAACTCTATCACCTGCCGCACCGAATTATCGTAGTCCTCTTCCTGCGTCCTCTTGATAAACCAGTCCCGCTCCGACCACATCGCCTCCACCAGCAGGCACACCGCCCCCCGCTTCGCCATCTCAAGCGCCTCGCCTTCGAACTGCGTCCTGTTCGCGTCAGGCGTCTCCGCCAGCCAATGGACGTACAGGATAGCCGCAAACGGCCCCTCCCCCACCGGACTGAATATCTCAGCCGCCCGCCGCACCCCACCAGGCGTCAAATAAGTGAACAGCCGCCTGCTATACCCCTCCTCCTGCAACTGCCCCACCTGCCTGATACCCAACTCCCCGCCCCTGTCATAGTCAAACATCGCCTCGTTCATCGTCCCTCACCTTTCCCACTAAGCATTCAGACATAGCTTAAGAGGACTCTCCGGTAGGGGCGAGGCATGCCTCGCCCTGCTCGCGGCCCAATCCCCACATCTACATCCACACAGAGCGCCAGGTGTCGGTTCACACTTCCCAACCCATTTCCAACAGCTAAACCCTTCTCTAACCATAAGGCTAATGCAGAGTCTAATTTATGCCCGACGTAGGCGCACCCACTTCCCCTTGTCATTCTGAGCGAAGCGAAGAATCTCGCTCCTCGCGTACCATGATTATTTGGCGAATCCTAAAGGCAAGAATATGCGCGAGGGACGAGATTCTTCGCTTCGCTCAGAATGACATGGAGACTGGGGCGGCCTCCCCCCACATCCTGGCTTATCAACAGACTTTACCCTAACTCCTGTTATAATAGAAACCACCCGCAACATTGGAGCACACATTGAAGAATCGCATCGCACTCCTGGGAGTCCTTATACTCCTGACCGCTACTCTCAACACGCATGCTGCTTCCGCTTTGGCCACGCCCGCCAAAGCCGCCCCACCGACCCAGGTCAACCTCGGCCAGGTCAAGCACGACGTAACCTACTGCAAACCCAACGGCCTCGAACTCAAGATGGACGCTTACCTGCCTCTCATCCTCGACAACGAGCCTGCACCCGCCATACTCTACGCGCACGGCGGCGGCTGGACCGACGGCGACAAGTCCGAAGCCTCTGTTGGTGCCTCCCAGCTTGCCGCTATGGGCTACATGGTCGCCTCCATCAACTACCGCCTCGCTCCCCAGCACAAGTGGCCCGCCCAGATAGAGGACGTAAAGTGTGCCGTGCGCCACCTGCGCGCCAACGCCGCCACCTACCGCATAGACCCCAACCGCATAGGCGTAATAGGCGGCAGCGCGGGCGGCCATCTCGCCGCGCTCGCCGGGCTAACCGGCCCCGGCGCAGGCTTTGAAGGCAACGGCGGCTATCCAGAACAATCCAGCCAGGTCCAGGTCGTGGTAGACATCTTCGGCCCAACCGACTTCGCCACGATGGACCTCCAACCTCACCGCGCCAGCGTAGAGCAGCTACTTGGCCTCCCCCTTGAGCAGGCCGCCGATGCGCTCAAGCGCGCCAGCCCCATCACCTACGTGCGCGGCGATGCCCCACCCTTCTTCATACTGCACGGCGACAAAGACGACCTCGTTCCCCTCAGCCAATCCCAGGAGCTTTACGACCGCCTTCGCGCGGCAGGCACCCCCGCCGATCTCCTTGTCGTCAAGAATGCAGGCCACCGCTTCATACAGGTAGGCGACGCCCCCATCTCGCCGGGCATACTCGACATCGGCAAGTCCATAGCCGACTTCTTCGACAAGAACCTCCGCACCCCTCCGCGCCATTTCCCGGAAACCAACAAGAGCCTGCGCGGCGACTTCCTCCGCTACTGGCAAGATAACGGCGGCCTCCCGCAACAGGGCTACCCCATCTCCACAGAGCTACAGGAGCAGAGCGACACCGACGGCAAAATATACACGGTCCAATACTTCGAGCGCGCCGTCTTCGAGCTACACCCCGAAAACCCGCCTACCAGCCGCGTGCTCCTCTCCCTCCTAGGCAACTTCCAATACCAGGCTGCGTACCCCTCCGGCGCGCCCAACCAACTGCCCAACATCTCCCCCGGCTCAATACTCTTCCCCGAAACCGGCAAGCGACTGGGAGGCAGGTTCCTCCAATACTGGCAGACGCACGGCGGCCTACCCCAACAAGGCTACCCCATCTCCGAAGAATTCACCGAAACCAGCGCCCTCGACGGCAAGCCCTACACCGTCCAATACTTCGAGCGCGCCGTCTTCGAATACCACCCCGAAAACCCCCCTCCCAACGACATCCTGCTATCCCAGTTAGGCACCTTCCGATACCAAACCAGATACAACCCCTGAGGGCGTGAAACGTGATGCGTGAGACGTAGTTACTTGATTACCCAACTCATGCCAGTTGGAGTACTGCATAATGCAAATCTTTGACTTGGAAGGGAATATTCTGTTGGAACTTGAGGGCGAGCTTGAGGGCGCCAATCTTCGGGGCCTTGACCTCAGGCACGCCAACTTGCGAGGCGCTAACCTCGTAAAAGCCGACCTCTCCGGGTCAATCCTGAATAGTGCCGACGTTGAAGAGGCCGATCTTCAATATGCACAACTGAGCGGCGCGATAATGGAGGGGTTATTTTGTTACTATACACGATTTGACAACGCAGACCTTTCCGGCGCTGACCTATACTCGATGTGGGCCTTCCAGGCATCGTTCAGGAATGCGAACCTGACCCAGGCAGACTTGCGCGGGGCTGATTTGAAGGAGGTTGATTTCAGAGGAGCGGACCTGACGGGTGCCAACCTCGGTTTGGACGCATTGGGCGGTGAAACACAAGTTCAGGGGGCTGATTTGCGTGGCGCGTTGATGAGTGGCTCGCTGCTAGAAGGAGCACTATACGACTCAAAGACACTATTCCCAGAGGACTTTGACCCAATTAGCAGAGGCATGGTCCTGGCACAAGAAGACACCAAATAAATAACAGAGAAGGCAAGCGTAAGGTTACGGTTTATCAAGTTTCACGCAACCTATGCTTAGGCGGCTCCCCCTTCGGTGTGCCTTTAGAGGGTGATGTTGTGACGTGTTCGCCCGGCCCGGTGATAACGCGTAGCGCGCCGGGCACCACCTCTATGCGGGCGGGCGTATAGCCTCGCGGCTGGGCGTCCGCATGCACCGGCCATCTCCGCCTGCGCGATGTCAGCACCTCCACCTTCTTTGCCCTGTACGTGCGTATATCGGGGTGGAACACCGGGCGGGTGCGGCCATGTGGATTGCCGGGGTCCAGCGGTTCGCCCCGATGCAGTAGCGCCGCCAGGACGTGCCGCACGAAAGCCGACTTGCTGAAATTGCGGAAAACAACCACGTCAAACCACCTGTCGTCCACCTTCGCGTCAGGCGCGAGGGGCACAGAGTAACCCCAGTAAGGCCCATTAGCCACCAGCACGACCAGCGCCTTCATACGCACAGCCCTGCGGTCCAGCACGATAGTGACGTGGCGCGGCCTGAACCGGAAGAAGGTGCGGATAACCTCGAAGACGCGGTTGTACTCCCCCTTATCCACCTTGTTCAGGATGGGAAAGAGCGCCGCATCCAGGCCCACCCCGGCGGTTTCAAGGAAGTACTTGCCGTTGCAGCGCCCGACATCCACCCTCCGTATCTCCCCCAGGCGCAGCAGATTGGCCGCTTCCCCCAGGTCGAAAGGCACGTGCATCATGCGGGCCACGTTGTTCGCGCTCCCCAACGGCAATATGCCCAGCGTGACCTTGCTCCCTATCAGCCCCAGCGCCACCTCTCCCACCGTGCCGTCGCCCCCGCACGCTATCACGAACTTGTACCCATCCTTAATAGCGGTCTTTGCGAGTTCGGTAGCGTGCCCGGCGTACTCGGTCTCCACAATATCAGCCTGGATGCCGTTCCCTTCCAGCAGTCGGCGCACGTCGTCCGCCCCGGCGGCGTTGGTAGTGATGCCCCCCTTCTTACCTGAAGCAGGGTTGATTATCACCTTTACCTTAGTTCCCGGCGGTATATTGTCCGGCTCCGCCTCTTCGCGGGTATATGCGTGTTGCCCCTCCAGGGGTAGAGTGCGCCTATCTTCCCGACCTTCCGCCTGCTTCCCACCAACCATAGCCTGAGCCATATTCTTGCCCCCTATAGGTGTGACCCGCGCGCCATTGCACGGGTCCTCGTAACCCTAAGTGCAAGACATGGGCCAAGCTATTCCGCAGGGGTCAGGGATCAGGGATTAGGGATCAGAGGTTAGAGGCCAGGGACCAGAGGTTAGAGGCCAGGGACCAGGTTTCAAGGATTCGGCTCTGATCCCTAACCCCTGACCCCTAACCCCTAACCCCTAACCCCTAACCCCTAACCCCTGACCCCTAACCCCTAATCCCTGACCCCTAACGCACACAAACAGAAACCCCAGACAGTCCTGACGGATCATCTGGGGCCTTCTGCGTGTCGGAAGATTACGAACCCGAAAGCTCATGTCTCCCAACTGGCCTTATTATAGCCTGTCCCGCCAACTATTTCAAGAGCCAAACAGGTGAGTTTTGCTCATCCTGGCGGAACCTGGAAGGATGTTATGTTATCCTGAAGCCTAATATACCGCGTTCGGTGCCTCGTGCTGCGGCGCGAAGTGGTTTACCGTGCTGATGAGGCGATCGATGTCGAATGGTTTGGGTATTACTGCGTCCGCGTTCGCGCTCTCAGCCTGGTCGCACAACCGGCTCGAAGCCGACATGACTATCACAGGCACGTCTTTAGTGCGTGGGTCGCGCTTCACCATCTTGCACACAGTCAGCCCGTCGAGCACCGGCATCATCACGTCAATGAGCATCACGTCCGCGCCCTGCCCGGTCAGCCTGTCGTATGCCTCATACCCATTCCGAGCCACGCTGATGTCGTAGCCTTCACTCTCCAACACCAAAGAGCAAACCGCCACCATATCCGGGTCGTCGTCCACGACCAACACCTTCGGCATATCCATCTTCCTGCTTCCATCCTCCATAGCAATCACCTCAACCCGCATGAATGAGCAAGAAACATACCAGGACACGGGCCGTGAAACGTAAAATGTGAAACATAATATATCGAAGTAGCAGCATCTGACCACTGACCACTGACCACTGACCACTGACCACTGACCACTGACCACTTTCCAAGAGATTTACCTTGACAGCACAAAGGATGTATACTACGCTAATGCATCACGGCTTAGTTGGTGAGGAGGTGTGCTATGGCTGAAGATAGCGGGCGAGAGCGCGACGACCCCCACAAGTCGCAACGCGCAGATCGCCAGCCAGCGCAGCCAGGCGGCACTCTTGAAGGCCAGTTGGCTCCTGGGTATGCGCCTGCGCTTATAGCCACTGGCTCCCTGCTGGGCGACTCCAGGCTAGAGGGGCGAGGTAACGGCCCCATGAAGGTCGCCCTCATGCGCCAGGCCCAGCAGACCTACGGCAACCGTGCCCTGCGGCGTGCGCTCCAGCCTAAGCTAGCGACTGGCGCAACCAATATCGCCGCCCCGCCTCAACTTGCAAGCTCGCCCGCCACTGGGGCTATCTTCATCCAGCGATTGAGAACAGGCTCCGCCACAAATAAGAAAAAGAACATCGACAAGGCTTTAGAGGAGCTTGACGAAATAACCGATCCTTCTGATGTGAGCGAGGGCTGTGTGGCGCTGGATAAGCGTGAGCCAGGAGTGCTGGATCGCTATAAGCGCGAATACAAGAACGATTACCTGGCGAACTTAGGCGACCAGGCGACGTTTCAATGGCCCTTGACCTACCTGCGTGGGAGAGCCGCACGCAAGCTTGGAAAATCGACTGAGGACGATTCGATCCAATCAGTCTATGGGGACGAAGTCACCAAAAACAACCAGGCATTCTCGGTTGAGATTGAAAAGGGAGTATATGAAGACTATATCCCTGACGTTTTTACGGATGATGTGGTAGCCGACGCTAAAAACGTCGCAAACCAATCGTTCGACAGGCAGTTACGAGCTTTCTACATCATCGCCAAGGGAGAAGACCCATTTACGGGTAAGAAAAGAAAGGTAAAAAGAGGTGGAGAAATCGTGCCCAACAAAAAGCGTAAATTGGAGTTGATAGTACGCTCCGACACGCACCCTGATGGAGAGACGACGCTGAGCGGACCGCTTAAGCAATTTTTTGACGAAATCCATTTTGAGATCTAGTCGCAGTAATTGTAAGGGGACACAACATGTTCAGCATGACCGTGTATACAAGACATCAGTTTGATACGCCGCAGAAAGCCGGTGAGTTTTTCAAGTTCCTGAATGACATAGGGGGCACGTTCACGCCTGCTTACTTTGATATGCAGGAACCTGTCAAGAAGCGGTATACGCCGGACGATCTGAGCGAACCCATAGGTCTGCTTTCGGGCCAACCCGAGCATGATGGCGGTGGGCTGCTGCTCAAGGGCGCTAAGCCCAAATTCCTGGCCCTGGTCAAGTGGAGGCGTTCCGAGGTGGCGTCCTGGCACTTCTACTTAAGCGACGATTATTTTGACAACGCCAAGCGGCGAGAAGAGTTCACCCGGTTTGTCACACAGCTTTGCCAGGCGTTCTCGGTCCTTTACGGAGGTGGAGCCACCCAAGAGGATTGGGACGCCAAGCATTGGCTCAAAATCCAACGCCCAAGCGGCGGCTACAGCCGGAGGAAAATGGGCCTGGAAGTAGACGAGTGCTTGCCGGGCGTCTACTGGCTGACGCTATTCGGTGCGCCCCTGGTAAAACACTTCGGGCGGAAGAAGCTCGAAAGCCTGCCTACCCACCAGGTGCTGGATTTTGGTGACAACGGGTTGGGGCTGATACTGAGCGAAACGCCATCTGAGCCCGGCCTGAGCGAGCGCCTACAACGCGACCAGGAAATCATTTCAAAGCTGGGCAGCCAATACTTCTTCGACATGAATAACCCGCAGGCAAGGTGCGAGGCGATACCTGGCGTTACGCACGGTAAAGAAGGTTCTGCAGAATCCACCCCGCCGGAACCCGCCAAAACAACAGCCACCGAACCCCCTGCTGAGAAAGGCTCTAAATCAATTCTGAGCCTTGCCGAATTCAAGAACCAAACGGTGCTATCTCCCGACGGCGACCCCGTAACAAAACCCGCCGAGCTTGCCGCACAGTTCGTGGCCCTGATGCACATGGAGGTAAAAGAGGTATTCGGCCAGTCCCGCGCCGCTCTAAAAGCCCTGGATAAGTACTTCGCCAGGCACCCCCAGAAGGAAGAATACAAGCCGGAGCATCTCCTCAAAGAGTTCATCCCCGCGCTGGGCGGCTACCTCGGAGAGGTGCTCATCAAGGAATTGGGCGGCAAGTGGCAGGTCAAGAAGCCGGTGCTGAAAAGCGTGGTTAAGCTGAAAGGTGCCGAAATCGCCCCCTTCAACATAGCCTACAAAGTCGTCTTTGAAGACGCGAAGCTGTCCGACGCGTTAGACGACGATTAGCAACCTTCAGTCTTCACGCTTCACGCTTATAGGGGTATATTCCCATGCTTCTTGGGCGGGTTCGTGTCGCGCTTATTCCTCAACATCTGTAGCGCGCTTATCAACTTGGGGCGCGTCTGGCGCGGCTCTATGATGTCGTCAATGAAGCCCCGGCCAGCCGCCACGTAGGGGTTGGCGAATTTCTCCTGGTAGTCCGCCACAAGCTGCTTGCGCGTCGCGTCGGGGTCCTCACTCTTCTCAATCTGGTCTTTGAAAATGATGTTGACCGCCCCGTCTACGCCCATGACCGCGATCTCAGCGGTGGGCCACGCGTAATTGATGTCGCCCCTCACATGCTTGGAACTCATAACGTCATATGCGCCGCCATATGCCTTGCGCGTAATGACGGTAATCTTGGGCACGGTAGCCTCGCAATAAGCGTAAAGCAGCTTCGCCCCGTGACGTATGATGCCCCCGTGCTCCTGCCTGACGCCAGGCAGAAAACCAGGCACGTCAACAAACGTGATGATGGGTATATTGAAGCAATCGCAGAAGCGCACGAACCGGGCGGCCTTGTCGGAAGCATCTATATCGAGCACCCCCGCCAGCACCAACGGCTGCTGGGCCACAATGCCCACAGACTGCCCACTTAGCCGCGCAAACCCCACGAGTATATTCCCCGCGAAGTGCTCCTGCACCTCAAGGAACTCGCCGTTGTCCACTACCTTCTTTATAACCGAGTGCATATCGTAGCCCTTCGTCGGCACGTCCGGCACGATAGTATTCAGGTCTTCGTCCATACGGCTGGGCGAGTCGTCGCTCCGCACGATCGGGGGGTCGTCCAGGTTGTTGGAGGGGATAAAGCTGAAGAGCCGTCTAATCGTCATCAGGCACTCTTCCTCACTGTTGAGCGCGAAGTGCGCCACCCCCGATGTGCTGTTATGCACCATCGCCCCGCCTAGCGTCTCGAACGTGACATCCTCGTGCGTCACGGTCTTGACCACGTTAGGCCCCGTGACGAACATATAAGACGTTTCCTTGACCATCAGGATGAAATCTGTGATGGCAGGCGAGTAGACCGCGCCCCCCGCGCACGGCCCCATAATGGCCGAAATCTGCGGCACCACGCCCGACGCCAGCACGTTACGCAGGAAAACATCCGCGTACCCCCCCAGGCTGAGCACCCCTTCCTGTATCCGCGCCCCGCCGGAGTCGTTGATGCCGATAACGGGCGCGCCGTTCTTCACCGCCATATCCATTATCTTCACTATCTTCTCGGCGTGCCCCTCCGACAGCGAGCCGCCAAACACTGTAAAATCCTGCGAAAAGACGTACACCAGCCTGCCGTCAATCCGCCCCCAGCCTGTGACCACCCCATCCCCAAGCACCTTCTGGTCGCCCATACCGAAATCGTCAATGCGGTGGGTAACGAAAGCGTCTATCTCCTCGAAAGAGCCATCGTCCAACAGCAAATCAATACGCTCGCGCGCCGTGAGCTTGCCCTTAGCATGCTGCTGCTGGATGCGCCTCTCCCCTCCACCCAACCTGGCGCGCTCCCGCGTCTCTCGCAAGCGGGCGATGCGCTGCACGACCGTCGGGGGAGCAGGTAGAGGGGGCGCGGCACGCAAATCGCCGTTAGACTGGGCCGGGCTACCGGCATCCACAGGCACATCCGAAGTGGACGCTAACTGGTCGGGCTGGGGCACGTCACGGTTTGGGGGCATAGATAGCTCTCTCCTGGGCGCATTTTTGGGATAACAGCCCCAATTATAGCACACCGTTGAAGATGCGGGGTACGAGTAAACCACTAGCAGAAAATGGCTGGTGGGATATTATGCCAATATGAAGAGGCGCTAAACCAACCCCGAAGGGGTGGGTAAACTAGCAGTACTATCTAGTGATAAACACTAACCCCTAACCCCTAACCCCTCACAGCCAGCGTGCGAAAAAGGCGTTGATACGCTGCTTATACTCTTGCTCGGCCACCACAGGGCCATAAGCGTGTCCACAGTCGGGCACCACCCACAATTCCTTGGGGCCGGGCACCGCTGCGTAGATGCGGTGCGCCGACGCCACGTTGGTCAACGAGTCGTCCTGTCCGTGTATAACCAGCACGGGCCGCTCGCCCAACTGAGCCGCAGCCTCTTCCGGCCTGATCTCGCTCGACCTCATGCCCAGCATAGTCTCCGCGTATCGCACAATCAAGGGAGCGAGCATCAACGCGGGCCTGCCCAGGAACGCCCTGATACCTGGCTTTATCATATCCGTAAGCGTCGCATAAGCCGAATCCGCCACGATTGCCTTGATGGAAAGTTCCTCCGCAGCCGCCAGCAGCGCGGTGGCCGCGCCCATCGACACCCCCAGCACGCCCAATCGCTTACCGTCAACATCCGTGCGGGTGTGCAGGTACCCAACGGCATCCATCAGGTCCCAGCGTTCCTTGTAGCCCAGGGTAATCGGCTCTCTGTACCGGAGGCCGCTACCGGGCATATCGAACATGAGGACCGCAAAGCCGCCATCGTGCAGCATCTTGCCGTACCCCGCCATCTGCTCCTTGTGCCCGCCGTACCCATGCACCAGCAGCACGCAGGGCCACGGGCCGGCAACACTTTCAGGCGCGGGCACAAACCACGCACTTAGCTTCTTCGCGTCACGCGCTACGAACTCCACCTTCTCAGGGCGCACCCCCACATCAATTTCCAGGGTATCAGCCTTCTCAGGCGACAACTGTATAGCCCAGGGTGGATATAATATCCGGCGAGCCATCAACAAAGGCAGCCCACCCAGCAGGATACCGGCAAGCCCAAGCCCGGCCCACGCCCCCTTCCGCGCCAGCGACCCCGCATGCCCATTAGACAGCCCCTTCTGCGCCATGATACTCGCCATCTCCCTCTCCTTGCTTACGTCGCCTCTACTGTCTAATTATACAGCATGGTAGTGCATGCGCCGCGCAAGGGACACTATGAGAGTTCTGTTTAGGAGCAAGTACAGATTTTTGGTAGGGGCGACCCGCATGCTCGCCCCGTCCGGGCCCACATACGGAGCTAATTTGCCATCCCCATGAGGGCGAGGCGTGCCTCGCCCCTACCCCAAATCTGAACCTGTTCAGGAGGGACCTAAGTCCCATCTTCTAAGGGACCACCCAACCCGCAGTACGTGACATCTGCCCCTTATGATTTAACAAGCGTTTGGCTAGAATAACAGCATACCCACTTCACGTACCACCTTACGTTTCACGTTTTACGTTTCACGTTCCACGCAACACTCGGAGAGGCAAATGTACGCAACACAAGAGCTACCGGATGATCTCGCCCGCAACTGGTGGCTCATCGAACCGATGCTTGAGATAGTAACCGAGGTACAATCGCAGTCCGCCTGGACGTGGAAGCACCTGGGCAGAGTCGCCCGTTACGCCGTCGCGTTCGGAAAGAAGCTGGGCTTGGACCGGCAATCAATGGTAGAGCTTCAATGCGCAGCGATCCTCCATGACGTGGGCAAGCTGATGATACCGCCCGATCTGCTCGACAAAACAACCCGTCTCACCCGCGACGAGTGGTACACAATCACCAAGCACCCCGTAGTCTCCTCCAAAATGCTGCGGGCGCTCTCTTTGCCGCCCGCCGTAGTGAAGGCCGCCCAATCGCACCACGAATGGTACGACGGCACGGGGTACTCGCTCGGCCTGCGAGGTCACGCTATCCCCCTGAGCGGGCGCATCCTGACGCTGGCCGACTCCTACGACGCCATGAGCAGCGACCGGCCTTACAGGGCTGCCCTCAAGCACGAAGAGATCATGCGCGAGATAGACAATGGCGCGGGCACGCAGTTCGATCCCGATCTGGTGCGTAAGCTTCGCCCCGTACTCGATACGGGCATGGAAAACCTCGTCCCACCGCGCCACGTCAGGGTTGTCTCCGACGACCCCATGCTCTACTTGCAGGTCTGGTTCGCCACTCACCCCCTCGGTTGGGAGTTGCACGCCTGGCCCGCCCAATGGAATGCCGCCTGCCCAACTGAACTCCTCGCCCCACCCGACCGGAGCGCCGCCATGCCCGACCTGACCCTCATAGATGGCCGTTGCTCGCGTCGCCTGCCGGAAGGTGCGCTCGCCCGAATATCCGGACCCGTCCTATGGGTTGACCCCCTGCACGACGAGCAAGACGCCATCTACCGCCCACTAGACATGCTCAGTATCCTGGAACGCTTCGACGGCGATGTCTGCGCCGAGCCTGAGCGCAAGTCCGGCGCAATCAGGGTGCTGATAGCCGACCCCTACCAGTTGTTCAGGCAGGTACTGAAGCGATGCCTCGACGGGAGGGAGGACGTGCAGGTTGTGGGTGAAGTTGCCTCGCCCTCCGAGTACCGCAAGGCCCTCTCTACCCTCGATTTCCAGGTAGCAATCGTGGCGAGCGACATGCTTGAAGGCACCTCTACCAGCACGCGCCTGGAAACAGGCGATCACCTGCTAGACGCAGAAGAGGCCGCCCTCACACCTGCGGGCTTCATTACAACCATCGCCCTGGTCGCCGATGAAGACCTTGCCGCCAAGCCGGAGATGCCCCTCTGGACGCCCGGCAGCGCAGCCACACACCGCATCAACATATCGCGCGGCGAGCCTGCCGAGGTTCTTATAGATGCGATAAGGGAGTTGACTGCGAATCGTCCTGGTACTATATAGGAGTATCAGGGGATTGCTTTAGTACTACTACCTGGACTAAAATGGGTAGGAAATGAGTTCTGGACCATATAGGACCGGAACTATCCGTTTTGCAGACCAACGCCACAGGATACTCAGGGGGAGAGGGGAGCCAATGATAAAGCTACTAATTGCCGACGACCACAAGATGTTCAGACAGGGTCTTCGCATGCTGTTTGAGATGGAAACCGACATCAAGGTGGTCGGAGAGGCGCGGGACGGGGTGGAAGCCCAGGAGATGGCCGAGACGCTTGAGCCGGACATCATACTGATGGACATCAACATGCCGGGCGCGGACGGCCTGGAAGCCACCCGCCAGATACTGGCAAAGCGCCCCGACCAAGCCATAATCATCCTCACCATGTTCCGCGAGGACGAGCACGTATTCCAGGCTATTAAGGCAGGGGCGCGTGGCTACGTGCTGAAAGACGCCGACAGCGTGGACGTTATGAAGGCGATCCGCACGGTGGCTGCGGGCGGCTCGGTGCTAGACACCGCTATGACCTCCAAGATATTCAACCAGTTCAAAGTGATGTTCGAGGCCACCGAAAAGAGCAACCCCGAAGGTCTCACAAGCCGCGAAATAGAGATACTCACCCTCATAGCCGCCGGGTCCAGCAACCGCGAGATAGGCGACAAGCTCTTCCTCTCCGAAAAGACCATCAAGAACTACATCACCTCCATCTTCCAGAAGCTCCAAACCAGCGACCGCACCCAGGCCGCCGTCTACGCCATCCAGCGCGGCCTCATAAACAAGCCCCAGCCCCAATTAAGTTAATCAATCAAAAAAGGCGGGCAGCGCGACGCGCTGCCCGCCTTTTTTGATTAAAGAAACATTGACAGCCAAGCACAAAACGATTACCATTAATTGGGCTGTTTGTGATACCCCTCACGAATAACCAGGATATTACACGGCACTTCAAAAGCAAATAAACGACCATATTTACGAGACGAACGATATAGAAGGAGGCAAACCAATGCCTGTTACCAAAGAAGAAGTGCTGAGGGCGTTGAGCGTCGTAAAAGACCCCGATCTGGGCCGCGACCTCGTTGCCCTCGGAATGATAGAGAACGTCAACATTGATCCCCAGAACAACGTCAACTTCACCATCGTACTGACCACCCCCGCCTGCCCCGTCAAAGAGCAGCTCAAGCAGCAGTCCGAGAGCGTCGTGAGCGCGCTGCCCGGCGTGCGTGCCGTGACTGCCGAAGTGACCTCCCGCGTCAGGAACGGCACGATGACCCAGCGAGAAGGCATCCCCGGCGTGCGCAACACTATCGCGGTCGGCTCCGGCAAGGGCGGCGTAGGCAAGAGCACGGTCGCGGTCAACCTCGCGCTCGGCCTCGCCTCCGAGGGCGCAAGAGTGGGCCTGCTCGACGCCGACGTATACGGCCCCAACGTGCCCCTCATGCTCGGCACAAACGCCAAGCCCCAGCCCGTAGGCGACAAGATAGCCCCTATCGAAGCATACGGCCTGAAAGTAATCTCAATGGGCTTCTTCATTGACGCCGACAGCCCCGTGATCTGGCGCGGCCCCATGCTCACCAAGCTCCTCACCCAGTTCATGTACGACGTGCAGTGGGGCGAGCTAGACTACCTCATCATGGACATGCCCCCCGGCACAGGCGACATACAGCTTACAACCGCCCAATCCGTCCCCCTGACCGGCGCGGTGATGGTCTCCACCCCGCAGGACGTAGCGCTCCTGGACGCGGCTAAGGCGCTGATGATGTTCAAGAAGCTGAACGTGCCGGTGCTGGGCCTGGTAGAGAACATGAGCACATTCGTCTGCCCCCACTGCGCCAACCCCACCGACCTATTCGGTCACGGCGGCGCGCAAATGGCTGCCGCCCGCTACAATGTCCCCTTCCTCGGCGAGATACCCCTCCACCTCCGCATCCGCGAAGGCGGGGATAGCGGCAAGCCCATAGTAGTAGACGCGCCCGACTCGCCCGAAGCCGAAGCCTTCCTGAGAGTAGCCCGCAACCTGGCCGCCCAGGTAAGCGTTGTAGCCTACAAGCAACAAGACGCCAAGCGAGGCGCGCCCGTAGCATTCTTTTCCAAGAGATAGAGCGTAAAACGTTATGCGTGATGCGTGATACGTGAAACCATGATAATCTTTGCGCCTCTGCGGTCAAAACCATAGAACCTTAGCGAACTTTGCGTTTCTTTGCGTCTTTGCGGTTCACGTATCACGCATCACGTTTTAGTCCAGGAGCCTGATGACCACAGACTCACCCAATATCACCGGCTTTGAGGCCAGCCTGGCGCCGCGCGAGGGGGACCTTCTTTCGCTCCCTTTCGACCAGTACGGGCGGATGAGGGTCGCGCAGAACCTCCTGTATACCCTCTACACCGAGATTACTTCCGCGCCGGAGGGAGAGTCGGCTGAAGGCTTCAAGCTGAGCGTGCTCGATGTGGGCGGCTATCCTGGGATATTGAGGCATTTCGCGTCACCCGACTTCTACGACGTTTCGGTGATAGACGTAGTCCCCGACGACGGCAGCATACCCAACTACACCAAGGGTTCGGGCATGGAACTGCCTTACCCCGACGGCAGTTTCGATGTCGTAACCGCCCTCGACACCCTTGAGCACATCCCCGGTAACGAGCGCGACAGGTTCCTCTCCGAGATGATGCGGGTGGCCCGCCACGCCGCCGTGCTCATCAACCCCGTGCAATCTATCCAGGCCGACCTCTCGGAAGAGACCCTCAACGAATACATCCGCTGGATACTCGATGCGCAACAAGAGCAGCTTGCCGAGCACCGCGAGTACGGCTTGCCCGGCGTCACGCTCACCGAGGCCGCCTTCCAGCAGGCGGGCTGGCACACCGCCACCTTCCCGCTAGCCAACGTCTACAACTGGCTCCTGATGATGATAGCCAAGCACTACCTCATCTCCCTGCGCGACGACCGGGCAAGCGCCTTCGAGCGCACCCTCGACCGCTTCTACAACCTCACCTTCTCCGACGGCGACAGGGCCGAGCCTGCTTACAGGGGCGTCGTAGTGGCGGTGCGGCCTGGGCTTGCCGGTGCCCTGGCTCGCGTTTCGGCTGACTACCCCCCCGTCGCCACCAGCGATGCCTCCAACAGCGTGCGCCTCCAACTGACCGAAGTGCTGATGACGATGCTCGACCTCAAGACGGCCAACCACGAGGACCGTCTGCTGCGCGAGCAGATGGAGCGGCGCGACAAGCACATCGCGGGCATGGAAGGGCGCATGACGGTCCAGGATATAGAGATTGACCGCCTCAAGGTAGAGGTTGCCGCCCTCCAGAACGAAGCCCGCCTCAAGGACGACCACATCGGCAACCTCGAGACCACTCTCGGCCAGGTGCGCGAGGACTACCACAACGAGTTCCAGGAGCACGCACGCTACATCTCCCGCCTGGAGGGTGAGCTAAAGAACAAGGACGAGCACATCCTCTACCTTGAGCGGCTATTGCAGGGCATGGAAGCGGGGCGCGTCTTCCGCCTGACCCGCTCCGTCTCCCGCTTCCTGGGGCGCAGCTAACCTGCCAGTGAGCCACCCGCCCGACTATACCGCCCCCGGCACCGCCCCCCTCCCCCCCTTGCCGCCTGATCAGGCGTCAGGGGTCAGGGATCAGGGATCAGGGGCCGCATTCCCACACTCGCCACTTAGGCAAGCTCCCGCGCAGCTTGAGCCTCTACCGGAGCCTTTAGCCCTGCAACCGGGCGAATACCCCACCGTCTCAGTGGTCGTGCTCAACTACAACGGCCTCAAGCACCTGGAAACGTGCTTCAACTCCCTCGTCGCCCTCGACTACCCCACCGGCCAGCTTGAGCTAATGCTGGTAGACAATGGCTCCACCGACGCCTCCCTCTCCTTCATGCGCGAGCGATTTCCCCACGTGCGCCTGGTAGAAACGGGCAGCAACCTCGGCTTCGCGGCGGGCAACAATTACGGCGCGGAGCGGACCACAGGGCAATATGTCGCCTTCCTCAACAACGACACGCGGGTAGAGCCGGACTGGCTCAAAGAGATGGTCAAGAGCGTGGCGGCAGGACACGAAGAGGGCGTGGTCTGCACCTCCTCCCTCATGCTCGATTGGTCCGGCAAGAAGATAGACTTCCAGGCGGGTGGCCTCAACTTTCACGGCTTCGGGTTCCAACCCTCCTACGGCCTGCCCGTCGAAGGCCGCGAGATTGTGCCGCGCGACCTGCTCTTCGCGTGCGGCGGCTCGATGCTCATCCAGCGCGACGTATTTCTCACGCTTGGCGGCTTCGACCCTGACTACTTCGCCTTCTTCGAGGACGTTGACCTGGGCTTGCGGCTCTGGCTCCTGGGCTACCGCGCGACTCTCACCCCTACCGCCATCACCTACCACCGCCATCACGGCACGGCGGAAAACATCCCCCACCACCGCGTACAGGTCCTCTACGAGCGCAACGCCCTCTACACCATCTACAAGAATTACGAGCAAGCCAACCTCGACAAGATACTCCCCGCCGCGCTCCTCCTCCTGGGCCAGAGGGCCGTGCGCTTCATGGAACTGGGCGGCGTAGACCTCGAAGACTACGACCTCTCCAACCCCGAAAAGAGCCGAGCCGACTCCGACAGCGTACACCGCAACGCCGTAGCCACCCTGCTAGCCGCCAACGAGTTCATGGCAACGGTGGAGATGTTCAACCGCAAGCGCGAGTGGATACAGGCCCACCGCAGGCGCACGGACGCCGAGTTGTTCGCCCTCTTCGGCCAGCCGGGACGCGTCCACCTCCTCAACCACGAGACCGACGCCCCCTATTCGGCAGCCCACCACGCTTTGCTGAAGGAATTGGACATAGAACGCCTGTGGAGCGACCTCCCTAAAGAAGTACTCGTAATCTCCCCTGACGTACTCCCCGTTGGCGAGATACCCGCAAGCGGCTCCGGCATACGCGCCTGGGCGCTAGGCAAGGGCCTGGCGAGCCGGGGACACCACGTTCGTTTTACCATGCCCGCCGCCGCCCTGCATGGCCGAGATAAGAGCGTGCCCGCCGAGTACGCGAAGAGCGCGTGGACCGCCGAAAACCTCCAATCGCTGGTTGACGCCTACGCGCCCGATGTGGTGGTGTCGTGCGGCTGGCCCAACCTCACCTGGTTGAAGCGCGCCAACCTGCCCGTAGCCCTCGATCTCACCGGCCCGCATCTCCTGGAACGCGCCTACCAGGGCTACCGCGACGTGCCCACGAACGCCGAAGAAAAGCTGGCTGCGATGGACCACGCCGACTTCTTCACCTGCATAAGCGGGCGGCAGCGTTACTACTTCACAGGCTGGCTCGCCCAGGCAGGTGTTCCTGTAGAAGACATCCCCCAGGCATTATCCGTAATACCCTATTCGGTTGACCCAGAACAACCCGTACACCATTGGCCCGAAGATTGGGACGGCAACGAAGTAAGGTTCGTCTACGGCGGCATTTTCCTCCCCTGGCAGAACCCCGCCCCCGCGCTCCTGCAAGTCGCCTCCACGCTAAACGAAGCAGCCAAAGGCATATTAGAAGTAATCGGCGGTAAGCACCCCTTCCACGCCGTTGACACCGGCGGCTTCGGCCCCCTGGTAGACAGGCTGGCTGCCATGCCCCGCGTAGAGATGTCGGGCCTCCTCCCCCACGACGAGCTTGTAGCCCGCTACACCAGGGCGCACGTCGCGGTAGACGTGATGATGCCCAACGCCGAAAGAGAGCTGGCCTTCCCAAGCCGTACGGTCCACTACTTCTGGTGCGGCCTGCCAGTCATCCACGCCGAGTTCAGCGAAGTAGCCTCAGTTATCAGGGAATACGAGGCGGGCTGGGTCGTCCCCCACGACAACCCGGCAGCATTGCGCGAAGTAGTAATGAACATACTGGCGGACCCTCATGAAGCGCGCAGGCGTGGCGAGAACGCCCAGCGCCTCGCCAGTGAGCGATTCTCCTGGGACCAGACAATCGAGGCATTAGACAGGTTCGTGCGCCAACCCTACATCCGCCCATACAGGGGCAGGCGAATAGCCCCACAAGACAAACCCGCCGAGCGCCGCCCATCAGGAGACACCGAGTTCGTCGTCGCCACATCGGAAGATCGCCCACTCACCCCTAAATTAGAGCGCCTCTATTCAAAGCGCAGGGGTCTCCCCTCGCGGCTCGTAGCGCGGTCAGTTGCATTGGTGAAGGACGTGCTACCCATCAAGGCCAGCCCTACGCGCCCCATCTTCAGTGGCACCGAGGCGCGTATCGCCCTACCGGAGCTTGTGGAGGGGCGCAGTCACGGCCAGCGTTTCCTCTGCCCGCACGACGGCTTATCGGGTGTCCGCATTGAGGTCGGCACATTCGGACGCCGCAACACCTCCCAACTGGCCCTCCACCTCCGCACCAATCCCGGAGCGTCTCTTGACCTCTACACCCTCAAAGTGCCCACACACAGGCTGCGCGACGGCCAGCAACTCACCCTGAGGTTCCCGCGCATACCCGATTCCGCCAACAGGTGGTTCTACCTGGTCGCGGAATCGCCCGACGGAGTGCCGGGTGACGCCGTAACCCTATGGGCCACCCCTCGCCCCGGCAAGATCAGGGGCCAGCGATACGAGGACGGCCTACCAGCCCCCGGCGCAATCCTAATGAGCCTTGAGTTCAACGGAGCAACAGAATGAGCTCAACGCCAAGCCCACCGACAGTTACGTTAGTAATCCCCACCTACAACAACGCCAAACTACTGCGTGAGTGCCTCGACGCCGTGCGCGCCCTGACCTACCCACGCGAACAGCTTGAAGTCATCGTCGTAGACAACGCCTCAGAGGACGGCACCGCCGATCTGCTGAAGAATCATTACCCCAAAATAACACACATACGCCTGGACCGAAACACCGGCTTCGCGCCTGCCTGCAACCTAGGCGCCGCAAGGGGGTCATGCGAGTACGTGGCCTTCCTCAACGACGACGCCGTCCCTGAGCCGGGCTGGATAGAAGCTCTCCTCGCCGGACTGAGAGCGGGCGGCGAGGATGCCGTATGCGCCGCATCGCATATCCGCTCGCGGGACGGGCAGGAGATAGAATTCAACGGAGCATCCGCCAACCTTTTCGGCGTTGGCCGCCCCTCCCCCGCTTCAGCCCCTCCCACAGAGGGAGACCCCCTCCTCTTTGCCTCCGGTGGCGCGATGCTCATCCACCGCCGCACCTTCCTGGACGTGGGTGGCTTCGACCCGGAGTTCTTCGCCTATTTCGAGGACGTAGACCTCGGCTGGCGCTTGTGGGTCATGGGCCATCGCGTGGTCTATGCGCCGGGCGCTGTCGTGCGGCACGTCGGCGGGGCCACAGGCTCGCGCTCAGCCGCCCACCGCCGCTACACCCTCTGGGAGTGCAACGCCCTGGCTACCGTCCTGAAGAATTACGAGACCGGCAACATGGAGCGCATCCTATCAGCCGCCCTGCTCCTACAATACAAGCGCACTATCCTATCGGCGGGCAGCGCCTTCCAACCAGAGGACTACAACCTCACAGCCCCAAAGGACACCAACACGGCCAACGTAGAACGCCTACCCAAAGTCAGCGTAGCCCACCTCGCCGCCATCAACCGCTTCAACCGCCTCCTCCCCCACTTCATGCAGGAGCGCCGCCGCATCCAGTCAGCCCGCAAACGCCCCGACACCGAAATCCTACCCCTGCTAGGCAACCCCTGGCAACCCCAGTTCGCAGGCGACGAATACGCCCAGGCCTCCCGCGATCTAGCCCAGGCCTTAAGCCTCTATGACATCCCAGGCAACGATAACAACGGCTAAAACGGGGACCGCCAAGACGCCAAGAGCGCCAAGTACCCGCCAAGAGTAATCGGGAATAGCTCTTCGGGCAAGCATAGTTCTCTACTGGAAACAAACAATAAAACTCTTGGCGGGTACTTGGCGCTCTTGGCGGGTACTTGGCGCTCTTGGCGTCTTGGCGGTTAGATAGGATTGGTAGAATCGCGCAGCCCCAGGTGTGGTATACTCGTCTCTAACCCCCACCCAAACCCGTGCAGGAGAGAGCTTGTGGACCGCGAGAAGATCATGTCAGCCGTGCATTCCATATTGGAGGCCATAGGCGAGGACCCTGAGCGCGAAGGTCTGAAGGACACCCCGCGCCGCGTGGCCGATATGTACGAAGAGATATTCTCCGGCCTCGCGACCGACCCTGCCGATTACCTCAAAGTAGGCTTCGAGGAACGCCACAAAGAGATGATCGTGCTAAGGGACATACCTTTTCACTCAATGTGCGTGCCCTCTAAGCAGTTAGTAAACGTTGTAGGTGGTGCGCGCCGGGCGGCGTCTGTCAAGGTGGGGGATAAGCTCTGGACGCTGCACGATGGCAAAGTAAAGCAGACTTTAGTGACAACAGTTTCATCTCGTAAAACGAAGGAACTGGTAAGGGTAGTTACTACTGAAAGCTCTTTTATGGTCACTCCTGACCACCCGTTTGCTACGCGCCAAGGATGGGTTGAGGCCAGGGGTCTGGAAGGCCAGGAAGTTGAGTGGACCTTTCCCAGGAGCCTGTGTCGAGAGCGATACTTTCCAAGAGTGGGATATGCTCTTGGGTACGCAATTGGAGCCGTTTTCTCTGATGGAACGGTCGGCACACGTTATATTTCCCTGGTCGTCAATGAAAGACCGTTCGCCGCAAAGTTCGCCTCCATGATGCGGGAGGCCTTTGGCGTCCAGTGTCAGGTTGAAGCTGTATCTCGACCTTCAGGTTTCACAGGAAGAGATACACCTGGGTACAGAGTGCGTGTGGTCTCCTCCTATCTGGCGGACCTATTCAGGACTTGGGCAGGTGGAGACGCAAACCATTTACGGCAAAGATTCCCTCGAGTGGTGCTGAACTCCTTCGATTGTACGCAGGGTTTCATTGATGGGTACGTCGAAGGGGATGGGTACAAGTTGGCTAATGGGAATGGCTCCACGATAGTGTGCGCCAATGTTGAATTCCTCCAAGAGATGGCTGCGGTAATTGGCGCACGTTTCACTCCTTCCAGGAGAGGGGTTCACCATCTCTACGTTTCAGACAAGTGGAGCAAGGTGGGTTGGCGTGGGAGGCACGGATTCAGGCAAGAAGACCATCAGACTACCTTAACGGAATCGAGATACGTGCCGGTTACACTTGTCGAACCTGTAAGAGCCGGTGGCGATAAGCCTTTTGTGGTCTACTCTTTCACGTGTGACCCTTACCCAACATTTCTAATCAACGGACACCTGTCTCATAATTGTGAACACCATTTTTTGCCCTTCGTAGGCAAAGCCCACGTCGGCTACATACCCGCAGGCAGAATTGTGGGCTTGTCGAAGCTGGCGCGGGTAGTAGAAGGCTTCGCCCGCCGCCCTCAATTGCAGGAGCGCCTGACCTCCCAGATCGCTGACGCCATCGTGGAAGCCGTCAATCCTACAGGGGTAGGAGTGGTCATCGAAGCGCAACACTTCTGCATGATACTCAGGGGCGTGAAGAAGCCGGGGAGCGTCATGGTAACGTCAGCCATGCGCGGCCTCTTCAAAACAAACCCTCCAACCCGCGCCGAGTTCCTGGGCTTCGTGCGCGACCACCGCAGCTAGCGCATGGCCCTCTCCTCCACACACAATCAAATCGCTTGGTTCGCTGCCCTTCCTCCATTTGCGGAGTCGCCACCCGAAGTTCTCACCACAGTTCAGGCGGAAGGCCACACACTTTTTACCGTCTCATCAGCCGGCGTCGATCTCGTAGTAAAACATTATTTTGAGCGCGAAAAAAAGCAAAAGCCTCTCATAGTCCGCTCCGCAAAGGATAGAGCGCGAGCGGAGAGCCTCGCCCTCCAAGCACACGCGCCGAGGGACATAGCACCGAAACTGATATGGTCAGGAGATGCCCCTACGCATATCGGCGGCTGCATCGTCATCTACCGTTCCCCCCAAGGCGTAAGCGCAGCCCAACGGCAGCTTGGCAACAAAGAAATCGAGTCATACGCAAGCGCACTCAGGACTATACACAGCGAGCCGG
This sequence comes from Chloroflexia bacterium, assembly GCA_036399775.1. Taxonomy (GTDB): domain Bacteria; phylum Chloroflexota; class Chloroflexia; order QHBQ01; family JADMIH01; genus JADMIH01. The sequence goes on along the minus strand of DASWMJ010000038.1, from coordinate 14,894 downwards.
TACACCTAAAACTGCTCTCACCACGCCCGCGCAACCTGGACGCCTGGTGGCTACAGATACACGAAATATACCGCGACATACCCGCAGACCTTCTACACGAACTACCCCCCACCATAGAAGACCTGCTGGGACGCCTCACCCAGACTGTCGCAGCCGACTCCCACGCGCACAAACGCTTCTGGCAGGATGCGACGCTAACCCCCGTACACGGCACGCCCTCTCCTCACTACATACTCCTTGCCGACGGCGCGGCCACGCTGGTAGATTGGCAGCTATTCGGCCTGGGCGACCCTGCATACGAAGTAGCAGCCACAAGCTGCATGTTAGCGGAGTCATCAGGGCCATCAGCAGCAGACAAACTTATCGAACTCTATCTCTCGCATACCGACGACATAATGCTTGAGCGGCGAATAAAGATATACAGGCGCGTATGGCAATTCGGCTACGTGCTCCAACTCCTCGGCTCGTTCTGGACCTCGGCTCAACATGATGCCCGGACAAGCGAGGCAAGAGAAAGCCTGGTCTACCACTTCCGAACCTGCATGGAGACCTACGGCTGGACCCCAAACATTCCCGATATTGCCCTCGAAGAACTTCGGACTTGGCTTGCCAACCTGTCTACAAGGATAGAATCAGAAGATGGCAACTGACAAAGACAACTACAACCCGCGCATAGTCAACAACGACCCGGCGTTCATGTCCGCCGAATTGGAGCGTGTCGGCGCGCAGTGGCCGGGCCAGCAGATAATCTCCCGGAAGGCCACTTTCCTGCCTATCCGCCTGGAACGTCTGAGTTGCGTAGCCGCCAACGTCCTCAAACAGGAAATGCTGGCGCGTGGCGGCGATTGCGCCGTCCACAAAGACTGCGTCACGTTGGAGCGCGAAGAGAGCCTCGTGCTGCTCATAGGCACGCGGCCCCAGTACGAAGACCTCATAGCCAAGCTGCGGCAGCAGGGCTTCGGCCTGCCCGCAATAGCCACCCAACTGAGCGACTTACTCGCCAACTTGGATACGCCGCGCAAGCCTTTCCAGGCGGGCCCCTACACTCTGCCGCTAGGAGAGCGCACCCTGGTGATGGGCGTGATAAACGTCACCCCCGACTCCTTCTCAGGCGACGGTCTGGGCAGCGACCTGGAGGCGGCCATATCCCAGGCCCACCGCATGAAAGAAGAGGGTGCCGACCTCCTCGACATCGGCGGCCAGAGCACGCGCCCCGGCTCCGACCCAATACCCATCGAAGAGGAACTTAGGCGCGTTATCCCCCTCATCGAAACCCTTGCCGCGCCCGGCGGTCTGCCCCTCCCCATCTCGATTGACACGAACCGCGCAGAGGTAGCCGAAGCAGCCATAAAAGCCGGAGCGCACATAATCAACGACATATCGGGCCTGCGCGACGACCCCGCCATAGCCGAAGTCGCGGCAAAGTACGGCGCGGGCCTCGCGCTCATGCATATCCAGGGCACCCCGCGCACCATGCAACAGGACCCCCACTATGACGACCTGCTCGGTGAAGTGATACAATATCTCAGGCAGAGTATTGACAAGGCCCTGGCTTGTGGGGTAAAGAAAGAGCGTATCTGGGTTGACCCCGGCATCGGCTTCGGCAAGACGCAGGCCCACAACCTGGAGCTGCTCAAGCGCCTCGGTGAGCTAAAGTCGCTCGGCTGCCCTATCCTGGTGGGCACCTCGCGCAAAGGCTTTATAGGCCGCATACTGGCGCAGAGCCTAGGTGGAGAATCGCCTCCGCCCCAGGAGCGCGTCATAGGCACCGGGGCCACCGTCGCCCTCAGCATTGCCAATGGCGCGGACGTGGTGCGCGTACACGATGTAGCGCACATGGTCCAGGTGGTCAGAATAGCCGACGCAATAGTCCGTCTCAAGCTGTAAAACGTTAGGGCATGAAATTGCCCGGCAAGGAGGAAGCAGGATGCCAAGCAGCACGGAGAGTATAGCCTACCTGGGTCTAGGCTCCAACCAGGGAGATATGCTGGGCGAGAGAGAGGCGCAATTAGAGGCGGCTATTGAAGCCATAGGCCGCATCCCCACCACCAAGGTGCTGCGCAGATCGCCCTACTACGAGAGCAAAGCCTGGGGCTACACCAACCAACCCGACTTCCTCAACCTCGCCCTGGAGATCAGCACCAGGCTCCTACCACACCAGCTCCTGCGCCACGCCAAAAACATCGAGAAGGAGCAGGGCCGCGTCGAGGGCGAAAAATGGGGGCCGAGGCCCATTGATATAGACATCCTCATCTTCGGAGATAGGCGCATCAAGACGGCCACCCTCGTAGTACCCCACCCGCATATGTGGCAGAGGCAGTTCGTCTTGCGCCCGCTATCCGACCTCCGCCCCGACCTGTTATCACCCGACGGCAAGCCCATCAAAGAGATGCTAAAGGAAGAAGCAATAGCCTCCCAGGACCTCTGGGGCTTCGAGGAACCTAGAAAGTCGCAGAATGAATCTAATCAAGAATGAGTGTAAAGGGAAAGTGACAAGAGTGAGTCTTGTCATTCTGAGCGAAGCGAAGAATCTCGCTCCTCGCGTAGATGCTTATTCAGAGTCTCTGGGGCAGGACAATGCGCGAGGAGCGAGATTCTTCGCTTCGCTCAGAATGACAAGGATGGTGGGGTGGTTGACCCCCCACAATTTACTAAATAAAGCCTCAACCCTATTACTCGCCATCGGGCTTCTATTTAGCATGGTCTTTCTGCAAGCCACCCCACGCGCCATCGCGCAACAGGCAGGCGGCGCGACATGGACCCGCCTGGGCACCCTACCCGCAGGCGTGGCGGCACTTGCCCAGGCAGGCGACGGCTCTGCCCTGTACGCTTACGGCAGCGACGGCATCTCCCACAGCACCGACGCCGGTACGACCTGGGCACTCTGCAACCGCGAAGCCCGCATGATGCGCCTCGTAACCCCACTACCCGGCCAGGCGGGAAACAGCCTCCTCTACGCCTCCACCGCGTCCGGCCTGCGCCTCAGCGACGACGGCTGCCGCACCTGGAAAGACGTGCCCACGCAAGGCGTCCTACCATCAGGCGCGCATATCCGCTGGCTGGCTACCTACCCCAACAACGCGCAGGTGCTCTACGCAGGCATGGACGGCCTGGGCGGCCTCTATCGTTCGACAGACGGCGGCTCGAACTGGCAGCCCGCCTCCAACGGCCTCCCCCCCGGCGCGTGGGCAACCGCCCTCACCGCCGACCCCACCGCACCGCAACGCGTATTCGTGGGAGTGCGCTACACGCAAGGCACGCACCCACCCGCTTACGTATACAAATCAGAGGACGGCGGGCTGACATGGCGCTCATCCTCCCTGGGCATCCACATGCTGCCCAACAACGGCGGCCACATCACCGGCCTGGGGTGGAGCGGCCCGACCCTCTTTGCCGCCACCGCCTACGATGGCCTCTACGCCTCCACCGATAGCGGCAAAAGCTGGCATAAGTCCAACGTACCCCGCAAGACCACGCCCGAAGACCGCCCCTTGCTCCCTGGCGCGCCTCCCGCAGAGCCTATGCCCCTGAAAGTGAGCGTGCTTGCCGCGACCACCGATGGCGCATTAGTCATCAACACACCGGAGGGAGCATTCCAATCCCTGGACGCCGCGCGCACCTGGCAGACCCTCGGACCAGACGGCGCGCGTGGCGGCAACTTACTCCTGGCGATGGACGGCAACAGCGGGCGCGTAGTGCTCGCCAGCCAGAAAGACTCAGTCATATGGGGCTACAAAATCCCTCCGGGCGCGGTGCAAGCGCCCGCGTCTACACCCGCTGTAACTTCAGATATACAACCTACGCCACCGCCCGCGCCTCCCCCACCCCTCGCGCCCACCGCCACCCCCCTGCCTCCCACGTCCACACCCATACCCACTTCAACACCCACGCCAACCCCCACTGTCGTGTTAGTGGAAGGGCCGAAGCCAAGCGACCGCGCAGAGCCGTTCGACCCCGCCGTGTCCGACTACTTCCCGCAGACCGGCCACAACATCAAGTACGGCTTCCGCGACTTCTGGGCGAGCAGAGGCGGCGTGGGCTTCTTCGGCTACCCCCTCACCGAGGAGTTCGTAGAGAACGGCGTGACGGTGCAATACTTCGAGCGAGCGCGACTTGAGTACCGCGACGGCAAGATAAGCCTGGGCCGTCTCGGCGCGGAACTGACCGAGGGCCAGTTCTTCCAAACGGTGCGCTTCTTCCCCAGCACGGACACCAACGCCTACTTCGGCCCGACCCAGCACTCCGTAAGCGGACCCTTCCTCACCTTCTGGCAGGACGTAGGCGGCCTCGAAACGCTAGGCTTCCCCCTGAGCGAGAGCTTCCAGGCGGACGGCAGCGAGTACCAGTGGTTCGAGCGTGGTCGCCTCGAATGGCACCCCTTCTTCCCGGAGGGCAAGCGCATCACCCTCGGCACTATAGGCACCGAGGCGCTACGGAAGCGGGGCTGGATAAGGTAAATAAATTGGAGACAACTATGCCCAATTTGTTAGAGAGAATCACCATAAACCCCGACCAGTGCGGCGGACGCCCATGCATTCGAGGTATGCGTATCCGCGTAACTGACATTCTCGACCTGTATGCCGCCGGGTTGAGCACAGAGCAGATTTTGGAAGAGATGCCTGACCTTGTGCCGGAAGACCTACAGGCTGCGTTATCATATGCTGCTCGCAAGCTTGACCACCCTCTCTTAGTCATATGATCATCTGGGTTGACGCCCAATTCTCTCCAGCGATAGCCGAGTGGATAACTGAGAACTTCAGTACACAAGCTATTGCAGTGCGCGAGCTTGGTCTGCGGGATGCATCTGACCGGCAGAATTACCTTGCTGCCAGGCAGACGGGTGTTGTGGTAATGACAAAAGACGCCGACTTTCTGCGTCTGCTGGACGAACTTGGCGCGCCGCCTAAAGTGATGTGGATTACCTGTGGCAACACGTCTAATGCACGGCTCAAAGAGATACTTGGCAGCACATTAGAAAATGCGATGGCTCTGCTAGAATCAGGCGAGAAGCTCGTTGAGATCAGTGGCCTATAGAGGTAAAAGTAGCCAATGCCATGCTATAATGCGAACAAGAACGTCCACTTCTGACCTTCCTAGACGCACGCAATTCAGTCCTAACAATCCCCACTTATGAACCTCACCCAACTAATCAGCTTCATGCGTACCTCCCCCATGTTCCAGCAGCGCATCACAAGCTGGCACGACATCCCCGCGCGTGAAGCACGCACCGCCCCCTTTCCCGGCTGGCTAGACCCCCACCTTGAGGGCACCTGCCACACCCTCGGCATAAGGGAACTCTACTCCCACCAGCGCGACGCCCTCGACGCCGTACATCGTGGAGAGCACGTCGTCGTCGTCACGCCCACCGCATCCGGCAAGACCCTATGCTACAACCTGCCGGTGCTCGACAGCATCCTCAAAGACCCGGAGGCCAGGGCGCTCTACCTCTTCCCCACGAAAGCCCTCGCCCAGGACCAGCTTGCCAACCTCCACGCCATCGTCACGGCCATGCAGCGCGACATCAAGACCTTCACCTACGACGGAGACACCCCGCCCACCGCCCGCAAGCTGGTACGCACCGCCGGGCACGTCGTCATCTCCAACCCCGACATGCTCCATACCGGCGTCCTCCCCCACCATACCAAGTGGGTGCGCCTCTTCGAGAACCTGCGCTACGTCGTCATAGACGAGGTGCATAACTACCGGGGCGTCTTCGGCTCGCACGTAGCTAACGTCATGCGCCGCCTCCTGCGTATCTGCGAGTTCTACGGCTCGCGCCCGCAATTCATCCTCTCCTCCGCCACCATCGCCAACCCCCAGCAGTTGGCCGAGCGGGTGACCGGCGTCTCTCCGATAACCCTCGTGGACAACAACGGCGCGCCGCAAGGCCCCAAGACCTTCGTCTTCTACAACCCGCCCGTCGTCAACAAAGAGCTTGGCCTGCGCCGCTCCAAGCTGCTGGAAGCCACCGACATAGCCTCCCAACTCCTCGCGAACGACATCCAGACTATCGTCTTCGGCAGCACCCGCACCTCCGTAGAAGTCCTGCTTACCTACCTGCGCGACGCGGCCAAACGGCACAAGCACAGCCCCGACAAAGTACGCGGCTACCGGGGCGGCTACCTCCCCAATCAGAGGCGCGAGATCGAGCGCGGCCTGCGCGACGGCACTGTCCGCACCGTAGTCAGCACCAACGCCCTTGAGCTAGGCATAGACATAGGCGCGTTGGAGGCTGCCGTGCTCGTCGGCTATCCAGGCACCGTCGCCTCCACCTGGCAGCAAGCGGGCAGGGCCGGGCGGCGCTCCACTCAATCCCTGGCCGTGATGGTGGCAGGCTCCTCGCCCCTGGACCAGTTCCTCGTGAACAACCCCGAATACTTCTTCAACCGCTCACCTGAGAACGGCCTTATCAACCCCGACAACCTCTTCGTGCTGATGAGCCACCTGCAATGCGCCGCTTTCGAGCTACCCTTTCGGGAGGACGAAGGCTACGGCACCCACAGCGTAGCCGAGACCGCGCAGATGCTCGATTACCTTGAAGAGTCCTTCGTCGTCAGGCACACCGGCGGCATGTACCACTGGTCGAGCGAGAATTTCCCGGCGGAAAAAATCTCCTTGCGTACCGCGGCCTCCGAGAATTTTGTTATAGTAGAGAATACCGAACCCAGCCCCCGCATCATCGGCGAGATGGACCGCTTCTCGGTGCTAACTCTCCTGCACGAAGAAGCTATCTATCTCCACGAGGGCCAGCAGTACCACGTAGACAAGCTAGATTGGGATGAGCAAAAGGCGTATGTGCGGGCCGTAGACGCCGATTACTACACGGATGCGAACCTTGCGGTCACTTTGAAGGTATTAGATATAGTAGCTCCTGAGCCGCCAGACGCGTACAGGAATCACGGCGAAGTAATGGTGTCGGCGCAGGCTACTATCTACAAAAAGATAAAGCTGCACACGCACGAGAACGTCGGCTGGGGCAAGATACATCTGCCGGAACAAGAATTGCACACAACCTCATACTGGCTGTGCGTCCCTCCAATGGTGTCGGACAACATGCCGGGCAAGGACGCGTTACAGGCAGGGCTGGTCGGCCTGGGCAACCTGCTCTCGCAGATGGCCCCGCTCTACCTGATGTGCGACCCGCACGATCTGGGAGTTGTGCCGCAGGTAAAGAACCCCTTTACAGGGCAGAGTACAATATTCCTGTATGACTCTTACCCCGGCGGCATAGGCTTCAGCCAGAAGTTGTACGACATGCACGCCACCCTGCTTGAAGCGTCGGCCAACTTGCTCAGAGCGTGCGGTTGCGAAGACGGCTGCCCATCGTGTGTAGGGCCGGCAATGGAAATAGGTCCGGGCGGCAAGCGCCATACCCTCGACCTGATAAACGGGCTATTGGTAGCAGCGACCCACAGGAGTTCAACAAGCTAATTAGGAGGTATCGTATCATGATTGGAGCTAAACAGAAGAAAAAAGGCGGGTTCTTCAGCACATGCATTATCCCTATCCTGACCATACTAGGCTTTGTTGGAGGCTGCTTCCTTATATGCACGGTCCTCTTCCTCCTCAACCAGGCCAGCGTCCAGTCCACACCGGGCTTCTAAAACGTATTGCGTATTGCGTATCCCTGTAATACCTCTGCACCTCTGCGCCTCTGCGGTTCAATACACGGTATCTTAGCGAACTTTGTGCTCTTTGTGTCTTTGTGGTTCGACAAATACGCAATACGCAATACGCCGGAGGTAATCCATGCCGGAAGAGAGAGCCATTACGCGGGTCTTGATGACCCAGCTTCCTCCTGCCCAGGCGGTTGATCGCCTGCGCGAGGCGCTGGGAGATAGCGGCACGCTCGACATCAACCCCGACCCGGATCGCATCTGGACGCGGGAGGAGTTGCTCGGCAAGCTACGTGAAGGCGACTACCACGCGCTCTACTGCATGCTCACCAACCCTATTGATGGAGAGGTGCTGGACGCCGCCCCCAACCTGCGTATAGTGGCGAACATGGCCGTCGGCTACAACAACATTAAGGTGGACGAAGCAACCCAGCGCGGCGTAATAGTCAGCAACACCCCCGGCGTGCTCACCGACACCACCGCCGACTTCGCCTGGACCCTCCTCATGGCTGCCGCCCGCCGCGTAGTCGAGGGCGACCGCTTCCTCAGAGCCGGGCGCTTTCACGGCTGGGGGCCTCTCATGCTCGTCGGGCAGGACGTGTACAGTAAGACGCTGGGCATAATCGGCTTCGGCAGGATAGGGCGTGCGGTGGCGAAGCGTGCAAGCGGCTTCGAGATGCAAGTCCTCTACTACGACCGCCAGAGCGCCGACCCCGACACAGAGCGCGACCTGAACGCCAGCGCCGTCTCGATGGAAGAGTTGCTCGCCCAATCAGACTACGTAACCCTCCACACCGACTACAACCCTGAAACCCACCACCTGATCGGCGCGCCTGAGTTCGAGCGAATGAAGTCTACCGCGTATCTAATAAACACATCGCGCGGCCCAATCGTGGACGAGGCCGCGCTCACCGACGCCCTCAAAAACGGACAGATAGCAGGTGCCGCCCTGGACGTTTTCGAGCGCGAGCCGGAGGTCCATCCCGGCCTCCTTGAGCTGGAGAACGTCGTCCTCGCCCCCCATATCGCATCCGCCTCCCTTGACACCCGCAATGCAATGGCGCTAATGGCCGCAGAGAACATCATAGCCGTGATGAACGGCGAGCGGCCCCCCAACATCGTCAACCCCCAGGTGTATGACCGCTAGTGTTGTTGCCAGGTCCAGGTGCACGGGACGGAATGCCATCTCCCCTTCTCATTCTGAGCGAAACGAAGAATCTCGTCCCTCGCATACCCTTTTACCACAAGAATAGAGAATCATAAGCATTGCAGCGCGCTGCCGGAAACCCTAAGCAACAAGGTCCAACGTCGGTCACTTCAAGTGCTGAATTAACAAAGTAGTAAGATGTGCAGTAGGGGCGAGCCTGTGGCTCGCCCTGGTGGGGATGACGTACCAAGTTGGCGCTGAACTCAGACAGGGCGAGCCACCGGCTCGCCCCTACATCAACATTATTTTGTTAGCGCAGTAATGAGCGAGGCGAAGGATCACCCTCCCTGGCTATCTCTTCAGGGCATCAGACCTGGTGAAGCTGCACGAGGTTCCCGCAACCATCCTCAAACACCACCTGCGTCCCCCAATCCGTTTTAGCAGGCTCCCCACGAAACACCACGCCCAGCTTTCGCAGCCTCTCATACTCCTTCTGAATATCCTCGACCCCAAACACTATAGCTGGAAGCCCCTCCTTATAAATAGCTTCCTGGTACGTCCTGGCAATCGGGTTGCCGTTCGGCTCCAGAAGCAGTGCGGTACCACCCGGCTCTTCAGCCGAGACAACTATAGCCAATTGGGCCTCCGGGATAAACATCCTCTCAACGAAGCCCAATACCTCCGTATAAAACTTGAAGGCTTTGCCCGGATCGTCTACAAATACGCTGGTCAGTGCAATCTTCACGAATCCCCCTCCTGTAAATAGGTTATGGCTCATGGGAAGGACGCAGGCTATGACATTTGTGCCCATAATATAGTACATATGTTCTAGGCTGTCAAGGGGTGCTCAGGTGACTTTTCCACCCTTGTATAAGAGAAAGGAAAAGCAAAAAATAGAGCAGTCGCCGAAGGGCAACTTTATAATCGTTGCCCGCGACTATGAGCGTAGCGAACTCTCGCCGGGCAACGTCGGCAGCAAAGCAGCGTTCCGAGAATGATTACGCCCCGGCCCCAGTTTTACAACGATTTTACAAACCTCTTACCCCAACCTAACCAACGCAACAGCACGCCCCGTTATACTTTGACCATCAGCAATCATGTATGTTCAGTTGAGGCGTAGGGGCGTGATTTATCGCGCCCTGGTGGGGATTTGAGGCGTAGGGGCGTGATTTATCGCGCCCTGGTGGGGACGATTACCCAGGTTGCTGCGGGCTTCCAAACGAGGGCGCGATAGATCACGCCCCTACGCTTTATTTCCTATTGACGCCCGCTACCATTGGCCGGACGGCACCAACCACGCGAAAAGGAGGCAGTATGCCCAGGTCGGATCGCCAACTGATTGCCCATCTCCTAAGGCGCACGGGCTTCGGGGCAACCTCCAAAGACGTTGACGCCTACACTTCCCTCGGCTTCGAGGGCGCAGTAGATCGCCTCATCAATTACGAAGCGATTGACGACCACGAGCTAGAGGCGACCATCGCCCAGATGCGCGCAGACAACCCCACAGCCGCCCAACCCGACAGGCCGGAGATCGGCAACCCCGGCCTTGAGGTCGCCATCTGGCTCACGCGCATGCTCATGACCAGGCGACCCCTCCAGGAGAAGATGGCCCTCTTCTGGCACGGCCACTTCACCTCCTCCATCTTAGACGTAAAGCGCGCCGACCTGATGCGCCGGCAAAACGATCTCTACCGCGCCAACGCCCTCACCACCAACCTCAAAGAGTTCACCAGGGCCGTCGCGCACGACCCCGCCATGCTCATCTACCTGGACAACAACACCAACCGCAAAGGCAAGCCCAATGAGAACTGGGCGCGAGAGCTATTCGAGCTATTCACCCTCGGCATCGGCAACTACACCGAGACGGACGTCAAAGAAGCCGCCCGCGCCTTCACCGGCTGGACGGTCAACCGCCAGGGCGAGTTCGCCTTCAACCCCCGCCAGCACGACGACCCCAAGACCGTCCTCGGCGTGACCGGCAACCTCAACGGCGACGACATAATAAACATCATCTTCACCCAGCCCGTTCACGGCAAGTTCATGGCGAGGAAGCTATTCCGCTTCTTCGTACATGACACCCCGGACGAGGCCACCGTCAACCGCTTCGCCGATATTTACGTCAAAAGCGGCTTCAACGTCAAAGAACTGGTGCGCCAACTCCTCCTCTCCCCTGAGTTCCGCTCCGACCAGGCATATTTCGCCATGATAAAGAGTCCCGCCGAATACACCATAGGCGCGCTACGGGCGCTCTCGGCGCGCTTCCCCGACCTCAAGGCGTGGCTGGGCATCAACTCCGCGATGAAGGTCATGGGCCAGCAGATATTCGCCCCGCCCGACGTAAGCGGCTGGGCAGGCAACAAAAGCTGGATCAACAGCACCACCTACTACAGCCGAGCCAACCTTGCCGCCCAACTGGTCAGCGTCGAAAGCGAAGCCACCATTGACCCAGCCGAGATAGCCTCCTCAGCAGGCGTCACCACTCCCAACGCAGCGGTAGACTACTTCCTGGAACTCCTCCTCCAGTCAGACGTGCCCGCCTCCTACAAATCCACCCTCCAAACCTTCATGGGCGCAACCACCCCCAACACCCCACGCCTGTGGAACGGCAAGCTACGCGGCCTGGTCCGCCTGATTATGTCAAGTCCAGCCTATCAAATGCACTGATTTGAGCCTCTTCGAAATTCGAAATCCGAAATTCGAAATTGAAAGGAATAGAATCTATGGGGACAACACGACGCGATCTTGTGAAGAACGGCATAGCCATAGCCGCGCTGGGACTTGTAGCGCCCTCCTTCCTGGTGAAGAGCGCGTACGCCCTCACGCATGGTGGGCGGGGAGACCGCACGGGCAACGACGCGTTGCTGGGCGACCCGGCAAGCAGCAGCGCCCTCAAGAAGAACATCCTGGTCGTCGTGCAGCTTTCGGGCGGCAACGACGGCCTGGGCACCGTCATCCCCTACACCGACCGCGCCTACTTCGACTCGCGCCCTACCCTCGCCCCCAGGCCCGACGAGATACTCCGGCTGACCGACACCATCGGCCTCCACCCCAACATGAAAGGCTTCAAGGGCCTGTACGACAACGGCCACATGGCTATCTTGCAAGGCGTGGGCTACCCCAACCCCAACCGCTCCCACTTCCGCTCGATGGCGATCTGGCAGACCGCCCGCCCCGACGTGAACGAGCCGACCGGCTGGCTGGGCCGCTACCTCGAAGCCGGCGATGACGACGAACAGAACACCCTGCGCGCCATGAACGTCGGCAACTTCCTCCCCCGCACCCTCTGGACCGAGACCACTCTCGTCCCCTCCATCACCAACCTTGAGAGCTACCAGTTCCGCACCGACGGCCGCTACATGGGCGACCCCTCAGCGCAGGTGGACGCCATCCACCACCTCTGCGAGCACACATCGCACGGTTCCCTGGAAGAGTACGTCAGCGACGCCGCGATAGACGCCTTCGCAAGCTCCGATATGCTCAAATCGGCGGTAGGCCGCTACCAGACCACAGTGCAATACGGCAATAACGCCTTCGCCGAGGGGATGAAGCTGATAGCGCAGGTGATAGCCGCCGACCTGGGCACGCGCATCTTCTACATCAGCCTGGGCGGCTTCGACACCCACGCCAACCAGGCGGGCGCGCACGCCAACCTGCTAGCCATACTGGACGAAGGGGTGAGCGCCTTCTACAACGACCTGGAAAAGATGGGCAAGGCCGACCAGGTAGCCCTGATGAGCTTTTCGGAGTTCGGGCGGCGCGTGCGCAAGAACGGCAGCGCGGGCACCGATCACGGCACTTCCCTCCCCATGTTCGTCATCGGAGGCAACATCAAGGGCGGCGTCTACGGCAACAACCCCAACCTCACCGACCTCGACAACGGCGACCTCCGCATGCAGACCGACTTCCGCGCCGTCTACGCCTCCGTGGTCCGCAACTGGTTGGGCGTAGACCCCACCAAAATCATCCAGGGCAACTGGGCCGACATCCCCCTGACCCTCCAGACACACCCATAATCATCAAAAAGTGGTGGCTGAGCCACCACTTTTTGATGATTTCCAAACTACTCGCCCGTAAGAGTTCAGATTTACGGTAGGGGCGACCCGGTGGGTCGCCCTGGTGGGGTTAGCGTACCATGCTTGGCTTCTACACTGGATAAGGCGACGATGAGGGTCGCCCCTACCGTAAATCTGAACTCTTACACTCTCCCCTCATGGAGGGTGATGCCTTACCTGTTCGTGCCTTCCGACTTGATAGAGATCTTCTTCGCACCCGCCTGCGCTTCCGGCAGCTTGGGCAGAGTAACGGTCAAGATACCCTTCTTGAAGGTGGCCTCTACCTTCTCGGCGTCAACCTCCTGCGGTAGCGGCAGCGTGCGGTGGAACGTCCCATACGAACGCTCTATGCGATGGTAGCCGTTCCCCTTGTCCTCGCTCTCCCGCTTCTTCTCGCCCTTGATGACCAGCGCGCCCTTGTTCATGGCAAGCTCGATGTCGTTCTCGTCCATGCCAGGCAATTCAGCGGTCACGCTGTACTCCTTATCGTTCTCCACCACGTTGATGGCCGGAATGAAGCTGCCCCACTGGGTGCCCCAGTTCGCCGTATCGCGCCACGGCGTGAGGTCGAAAGCCCGGCCAAAGAAGCCGTCAAACAGCCGGTTCCACTGGTCCATCCACTCCGCCATCTCACGCGTCGCGGAGGGCCATTGCGTGCTCTCCTCGCGGCGCACAGGGAGATTCCTGGTCTCGCCATTCAGTTTAACAAGGTCCTTGATAGCCATAGCTTTTTTCCTCCTTTCACAAGACTTGCTTTCGACCATTTAATTAGGCCGATTTAATGTTGATCTTCGTCGTCTTTGCAGGCCCGGCCTTCGGCAGCGTCAATCTAAGCACGCCGTTCTTCACCGTACCCTCTATCCGCTCCCAATCAATGTCGTTGGAGATCGTGAAAGAGCGGTGGTAATCGCCCAGGCCATACTCCGAATAAGTGAGGGAGTGCCCTGCCGGTATCTGCGGCTCCACGCGGCCATAGATGGTCAGCACGCTCTTCTCCAGGCTGACATCAACCGACTTCTCATCCACTCCCGGCATGTCCGCCACCAACACGACCGCGTCGCTCATCTCATAGATGTCTACCGCAGGCAGGAAAATCTTGCCCGCCCTGGTGCGCTCCACGCCCTCTTGCGTGGTGGCTTCCTGCTTGCCGGTGTGCTCGACCGGCGTCGTCTCCTGGTTTACCCCCTGGTTGGAGGCCAGCGAAGTATTGTTAGCAGTGTCCTTCTGGCCGTTCCCGTTTTGAGCCTTCGCGTTCTCGGTCTCACGCTCTTTAGTAGCGCCTATCATCGTAATCACCTCCTGGTTTATGCTGTCTTGATTTGGATCTTCCGGGGCCTGTCGGCATTCGCCCTCGGCAGAGTGATATTCAGCGTGCCGTTCCTGAGAGTGGCGCTTACCTCGTCCGCTTCTATGCGGAAGGGAAGCTGCACCACGCGCACGAACTTACCGTGCCCGCGCTCGCGGCGGTGGAAGCTCTCGCCCTCTTTCAACTGCTCAGGGTTGCGGGTGCCGCGAATGGTCAGGGTATCACCCACAACCGATATGTCAAGCTCTTCCATCGAAACGCCCGGCAGCTCGGCGGTCACGACCACGCTCTCCTCGCTGGTCCACACGTTCACGGCAGGGTAAGCAGCGCCCCACGTCTCGGCACCCCTACCCCTCCCCAGCATGCGATTCATCTCATCTTGCAGGCTCATCAGGTCCCGCCAGGCGGACCTCGAACCGGGTCTCGAACTATCCAGGTACATAACTCTCTACCTCCTTTACCCTTGTAGTTTCTATACGCCTTTTCTTGTATTTCCAATATTTAGCACTCTCTTACTCCGAGTGCTAATCGCATCCATATTAATAGCAAAACTTTTCCCCGTTGTCAAGGGTTTTTGGGCAGATTTTTAGCACTCAGTTGTATAGAGTGCTAAAAAACTGGCAATCCAAGCCTCGCTCCTCTTATCACAGGAGCGAGGCTCGTGCTGACCATAAGAATTCAGCTTACTAGCGAAGGAGTATTACCAGTAGGGGCGACCCGGTGGGTCGCCCTGGTGGGGTTGGCGTACCATGCTTGTTCGCTGAACCAACCAG
>DASWMJ010000037.1:0-117133 GCA_036399775.1 Chloroflexia bacterium | reverse complement strand
ACAGCAGTTCAAGACCACTCCTGTGGCCGCCAACGACCTGCCTATCGCTCCTCCCACTGGTGTAACCAGTGCCCGCGATACCCTGGTGCAGGGTTCCCTCCAGGAGCCTAGCACCCTGGTTGGTATCGAGGAGAACACCGTCGTGCTCCAGAGGATCATCTGGGCCGTCACCTTCCAGGACGCCCTGGTTGGCTTCGACGACAAGGAGAACCTCTTCCCGTTGGCAGCGTGGTATGTACCCACCCTGGAAAATGGTGGCTCGTACTTCACAGGCGCAGGTGATGACCGGCACATGGTGACCAAGTTCAAGATACGCCAGGGCATCAAGTGGGCGGACGGCAAGGAACTCACTTCCAACGACGCCGTCTTCTCCTACGGCCTGATCATCAACGACCCACAATCGCCGTACGGGGGTACCCAGATCAGGATAGCGAACATCGAGAACCCGGACAAGTACACCATCATCTACAACTGGATGTCCCTGAATCAGGCGAAGGCCAAGAAGGTAGAGAAGGCGAAGGACCCTGATTTTTCCTTCCTGGACACCTTTATCAACGCCAAGAAGCCGGTAATTCACCAGAACTACGTACTGGTAGGCACGGTACACCCCAAGCACATCATGGAGAAGCTGCCCATAGACAAGCTGCAGCAAAGCTCCTACGCTCAGAACCCGGTGGGCTACGGCCCCTACAAGGTCTCTGAGTGGAAGGTCGGGGACCAGATGATCCTGGTGCAGAACGACAACTACAACCTGACAGCCAAGCCTCTGTTCAAGAGGATCGTGCTGCGTTTCTCTCCTGATGTAAACGCCAACATCAATGCCATGCTCACGGGCAACATTGATGCTATCGCCAGCGAAGGTCTCGTGGTCACACCGGCACAGACCCCGCAGATCCGGGCGGCGGGTCACGTAGTAGACACAATCCCCGCGCTCTCCTGGGAGCACCTGGACTTCTACTTCGGCTTCGAGCCGTTCAAGGACAAGGCGGTACGCGAAGCGATGATCCGTGGCATCAACCGCCAGAAGATCGTGGACGATGTCTTCCACTCCGGTACCGTGATGGACACGGTAGTGCCCCCGATGGCCTACCACTCACTGCAGAACGCAGACTACGCCAAGAACTTCCCCGACCTGGCCGCCAGGTACAAGCTGCCCAGCTATCCATTCGACCGTGCAGCAGCCACCAAGCTGCTTGAGGAGGCAGGTTGGAAGGTGGGTGCTGACGGTATCCGCGCCAAGAACGGCGTGAAGCTCGAATTCGAGTATGGCACCACCAAGAGCGCAACCCGCCAGGCAATGCAGGATCTCGTGATCAACGACCTGAAGGCCATCGGTATCAAGGCTAATAAGGAGGTCTACCAAATGGGCTTCTTCGACAACGACGGACCCATCACCATGGGCAAGACCAAGCTGGCCCAGTTCGCCTATGTGCAGCTGACTACCAGCAACTTCGACTCGTGGGATTCCAGCCAGATTCCCACGGCTGCAAATCCTGGCCTGGGGAACCGCCAGCAGTACAGGAACGCCAGGGTTGACGCCGCTAACCGCGCCTACACTACCGAAGTTGATCGCGAGGTCATCGCCGAGCAGTCGGCAATCGCCCAGGTAGAGTTGGCAACCGATATCGCCCTGATCCCTCTGGTGCAGCGCGCCAACATCGAAATATACTCGGGCAAGCTGAAGAACCGCAAGACGACCAACAGCTCTGCTCCTCAGTGGTGGAACATCACCCAGTGGTACCTCGCACCATAACGGTCCAGGAGTTGCGTCCCGAATAGCAGTCTCCTGACGCTTCTCGCCCTCTGCGTAGCTGACGCTTATAGCTCACAGAGGCCTTTTTAGTTGGCGAGTATGAGCATAGGGAACCTTGCGCTTTATCCAAAATTGATGTAAAACTGCCGACAAAATGTTGAACCCTCAGGCTACTTAACCTGTCTTAAAGAATAACAAGTCAAAGGTTAAGCCACCAATACAAAGTAGCCGGAGGGTGGACGATGGCAACATATATAGTAAGACGTGTGGTGCAAGGTCTGATAGTGTTAGTGCTTTCAACCTTCGTGATCTACTCGATACTGATACTTACCCCCGGTGGCCCGCTAGATCAGGTAGCAGCGTTTAGGGAAGATAGAACCAACAAAATCAATGAGCAGTATGTTTTAGCGCTACTCGATGCATACAATCTTAACGAGCCATACCCCATCAACTATTTGCTGTGGCTCTTCGACCCGGAGGATATCTGGGAAGTGGATCCACACGACCAGTTGGTACGGAAGGGTATCAATGTTGACATCTTTGGGTGGCATATAGAAGGCTCCGGCGCGCTTACCGGCGATTTCGGCAGGTCCTTGCAGGTACAAAAGGGGCGGCCTGTGATGGAGTTGATGGGCGAACGGCTGGGGCCAACCCTCTCCCTCACAGCCACTTCTCTCATCATCGCTATCCTGTTAGCTCTAGCCATCGGGATAGTGTCTGCCATCAGGCAGTATTCCAGGCTTGACTACACAATAACCGGCTTGTCATTCGTGGGTACTTCCATGCCCGCCTTCTGGTTCGGCCTGATGCTGGTGATATTCCTGGCGGTATTACCCAAACAGTTGAGCATGCACCCAGGGTGGGAGTGGGTGCCTTACTTCCCGCCTACCAACTCCTACGACCTTGACCAGCAGAACAACATCATAAATCGCATCTACCACCTCGTTCTCCCTGTCACGGTGCTCGTTATCGGCAACACCGCGGGCTTCTCTCGGTACGTGCGCTCCTCGATGTTGGAGGTGCTCAAGCAGGACTATGTGCGCACAGCGCAGGCCAAGGGTCTGGCGGAACGCTCGGTCATTATGAAGCACGCCTTCCGAAATGCCCTTATCCCCGTTATCACTCAGATCACCCTCTCACTGCCCTTCCTCTTCTCCGGGGCAATCGCCACCGAGACAATCTTTGCCTACCCAGGCATGGGGCAACTCTTCATCAAGGCTATATTCACGCTGGACTTCCCGCTCGTTATGGCCTTCCTGTTGATAGTGACACTAATCATCATATTCTCCAACATACTGGCCGACATCCTGTACGGGGTAGCCGACCCGCGCATTCGCTTCAGCTAACGAAAGCTTTAGTGTATGGCTCATGAGCATTAAGTTGATTTTCTTTCAGGACAAAGCCGCACCTCATAGAGAAGTTGCACATCGAGGAGCGGTTCGTGCAAGAATCGTATAAAATCGTGTAAAATTGGCGCTAGAATGTTGAACCTTCAAGCCGCTAGACCTGTCTTAAAGAGTAATAAGGCAGAAATTAAGCCGCCAACGCAAAGTTGCACTAACAAGTAGCAGGAGGAGAGACGATGACAACATACATAGTAAGGCGCGTGATACAGGGGCTGATGGTGCTGATGCTGTCAACCTTCGTTATCTACTCGATACTGATACTCACCCCCGGTGGCCCCGTAGACCAGGTAGCGGAGCTAAGGCAAAATAAGGTTAAGCCGGTCAATGAGCAGTATTTGCAATCGCTCCTCGAAGCGTACAAGCTCGATGACCCTTATCCGATCAACTATCTGCGCTGGCTCTTCGACACGAAGGACGTCACAGAAGTAGACACCCACGACCAGCTGGTGCGAAAAGGGATCAACATTGACATCTTTGGGTTGCACATAGAAGGCTCCGGCGCGCTTACCGGCGATTTCGGCAGGTCTTTGCAAGCGCAGAAGGGACGACCTGTGCTGGAATTGATGGGCGAACGGCTGGGACCTACACTTGCCCTAACAGCAAGCTCACTCTTCCTCTCTATTCTCATAGCCATACCTATCGGGATAGTGTCTGCCATCAGGCAGTATTCCAGGCTTGACTACACGGTGACCGGCCTCTCGTTCGTAGGCATCTCTATGCCCACCTTCTGGTTCGGCCTAATGCTGGTGATATTCCTCGCGGTACTGCCCAAGCAGCTAAGTCTGCAACCGGGGTGGGAGTGGGTGCCCTATCTACCGCCTACCAACTCCTACGACCTTGACCAGCAGAACAACATCATCAACCGCATCTATCACCTCGTTCTCCCTGTCACGGTGCTGGCTATCGTCAACATCGCGGGCTTCTCACGGTACGTGCGCTCCTCGATGTTGGAGGTACTCAAGCAGGACTATGTGCGCACAGCATGGGCTAAGGGCCTGGCGGAGCGTTCCGTCATTATGAAGCACGCTCTACGCAATGCTCTCATCCCGGTTATCACCGTTATCACCCTCTCACTGCCCTTCCTCTTCTCCGGGGCGATCGCCACCGAGACGGTGTTCGCCTATCCGGGCATGGGGCAACTCTTCGTCAAGGCCATATTCACGTTGGACTTCCCCCTCGTGATGGCTTTCCTGCTGATAGTGACCTTGATCATCATATTCTCCAACATACTGGCCGACGTCCTGTACGCGGTAGCCGACCCGCGCATTCGCTTCAGCTAACCAGACTTGTGAATTTTGAATCGTAGACTTTACCGGCATGGAAAGCACAATTCAAAATTCATAACTCAAAATTCATAATTTCAACGCTAGGAGGGAAAAGAGATGGCGAGTACAGCCCAGGCCCAGGCAGCAGAACGAATAGCTCCCGTAGAGCGGAGCCAGGCCGCGCAAACCTGGCGGCGATTCCGCAAGCACCGCCTCGGCCTCATCGGACTGATAACGCTGATTCTGCTGGTGTTGTCGGTGATATTGATACCCGCATTTTCGCCGTACGAGTACGATACTATTGACCAGGAGTCTTTACTGCCTGACGTGACGCGGCCTGAGTTGGGGTTGTCCCTCGCGTTCAAGCCCGCGCTGTGGACCGGCCCGCAGACAGGCACGTTCCACCCATTGGGCACCGATGTGGTAGGCCGCGACAACTTCACGCGCCTCTTCCACGGCGGTAGGATTTCCCTCACGGTGGGACTGGTCACTACTATACTGGTGATTATCATAGGCTCGTTCGTGGGTGCCCTGGCGGGGTTCTATGGGGGTATAGTAGACACGCTCTTGATGCGCCTGGTGGACCTGATGCTCTCGCTACCCCTCTTGCCGATGCTGCTGGTGATTTCAAAATCGCTGGACCAATCGCAGATCATGTCAAATCTCTTCGGCAGGCAATTGGGGACGGTGGCGACCATCATCCTGGTGCTAACCATCTTCGGTTGGTTGAGCTTGAGCAGGCTGGTGCGCGGCTCCATACTATCTCTGCGCTCGCTCGATTACGTCGAGGCCACAAGGGCGCTCGGCGCGAGCAACCGCCGCATCATCATGCGCCACCTGCTCCCCAACTCAATTGCTCCCATCATCGTAGCAGCCACGCTTGGAGTAGGCGACTTCATCATCACCGAGTCGTTCCTCTCCTTCCTGGGACTGGGCGTGCAGGACCCCGTGCCGTCGTGGGGGAACCTGATGCAGGGGGCGCAAGAGTACGCCACTTTCATCACCGACATCAACCCCACCATAGAGATACGCGGCTGGCTCATCCTATTCCCCGGCATGATGATCCTGCTCACCGTGCTCTCCATCAACTTCATAGGCGATGCCCTCCGCGACGCTCTCGACCCGCGCCTCAAGAGGTAAGTAGTATTGGTTCAGAAAGAAACAGCCGCCCGGCGCCGGGCGGCTTTTTCTTTCTGAACGATGTTTGTCAGAGAAGCAGCATTGCGTCCCCGAAGCTGTAGAAGCGATAGCGCTCGTGGACGGCCTCCTCGTAGGCCCCCATCACCAGTTCGTGCCCTGCGAAGGCTGATACTAGCATCAGGAGCGTGGTGCGGGGCAGGTGGAAATTAGTCAGCATCGCGTCCGCCAGCCCGAAGCGGTACCCCGGTCTGATGAACAGGTCCGTCCAGCCCTCGGCGCGCTCCACCTCTTTCCCCTTGTCATCCGGCCCAATCTGTTGCGCCTGGGCCGCCGTTTCGAGCACGCGCACGCTGGTCGTACCTACGGCCACCACTCTTCCCCCGTCCCGCCTGGTGCGCGTTATCGCCTCGGCGGCCTCCGCGCTCAGGTGGTACCACTCGCGATGCATGGGGTGTTCCTCCACCCTCTCCTCATGCACCGGGCGGAACGTGTCCAGGCCGACGTGGAGCGTCACCGTAGCGAACCCTACCCCTTGCTCCCTTATCTCATCCAGCAGCCTGGGTGTGAAGTGCAGGCCCGCTGTGGGTGCGGCTGCCGAGCCTTCCGTGCGGGCGTACACAGTCTGGTAACGCTCAGGGTCGCTCAACGTCTCATGGATGTAGGGCGGCAGAGGCATCTGTCCCAATGCGTTCAGGAGCGGGCGCGGGGGCTGGCTGAATCGCAGGAGCCTCCCGCCCAACTCCGTCCGCGACACCACCTCTGCCTCAAGATAAGGCCCGCCCGCGCTGCCAAACCCCAGCCGGGTGCCTTCGTGTACGCGCCTGCCCGGACTGACCAGCGCCTCCCAGGTGACAGGCTCCGCGCCCTCTTCTCCCGGCTGAGGCGCGGGCCTGAGTAGCAGCACTTCCACCTTGCCCCCGGTCGGCACTTTGTAGCCAGGCAGGCGGGCGGGCAGCACGCGACTCTCGTTTGCAACCAGCAGATCGCCCCGCCGCAGGTATTCGGGAAGCTCGAAGAATCGCCTGTGCTCCATCTTTCTCTCTGCGCGGTGCACGACTAGCAGGCGCGAATGGTCTCTTGGCTCCACCGGCGTCTGGGCGATAAGTTCCGGTGGGAGGTTGTAATCGAACTGGTCGGTGCGCATATCTTCATTATATCAGCAGCGGCCCTGCGTGCTACTGGTGCGATTCTTGCTAAAATAAACATTTGTCTAAGTTGCATGCATTGCGAATGGCCTGCAACCCTGCAAGCATAGAGGATACTCATACAAATGTGCAGGTTTGATGGGAGGGCCATCTTTACCTGTCAGACGCCCCAGGAGGGCGCACCAGTGAACTACGCTCAAGCCCTCGCCCGCATTTCCTCCACGTTGAATGGACCGGCGGACGCTTACACAATAGCGAGAGAGATAACCGAAGAGGCGGCAGAACTCTTCTCTGCCGGCATGGCTTCGTTCTTCATGGCCGGGGACCGCGACCTCAAATACGTGGCTGGCTTCGGGCTGCCCCCGGACTTCATCCAGCAGATAGAGGAGATAGGCCGCAGCGAGGCCGCCTCGCGCTACCTGGCAGGCATTACCGCGCCCGTCGTGGTCGCTGATGCGCGCACCGACCCTTTGCTTGAAAGCATCCACCAGCTGACCAATTCGCTCGATGTGGTAACGCTCGCCTGGGCACCCCTCATAAATAACAACCAACTGCTTGGCATCTTGGCCCTATACCACAAGAGCAGGCACGACTACACCCAGGAAGACCTCGATATACTCCATACCCTGGCCGAGCTTATGGCCCTGACCATCGCCAATACGCGGCGGCTTGAAGCCCACCAGCAGGAAGACAAGGCTAAAGACATCTTCCTTAACGCGCTCAGCCACGAGTTACGGACGCCCCTCACCTCTATCATGGGCTTCACGCAGATCATCCGCAAGCGCCTCAGCAACACTCCCATAAACGACCCCCGGCTCATGGACCAGATGGACGTGCTGTGGACCCAAGCCCAGCGCCTCAGCCGCCTGATTGACACCTTCGTGGATATCGCCCATATAGAGCAGGGTGAGTTCGCGCTCAACCTGGGGAAAGTGGACCTGGCTTCCGTCATCAGGGTAGCCGTTGACCAGGTGGCGGCCCAGAGCCGTACCAGGCATAAGATAGTGTTGGACCTGCCCGACGAGCACTTGTGGGTGCATGGGGATGCCAAGCGGCTGGCGCAGGTCTTCAGCCACGTCCTCTCAAACGCCATAAGGTACTCTCCCGAAGACGAGGCGATAACCCTGGCCTGCAAGCACCTCGCCCAGGAAAACAGGGCGCTAGTGACGATTACCGATCACGGCCCCGGCATTCCAGCCAGCAGACGCCAGCGCATCTTCGAGCGTTTCCAGCAGGGAGATACCGTTAAAGCAGGCGGCCTGGGGGTTGGGCTATTCATCACCAAGACGGTCATAGAGGCCCACGGCGGCCACGTATCTCTCGACAGCTCCCCCAACACCGGCACCACCATTTCCATAGCCCTACCACTCTAATCAATTTTGAATTCTTAATTTTGAATTTTGAATTATTTTTCTCCTTAAGATAAAACTCACAATTCAAAATTCAAAACTCATAATTCAAAATTCCGTTAGCGGTTGTGGAAGAAGAGGCGGAAGACCCATAGGGAGACGCTTTGCCAGGCCAGGGTAGCGATTAGCAAGCCTGTCAGGATGCTGAACAGGCGGGAGCTTGCTGCGCGTGCGTGGAGAGCGAGGAGCCAGCCTGCGGACATGAGGGCTACGGCGGGAAGCGCGAACCAGAACTGCTTGAACGCCTGGTCTACCCAGAAGTCGGCCAGGGTGAACAGAGGGAAGGTCGCCAGCCACGCCCCCAGCCAGACGTGCTGCCAGCCCACCGAACCCGCTACCCGCGTAGCGCGCCCTGCGACCAACGCGTAAACTTTCTTTCCGCCTGCACTCTTGCTCCGAATATTACCGCTCCCGAAGAAGAGTAGCAGCGTGCCCGCCAGGCCCAGCGCGTAGATTATCGCCAGGTGGTACGATTGCATGGCCGAGGCGAGGTGGTCCGTCACGAAGTCCCAAAAAGTCGGGCGCAGCGTGGTCAGGCTGCCTTGCTCCTCGATGGCCGAGCCAAAGGTGGGCAGAGTATCGCCCAATATGCGCCCCACGTACTGCCCGTAGTAGATAAGCAGCGCCAATATAGCCGCCACTGCCGCCATTATCGCCAGCGCCGCCCACTTCCTGCGCTCGGCGGGTGCCCAAATCCACCCCGCGACCACCAGCAGCCCCACAAATATACCCGTATAGGCAGCAGTTACCGTGTAGGCCAGCAGCGTCAGCGTGAGCACGGCGGCGGCGACACACCACACGAGGGGAGTGGTGAGCCTCTTCCAGAATAGTCCCACGACAGCCACCCACAGGGTAAGTAGCCATAGCGATGTCTGCGTGGGCCAGTTGCCCCACTGCTGCAAGAGGAACGTCGCCGGGATTGCCGCGTAGACCCCGGCAGCAGCTATGCCGAGCCGCCCCGATCTACCGGGCGTGCTCTCCCCTCTAATCCCCTGCCTGCCCAGCGCCAACCCTACCAGGAAAACCAGCGCGGTCTTCACAGCCTCGAATAGCCCACTGACTATAGGCAGAGACAGACTGAGTGGCAGGGGAAGCCCGGCGAGCGGGGCAGCCACCACGAAGAAGAATGGCGAGTAGGGTATGAACGCCCGCGCCGCGCCCCACTCCTGCTGGGGCATCACGGATAGGGCAAGGCTCTCACCGAAGTATTGCTCCCAGGGCTTCCCCTCGGCCATGTAGGTGACGTACCTGATATGGAACGGCGCGTCAATCACGAACGAATAGGGGTGCAACAGCCCGCCCACTTTAAGGGCCACCGTCACCAGCACCAGCCCGCGCAGCCCCGCCCACACCCATTCCGGCAATGCCCGCTCGCCCCACCACCCCGCCTCCCTCACAACCAACCGCATGAGGCTCTCTATGAGCAGAGCAGCCAGTACCGCCAGCGCCAGAGTGAAAACGAGCTTCCCTGAGTAGAGCGTCACCAGTAAGCGTTGCGCCGCAAGCACGCCCGCACAGCCCAACAGCAAAAGGAATGTCAAAATGCCCGCAGGCACAGGCGCGAGCCACGCTGCCCTGAGCGCCAGGTAGAAGAGAGCGCCCGCAAACAGCAGCCAGAATAGCTGCGTCAACGAAGGCAGTGTCGCGCCTGTTGGCGTCTCTACGCGGGCGAAATCTATGATGAAGCCGAGATCTCGCCTGTCCCCGGCGGGCCTGAACGTGGTAGTTGCGAAGTCCAGGCGCAAATGTCCCGACGCATTTATCCAGGATGGGTCTACGTGGACGTTATACGGTGCGCTCTCCTGCGTGAGCGTCAAAGGAGGGGTAGCATGCCCGTTGACCGCGACACGCACCTCCACAGGCCCAGGACGCGGCCCACTGCTCAGTTGCAACCTTATAAGGAATGGAGAGAGGGGTTTGCCAACGCCTGGAAGCACGATGGAGCTATCAGCCATGCTCCACCGGAAGCCCGCCCCACCGCTCTCCTCCGGCTCATGGAAGCCCGAAGCGTAGAGCGTGTCGGTATCGTTACCTATGTCTACGAACACAGACCTCTGGTAGCCTGCGACCAGGGCTAACACACCCAAACCGAGCGCCACCCATAATGCGCGCTCCCGCACCACCCGCAATACCAGCGCCAGCCACCCCGACCACAGGTGCTCCACCGGCGCATCCCTCTCGCGCAACTCCAATCGCATCACCGGCGCGGATATGCCCATATCACTGGTCTATGACCTCTACTTCGTCGTCCTGGACCTCCGGCTCTACCGCCTGCCCTCTAACTTCTGACCCCTGATCCCTGACCCCCGACCCCCGACCCCCGACCTCCAGGGCCTCCCATGCCTCCAACACCTGCTGGCGCAATTCCTCAGGCGTGCCCGCGTTGTCTATTACCAGGTTGGCCCGCTGCGCTTTCTCTTCCTGCGCCGATTGCGAGCCGATGCGCATCTCGGCTTCGTCGGGCGTATACCCTCGCGTCTGCATCAGGCGCTCTATCTGCTGGTCTCGCGGGCATGTCACTACCCACACAACGTCACACTTGTCGGCCCACCCCGACTCTATCAGCTTGATAGCATCCAGCGCCACCACAGGCTCCTGCGCGTCGCCTATCTCCTGGTCAATCACCCGCCTCACAATGGGGTGCTCTATCTCTTCCAGCTTGCGTAGCCTCTCAGGGTCGGCAAATACTATCCTGCCGAGGGCGCGCCTATCTATCTCACCTTCCGCGTCCAATATACCCGGCCCAAACTCGGTAATCACCGGCCAGTAAGCAGGCTCACCCTTACGCAAAATAGCGTGTATCAGCATGTCGGCGTCAATCGTATACGCGCCCAACTCCCGCAATTGCCGCAAGACCGTGCTCTTGCCGCAAGCGATGTTGCCCGTCAACCCGATAAGTGTCTTCCCGTGATATGGCATAGATGGCTCGTGAAACGTATTGCGTATTGCGTATTGCGTATTGCGTAGTACGTATTGCGTGAAGCCTTTACAAATCTTTGCGTCTCCGCGCCTCGCGGTTCAATCCCCAAACCTTAGTGTTCTTTATGCCTTTGTTGTTCAACTAATACACAATACGCAATACGTGCTACGCATTAGCACCCACTTCCTCTTCCACTCGCTGCCAGTCTTTGTAGGCATTGTCTAGCTCTACTTCCAGGCGGGCGTACTCTGTGCCTAGCTTGACTATCTCTTCCAGGTTACGGACCTCTGTAGCGGCTGTGAGGGCGTCGGATACGGTGTTGAGGCGGGCTTCCAGGTCGGAGATGCGGGCTTCGGCTGTCTCCCGGCGCTTGAGGAGCTTATCGCGCTCGCGCTGGGCGGCACGCTCCTGGCGTTGCGTGGCCTTGTTCTGCTCGCGCACGTCTATTTTCTGCGTGCTCGCACCATTACCCTGTGGCGGCTTACCATCAAGGAGTCCCGCTTCCTCCCGGCGCGCCCTCTCTGCCATGTAGTCCGAGTAATTGCCGTCCCAGGTGGTCAGCCTGGCATCTTCCATCACCCACACCTGGGTCGCCAGATCGTCTATGAAGGTACGGTCATGCGATACGAAGAGTATCGTGCCGTCGTAGCCCGCCAGCACTTCAGTCAGCGCCTCCTGCGCGTCGAGGTCGAGATGGTTGGTCGGCTCGTCCAGTATGAGGAAGTTGGCGTCCGTGAGCATGAGCTTGGTGAGCGCCACGCGGCTGCGCTCGCCACCGCTGAGGTCGGCTATCTGCTTGTTGATGTTGTCGCCCGTGAAGAGCATTTTCGCCAGCAGGTCGCGAGCTACTTCCTCCGTCATGTTACGCACCGAGCGCACCTCGTCAATCACGCTCACATTCGCGCTCAAGCCTTCGTGCGCCTGCGCGTAATACCCGAACCTGACGTTATGCCCCAACTCAAGATGCCCCGCGATCGGCTTCAACTGGCCCATGATCGTCTTGAGGAGCGTCGTCTTGCCCGCGCCGTTCGGCCCGATGAGCGCTATGCGCTCTCCACGCTCGATCTCAAGATCGGGGCAGCGCGCCAGCACCTTCGCCTCACCCTGCCCGTTGCGCGGCGGGTAGCCTATCTCAAGGTCTTCAGCCTCGAAAACGCTGCGCCCTGAGCGGATGTGCGCTCTCAAGGATAGCCGCAGGTCCGCCTTCTCGGTGGGGCGCTCCAGCTTCTCCATGCGCATCAATCGCTTCAAGCGGCCCATAGCCTGCTTGGTCTTCTGGCTGTCCTTGTAGCGCCTGATAAAGTCCTCTGTGCGCTTTATCTGCTCTTGCTGCGCCTCGTATTGCGCCACGAGAAGCTCGTACCGCTCGGCCTTCAACTCAAGGTACTTGTCGTAGGGCGCGGGGTAGTCCTGTAGGCGGCTGAATGCCTCCTGCACGCCAAGCTCGCGGGGGGTGCGTCCATTGTTGGTCATAAGCACGCGCGGCCTGGTGAACTCCATATCGAGGGTGCGCGTGCTGACCTTGTTCAGGAAGCGCCTGTCGTGCGCTATCACCAGCAAAGTCCCCTTCCACTGCGCCAGGAAGCCTTCCAGCCACTCAATCGCTTCGATGTCGAGATGGTTGGTCGGCTCGTCCAGCAGCAGAATGTCAGGACCTGCCAGCAGCGCGCGTGCGAGGGCGGCGCGCGTCCTCTGCCCGCCGCTCATCGTGTTGAGCGTCTGCTCGAACTGGCTCTCTTTGAAGCCCAGCCCTTGCAGCACTTCCTCGATGCGGTGCTCGAAGTCGTAGCCACCCGCCATCTCGAAGCGGTGGGTGACATCCTCGTACTCGCGCATCAGGCGCTCCCACTCGTCACCTGCCACGCCCGACATCCGGCTCTCCAACTCTCTTAGTTGTTCTTGCAAGGCACGCACCGGGCCTATAGCATCAAGCATGGAGTTGTGGAGGGTATCGCTGGGCGAGTAGGAGAGATCGGCTTCCGAAGCAAAGGATGACGCTGCCTCCTGGGGCACGTACACCACTCGGTTGCCCTTCGCCTTCACGACAGCGCCGGTGGTGGCATTCTCCTGCCCCGCGATAATCTTGAGCAGCGTGGACTTGCCAACCCCGTTCGGCCCCACCAGCGCCGCCCGCTCCCCCGCGTTCAACGTGAAGCTGACCCCCTCAAAGACGGGGTAGATTACGTATGCCTTCGATAAATTGTAGACTGTTAGGACTGTTGATGACATCTCTTTTTGTATTCTCTATAATTGCGGACGTTCATGCTATTATAGCAACGGTAGAGACCAACGGGCAACCTACTTGAGATGTATGGCCGAACGAGGGACGGAGAGACATGCTCATAGCCAACCGCATCAGGCGGGTCTGGAACGATATACAGGGCAGTTTATGGTTCGTGCCTTCGGTATTGGTGCTGCTGGCTGCCGCGCTCGCCTTCTTCATGGCGTGGCTCGACAAGGTCGCGGGCAAAGACGTGGCCACCGCTCTACCCTTCCTCGCTGAAGTAGGCTCCGAGGGCACCAGGGACATCCTCTCCACCATCGCAGGCTCCATGCTGACGGTGGCGGGCATCGCTTTCTCCTTCACGATAGTGGTCTTCTCATTCGCCTCCTCCCAATACTCCTCGCGCACCCTGCACAACTTCATGGACGACAACCTTGAGCAGACTGTCCTGGGCGTGCTCCTGGGCAGCTTCGTCTACTGCCTCCTGATCCTGCGTACCGTCAGGATAGAGACGGGCGCGCCGGTGCCCGTGCTCTCGGTAAGCATAGCCCTTATCCTGGCGCTCATTGACCTCGGCCTCTTCATCCTCTTCATCCACCACATCGCGGAGTCCATCCAGGCATACCATATCATCAACCGTATTGGGCACGCTACCGCTAAATCTATCAATGAGATATTTCCCAGGGACATAACTATCGCGTCTGAGCATATTGATGAGGCCCGCCGGATGGTGTTATCCGGCCCTACACGCGAAGTGCTGGCGCACTCGACGGGGTATATACAGTTCGTGGAAGAAGCGCGGGTCATGCAGCTTACCTACAGGTATGACGTAGTGGTCGCACTCGAAAAGAGGGTAGGCAATTTCGTCATCAAGGGCGAGATAGTCGCCACCGTAGGCCCTGCGCCGAAAGCGAACGATACCCTTTGCCAGGAGATCCGCGACTGCTTCATAGTCGGCAAACACCGCACCATCTTTCAGGACCCGCAGTACGGCATCTTGCAGCTTTCGGATATAGCGATCAAGGCGCTCTCCCCCGCCATCAACGACCCCAACACCGCCATCATGAGTCTCAACGAGCTTGGCAGCGTCTTGCGGCAGTTGGCGGGCCGCGAACTGCCCGATCCTGTGCGCTGCGATAGCAAGGGCAAAGTGCGCGTGATAGTCAAAGCGCCCACCTTCGATAGCATGGTCGCCCAGGCGTTCGACCAGATCAGGCGCTACGGCATGTCGGACGCCGCTATCCCCCTCAAGATGCTAGACGTAATTGGGGAGATAGCCGACGAGACTGACCTTGAATTCCAGTTGAAGGTGCTGCGCGAGCACGCCCAGGCCATCATGGAGGACGCCGAACGGTCCGTAGCTCCCCAACGCGACCGTGAAATGATACAGGCCAAGATGCGCTCTCTTGAAGAGACATTTGAGCGCAAGGAGAGCGTACTGACCCCCACCGCGTAGGGCGCTCATCGCAAAGACATTTACTCAGGGCACATCGCATTCGCCTTGTCTGTAATGTACTGGACGAATTCGAGAGTAGCCTGGAAATCTTGAGGGTCGGCGGACTGGCGAACAGACAATGCCGGGTTGGGGCGTCCACCCCACGCTCGATCTATCAGCGTCGCCCAGGAAGGGTCAAGATTAGCCTTTGCCCACTCAGCGCCTGCCCGCTTTGAGCCGGGGCGTCCCATAATGAGGTCGTGCAGCATCCGGCAGTAGTTCAAGACGATAAGGGCCTGAAAAAAGCAGTTGTTGTAGTGGTCTGGGTTGGCCAGGATATCCTTGCCCCAGTCTCGAATGACGGCCATAATTTCCCAGCGTAGTACATCAACTGGGATCGGTTCGACCAGCGTCTCTGGAGGAGGCCCCTTGAGGACGACCCCCTTTTCACGCACAACCCACCGGACGAGTACCGTGTTGCAGTGATTATGTCTTATAAGTGAACGGCTACCGTGGTCGAGATACCAGAGTGGACCACCGCTGCGAGCATAGTGTCTCAGCACCGATTTCAGAAAATACGAGCCTTCTAGATGCTGCGCCCAAACTATGTCCAGGTCGTAGATACGCTCATGCACTCTCTGCAAAGCCGCAACTTCCTCACTGGTTAGCTCTTCTTCCGTCACCACTATGAAATCGCAATCGCTATGCGCATCAAAATCACCCACCGCGAACGACCCTTGCAGGTAGGCACCGACGAAATTGGAGTTCAAGACGTCTTGCACACTATCGACTAAATCCCGCAAGACAGTATTGAGTATCGGATAAGGTGTTGGAAGTGTATCGTTCATTCTAGCAAAGCTTACCACACTTGTTGGTCAAAGTTCATCATAGGCTCTAGACGTTTACTCACAGGCAAAGAAATCACATCTGGACGCTTATCCTATCATCGTACAACCCGGTAAATCCGCACCTCATAATCGGGGTGGGGCATGACGCGCACCTCTTCAAACCTGGTGAAGAAGCTCTCGTACTGCTGGACTTCGCTAGCGTACCTCTCTTTGTTGTTGTAGAAGCGCCCGAACATCGCGCGGCAAAAGATTAGATAGTCGTACCCCTCGGTGACGTACCAATCAGGCGGGTGGTCAATCATCCGGGTGAAGCCGGATGTAACGAAGCGCGTGCGGCTCGCGCTTGGCGCATACGATTCGAGGGCGATGTGCGAGCCGGGAGGCAGGTTCTCGTTCACCCAGGCGCGGGCCGTCTCGCGGGCGTTGATGCCGTCCATGCGATAGCTCGTATTGGTCGCCATCTGCTCGAAAGGAAACGCCACCGACCATAACGCCACAGCCGCCACACCTGCTGTGAGCGCCACCCTTCCCACCGGCTTCAACCTGCCCCTAAGATCCAGCACGTAAGCCAGGAGAGACGCACCAAGTATGTACAGGAACGGTATCAACGGCATGAGCGTGCGGTCATTTCTAACTACGAAGCTGTTGATGAAGAGAAAGTAAATGATTGGGAAAATAGAGAGCGCGATGATGGGCTTAGACCTCGTGACGATGCCTCGCAACATCTCCAACACGGCGAGCGCGATTACTGGCCCCTCTACGTAGCGGAAATGGACGAGGTAGAAGGAGAGCGTTTCGCCTTCCATGCCCATGTGCCCCAGCGAATAGTGCTGCGTTTCGTATTGCAAGTCCGAGAGGAACTTCCCAAAGTCGAGTAGCGCGAAGGGTGTCGCCACGAAGAACGTCGCCACGCTCAAGGCGGGCACCGCATACAGCCGCCAATCCCTGATGCCCCTCGGTCCGTGTCGCAGAAAATGGGCCAGCACAAACATGCTGCCGATGAGCGCGCCGTTATACTTGGTCGCCACGACTAACCCGATAGCCACGCCAGCCAGTATGTAGTCAGACGTTTTGCCCCGTTGCAGCACCCGCAGGATAGTCCACGCCGCAAGTAATAGGAAGAAGATCAGGTACGACTCCGGCGTGATCCACCGGCTGTACGTCACGTTGGGCATCGAGACGGCCATGATCAACGCAGCCAGCAGTCCCGCTATTTTGCTGCTGGTGGCCTGCCGCCCAATAAGAAACACCATCAGCACGGAACCAACCGCGAAAGCCACCGAGAGGAAGCGTCCCATAAGAAACGTAGCGGGCATAGAGGTCTCGCCCACGCCGAGCGCCAGCATCACCGGGCCGGGGATATCGGCGGTCGTCTGGAATATGCCCGCTATCTTGCCAACGAGGAAAAAAGGGACATACGCAAGCGCGTTCAGATAGAGGAAAAGCGAGGGGTAGTTGAAGAAGTGAGGGTTCCAGTCGCCCGTCTTGAACATCCCCTGTGCGATCTCGACATAAGTAGGCTCGTCAGGGTGGTAGATAGAGGGCAGCCCGAAGTTGATGCCCCACACCCTCACGCCAATCGCCAGCAATAGTATCGCCCCAAGCAGCCAGATTTCGTACCGCCTCACCAAGCGTACACGCAAGCTGCTCTCTCTCGGCTCCATATGCGCCAACTATAAGAGTGCCTACCTTCTTTGTCAACTCATAGCATCTATTGTCAAGCACCGTTGCAAAGTCAGGATGTATAGGAAGGCCGCCCCATCATCCTTGTCATTCTTCACTTCGTTCAGAATGACAACGGATAGTACGTCCGCTTACGTTGGGCACCAAATTTGCATCAACCGTGAGCCACTAAGCACGTTGCTTGTGCATCGTACCCCTCTTGTGATACAATTTAAGATGGTCTGAAATGGCCTCCAATTTTGCAATAACAAAGAGACACGGGTAATTGTCTTTCCCGTGCAGCATACAACCACATAACTACAATGGGTTCTGATCCCTGATCCCTAACCCCTGACCCCATTTCCCATTCGGTAGGAGAGCAACTAGGCATGCGTAAACACGTACTGGCGATTGTTGGGCGGCCCAACGTCGGCAAGTCGTCCTTTTTCAACAGGCTCATCGGCGAGCAGGTAGCCATCGTCGAGGACCAGCCCGGCACCACCCGCGACCGCATCTATGGCGACAGTGAGTGGAACGGCGTGGAGTTCACGGTGATTGACACCGGCGGCATGGTGCTGGGCGAGCTGTCGGAACCCGGCACGGGTCCGCAGGGCGAGATAACGGAAGAGGACATCCTGACGCGCACCCGCGAGCAGGCAGAAGCCGCCATCGAGGAGGCCGACGTTATCCTCTTCATGGTGGACGCCAAGACCGGCCTCACCGCCACCGACAGCGATATAGCCGAGGTGCTGCGCAAGTCGCACAAGCCCGTCATCCTGGCCGCCAACAAAGCCGACAACGAAGAGCGCCGCCAGAATGCCGTCGAGTTCTACGAGCTTGGCCTGGGCGACCCCATACCTATCTCCTCAAAGCACTCGATCAACACCGGCGATCTGCTCGACAAGGTGGTAGAGGCCCTCCCACCCCAGGTCCAGGAAGAAGAAGAGGACGACCAGGCCATACGCATCGCCCTGGTAGGCCGCCCCAACGTCGGCAAGTCGCGCCTGCTGAACGCCATCCTGGGGCACGAGCGCGTCATCGTCTCCGACATGCCCGGCACCACCCGCGACGCCATAGACACCCCCTTCTCCTACGTTGAAGAAGAAGGTGAGGAGCCGCAGACCCATGACGTTGTCCTGATAGACACGGCAGGCATACGCCGCCGGGGCCGCATAGAGGCAGGCATCGAGCGTTACTCCGTCATCCGCACGCTCAAGGCGATCCAGCGCGCCGACGTAGTGCTGCTGGTGATTGACGCTATGGAAGGCATCACCGCCCAGGACACCCACATCGCGGGTTACGTGCTTGAGGAGTCGAAGGGTATAGTGCTGGTTGTCAACAAGTGGGACCTTGTGGAGAAGGACTCCAACACCATCTACGATTACACCGCGCACCTGCGGCAGGAGCTTAGCTTCTTGCCTTACGTGGCCTTCGTCTTCATCTCGGCCAAGTTCGGGCAGCGCGTCAACAAAGTGCTGCCTATGGCTATCAAGGTGGCGAAAGAGCGCACCAAGCGCATCTCCACCGGCCAGCTAAACAAGCTGGTGAAAGAAGCAGTGGACGCTCACCCGCCCGCCTCCAAGCCCGGCAAGTGGGTCAAGTTCTACTATGCAACCCAGGCCGACATCAGGCCGCCCACATTCGTCTTCTTCACCAACGACGCCGACTCGGTCCACTTCTCCTACAAGCGTTACCTGGAAAACCAGATAAGGGGCGCGTTCGGCTTCGAGGGCACCCCCATCAAGATGATATTCCGCACTCGGCAGCATACGGAGTAATTGGGTTATAAAAACAACAAAATGGCTGGCGCGGCGCGCCAGCCATTTTGTTGTTTTTATAACAGGTGTCTAAAGCTTCTCCACCTCAAGGCCACTTACGGGGCGCACTACGTAGGGCACTGCCGATAGCGAAGTCTCTTCTGCGTAGCGGCGCACTACGTTGCGGCTGAAATCGCGCATGGCGCTCGTTTTGACGAGGTTGACTGTGCAGCCGCCGAAGCCCGCGCCCGTCAGCCGCGCTCCCAGCACGCCCTCCGTGCCCTGCGCCAGCTCCACCAGCCGGTCCATGAAGGGGTTGCTCACCTCGAAGTCGTAGCTCAGGCTCTGGTGCGACTCGTTCATCAGCTTGCCTACGGTATCGAAGTCGTCCACCGCGAGGGCCGATACCGCCTGCAACACCCTGTCGTTCTCTGTGACAACGTGGCGAGCGCGCTTGTACAGTGTCGGGTAGAGCTTGCTACCGTGCCTGTGGAGCATATCAATAGGCACGTCGCGTAGCGATTGTAGCTCCAGGTTGTACGTGATGACCTTGAGCGCGCCCACCGCCGCTTCGCACTCTTTGCGTCGCCGGGCGTACGCCGTGTCGGACAGGTCGCGGCTCATGCCACTGTTCACTACCAGCAGCGTCAGCCCGTGCGCGGTCAGGTTGAGGGGCACGTTCTGGGTGACAAGCGAGCGGCAATCTATCAGCAAGGCCGATTTCGCCTCCGATAGCCCTATAGCCATCTGGTCCATGATGCCCACCGGCACGCCAATAAAGTCGTTCTCTATCTTCTGCGCGGCGCGGGCCATCTCGCCCACCGGGATATTCCAGCCCGCCAGCGAAGAAATAGCCGCCACCAGTCCCATCAGCACGGAAGCCGAAGATGACAGCCCCGCGCCAACCGGCAAATCGCCCCAGATGAGTATGTCCGCTCCCAGCGGGGCATATTCATGCTCGCGTAGCCACCACACCGCCCCGCGCACGTAATTGGTCCAGTGCGACGCCTCGCCCAGCAGCCCCAGGTGCTCGTCCAGGTCTATCTCGATGCTCTCGCCGACCGTCTCAGAGTGGACCACCAGCTTGTTGTCGGGCCGGGATGCAGCCGCCAGCTTGGTGTACCTGTCTATCGCCGCAGGCAGCACGTAGCCCTGGTTGTAGTCCGTGTGCTCACCGATGAGATTCACACGCCCAGGCGAGCGCACCAGCACCGCCGGCTCTCTATTAAACCTCTCTGCGAACGATAGCTCTCTTGTCACAAGACGCCCCTTGATTTTAGATTTTGGATTTTAGATTTTAGAACCTGGTTTTCGATTTTGGCTGAGGAGCGTAACCGCTCAACAATCTAAAATCCAAAATCCAAAATCTAAAATCACTCCTCGTATCCCATAGGGTGGCGACGGTGCCAGTCCCATGCGGTCTTTATTATGTCGGCCAGTTCCGGGTACTTGGGCTGCCAGCCCAGCTTCTCTATGATCTTCTCCGATGAGGCCACCAGCACGGGCGGATCGCCTGGCCTGCGCGGGCCTACCTGCGCCGGTATCTCATGCCCCGTCACCTGGCGGGCGGCCTCTACCACCTCTTTGACCGAGAAGCCCGCGCCGTTCCCCAGGTTGAATATCTGGCTCTCCCCGCCATTCGCCAGCCACTTCAGCGCTCTGATATGGGCGTCGGCCAGGTCTATAACGTGTATGTAATCTCTTACAGCCGTGCCATCGGGCGTCGGGTAGTCGTCCCCGTATATTTGCGCCTGCGCCCTCTGGCCGAGCGCCACCTGCAATACTATCGGTATAATGTGCGTCTCCGGGTCGTGTACCTCCCCGAACTTCTCCGAAGCCCCCGCCGCGTTGAAGTACCTCAGCGACACGAACTTTATGCCGTGTATCTGGTCGCACCAGCGCATTATTCGCTCGAAGAGTAGCTTCGACTCGCCATATGGGTTGATAGGGTTTGCCGGGTCCGTCTCCTTGATGGGCGAATTTTCGGGCATACCATACGTCGCCGCGCTGGACGAGAAGACCAGCATTTTGACCCCGCATCGCGCCATGATCCCCAGAAGAGTGACGCCGGTGGAGATGTTGTTGTCAAAGTACTTGACCGCGTTCTCCATCGACTCGCCCACCAGCGAGTGGGCCGCGAAGTGCATAACCGCGTTGATGTCGTGCTCCTGTAGGGTCTGTTCCAGCAGGGCGGCGTCCCCCAGGTCGCCTTCCACAAAGCTTGCCCGCTCGTCCACAGCGCGTTTGTGGCCCTTCACAAGGTTGTCGTACACCACGACCGTATGCCCCGCGTCGCACAGCATCTCAGCAGCCACGCTGCCGATGTAGCCCGCACCCCCCACGACGAGGACTCGCATTCCATCAGCCTTGTTAAGTTGCGAATTTCCTTCGCTCATTATAGCAGACCTCCACTCTCAATCTATGCCCTATTAGAGCTAGGACCAGGGTTATTGTTAGGCGTATATTTGGGCTAATACCTAAGAGGTACCCCTATCCATAGCCCTCCCCAAAACATAGCGCCACCCCACGCCAGGGTGTATAATGCTTCCACGCAATTCTGAATTTTGAATGTTGAATTTTGAGTAACATGATCCGTTTGAGAGACGCCACTCCAAATTCGCAATTCATAATTCGTAATTAGTAATTAGTAATTTCACAAATGGGAGTACCGCCAATGTATACCACCATTCCGCGCCAGTCGCAAGAGGAGGGCGCGCGCCAAACCGACCTTCCCCTCAATGAAGCCGACCCCGAACTCTGGCAGGCGATCAAGGACGAGGAGCGACGCCAGCGCGAGAAGATCGAGCTTATCGCCTCGGAGAATTACGTGAGCCGCGCGGTGCTTGAGGCCCAGGGTTCCGTGCTCACCAACAAGTACGCCGAGGGCTACCCAGGCAAGCGATACTACGGGGGCTGTGAGTACGTGGACGTGGCCGAGACGTTGGCGATCTCCCGTGCGAAGGAGTTGTTCGGAGCCGAGCATGTGAACGTGCAGCCCCACTCCGGCGCTCAAGCCAACATGGCGGTCTATATGTCCATCCTCCAGCCGGGCGACAAGATACTCGGCATGGGCCTGGCCTTTGGCGGACACCTGACGCACGGCCACCCCATCAACTTCTCAGGCAGGCTCTACACCATCGCGCAGTACGCAGTCGAGCGCGAGACCGAGCGCCTCAACTACGACGCTCTTGAGCAGCAAGCCATCGAAGAGCGGCCCAAGCTGCTCGTAGTGGGTGCCAGCGCGTACTCCCGCATATTCGACTTCGAGCGATGCCGCCAAATCGCGGATGCAGCGGGCGCGCTCCTCATGGTGGATATGGCCCACATCGCGGGCCTGGTCGCGGCAGGCTACCACCCCTCACCCGTGCCCCACGCCGATTTCGTGACCACTACCACCCACAAGACCCTGCGAGGCCCCAGGGGCGGCATGATCCTGTGCCGCGCCCAGTATGCCAAAGAGATAGACAAGACGGTCTTCCCAGGCGTCCAGGGCGGCCCACTTATGCACGTCATAGCCGCCAAAGGAGTCGCCTTTGGGGAAGCCCTCCAACCATCCTTCAAGGAGTACCAGGGCCACATCGTTGCTAACGCTAAACGCCTTGCCGCAGGGCTTGAGCAGGCGGGCCTGCGCGTCGTGTCGGGCGGCACCGACAACCACCTGATGATGGTGGACGTCAGCACCCTCGGCCTCACCGGCAAGGATGCCGAGCACGCCCTGGATGAGGTAGGCATCACGGTCAACAAGAACGCCATCCCCTACGACCCGCAGCCTCCCGCGAAGGCAAGCGGCATCCGCGTAGGCACGCCCGCCGTCACCACCAGGGGCTTCCGCGAGCCTGAGATGGACACTATAGCCCGCCTCATAGGCGACGTCCTCCGCGCCCCCGAAGATGAGACCGTCAAGGCGCGAGTGAGCGCCGAGGTGCTGGAGCTTTGCGGGCGCTTCCCTGTGCCGGGGCTTGGCCAGGTCTAGCATATGCGAATAGTGGACCTCGACCCGGGCGACGAGCAGGCTATCCAACAGGTAGCAGCCTCGCTGGTGGAAGCCTTCAAAGAGCATTGGCCCGACGCCTGGCCCGATATGGAGTCTGCGCTGGAAACAGTGCGAGAGTCCTTTGGGCCGGAGCGGATCAGCCGGGTGGCCGTTGATGAAGATGGTGAGGTTTTAGGGTGGATTGGCGGTATCAGCGAATACGACGGTAACGTGTGGGAGCTACACCCACTCGTGGTGAGTCCGAAACACCAGCAGAAGGGCATCGGGCGCGCCCTGGTAGCCGACCTCGAAGACCAGGTTAGAG
The DNA here is from genome assembly GCA_036399775.1 of Chloroflexia bacterium. Classification (GTDB taxonomy): domain Bacteria; phylum Chloroflexota; class Chloroflexia; order QHBQ01; family JADMIH01; genus JADMIH01. The sequence continues at coordinate 93,871 of DASWMJ010000037.1, read as the reverse complement.
CACGCGGTGGCCTCACCATCAGCCTGGGAACTGATGATGACGATAACCAGACCACGCTTTCGGGCGTAGACCTATACTCCAATGTCTGGGAACACATCGCTAACGTGAGAAACCTCAACCGCCACCCATATGAGTTCTACCAGAAGTTGGGGTATGTAATTGTGGGGGTTATGCCGGATGCTAATGGACCGGGTAAGCCCGACATAATCATGGCTAAACGGGTTGCCAGGCAGGCTATAGCAGAGTAGCCGAGTGGAAGGAGTTATGAAGCAAATTCAAGTATCCAACCATCCTTTGATTCAGCACAAACTCGCGCTGATGCGTAGCGCCACCACCGAGCCTAAGAAGTTCCGCGAGGTCGTGCGCGAGATAACCAGCCTTTTACTCTACGAGGCCACCCAGGACCTCGACACGATAGAGGTAGAGATAGAAACGCCCCTGGCGAAGATGCCCGCCCGCAGGCTTAACGCACGCATCGGGTTCGTGCCCATCTTGCGTGCAGGCGTGGGTATGGTGGACGCCGCCCTCGACATGATACCCACCGCCCAGGTCTGGCACATCGGCCTCTACCGCGACCACCGCACCCTCCTGCCCGTCGAATACTACAACAAGCTGCCCGTGTCGCCCACCGTAGACATCTGCTTCGTGCTCGATCCCATGCTGGCGACGGCAGGCTCGGCCACCGCCACAGTCAAGGTGCTGAAGGACTGGGGAGCACGCCGCATCAAGTACGTCGGCCTGATAGCCGCCCCCGAAGGCGTAGAACGCTTCCACGCCGAGCACCCCGACGTGCCCATCCACATCGCCGCCGTAGACAGCCACCTCAACGACCGAGGCTACATAGTCCCCGGCCTCGGCGACGCGGGGGATAGGCAATTCGGAACATCATGACGTATTGCGTAGTTCGTATTGCGTATTAGTTGAACCACAAAGGCACAAAGCACACTAAGATTACGGGATTGAACGAGGCAAAGAGATGCTGAGGGCATTTTTAGGTATTACGCAATACGAACTACGCAATACGCAGGAGTAACATTTGCCCCTCGACCACACCATTAGAATGGTCTTGCTTTTCGGGATAACGCTGGCGGTATCTTTGGCGCTTACGCCGGTTGTGCGGCGGTTGGCTTTGCGGCGGGGGCTGGTGGATTTGCCGGGGGAGGCACGCCGGGTGCATAAGGTTGCGGTGCCCCGGTTAGGCGGGCTGGCGATGTACGCGGCCTTCGCTATAGGTGTGCTGCTCACCTTCATGTTTGGGGTGCAAGCCAATCAGGTCGGGAACGGGATATTCGAGGGAGCGCGCATCCTTTTTATGCTGGCAGGCGCGGGCATTATTACCGTTGTCATGGCGGTGGACGATGTAAAGAAGCTGCGCCCATTGCCCCGCTTGCTCTGGCAGGTAGGCGCTGCCCTTTTGGTCGTCCTGCCAAGCCTCTTCTGGCCGGGCGGGCCTAACCCCCTCCTTACAGGTGGCATGGAGCCTCCCGGCACCCTCCACTACGACCAGGGCGCAGGCGTGATCGCTACTTCCATCCGCAACCCCATAGGCGGGATGACAATCGAGCTACCCCTGATCCTGGCGGTGCTCTTCACCGTCTTCTGGATAACGGGCGTCACGAACGCTATCAACTGGATAGATGGCCTGGACGGCCTCGCGGCAGGGGTCTCTGTGGTAGCTTGCGCTGTGCTATTCATCATCACGGGGCCTATCCTGGGCCAGTACACCCTCGCCTACCTGCCCCTGCTCCTCGGCGCTGCCACCCTCGGCTTCCTGCCATACAACATCTACCCCGCCCGCATCTTCATGGGCGACTCCGGGGCGATGTTCCTCGGCTTCACCCTGGCCGTGCTATCGGTCATCGGAGGTGCCAAATTGGCCTCTGCCCTCCTGGTGCTTGGTATACCCCTGCTGGACGCAGTTTACATCATCATAAACAGAGTCTCGCGGGGACGCTCCCCCATGTCCGCCGACCGCAGCCACCTCCACCACCGCCTTCTCGACATCGGCCTCCGCCCTCAGCAAGTAGTTATCATCTTTTACCTGCTATGCGGCACGTTCGGCGTGCTGGCGTTCCTACTGACCAGCACCGCCTCCGAAATCAACATGCTCGGCCTCCGGCTATCCCCCAGCCTCTTCAAGCTCTTCGCTCTCATAGTCCTCGGCATGGTGCTGGTCAGCCTGCTAATCTTCATCTCACGCCGTCGGTTTGACCAGGGGTCAGGGATCAGGGATCAGGGGTCAGAAACTAGAAGTTAGAAATCAGAAGTTAGAAATTAGAAATATAGGCTATTATTCAATACTGATCCCTGATCCCTAGGAGACGTACACTCATGGCAAATGTACAGTTCGGCCTGGAAGTGCCATGTGACGGGCTGGACAAGTCGCGGCGGCACCTCTACATGGAGGACGTGAACCGCCTGCTCAACTACGTCAAGGGACACTACGATTCCGCGTGGGTGATAGACCACTTGCAGTTCGGGGACGGCGACGTGCTGGAAGGCTGGACCCTCTTAGCTTACCTCTCCGCTCTGCACCCTGAGTTGCTATGGGGCCATACCGTGTTATGCCAGTCGTTTCGCAACCCTGCCCTCGTCGCCAAAATGGGCGCGACCCTGCAACTCATGTCAGGCGGGCGCTTGACCCTGGGCATCGGCGCGGGTTGGAACGAGGAGGAGTACGCAGCCTATGGCTATGACTTCCCTCCGGCGGGCACCAGGGTGGAGCAGTTGGACGAGGCGCTACGTATAATCAAGGCGATGTGGACCCAGGAGAGGGCCACCTTCGAGGGGAAGCACTACCGCGTGAAGGAAGCGTGGTGCGAGCCGAAGCCCGACCCGCTGCCCATTATCATGGTCGGGGCGTTCAGGCCGAAGATGCTGCGTTTGGCGGCCAGGCACGCCGACTGGTGGAACGTCTCTTCAACAGGCATAGCGGAGTACCGTGCTCAATTTCGCGAGTTCGAGCGGGCCTGCGAAGATGTAGGCCGCGACCCCAGGACGGTGCGCTTGACGTGGAGCGGAGGCTGCGTCTGCGCCTCCAGCGAGCAGGGCTTAAAGGAGCTTGCGTCTGGGCGGCTTCAGATCGGCGAAGGCATGGCATACCAGGTTGGCGAAGACTTCGTAGGCACCCCTGCCCAGATCATAGAGCAGATGCAACCCTTCATCGAGCTAGGCGTAGACTATTTCATACTCGATTGCGGCGGCTTTCCCAGGCTCACGACGGTCGAGTTGCTGGTCAACGAAGTGCTGCCCGCAATCAAGCGTTTATAGGTCGCATAACATGCACAGGTTCTACGTTTCACCGGCTATTCTCATAGGGGCGAAGGCAGGGCAGGTCATCCTCCTGCGCGGCGAGATCGCCCAGCAAATAACCCGCGTCCTCCGCATGCGCGAGGGGGACGAAATCTGGCTGTTCGACGGTGGAGGTTATGAATACCGCACGAAGCTGGTCTCCCTCGGCAAAGATGAGGTAAGCGGCGAGCTACTTACCAAACGGCACATCAAGACCGAGCCTCTGCACCCGGTAGACCTCTACCTCTCCCTCCTCAACAAGCCCGACAAGTTCGAGTGGGCGTTGCAGAAATGCACCGAGATAGGCGCGTCACGCTTCGTGCCCGTCATCGCCGAACGTAGCGTTTCTAATGCATTGGGCGCGAACAAGCGAGAGCGTTGGCAGCGTATCATACAGGAGGCAGTAGAGCAGAGCGGGCGCGGTGCCATCCCCATCCTGGAAGACGCTATTTCCCTCACCGAAGCCCTCGATGCAGAAAGCGACCGCATGGGCGCATCGGGCACGCACGTCGTCGTGATGCCCGCCCTCGGCGCTGACCTCTCACTCGGAGACGCGCTGGTAGACGCCAATAACGAAGACGGCAGCGTAAGCATCTTCATCGGCCCCGAAGGCGGCTTCTCGGATGATGAGCTATTGGCCGCCAACAAGCGCGGCATCTTACTGGTCAATCTCGGCCCACGCACCCTGCGCGCCGAGACAGCCGCCGTCGCCGCCCTCGCCTTGACCATGTATGAGCTAGGCGAGATGGGCCAACCTAAAATACATTGAATTGAACGGAGGAACGACCCAGATGCCAGAAATGCGTTCGCTGAACATAGCCGATCTTGCACGCCAATATCTATCAGAGGGCGGCAAAATCTCCGAACTCTCGGTGGACTACTCCCGCGAGGAGATATGCGCTTTCATACGCGAGAACATCAACGCCATGCTGAGCCTGGTCGAAGGCATGACTCCTGCCCAGCTTGCTTACAGGCTGCCGGGCGCACCTTCCGGCTACGATGATAGCGGCGACGAGGCCCACTTCGACACGTCGGAGATTATCACCCACATGGCTAGCGGCACGGCCTTCCACTGGCGGGGCATGTCCCGCGCTTTAGGAGATGAACGCCCACCTTTTCCTCAGCCCCCGGAAGGCGCGAACGTAACAGGCAAGAAGAAGGGCATGGGATCGGGCGGTTGGAGCGGCGCGTCCCCCGCCGAGCTTGCGGCCCTGCTCAGGCAAACGGTTGACGCCTTCCTCGCCTACGTGGAGGCTCTACCCCCTGAGATAGACTCCGGCACCCGATCGAGCCTGTGGATTTTCCGCGACATGTCGCCCCACGACTGGCTTTTCCTTGTCGGCATCCACTCGGCCATGCACCTTACGCAGATACAGGAGATGCAAGCTCAACCTGATTACCCACTAGCCTGACGCCCTAGCGCCTGCCCCACATTATATCCCACATCTGTTGAAGCACTTGCAGGATAAACGGCAGGCTCATCACAAGCAGCAATATGCCGTAGATAATCCTGATCCACTTGGACGGCCCCGACCAACTATCGCCTTCATTCCAGCCCTGATCGTAAGTCTCGCGCTCACGGTACGTATGCCGGTAGTTATCTCGCGTTGAAGGGGTAAGGCGCTCTTCCTCCGGTGCATATTCATCTCTCCCGGCGGCCTCGTCAGCCCAATACCAGCCGGGCGGTGTATCGGTGTGAGTACGCCTCATCTGCTGCCTGGCGCGCACGTCCTCCTCCGTCGGCAAAATGGTGAAGCCTTCCGGTAGCCCGCTACCGCCGGGCGCTCTGTAGCTCCAGCCACTCTCCTGACGGTCCCAATCGCGTTCGTCTTCATCATCCTCGTACCCGAAATCCGGCCCGTCATCGTATCCAGGTATCGAGTCGATAAGCTCTCGCGCGCTCTCTACGTGATGTTGGGGCACCCTTATGTCGTGGGGCACGTAATCGCTGTGTGCGAAGTCCGCCAGGCTGCGCTGCATCAACACCGGGATGCCCGCGTCCTCAAGCTGGTTCTTCAGGAGGTTGCCGATCATCGCGTTCGGCGCGTTCATCACCACAGTCCACTGCGGGTCCTCGTCCGGCCCCAGCTCGCCCTTGAGCAATTCCAACTCCGGCTCCGGCACTTGCGACTCTATGGGCACGTTACAGTCGGGGCATACCTCCACCCAAGACTCGTATTCGTACCCGCAATTAGGGCACATATTCTTCGCCTGGCTGCTCATCATTACCTGTATTATACCTGCTTTGCTCATCGCCGTGTTGGGCTACAGCTTGGGCATCTTATGGTGAGCAGCCTCTACCTCATTAAGCGTTATGCGCTAGTAACGCTGCCTGTGCTTGGCGGCAATGGCGACAGGGCACGCCTTAATAGCCAAATCAGGGTAAGACCCGTAGCAGTCTCGAGGACCCCGAAGAGCCATACACCCAGCACTAGATTGCGTAGCACATCTAGCCAACCAGGTATATCATGCCCTGAGATAAGACCAATCGAATAAGTGAAATGGCCGATTTCTGGCATCGTTATCACGACGGTCACCCACGCCACGACGCTGACCAATATCCATAGCTCGGCAAGTGGGATACGCCTCCAGAACGTAATGTATTGAGCAAGAGAAACGGCTGCCCCTATAGCGACAGCAAATTCAATCGTGCTCTCGGGATAGGTGCCATGTTCCAGCAGGTAAGCATTTGTCATTAGTCCAACTGCCCAGCCCAGGCTAGTGGCGGGTATCCACCAGACCATACCCGATAAAAACACTCGCAGCACCAGCCACTCCACCAGGCCGATTGAAGCGCCAAGCAGAAGCCCTGTAGCCGCAGCGTTGCCGATTATTTCATCACGAGAACCCCATACGCCCTTCGTTATAGCCTGGGTGACAAACACTCCTACAGTTGCACCGGCTGTATTTGCCACAACCCACCACAGCAAGAATGCCCAATTGGGCCGCCTGAGTAGGAACGCTCCCCTATCCGGTCCCGTATATAAAGCGGCAGGCGCTGTGTCGATTGTTATGTCTTGCTCGTCCGGTTCATCCATTGCCCACCCCTTCCACGTCGCATCAAGAACAATATCGCCCCCAACCAGCCGAGCGCACCCACTAACGCCAACAAAGTTACAATCCGCGCAACACGCCAATTGTTAGGCTCGAACCTCATGGCGATAGTCTGCTCCCCTGCGCCCACCTTTACCGCCCTGTAAGCGTAAAACGCAGGCTCTACACTCGCAGGCTGCCCATTGATCTTAACTTCCCACCCTGGGTACCACGCATCGGTCAGCACCACCCACCCCGGCGCATTTGCCTTCACCGTGAGGTCTATTTCGTTGGGCGAGTACCGCGTCGCCCGCACGAACTCGCCCGTAGACTGCCCCTGCGCGAACGCCTCCGCAGTCCCAGGCAGGTCGCTCTGCGTGGGCGTGCCGCTCTCCAATATCACCGTATGGCGTGGGTCAACGTCGAACCGCCGCAGCTCAAGCACTATGCTTTCCGGCTTCTGCAACACCCGCGACTCGTGTACCAGGAAAGCCCTCGGCAGCGCGTTCTTGTTCCGGTAAATATCGAACCCCTCAAACCTGTCAACCAGTTCCCACTTTAGCTCACCGGTGTGCGCGGGCGTGATTGTGGTCGTGGGCGAGATGATCTCGAACGCCGCGCCCGTCAGGTCGTACAGGGGCGTTTCGGGGTTACGCTTGGCTATCTCCCACAGGTAATCATATCTTTCCAGCTTGAGTGGGTTGAAAGCCCCGCCCGTATCGTAAAGCACGCCGCTTCTAAGCCCCGTCGAGGGCTGCCACACGTCTTGCGCGTTGGTGTCGCTGTTGATGCGTAGGGGGATGTTCGTGCGCTCGTCCTGCGTGCCCTTGAAGAGCACGCTGATGGCGCTGTAGTTCTCGAACCCCGCGAGTATGTTAGTGGTAGTCGGGTTGAAGCGCGAATTGGGCGAAAAGAGGTCGAGTACCAGCAGCGCCAGCATAACCCCGCCCGCAGCCATCGCGCCCAACCTGCCCCTATACGCCGCCCACCCCACGCCCACGAGCAGCCCCAGCCACAGCAGCAGCATCCCAAGCTCGTTGATGGCCCCAGGCAGCCGCCCATACTCCGCCCCGCCCCCGATGATGGCCTCTTTGTAGAACGCGGGCATCACCCCCAGCACAAGCACCACCAGCACCGCGCTCAATCCAACCAGCCACCAGAAGACGTTCTGCCGCGCCTTCTCCCTTTTCGCCAGCGAAGCGACCAGCGCGTCCAGCCCGTAAGCGGCCAACCCTGCCAGCCCCAATCCGAGCAGCACCAGCGCCCGCCCGCTCGACCGCAGCGAGCTGAACCCAGGCGCGAACTTGTATATCCACGCGCCCACGATAGAGAGATCGCCCACCATAATGACCAGCGCCAGCGCGACCAGCACCCCGAAAAAGCCCACCAGCCTGCCCCGCTTGAATGCCAGGCCCGCAGCCGCCAGCGCAAGCGTAATCACGCCTGAATAGCCCCAATTCTCGGTGTTCTGCCACTCGCCCGGAAAATAGTTGGCCGGGTTGCTCCCAAACACCCTGGGCAGGATGAAGTTCACCCAGGTTATAGGCTGGTTGGCGAATTGGCTCGCCTCTTCGTAGCTGACCGCCGCCCGCACCGACTCGGCGCTCAATCGCAGGCTGGGAAGAAGTTGTATAGCCCCTATCCCCAGCGCGACTGCGAGCGCAAGCCCGCCCTTGAGTACCCAGGGCACTACGCGGCGCGCTGTCAAGGGCTTTTCGCCCAACAGCAAATAAAGCCAAAGCACACCCGCCGCCATCAAGCCGTAGGAGAATATCTGAACGTGCCCCGCCAGCAGCGACACCGCCATGACCAGCCCCGCCCCGATAGCCCACGCCCACCCGGCGAGCATGCGATTGAGCAGGGCGCGGCGCAGCATCAGCAGAATAAGCGGTATCCAGGTCGCCACAAGCACCATCGGCAGGTGCCCCAGGTGCGCCACCATAAACCCGCAAAACGCGAACACCACCCCGCCCGCCAGCGCCCCCAACCTGCTAAGGCCGACATCCCGCAGAAACACATACGTAAAGACCGACGCCAGCCAGTAATGCGCTATAAGCAGCCACTCAAGCGCGCCATAATCTATCGAGAAGAACGGATAGAGTATCCAGTTGAGCGGGTAGAACAGCCCCGCCTGCACGTCGGCGGCGAAAGGCATGCCGGAGAATACGTGGGGGTTCCACAGGGGTATGGACCCGGCCTTGATTTGCTGGGCAGCGTACTCATACGACGGGTAATAGAACGAAGCCAGGTCGCCGCCCCCCGCAGGCATAAACACGCCCGACTCGGTCAGCGCCCGCCAGAAGAAGCCACCCGTGAGCAACGCCAGCAAGGCCAGCGCCGCCACGTCCAGGTGCAGTTGCTGCCTGCCCGGGTTGGCGCGGTGCCATCTATAGGCAACGAAGTACATGCCTGCCGCTATAACGGCCAGCAAAATAATTCCCCAGGGTTGTAGCAGGCCCGGCAGTCCGGTCAGCACCGCTCATCTCGCGCGCTACCGGCAACCTGGTGTGCGGGGGTCGCTGGGGCGGTTGGGCCGGGCTTCAAACCCACCCCTCCATCTGTGGCAGGCTCGTCAGGCTTGCCCCGGAAGGCCGCCATACCCACCCCCTGCTGGATGGCCGCTATCACCCCAAGCGTAGCCACCGGCACCAGCCCTATGAAGTGGTACACGATGGCGAACGTCTGCGCCACGTTCGTCGGTTGGCCCAGTATGGTGAGCACCGCTACCACCGCCGCCTCGAACGGTCCCAGGTAGCCCGGCGCGGAGGGCACCGCCATGCTCAGGTTGGTCACTACCACCAGCACCATCGCCGCCATCGGCGTGACCTCGATGTTGAACGCCAGCAGCATCAAGTAGACCGTCACCGAGTTGATGCTCCAAGTCGCCAGCGACCACAGCCCCAGCCGAGCCGCTATGGAAGGGTTCGACAGGGGAGCAAGCCCCTGTAATACCTGCTCTGCCGCCGTCTCTATGCGCGGCCCCAGCCTGGCAGGCAACCTCCCCGCCACCAGCCTGACCAGCCTCCGCGCCAGCTCAGGCCGCAGCACCAGCGCCACCAGGAAGACCGCCATCACCAGTACGAGCACGCCTAATACGATCGCCGACCCTTGCAGGTTCCCAGGCAACCCCACGAAAGGCAGGCTGATACCCAGGAAGAGGAGCAGCGTCAGCACGTCCAGCACCTTCTCCACCACTATAGTAGAGAAGACGCGAGGCGCGGGTATGCCCGACCGCGTGCTCGCGATCATGCCCCGTGCCACCTCACCCGCCCTGAACGGCAACGGTATGTAGGAGATCATCAGCGATGAAGTGAGCAACCCCACAGGCACCCGCTTCTCGTCAGGGTGGAACATCACCCTCCACCGCCAAACCTTGGTCATAAAGGTGAGCACATAGGGCACGACCATCAGCAGGAAGAACTCCACCCGCATATTCAGCATAGCATCCCACACCCCGCCCAGGTCAAACCCCCTGAAAGCGAAGTACAGCGACACTACGCTGACAATCAGCCCCAACACCAGGAATATGATACGGCCCTTCATGCTCTCCTTCGACTCGTGATGTGTAATATCGAAAATTGCTTCCGCCTCTGCGATCAATATCAAACCCAAAAACCTCACTGCGCCTGATTAAACATACTCAATGGTTATTACGCAGAAAGATATGTCAGATGTCTAGATTCTCAAATTCCCGCTTGGGCCTTTGCCGGATAAATGTTATGGACAGAATAGCCAATACGACTAACATCGCCAGCAAGAATATGTCACGCAAGGTAGATGGTATCCAGTAGAAATCTCCCAAAGTTGACCAGTAGGGTTCACAGCCCGTGCAAATCGTAGCGGCTGCAAAGGCATAGCAACTGGTCAAACCAAAAAAGAGTATAACCAGCCACCAAATGAACGGCCTTAGCTCTTTCCTCATGCTGCTTCCCCAACCTTATACCAATTCATAGCACGGTTTTGTTAGGTAACATTCGTGGTTGTTATGATTTATAGTTCAACCCGATAAAAGCCTTTGCGAACTTTACGTTCCCCTGCGTCCTTGCGGTTACGTAATACGCAATACGTACTACGCAATACGCATCACGCATCACGCATCACGCCCGAATACTTCCCCACAAGCTCTTCAGCCTTCCGGCGGCTCTTGCGTACCAGATCTTCTTGCAGCAAGTCCCAGTTGGGGCGCTCGTGGTAGTCCAGGTGGTAAATTATGTTATCCATTTGCACGAATGTGGAACGGTTGAGTATGGGGAAGAGTTCTGTCAGGAAGGCTATCTCCCACACTTTGTTCGAGGATCGCTGCTTGTCGAGCACGTCCACCGTGCTCTCGTAGTATTCAAGCAATATGTTCCGCACCAGCTTGTCCTGCCGGAACACCCCGCCCGGCGCGTAGTGTGCCCTCCCCGACAGCGCCGTGCGTGCGGTCGCCACGTTCTTGCAGTACGGGGCCAGCCAGCCGTACTCCGGGTTCCCCTCGATATACCTTATCATATGCGTCAGCGCCTGCGACGGCATTACCACGTCATCATCCATGAAGCATACATTAGGCCCGCTCAACGCCTCCAACAGTGCCAGCCTGCCCAGGCTGAACCCGCGCTTCTCGTCGTGCAAGTGATCATACGAGCACTGGATACCCCTGTCCGCCGCCAACCTGAGTGTGTACTGTACCTCCTGGCGGTTGATGATGGGCGTGGGTGCCGTGTCTACGATATGGATGCGGATGCGCGGCTCGTCTTGCAGCAGCAGCGACGACAGGGCCATAGCCAGGGTCGGCTTGCCTATCGTCAATATACCTATCTCAAGCAGGGGGGAGCCGTCCGCGCCCTCGGTGAGCGGCTCCACGTGTGTAGCGTTGATCGGCTCGGTAATACGGCGATCTTTAGGGTGATGCTTGTTATTGCTCAATTTCGCTCCTGGGACGTGATACCGCGTCTGCGCTGCCGGACCCGCACGATGTACCATATGCCGAGCGCAGCCGTCGCGGAGAGTGCGTCAATTACAACGTCGGCAAGGTGGGACCCCCGCTTCGGCACGAACGACTGGTGGAACTCGTCGGTCAGCGCGTACAGGGTAGCCAGCGCCACGCCTACCCACCACACCCGCGACAGCAGCACCCGCGTCAGAGCCTCGCCCCTGCCTGCCCAGGTCCTCTCCAATGCGCGCCCGATCAGGAGGGCCAGCGCCGCGTACTCGAATATATGGCCGCTCTTGCGGAATGCCCTGTACAAAGGTGGCCCGTCAATAGTCGTCCAGGTGTTGAGGGAGGATACATAGTAGATGGCTGCCATGCACGCCAGCACCGGCCCCCACAGGAGCACTACATCCCGCGCCCGCATCGCAGCCATATCCGCAACCTTACTCTCTATCATCAGTATACAGAGGATAGCAAAGCGAGTCCTAAGATGTCAAGCGTCGCCACATTCCGTAGATTAGATAGCCTACATTCCACCTGCAAGCGCGCCATCGAGACCATGGAGTCACACAGCGGGCAAAGTAATCGCCACAGTCACAAATGGGGCACAACTGACTCAGGCAGATTGTGCATCTTTTAACCTTGAGATTTGTCCCATCTCATGTAACTCCGGGAGAAGTAGAATAAGACTTACTCTATATGAGCTATTGCCTGCTCCGGTGCTGCTATGTTATACTTTCTGACCCTATAGTCTCGGTATTACTCTACTGGACACCTATGGCACCATCCTTTTTGGTCTTCTCCAACTAGCAAAAAGCTGCATGAGCAGCTATGATAATTCCGCTGTTTGTAGCGCTATGTGCAAGGGCCAACTAGCTCTTGCTGGTTTTGCAATGGATATATGACAAACTAAGGAGTCCCTATATGAGTGAAGCATCGGGCCGCAACGAAGAGAAGAGACCAGAAGAAGAAAGAATTAAGGAATATTTGCAGGATGGAAGCTTTCTAGATCTAAATCTTCGCGATTTATTGATGCTCCACATCGTAGACCTGGAAAGAGGGCAAAATCTGGCCGCCGAGCATTTTAAGAGTTTCGGACTAAACCAGACAGGACTATCCCGTAACATCAAGAGGCTCTCAAAGGCGCTGAATATTCCGCTAACGGCAAAAGCGAAACACGGTAGCCGAGTTGAGTTGACCCGTGCAGGCAAAGAGCTTGCGAGGAATGCTCACATGATACTTGCACCAACTGCCGATTTGGTTTCGCGCGCCCGAGCGCTTCATGAGGGAAAGAAACAGCAATTGAGGATAGGTTTCTCTCCTTCGGCAATCCACGGCCCCATGTCAGATTTACTCAAGAAGTATCGGCAGGAACACTCGGAGGGGGAGGCGGAGGTAGAACTGATCCTGGAGGAACTGCATACTGCTAAACAGATTTCAGCTCTTCATGACTGCGTTATAGATATTGGCTTCCTAAGATCGCCAAAACATGAATACTCAATAGAAACATTGATACTTCAGGACGAGCAATTTTGCGTTGCTTTGCACAAGGATAAGGATTGTGACCTTACTTCAAGAAGACGCATAGAACTTGCTGATCTGAAAGACAAGGTCATAGTGATGGTCTCCGAGGCTGCCAGCCCTGGTTTTCACGGGCGGATCATAGACATATTTATGAGGGCAGGCATCAAACCAAAAAGGGTGCAGATGGTCAACCAAATACAGACAATGATCGGACTTGTTAATCACGAGTGGGGAGTTGCTCTGGTCCCAGAGGGTAGTAAAGTGCTTGGGCTACCTAATGTAATTTATCTCCCCTTAGAAGCTGAGACAACATCAACCCTGGAACTTGCCTGGTTGCGTGGCGATCAGCCTCCGGTGGTGGAAGATTTTATTTCAGTAGCAAGGAACTGGAAAAAGAAACGCAACAAAAAGTGAAGTGGCTCATTAACTGTGCATGGTCCCTCTCCCAGGGGTTATCTCCGTTTAACTTATAGGCTCGCCTGCGAGGCGCGTTCTACCTGCTCAACAGCATTGCCTGGCAATGGAGCAGTTGCCGCTTCTTGAACACAGTGCTGGCACTTGTCCGCCCCTATGTCCCGCAATAATCCGTTGTAGGGACAGCCCGACCTCCTGCCCGGTTATTAGTTGAGCAGATCGCTATCGGAAACTTCACATAGCCGATTCTGCGGCACTTTAGCGATACTTATGCAAGTGAGCCGATTCTGCGGTACTTTAGCCATGTTCATGCAATTGAGTCATGAGCTACTTACGAGCGCGCCTTTGCCCATCTATAATCGGTTTAATGATATTGGCACGAACGAAAGCAAGGCGGGAATTCTGGCTCCCTGGTAATTATTATCCTATAAGCCTCAATTCACCCTTGCCTACCTGACAATTCTTTAAGGAGGTAACCCATGCCTGATAAGTTTGGCGGCTTTTTGCTAAACGACATCCACTTAGATATTACTAAGCTACGTCAACAGCATCAAATTGACTTTAATTGGCGACGCCCGCGTGACTCAGCCCAGAGCGATGATCCAGTAGTGACGGATGGGGGTTACTCCTACCATCTGGATTAGCAGAAGCTGGCTTCATTGGTCCCAAGCGAAACCGATCCTGCGGAGAAGGGAGGTGAGAAACAATTATGGAAGATTCACGGTACACTGGCCTCACCCATGAGGAAATCCACACCGACAGTGTGGGTAACAGCTACACTCAAAATCCACTCACTGGTGAGCGAACAGATTATTCAGGACCATACTAACCAATTGTGCTAGTTTGGCAAATGCATGGGATTCCTCTTCGAGGAATCCCATGACTGTGCAGAGTATTATCAGCATTCTGGCTTGTTCCGCCTGTTTGCTGCTCACTTCCGCATTATTCTATTCGATAGGAATATACAGGTGGAGAAAATGCCAAGTTGCTGCGAGTTGCCCGATACTTTTGGGACCGATGCCGCGTTAGCTTTAGTAGACGGTGCTGCGAATATCCAATTTACTCAAATCTTGACTGGGGTCGCTGGCGTAGAAGCTTGACACCACCCGAACTTCATGCTACAAAGCCAAATCTGGTCGTTGGACTACAATTCGGGGCCACAATACATGGATGACGTAGCTCTGGTGGCGAGCTTGAAGCGCGGCGAGGCGGATGCGATAGAGTACGTGGTGCGGCAGTATGCACCCGCGCTGTATCGTTTCGCGTACTATCAATTGCAAGACGCGGCGACCGCAGAAGACCTGGTTTCTGAAGTGATGGTACGCATGATCGGGCGGGTTGAAGATTTCAAGCCGGGGCAGGCTACCTTTCAGGCCTGGCTTTTTCGCATCGCACGCAACCTCGTCGCCGACCATTACAGGGCACGCAAGCGCCGCCCGCAGGTCTCCCTGGATGAGTGGCTCGACACCAACCCCGGCAACGAACCGGGCGCGGGCGACGCGCAACTCGACCTCCTCCTCGACCGGGACCAACTGCGGGCGGGGCTGGCCCTCCTGACCGACGAGCAGCGCCAGGTGGTGCTATTGCACGTAGTCGAGGGCTGGGAGCTTCCCCAGGTGGCCAACCTGCTGGACCGGAGCTTACCCTCCGTGAAGAGCCTCTACTATCGCGGCGTCCATTCGCTGCACCGGGTCTTGACGCGCAACGGCGAAGGCCACGTCGAATAACATGGCGCTAGAAAGCGACAAAGATATGCACGAGCACAACTCGCAAATTGAAGAGGAGTTTTATGCCGCCTCGCAGGAGGTATTGAGCGGACGCACCATAGAATCGGTGCTTGCGGATTACCCTGACCATGCGGCTGAACTTGAGGGCATGTTGCGGCTGACTAGGTCCGTGCGCGCCGTGCCCATCCCTTCGCTCTCGCCGCAGGTCCTTGCCACCATAGGGGAACGCGCCCAGGCTGCCGCCCAGCCAATCAAAGGCGGGCCCGCGCAGGTGGACGGTGTGACACGCCGCCGTGCCGGGTGGCTCTCCTGGCTCACACAACTTTCGCCCGCCTTGCGTTTGGGCGCGGCGCTGGCCCTCTTGTTGCTGGTGGCAATTGGGGTGGTACTTGCTGGCCTTGCCTTTTCGCAGGGACAGCAGGCCGACGCTGTCGTTAGCTACAGCGGCACCATCACCAGGATCGAAGCCGCCGAGTGGCTGATAGATGACGACACGGAAGTAGTGATTGACGCGGCTACCGTGATCCATGGCCGCCCGGAGGTAGGGGCGCAGATGACGTGCAACGCGGTCCGCCTGCCCGGCCACGAACGCTACCGCGCTATCGAAGTGTGGGTGACAACAGGCCCCTCCGAGCCTACCGAGCCGCCCAAAGAATCAAGCAGCAACTATCGCGCTACGTCTTAAAGAAGAGAACATTTCAAAAACAAGCCAGTAGGCGCCTGCTCCGCCTACTGGCTTGTTTTTGAAATAAGGATTTTGTCCCAGGCAAGCGTAAATCCTCTTGTATAGATAATATTCTCCTGGCACCCCGCTACTTTTGCAGCCCGGTTAGCGTTAGGCGTTATAAGCAGCGCTGTGGGCCGTCAAGCCTCCCAATCTTCTACTCCTCAGGAGGGCTACAGGATGAAATCTCACCAAACCAAAGGCCGCACCCGGTTTACGTTTTTGAGCATAGCAGGCTTCAGTCTAGCCTTTTTCTTAGCAACTCTGGCCCTCCTTTACGGCACCGGGCACGCCGCGGACCAGCCAGCCACCTCGAAAGGGGGAGGGCAGGCACCGGCGTCGACGGGTACGCCGTGCGCCGACACGCCAACCTGGAATATATCGGACAGTCCCAACATAGAGAGCACTTCCAATGGTCTGTTCGGGGTAGCCCTCTCGCCAGGCGGCGCATGGGCTGTGGGCGAGCAATACGAGCCAGCCTACAGCACCTATGTGCCACTGATAGAGGGGTGGAATGGGGCTGAGTGGGCAACGGTGGAAGCTCCGAACCTGGGCCAATTGCGGGGCGTAACCGCGCTCGCGTTCGATGATGCCTGGGCCGTTGGATTTAGCAGCGGCTACGCTTCGCACGGGCTTACCCTGCACTGGGACGGCAGCACGTGGACCGCCATTACCAACGCAAGCTCTTCGCGCAGCAAGCTCTACTCGGTGGCCGCCGCCTCCGCGAGCGATATATGGGCGGTAGGCGAATCTAATGCCTTCCCCCTGACTATGCACTATGACGGCGCAAACTGGAGCGTTGTCGCCAGCCCGACCATATCCAACAGCCTCCTCAACAGCGTAGCGGTGGTCGCGCCCAACGACGTGTGGGCGGTGGGCACGGCCACCAGTAACAGCCAATCTCTCATCCTCCACTGGAACGGCACCGCATGGAGCCGGGTTACCAGTCCCAATATCGGCTCCTACCAGAACGTGCTCACCTCTATCGCGGCGCTGGGTGCCAATGACATCTGGGCAGTAGGCTATAATGCTAACGGCCTATACACTTACGACGGGTTGACCCTCCACTGGGATGGGTCGGCATGGAGCGCCGTAGCCAACGGAACAGAGGGTGGCGCGGCAAACTCCTATCTCCAGGGCGTATCAGCCGCCTCCAATGGCACCGTCTGGGCTGTGGGCCGTAACGCTCAGTCAGATGGTGGCACCGGGGCCGCGACTTTGATCCTGCGCTGGGATGGTAGCGGCTGGTCCACAGCGCCCAGCCCCAGCCCCGGCTACGCCTTCAGCGGCTTGAGCAGCGTAGTTGCAAGCTCCGCGACAGAAGCGTGGGCCGTCGGCACCTTCGACACGAACAGCTACGGGTACAGAGAGCCACTTGTCGAACGATATTATGGCGCACCCTGTACAACGCCAACACCTGTGCCGCCTACGTCAACCATCACCCTTACGCCCACGCCCCCGGCTTGCAACACGGGCTTCAACTACACCATCACCAGGACTACAGGCGCGACCTTCGAGCCGGCAACGGAGGATATCGGCCTCACTTGCAGTTCAAACTGCACCGCTAATATCACCCTCCCCTTCCCATTCACCCTGTACGACCGGACCTTCACCACCGCCATCGTCGGGTCGAACGGCGTGCTGGGCTTTGTTGACAACCAGAACCCCAGCACGACCACCTGCCTGCCCAGCGACCAGTTCAACTATGCCATCGTCGCCAATTGGGAGAAGATCGTGTTCCGCTACGGGCCTGACCGCCCGGATGAGGTCACGGCCACCTTCACGGACACGGGCGTCTTTACCTCGATCACCGGCGTGGCACCCGACCGCATCTTCAATATCGAGTATCGAGGTAAAGACCACTTCAACGTCAGCCCCATCAACTTCCAGATACGCCTCTATGAGAACTCCCCGACGGGCCGCTTCGACATCGTTTACGCGGCAGTGAACCATCACGGCAGCCATGCGTCGGTGGGCGTGCAGAGGGACACTGGCAGCCAGTTCACGCAGTTCTCCTGCCTGAGGTCGGGCCAGATAGAGCGGGGGGTTCAACTGACCTTCAACCAGGAGCCGTGCAACGTCGGAACGCCCGTGCCTCCACCCGCGACCCATACCGCTGCCCCTCCACCCGCTACGGGAACGGCTCAACCCAATGCCACAGACACGCCCATACCCGCCACAAGCGTGCCCACAGGGGTAGCTCAAACGAGCACGCCACCCGCCGCTACCGGCACATCGCTTCCTCCGACGAACACAGCAATCGCAGAGGCCACGAACACCGCACAAATAGCAGCAACCGCCACCACTACGGCCTGCCTTATCCAATATAGCGACGTGCCCCCCTGGCATGCCTTCTATAAATATATAGGCTGCCTGGCCTGCAAGGGTATAGTGAGCGGCTACTCGGACGGCACTTTCCGGCCGAACGGCCTGGTGACGAGGGGCCAGCTCGCCAAGATGGTCTCCAACGCGGCGGGGTTCAGCGACGAGCCGGGCGCTCAGATGTTCGAGGACGTACCTGTGGGCAGCGCCTTCTACAGCTTCGTCCAGAGGCTCGCGTCGAGAGGCATCATGAGCGGGTACCCGTGCGGCGGACAGGGCGAGTCGTGCGGCGATCCGGCGAGGCCGTACTTCCGCCCCTCCGCCAACGCCACGCGCGGCCAACTCTCCAAGCTCATGGTCAACACGGCCCGGCTAGACCCCGCGAGTGAAGGCCAGATGTTCCAGGACGTGGCCCAAGGGAGCGCCTTCTACGACTACGTGCAGGCCACAGCCTCCGGGGGCGTAGTGGGTGGGTATCCATGCGGCGGGCCGGGCGAGCCATGCGGACCTGACAACCTGCCCTACTTCAGGCCCAGCGCCAACGCCACGAGAGGTCAGACCTCCAAGATCATCGCCAACACTTTCTTCCCAGGATGCGGCAGGGAGTAAGAAGATTCGCATCCAGGCAACAGTCACAGGGAGTGCGGCGCACCTATAGTCGCACTCCCACAACCTCAAGGAGGCACAACCCATGAAAACCCACAACACCGCTTATCGTTTCCTGCTAACATGGCTCACAGCCATAGGGCTGGTATCGGCGCTGATAGCCCCATCTTTCGCCCTGGCGCAGACGAGCAGGCAGGTGAATATCACCCTCACCGAGTTCAAGATTACCCCGGATAAAGTCAGCGTGCCGCGAGGCGAGCCTGTCCAGTTCACGGTAACGAACGCAGGCACAGTGGAGCATAATTTCGTAGTCGAGCTTGAAGATCAAGGCATCGAGAAAGAACCCTTCGAGATGAACCTCAAGCCCGGCGAGACCCGCACCGCCGAGTTCACCTTCTCGGTAGCGGGCGACTGGGAGATGTACTGCCCGGTAGACGGCCACAAAGATCACGGCATGATGGGTGAGCTTGAGGTAGTGAGCGCCTCGCCCGCCGGTATGCCCGCGACGGGCAGTCCCGCTACTGAGGCGTTCCTGGCACTGACTTTGTTAGGCGTGGCTGCGCTGGGTGGAGGCTGGCTGATCTGGCGCAGGCAACCGCGTTACCATAGGCCAAGCAATCAGGATTACGACTGATATGCCTTAAGGTAATCACTATACGCATATGCACGAACCCGGCAAAGCCCGCACAGGCGAGCTTTGCTGATTCTAGTCCGTAGATTTGGTTCGTCTATTGTGGCTTCGATAGATAGGAATGGGACGATTTTGGGTTAGCCACGACTTCGTATTAGTTGCTTTCCTCACTATTGTGCTTCTATGCTACAATTGCTGATAAGTACTATACCGTTACTCGTATAAGGATTGCCCATTAGATTAAGAAATATGTCTTCTATCCCGTTGGGGACTCAGGCTTCTTGTGACTAGCTTAAATGTACCTAGGCAAGATATAATGTCTAATTGTAGAATTTGGTTTGAGCATATATCTGGACACTATCCTTGAACCCTTTTGGTATCTCTAATTTAGCCAACCGTTACAGTACGACTGATACTTAAGGCTTTGATTAAAGCTCCGACGTTCGTTTCTCATATGTCAGCGATAACTAAGCAACCAATATAATCATTATTCTATTGGAAAGCGTACATTGATATGCCGAACCGAACAAGTATGCCAATGCCAACACAAGCATTCAAATCTATAGCTTTCTCTCTGTTCGAGATTTTGAGGAAAAGCTGGCAAATTTGGTTTCCCATCTTGGTGCTCTTAGTGGGCCTAGGGATCCTTCAGATAGACGTAGGTCGGGTAGTTGTATCTCCTCAGAACGTAGGATATGTGTCGCTTGGATTAGTGTTGCTTTGGACTATAATCACGATAGTACTGCTCAGTGCACGAAACCACAAAACTCAGTCCCAATTAATAAGTATCCAGGCTGATCTAGTCAATGCTCAACAGGAGATCCTACGTTTGCAATCACAGGCATTTCCAGTCTTCTTTATAGAGGAGATTGCACTGAGCAGCTTGCTTGCCCATATACAATATAGGCAGCAAGAGCGAAAGTATAACCCTGTTAAGCTTGATATATTTGGAATTGAGTGTAAAGTTGTAGGCAGTGATTCAAGGAAAGATGCTGATGTGCGCTATCATCTAAGTGGTACCTATATTGGGGAGCAACGCTTGACAGGGTTATACCTATCGCTCGCCGGCGATAATTTGGTACCACTTGAAGAATTAGATGTTAAGCTTTATGACCTAAAAGCCGATCCCCAGAGGCGAACACCATTAAGACCAAGACTATCAGGTGCCGATAGTATCCGGAAGGATCTTTTCCTACCACTCATTAATCCTGGCGTCGGGCCTTTCGAGCCATTTGAGGTGGAATTGAATTATCGCTGGCCTCGGATATTCAGTCCACACAACGGTTACTGGTTCCTCGACAATCTCGATTTCGAGGGAGCGACCAAGCAGATTGTTCTTTCCATAGAGTTTATCGATCTTCCAGTGGACTCGGTTCGGGCCTACAGTCTCGACATGTCTTCCAAGATCCCAGATTTTCTTGGGATAGTACAATCAGACCCCAACTCTACATGCAAGTTCATCTTCAAGAAAGATGATCCCCAACGAGACACATATTATATCGTAGTATTTGAGGCGACACAATAATTTTGGAACCAAGTCCATGTTACAGCTCTAGCACTACTGAGAATACGCTCAAGGTATGAGCGATGAAGGCAGCAAAACGATTATAATCCTTGATAAATACGCAATCTTCGTGTTTGCCGTTTTGATGAGCAAGGTTGGGTAGAGGTAGGATAGAGGTATAGTAAGTGAGTAATCGTGTTTGGGATATATTAGATATGGGTATTCTGCATCATCAAATCGTGCAGGATTTGCAAGGCCCGCCCAAAGTCAATGTGGTAGAGCTGTTCGTTAGCGACCGATGCCCGTTGAAGTGCCGTCATTGCTTCCATGCTGATGTACATTCGATTGAGCCTTCGCTCTCGGTTGAAGAGTGGAAATTCGTTATAGATCAATTTCTCGATTTGGGAGTACGTCATTTTCATGTTGCGGGTAGGGAACCTTTTACCGAAGTAGCAACTATGTCTATTCTCACTTATCTGGCTGAAAAGAAGAACATTCATGACCTCAAGTTTGGAGTGATTAGTAATGGGTTGAATTGCCGCAAATATCTCCGCGAACTACGAGACTTAAATTTGGACTACCTTGAAATAAGTCTTGATGGGCTTGAAGACACACATAACTACTTGAGGGGAAATAGAATTCATCACCACGTCATAGAAACATTGAAGGAAGCACTGCTCTTACTGGGAAATCATCGAGTTAGCACAGCAACAGTTCTTCATAGATCCAATGTTAGCGAGATTCCAGAATTTATATGCAGCCTTGGCGAACTGGGTATCCGAAGATTTTTCTTTCAACCCATTGAGCCTGTTGGCTATGCCCTGGGTTTGACCAAGCTGTTACTAGATCCAGTGGAATATAGACGCTCAATTATACAGATCAGAGACTTGCTTGCTTCACCCTCATACCAAAAGCGTCCTGCATCTATTGTGTTTTATGTACCTTCAGAGATGGTCCGTGTGCTTTGCATGGGAGAGTCTTGGCTGGAGGATGAACTATACAGATGTCTAATGGGAACGTTAGCGATAACCGCACAAGGACCTACTCGTCTGCTGCTCGATTTTGAAGCCGTTCGAGCCCCTTACTGGAACCATGTCGTTATTACAGAAGATGGATATCTAATCGAGAGATGCTCATCTCGGTCTACCCAGCAATATAGAGAGCAAAGTATAGGAAATGCTGTTCGCACGCCTATAGCGGACCTTATGAAGACTGCCAGGAGTATGAGTGCTGATTACCTTGTAAAGCACCTCATTAATCTGCTGCCACTATGATCACGGCCGACTATTGCACACATCCACTGTCTTGGTCTTGACATGATTAGACTCGGCTTATATCTGGCGCGATAGGGTTAAGATCAGGTATAACTAGAGTGGGTTGATCTAACAAGAATACTATGGGGCCATATGGAGGTACCAGTCGTCCTGAATTATCTCGAAGAGCCCAAACGGACACATTGGTAGTTGCGATTGATTTTCTTTAGGAGGTGTAACTATGCCTAACGGTAGCGGTGGTAGTGCTGGAAGTAAAGGTTTGTTCCCAGAAGTGGAACCGCAAGAGAGAGAGGATATTGATAGCACGGTCCAGCCGGTAAATCGCGACCACGCGTGGTCTGACACTGTTGAGACTGATTGTAACCAAGCTGATCCTGAGGAGGGCAAACTTCCAGGTTTCCATGGAAGTGACAGTATTCGGAGTGACCAATTGGAAAAGTACAACCAAAGTCCTTGATTCTGTTGTAGTGACATCGGGGCTTTACACTGGCAACGTATTCGCGAGAGGTGGAAGCTCGTGACGAGTTTCCTGTCTTGATGCTGGGTTGACTAGGTAACAGGAACGCGCCTGTTATCAAGACTTCTGCATATTAATAGATTAGCTTGCTTATCAGCGTCCTTTCTTGAGGGGTCGGCCGCCTGGCACATTGTTAAGGACCAATGTCGACCGAGCCGTGGAGTCACTTAAATAAAAGGTGGCAAAGACACCGCCACTCCTCTGCCCAAGCGCTCAACCGGAGATGGCAGATAGCGTCGTGTTTGGCATCGTGGGGGAACGGTAGAAGAGGCTCCTGTTGGATACCTGAAAGAGACCCTGACTGTTACTGACGAGATACTAGCCCTTGCCAGCCAGGTAAAGCCCACTGAGGATTTCCGATTCGCGCCCCCGTGCGCAGGTGGTGGTTGCTAACACTTCGGTGGAATGAAATGTCGTCTCATGAGGCGCGCCGTAAACATGCTCCCTGCCGTGGTGGACGTGTTGCCATCATGCCGTATCAGGCCCAACTGTGGATGGTGGCAGCAGGAAGGCAAAGCAGCCTGCATACGCTGTACCCTTGTTGTCACAGAAAACTACCTCCCAAGCGAGCGACAGCGCCAGATTGCCGATCCGTCTGCCGGTCAAGCTGATGTAGTCTTCAAGAAGAAGTCGCGCGACTTCTCCCTTTTCGATTCACACCAGGCTATACTACTGACTTGTGCTACATCTCCATTTCATCCCTCGGCTTCACTACTAGATTTCCTTCGCTGCTCCTAATCTAGTCATCCGCCAATCCCTGCAACCTTCCCACCCCCTCCCACGTATATCCAATCAGATAGGGGTATACTATGGAGAATAAGGATGCATAGGAGCGCTGACGCTGCGGTATCAACTCTTACTTTTCTGGCCCCCGACTTCGGACTGGACAGGTTGCTCCACCCGAAGGCCGGGCGGACCTTGCACGCAACGCAGCCGTCTGACAAAAGCATGACTACTCCCGGTGCCGGTAGGGTGTCCCCCTCTCACGCGGTTCCAGTCGAAGAAGCGCGGAGAGAGGAGCGCGGCCAGGAGGGCAGCGAACCCGTGATGAGTAACGTTGGCGTAGAACCCGGCCACTCTGTTGCAGCCGCGCAGCCCGCCGCCCTCTCATCGGCTGAGCAGGACCGCTTGCTGGTGCAGGCAGCCCTCGGCGGTGACCAGTCGGCCTTCGCGGAATTGGTCACGCGCTACCAGTCAGCCGTGTACAATCTCGCTTATCGCATGCTGGGCGATCCCACCGACGCCGAGGACGCCGCGCAGGAAGTCTTCGTCCGCGCCTGGAACCAACTCCGTACCTTCCAGCTTGACCGCAGGTTCTCTACGTGGCTCCTCTCTATAGCCTCCCACCATGCCATTGACATGCTGCGCCGCAGGAAACCCTCCGCGCCCCTGGATGACGTGGCACTCTACGTGCAGAGTGATGAGCCGGAGCCTGATGAATTAGTTTTGCGGGCAGAGCAGAGCGAAGACGTAAAGCGCCTGCTCAACACTCTGCCCGACAAGTATCGTTCCGTGACGGTGTTGCGCTACTACAACGACTTATCTTATAACGAGATCGCCACTATGACCGGCCTCACGGAGAGCGCCGTCAAGACCCAGCTGCACCGCGCCAGGCGCATGCTGGCCGAGCAGCTTATGGCGACGAGTGGGAGATCAGGGTGATGGGTAATGGGGCTTGGGGCTTAGCTGTGTCAGCCAGATTCCAACCCTCAATATCTAACACCCCTTTCAAGAAAGGAGGTGCGTCCCAATGACATGCAAGGGAAACTACGATGAAGTGATGTCTCTCAAGCTCGACGGACTACTGGACGCAAACAAAGAGCGTGAGCTTGACGAGCACGTAGCGATATGCAACCACTGTGGCCCCCTGTGGGCCGCGATGAAGCGGGCCGACACACTGCTTTGGTCGTCGGCGGCAGAGCCTGTGCCGGTACCCGTTGATTTCCAGGCAAAGGTGATGGTCCGATTGGCCGCTACCCCTGCGGTGCGGCCCCAACCGGCTTCCCTGGCCATGCCCGTAGCGGCACACCTACCCGCTTCCATGCCCATGTCGGCCAGCATGCCGTCCCTCACCAGGCCGCTAGGACCCCTGCCGACTAACCTTGCAAGTCCCACCCAGGCTCTGCGAAGCCAGCTTGGGGCGTATGCGCGAGGCGTGTCTGCCGTCGCCCTCACCCTCCTGGGCACAGTCGGCCTCTTCCTGGCCCTGGTGGTATCAGGCACCCTCAAGCTGGGCGGGCCATTGCACGATGCCGGCGAAGTGGTACGTACTTCATTCGTCGCCGCCGAAACCTGGGTGCGCTCCCTTTTCGTGGGCGTGGGCCTTGAGACGTTAGGCGTATCCGGCCTGGTCATGGGCCTGCTCGTGCTCGTTGGCTGGCAGGTGGTAGCAAGCCACTATCGCTTCGCCTCGTCCCAACACGGCAAAACAGCCTACCTGGAAGCCTTGAGCTAAATGAACCACATATTACGTATCGCGTATTGCGCAATGAAGAATACGCAACACGTACTACGCAATACGCATCCTATCGCTAGTAGAGAGAAAAACGCACATAATGTGGCTTATGTCTAAGAATAACAGAATAAAAAGCGCGGCACGCCTGCTTTCCCTTGCGCTGCTCATGCTCACATTGGGCGTGTTGGTTCTACCCCAGGTAGTCGCCGCACAGGAGACTCTTGACCGCGTGGCCTTCGATGAGGACTTGACTATCAAGAGTGGAGAGGTAGTAGAAGGCAATGCCAGCGTAACCAACGGCCACCTTACTCTGAATGGCGAAGTGCTTGGCAACGTGGTCGTCTTGAACGGGAACGCCGAGATAAACGGCACCGTAGAAGGGGACGTTACCGTGACCAGCGGCGTTGTCACCCTGGGTTCGAGTAGCCGTATCGAAGGCAATTTGCTGATCGTGTCGGGCAAGCTCACCCGCCAGGAAGGGTCGCAGGTAGAAGGCGTTGTCAGCGTCCTGCCTTTACCTCTCTCCGATGTGAACAACAGTATCGTGGTCCCCGACTCTCCTGCGGAGTCGGCTATGGATGTACAGCACGCGTCCCCCGGCCCATTCAGCCGCTTCACTCGCTGGCTCAGTCTCGGCATGGGCAGTCTGGTCGTCCTTCTCTTGACGGTGGCCGTCGCCTGGGTCATGCCCGGCAGGGTGCGCGTGGCGAGCGTTACGTTGGAGTCGGTGCCCGGCCCCTCCATCGTCGTGGGTTTGATCGCCGCGCTGGTGCTTGTGCCTGTAGTCTCTGCGCTCTCTCTTGTGCTCGTAGTGACCGTGATAGGTGCCGTCCTGGTCCCCGTGCTCGTAGGGGGTGTGCTGCTCGCCCTCCTCTTTGGCCTGGTGGTTATCAGCCAGTGGCTCGGCAAGCGCGTCTACGATACGTCCCGCCAGAGCGCACCCTACGAGGTCCCGCCCACGATGGTGCAGGTGCTACTCGGCATGGCGGTGCTCCTTAGCTGCACTCTCATCCCCGCCGTCTTCCTGCCTTCCTGGGTAGCGTTCATACTGGGTGGCCTGCTCTACGTCGCGGCCTGCGTTGGTCTAGGCTCTACTATCCTCTGTCGCTTTGGCACCCTCGCCCCACCACGGCCTTCCCGCACGCACAGCGTAGCGCATGGGCATAGCAACACGTCTCCGCTGGGTACCGCCTCTACATTCCCCTCGGAAACTAAAGTACATGAAGACTAAGCAGAAATCGGCCACCAAAGGCTGGATAGGTGTATGATGCATGATGGATGCCAATATTCAGGTTACTGAGTCCGATATCCAAATATTGGGGGAAACCTTTAAAGTGGAGGATATCAGGACTGTTGACACCCAAGCAAAACTATCGCCTCGAATCATTTTCTGTTCAAGGCTAACGGGGGTTTTTTGGGGATTTCTCTTGCTGTTGTTAGTTGGCGGGTTCATTTTGTCCGATGACTCCAACAATCAAGAGTTACCATATCTATCTCTATGTCTTGTCATTGCGGTAACTTTCAGTATTTCGTTTGTCACGAACTTATCTACGCCCGAACGGACTTCCTGTTCAATTCAAGTGCTGTTCTTCACCTGGACTATTTTGGCAGGTATTATCTTGTTATATATTATAGTCACTTTTGGCATACTGCGAATTGGTGAAGGCTGGACAATCTTCCTCTTTCTCACTGTTGCAGTTGTTGCTCTACTCAATGTCTTAGCTTCGGCAATTATTGCTTTCTCCACGCACAGGAATCTGTTCGCGCTAAAATTGGTAGGTCGCTTTGGTGTACGTGAAGTCCTCGTTTCCCAGGATGAAAATTACATCCACAATATCGCAGCCCTAATAAGAGCAGCTCTTGAGAAAAAAAGCGATACTGGCTATCCTAATGGATAATGTGATGAACCCTCCTGAGAGCTGCCACAGCACCACATCAATAGATAAGTTATGGTAATATGGACAGGAGAACATATAAAACCGACTTGCCAGACGCGGAGTAGAAGCATTTACGGCCTCTTCTGGCCACAGACAAAATGAGAAGTCGCCTTAATCTCTACAACATTCTCGAGACTGAGAATGCCTTAAGCTACATCACATCGAAGTGGTTGCCCGGGCAATTAATATTAACACCCTGACTTATTGGAACCCTGTTTACCGTACCTCTTTTATATAGCCGAATTGGAGGAGGGAGATTTGAAACGCAATTTGCTATATGCACGTTCGATCTTAGTGTTACCAGTGTTCCTACTATGTCTGATAGCCTGTGATTCTCCCCCAGAAGTGTCCAGCCCTGTTGCTACTGCGACTATACGGGCTACTGAGACAGGTGGTGAGACTGCAAGCCTTAATGCCTGCGCAGGTGATGCAGATATGATGGCAAGCGCATTACTAAACAAGGCGCTTGATTGCATGAAGGATATCACGAGTTATCACTTTGTAACGCATGACACAACGGGACAGCAAGGCGGCGGATTGGAAGGCGATTTCGAGAGTCCTGACAAGCTAAGAATGGTAACTCAAATGGGTGGTAAGGGTCCTGCCGAAATACTGGTGATCGGCAAAGATTGGTATACGAAGCAGCCAGGAAATAGCAGCTACGTCAAAACCGACTCCCTCGCTCCTTACGGATCAGCCGCACCACTTGAGCAACTACTAATGATCAGCCCCACTATTACAAGCACAACGAAGATTGGAGATGAACAAGTAGAGGAGATAGACGTAGTTCATATTAGGTTCAACTTTGACGCTAGTAACTCGCTAGGTTTAGCCACCGAGGTAGTTCCGGCATTAGGAGAAGCGCATGGTGAGGTATGGATAGACAAGAGTACCTATAATATTCACCAGCAGGCTCTCTCCTTGGGTAGCACTCCGCAGACAATAGTTACGATTTATTCCAAGTTCAATGAGTCTGTCACGCCCCCGATTGAGAAACCATGAGAAGTATGCCCACACGCGCGATGGCCACATTCAAGATAAAGTCCTGGGATGAAACACCCTACAACGAGGGCGAAGGGCTGCCTAAGTTAACTCGCGCCAGCGTGAGCCAGGTTTACCAGGGGGGTATAGAGGGCCAGGGGGCTGTAGAGTACCTGATGGTCTACCCAACAGATAACTCCGCCAGCTTTGTCGAGATGCAACGGTTTACGGGCAGTATCGGTGGCAGGTCTGGCAGTTTCGTGATGCAGGGGAGCGGCACGTTCGAGGATGGCGTGGCAAAAGGCGATTGGCTGGTGGTCCCCGGCTCAGGGACAGGTGACTTGAATGGTATCAAAGGTGAGGGCAGCTTCCGCGCCGTTCATGGCGAGGATTACGTTGAAGCCACGTTAGATTACAGCTTCGATTAGCCGTCGCCTCACAAAATTCAATCCAGCGCCTGCGCCAGGTCCTCCGTCAAGTCTAACCAGTGCTCCAACCCGATAGACAGCCTCAACAGGTTGTCGGGCGTGCTCGTGCCAGGCCCCTCGATTGAGGCGCGGTGCTCAATCAGGCTCTCCGCTCCGCCCAGGCTGGTTGCTCGCGTGAATACCTTCACCTTGCTCGCCACCCCAAACGCCGCCTCGCGCCCCCCCTTCACCTGCACAGACAGCATACCCCCGAAGAGCGCCATCTGCCCGGCAGCGACATCGTGTCCAGGGTGGCTCGCCAACCCCGGATAATGCACCTTCTCCACCCTGGGGTGCTCGCTCAAAAACCTCGCCACCTGTTCGGCGTTCGTTGAGTGGGCGCGCATCCGGTAGGGCAGCGTCTTCAACCCCCTCAACACCAGCCAGCACTCGAACGGCGAAGGTACTGTCCCCGCGCTAGTCTGGATATTCCTGATCCGTCCAAAGAACTCATCGTTGCTCTTCGACACTATCGCCCCACCCAGCACGTCGCTGTGCCCGCCCAGGTACTTCGTGGTGGAGTGCATTATCAGGTCCGCGCCCAGGCTGAACGGGTGTTGCAGTACCGGCGTGGCCCACGTATTGTCGCATGCGCAAATCGCCCCTGCCTGGTGCGCTATCTCGCACACATGCTTGATGTCGGTGATGCTGAGGAGTGGGTTGGAGGGACTTTCCACCCAGACGAGCCTGGTGTTGGGTCTCACAGCGCGCTCCACGATCTCCAGCTCGCTCATGTCCACGAAGCTCACTTCCAGGCCCCAGGGCGCGAATATCTCCCGCAACTGCCTGGCCGTGCCGTAATACACGTCGTTAGGCGCGATAACGTGGTCCCCCGGCGATAAAGCCTGGAAGACGCTCATCGTGGCCGCCGACCCGGACGAAAACGCCGCCGCCACCTCCCCACCCTCCAGCAGGCAGAGTGCTTCTTCTAGAGAGTTGCGGTTCGGGTTGCCGCTCCGGCTGTAGATAAACCCGTGCGGGAAGCTGCCGTCCTCCTCGCGCTCATAGGTAGTTGAGAGGATGATAGGTTGGCTCACCGCCCCACTGCCCGCGTCAATCCCCCGCCCCGCATGCACCGCCAGCGTCTCAACTCGCATTTTTATGCCTCCGCGCCGCCCCTCACCAGCTCAACTGTGTCGCCCACGCGCACCGTCCCTTCGCGCAGTACCGTGCAGAGCAGGCCCCTCTTGCCGAAAAGCTCCTTTACCATCATCTTGTGGTATACCTGCAAGTTGCTGCACGGGTCGTTCTGCTTGAACACCTTCAGCGCAGGCCCGGCCTCCCCATCTGCGGAGCGCACATGCAACTCATCCCCCGGCTGCACGTCGCTTAAGTCGCCCAGCCCTTCCACCGACAAGTTTTCTCCTAAACCTCCTGCCGGGATCGCCTCTATGCCCAGGCGCTCGCAGGCACCCCGTACACCTTCTACGCCTAACACCGTAATAGGCCGGTTGTTGGGCATAGTGCGGCCCCTGCTCACGCGCGTCTCCCCGTAATGCTTATCGCCCGGTATTCCCCAGGTCGTGATCTCTCCACTATCGTGCACCTCTTTGCCCACGCCGTTGATAAGCTGCGGGCTATAGCAAACGGCTATCACCTTGCCCTCACGCACGCCGGTGTGCCTCTCCGCCATCGATTCCAATTCAGTAGTCATAGTTTTTCTGCCACCCCCTATCAATATAATACAGAGAAGAACCGTAACGTCCTTCCCTGTTAATATACAATCATTCTTAGAAATTAGAAAATAGAAATTAGTAGCCAGTAGGTCTGTGTCGAAGTTGCTCATCCTGCTTGTACAGGGCAAACGAAGAGAAGTTTTCTTTTGTTTCTGTGCGAAAAATGGCGGCTAAGCCGCCATTTTTCGCACAGAAACAATCTCCTTTTCTCATGTAAGGCGCAATTAGCGACTTTGACACAGCCCAATACTAGCCGGATAACTTGATTGACGCTTCCCCTGAGAATTGCTATATTTGTACGAATACCCTCTAATTACGGTCAATTCGTAATTAGTAATTCATAATTCGTAATTACCAGATTACCAGGAGCAGAGCAGATGGCGGAGAAGGCGGGGTCGAAGGAGTCGCAACAGGGGCTGGCCGACAAGGTCGCGGACTTCCCAGGCTGGTACAACGACGTTGTGATGAGGGCCGAGCTGGCTGAAGACGCGCCTGTGCGTGGCTGCATGGTGGTTCGGCCTTACGGCTACGCCCTCTGGGAGAATGCGCGGGACATCCTGGACCGCCGCTTCAAACAGACCGACGTGGTAAATGCCGCCTTTCCTCTCCTCATCCCACGCAGTTTCCTGCTGAAGGAAGCCGAGCACGTAGAGGGGTTCGCGCCGGAGGTAGCGTGGGTGACGCGGGGCGGCAACGACGAGTTGGAAGAGCCGTTGGCGATACGCCCCACCTCGGAGGCGATTATCGGGCCGATCATCGCCAGGTGGATACAGTCTTACCGCGACCTGCCGTTGCTGCTCAACCAGTGGGCGAACGTCATGCGCTGGGAGCGCCGCCCGCGCCTCTTCTTGAGGACCAGCGAGTTCTGGTGGCAGGAGGGGCACACTGCCCACGCCACCGAGCGCGAGGCCGAAGAGCGCACCTTGCAGATGCTTGAGATTTATCGCTCCTTCCTGGAAGAGGACATGGCTATCCCGGTGATACCAGGACTCAAGAGCGAAGGCCAAAAGTTCCCAGGCGCGCTGCGTACCTACACGGTCGAGGCGATGATGGGCGACGGCAAGGCGCTGCAAGCAGGCACGTCCCACAACCTGGGCGACCACTTTGCGCGGGCATACGATGTGACGTTCCTGGATGAGAGCAATACGCGGCAGTACGCCTGGACGACCTCGTGGGGCATGTCCACCCGCATCATCGGTGCGGCTATCATGGTGCATGGCGACCAGCAGGGGCTTATCTTGCCGCCCAGGGTGGCCCCGTACCAGGTAGTGATAATACCCATCTGGCGTAAGGACAATGAGAAGGGTGACGTACTCACTATGGTGGACCGCGTCTCCGCCATGCTCAAGAAGGCGGGTGTGCGCGTGAAGGTAGACGCCTCCGAGCAGCACAGCGTAGGGTGGAAATTCAACGAGTGGGAGCTTAGGGGCGTGCCGGTACGTATGGAGATCGGCCCGCGTGACGTGCAGAACAACAGCGTGGTGCTCGCCCGCCGCGACAAGCCCGGCAAGGAGTTCAAGGAATTCGTCAGCGTAGATGACCTGGCGCGCCGCCTGCCTGATCTGCTGGAAGATGTGCAGATGTCGCTCTTCCAGAGAGCGGTGGAGTTCCGCGCCGCCAATACGCGCCACGTTGCGAGTATGGCAGATTTGGCGGAAGCCATAGAGCAGCGACAGTTCGCCGACGCATTCTGGTGCGGCAGCGCGACCTGCGAAGAGAAGATCAAGCAGGAGACCAAAGCCACCAATCGCTGCATGCCCAACGCTCAGCCGGGCGACAGCGGCCCCTGCGTGGTATGCGGCAACACGAGCGATAAGCACGCCATCTTCGCCAGGGCGTATTAGGCTGAGGGCCGGCGTCAAAATCAGTGTTGGTTGAGCATTAGTTGGGCGGCACAAACGAGCCGCCGGTAGTTCTGTGATGGAAATGATGGAGGTCCATATTGGACTGAATACGGTTGATCGTGCAGTTCTAACCCCGATCGTGCGCTCTGCCCTGGGTAAGGAGACTATTGAGGTTGATCATTGGCGATGCCAGCGACTGAAGATGGGAACGGGGCCGATGACGGAGGGTGTGTATCGCTTCGAGGGGATGGCTCACGACAAGGGTAAACACATTGGGTGGTCGGTAGTGCTGAAGGTGGTGGCGCTGCCAGGTGATGCTATGTTCGAAGAGGTAGCACACCCACTCTATTGGAAGCGCGAGGTGCTCGCTTTTCAGTCGGGATTGTTGAACGACCTACCTGGAGAGTTGGAGGTGGTGCGGTGCTTGGGTATCGAGGAGCGCGCGGCTGGAGTGTACTGGCTGTGGCTGGAAGATGCCAGGGATAGATTTGGGCAGCAGTGGCCCCTGGCGCAGTACGCACGGGCAGCGCGAGCACTGGGGGTGTTCAACGGAGCGTACCTGACTAGCCGTTCGATACCCGATTACGCGTGGCTGGTGAGGTCGGGGTCTCCACGGGGGCTAATCAACTACAATACGCAAGCACTGGATGCCATTCGTGACCTGAGGACATGGGAGCACCCATTGGTCCAGGCGGCTTTCCCTGTGTCGCTCAAAGAGCGGCTGGTAAGGCTGTGGGACGGTCGGGAAGCTCTATTTGATGCGATAGAACGCATGCCACAGACGCTAAGCCATCTGGATGCCTGGCGGGGAAACCTGTTTTCGCCACAGGGTCAGGATGGGCGACTGCGGTTGGTGGCTATAGACTGGGCTTACCTGGGCTGGGCCGCAGTAGGCACCGATATAGGCGATTTGTTCGCGCCTAGCTTCGGACTCTTCGGTGTCCAACTGGAAAACCCTGCTGCCTTCGATAAAGTGATTTTCGAGAATTATATGAAAGGGTTGCAGGAGACCGGGTGGCAGGGCGACCGTCGCCTGGTCCGGTTCACCTTTGCTGCTTTCGCGGCTCTGAAGTATGGGTGCTTGACCCTGGGCCTGGTGGACGTTGCGAAAGGAGGCAAGCATCCGCTGGTGGAGCATTTTGCGGGGCACTCATTAGAAGAATACCTGGACCGCCTTGCCGTGCTGCTGCCTTACTTACTGGATCTCGGTGATGAAGCCCATGGGTTATTGAGTTCGTTGAAGTATGTATGATGTCTCCAACCCGCTCATTCTCCACCGTTCTAGTGATCCTTGCCTGTGTAATAGTCCTCCTTGCCGGCTTCCTCCCACACGTCCCACTCGCCAACCCCGCACCCTCGTCAACTCCGACTCCAATCCGCAATTCGCAACCCCCAGTCCGCAATCCCAAGATAGGTCTCCATACGCGCCTGACCGATGAGCCTGAGCCTGGGGACATCGAGCGCGAATTCAGGATGTTGCGCGAGATGGGCGGCACATGGGCCACCGAGTTCTTCCCCTGGACGTATATCCAACCTTCCGACCGCAACCGCTTCGACTGGGGGCACGCCGATCTGGTGGTGGACGCCGCCCAGGCCGCCGGAGTGACGCTGCTTGCGCGGATAGATGGCGTGCCGAGTTGGGCGCGCCCCACAGGCACCACTTGGCGCTACCTGGACCAGGAGCATTATCAGGACTACGGCGACTTCATCCACGCTTTTGTTTCGCGGTACAAAGGGCGCGTGTCGCACTACATCATCTGGAACGAGCCGAACACTTCGGCTGAGTGGGGGCAGAGGCCGCCCGACCCGCAAGGGTACGCGGAGTTGCTGCGAATAGCTTATCTCCGCGCTAAAGAGGCGGACCCCGATTGCATAGTGCTGCTGGCGGGCCTCGCGCCTAACCTGGAACGGGAGGGCAGCCCCAACGCCATGAACGACCTTACATACCTTGAGCGCCTCTATGATGCCGGGGCCGCGCCCTACTTCGATGCGGTGGCGGTCCACTCCTATGGCCTTACTTCGCCCCCAGACGACCCGGCGGACCCGCGCAAAATAAACTTCGCCCGCGCCGAGGAGATACACAGGATTATGGTAGAGCGCGGGGACGGTGAGAAGCCCGTGTTCATCACCGAGGGGGGTTGGAACGATAGCCCGCGCTGGTCGTATGCAGTCAAGCCCTACCAGCGGGTGGAGTACACGGTGGACGCATATCGCAAAGCCCACGAGGAATGGCCCTGGTGCAAAGCGGTCTGCCTGTGGGCGTCCCGGCTCCCTAGCCCCGCGTACACCTACTTCGACAACTACACTTTTCTGACGCCCGACTTCATCCCGAAGGCTGTTTATCTTGAGGTGCAGAAGTATGCTTTGGGCGAGGGGTCAGGGATTGGGGGTCAGGGATTAGGGGTTAGGTCTAATAAGAGGCTGGGTTCGCATTCTGGAAGCGGTGGCCCTTGAGTATGCGACGCTTACTCTTAGACATCACGATTATTGCTGCGCTTGCGGCGGTTGGGGTGTTTACCTGGGTGGGGCAGCAGCGCACGCCTGACCCTTTCCTACAGCAGATTGAGCAAAGCGGCGTGCTCCGCGTGGGCACCGACCCGACCTACCCGCCGTTCGAGATGCTGCGTGATGGCAAGGTTATGGGCTACGACGCGGAGCTTGCCCGCGCCATCGCTTCTGACCTGGGGGTGCGGGTGGAGTTCCAGACGCTGGCGCTCGATACGCTGTACGATGCTCTGGCTGCCGGTAAGGTGGACGTGTTGGTGTCCGCGCTGCCGTTTGTCTACGAGCGTCAGAGGGACATCAGGTACTCCACGCCATATTACCAGGCAGGGCAGGTGCTGATGGTGCGCGTTGGAGAGCCGGGTATCGCGTCTATATCCGACCTGAATGGGAAGCGGGTCGGTGTGGAGCTTGGCTCTACCGCCGATACCGAGGCGCGCAGGCTGGCCCGCTCGACCGTGCAGGGGATGAAGCTCCAATCAATCTACCATTCGCCGGGTGATGCTCTCTCCGCGCTCGCGGGCGGGGAGTTGGATGCTGTCATCACAGACAATGCCTCGGCCTGGGCATACCTGCGCGAGCACCCCAGGACGCTAGGTATTCTTCCCGTCACGATAACGGATGAGCCTTACGTTGTGGCGATGCCCGCGCAGGCGACCGGCCTCAGCGCACGGGTAGATGCCACTATCGGCAGGCTGCGGGCATCCGGCGAGTTAGCGCGAATGATGGGGATGGAGCTAGCGCCTTAGCTGGAGGTTCTACCTACCTCGCTTGCTGGGCAGGATGCTCTATTTCAAGTTGCCTGGTTTTGGACTCATGCTCAAGGCGCTCCATGACCCACATACGCATGAGTGTTTGGTATCCCACACCCTTTTGGCGGGCAATAGCCTTTAGTTGAGCGATAGTGGCTGGGTCCAGGCGAAGCGAGATCAAGGTCTTGCGAGGTCTGGCATCGACGAATACTGCATCTGTGGGTGTCAACTCCTCTAGATAGTCGGTAATGACATGGGTATCCCAGAAGTCAGACTCTTCTTGCTCACTGTTGAAGTATGGCATCTTAGTCATATCTTATCTCCTACTTGCCTCTATAATAGCGGCGTTCACCCGATTCCATGTCACGGGCGGTGATAACCTTGACGAAATTGGCCTCCCAGGAGAACACTACTAGCAGATACCGTCCGCTATCAGACCTGCCGAGTAATTTGTACTTACCGTTCCCGGCCTGGAGCAATTTGTAAGGCGGGTTGAAGAAACATTCTTCGACCTCACCCGGATCAACGTTGTGCTTTGTGATAATCTTTTCTACAACCCACTCTAACCAGACGAAATCTTCTATATAAAAGGTCAAAAGTAAACTCCTGGCTCAAAGCGATTGTATATACATTATATATGCAAATTACTCTCTTGCCAACCTACCCGTTCGAGCTACTACTGCTCTAATTAAGTATAGTCTTGACGTTGCACCCCCATCCCTCCTATAATCTCAGGGCATTATTCTAATTTCTCCTTCAGTTTCAACCTCAAATAACCGGCCGCTACGCTACCCTCCGCAGGCACTTTTATGGACATAGCAGTCATCGAACGGGCACGCAACGGCGATGAAGAGGCGTTTGTGCTCATCTACGAGCATTACAGCCCGCCTATTCACCGCTATGTCTACCGCCTGGTGAGCAGCCAGGAGCTTGCCGACGACATCACCCAGGAAACCTTCCTCAAAGCCTTCCAGAGCATCCGCAACATCGCCCAGGACTCGAACGTCAGCGCGTGGCTATACCGCATAGCTTCCAATGCGTGCTTTGATGTGCTGCGCCGCCGCAAGTTGATTACCTGGATGCCCATTTTGGAGGAGAACGACAAGTCGGGCGAGTTCACCGCCGAGGATTTCACTCCCCAGGTGGTGGAGGCGGATGTGGTGCGACGCACGCTCCTTGAGATGCCCCCCGCGCTCGCGGTCTGCCTGGTGCTCAGGTCCGTGGAAGGCTTCTCCTGCGAGGAGATAGCCGAAATCCTCAAGATACCCAAGGGGACCGTTTTCAGCCGCCTGGCCCGCGCACGCGAGATTTTCATCCAGATATATGGACGCTTCGCCCGCACGAGCGACACACTCACAGACGGCGACCTCGATAAAAGGCTGGGAGGGGCAGGTTGAACTGCGATAAGTACCGCGACCTCCTCTCCCGCTACGTTGATAGCGAGGTAACGCCCCGCCAGAGGCGCGAACTGCTGGCTCACGTAGATAAGTGCGCCCACTGCGCGGCGTGGCTGGCGCGCGTGCGGCAGAGCGAAGTCCTCTTGAAGGGCATCCCTCAGACTCAGCCCTCCGACCGCGTGCGCGATGCCGTGCTTGGCTCCTTGCGGCACAAGACCGGTCCCTTAACGCCTGGCTCACTCCAGCCATTACGCCCGGCTACCGTTCCCAGGGTACGGGGCTTGCGCTTCCCCATGCTCAGCCTCTTCTTGCGCTTCGACCTCTCCCCCAGGCGGGTAGTGTTGGGTGCGGTCGCCATGCTCTTCGCGGCTATCGGGCTGGCCTACTGGCTGAACCTGCTGCCACCCCTGGTGGGATACAACAAAGTGGGCTTTGAGTTACCCCCGGAGGCGAGCCGTGACACCGTAAACAGTACGCCGGTATCGGCTATATCGCAGGGCGTGTACGGTGTGGGCGGCCCGGTGGCCGTGCCCAACGTCGTACGCTCGTTGCCCCTGGATGCAGCGCGTGACGTTCCTCTCAACCAGGAGGTAAGCGTGCGCTTCGACCAGCCGATGGACCGCGCTTCGGTTGAAGGCGCGTTGCTGGTAGACCCACCCGCGGCGGGGGCCTTCAAGTGGGAGGCAGACAACGAAGTGCGCTTTGCTCCCATCGAAGCGGGTTTGCTGCGGGGTATCACCTACACGGTTATGCTAAGCAGCACGGCGCGGTCGCTGGCGGGCGTGCCTCTTGGCAACCCGGCGATGTGGTCGTTCCAAACGCGCTCTCCTTATACTGTCACGCCCGATTTGCCATCGGGCGCTTCTATTTCCCCCATGACCACATTCGCGCTAAACTTCCAGGTGCCTATGGATAAGGCTATCGCGGGCAAGATTAGCATGCGTGGGGCTGGCGCGAGCTACGATATACCTGTCTCTCTTGCCTGGGATGATGCGGGCACGCGCCTGGCCGTCACAGCGTCAGGGCCATTACCTTTAGGAGAGGTGTATCTGCGTATTGCGGGAAGCGCGCGTACGCTAACGGCTGACACGCTGGGGCGAGCATACGAATTCGCTTACATTGTGGAGTTACCCAGCCCCCGGCTGAGATTGTTGGATGGGCGAGTGGCGGCTTCCTCACAGCCTGTTACTGTGCGTTACGAAGCGCTCGCCGGGAACGACGATGCTACGCTCGAAGGGGTGCAGTTCGATGTTTACAGCTTCCCCTCCGAACGACTCTCGGCTTTGGGCGCGCAATCACGTCCCTGGCCTGCACCACTGCCACCGGGTGTCATGGAGGGTTTGGCGCGTATTGAGGTACCTGCCCCTGAGCAACCGGCTGAAAGCGTCACTGAAATTGGCAACCTCCCGGCAGGTATCTATCTGCTGGTGGCTACGGTGCCTTACCAGTCTGGCGTCCTTGCCGATTGGCAATTGCGCCTTGTAGAAGATGGCAACCTTGCTCGCACAGGAGATAGCGCGGCGTTTTGGGCGACTTTGGTGGGTAAGGCATGGGGAGGGGCCGAGATCTCGCTCTATTCACGAGAAGGCGTGCTCCTGGAAAAGGGCCTCGCGGACCAGACCGGCCTCTGGCAGCCTTCCACGAAGGGGTCGGGCGCAAGTCTCGCGGTGGCAAGGGATGGGGCGGGCCACCTGGCTGCGCTCACTTTGGACCCAGCCGGTGAGTGGGCTGACACGCCCTCCGGCAGTCTGGCGGTGACTATGCAGACCGACCTGCCTGCGTACCATCCGGGCCAACCCGTAAATTTCCGCGCTCTCCTGCGGCAGCCCCGCGATACTGCCGTCTCCACGCCCGTCGCAGAGCAGCAGGTGTCGGTATTCTTACTCATGCCCGGCGGACCCGTCTTATCGGCCCTCACTCTCAAACCTGACGGAGTGGGCGGCGTGAGCGGCCTGTTCAACCTCTCGCCCGACCTTGAGCCTGGCGTCTACACCTTGCGCGTGCGGGCTGGTGATACAGGGCGCGATTTCCCCTTGCGTGTAGTGGCCGCGTCCGGCGACACTCTGAGCGTGTATACAGCGCCGGGCGACAGCATCGAACCCGGCTCCACAGCCGTAACGCGCACGGTGAGCGTGTTGCGCGCCAACGGAGAGCCTGCCGCCGGGGCCGTCTTGACGGCTACCCTCGGCATTGAGGGTGACGCATGGCTATCTCAGCCGCTCCGGTTGGCGGCAGACAAGGAGGGGCGAGCCACGATTGTCGCGCCGCTCCCCTCGTGGCTCGCCACCTACAACGAGCCTGCCCTCTATCTTGGCGTAGAAGCTGCGCTATCGGGGCAGAGGGGCAGCGATCGACAATATCTTGACGCCATGTCCGAGCGCGCCGCGCAAGCGGGGGTACGGCAGATGGTCTCGCCTGGCCTGGATGTGGCGGTGGTTGCCAGCCCGCAGGCTGACCGCACCACTAAGGTGCGCATAGTCAGCCTGGGCGAAGCCCCGTTGGGGGGCGATCTGCTTGCAGTTGCCGAATCGCCCGCGGGTGAGCGGCTCGCCTGGGTGTTGGACCTGGCTGAAAAACGTGATGTTACGCTGGAGCTTCCTCCGCGCTTCGGTGGCGGGCGCATGCAGTTCCTCCGGGCGGGCGTGCATGCCACCCGAATGCTAGACCTGATGCCCAACCAGGACCCTACCCTCTCGCTGAAGGTAGACGCGCCTGAGAGCGTCGCAGCCGGCTCTCAGATACCCGTCAGGTTGGGCTTTGTCGGTGAGATGGATGGTGCCGGCAAGCTATCGGGCACAGCTTCTGTGTGGCTCAGGCGAGTGTCTTACCTGGACGGCGCTGAAGACTCGTACCTGAGTTGGGAGTCGGGAGTCAAAATCGACTCGTCCGTACCGGCCACTACTACGCTAACCGCCCCCGGCCCCAGCCTGTGGTACGTCATGGCCGAAGTCGGCACGGACGATGGCATTTACATGCAATCATGGTCGGTGGTCAGGGTCATGCCCGGACCCGCTATACAGGCCCCCACGATGCAGAAAGCGCCATCCGGCGTGCCCCAGAACGTGTCTATTGTCGTTCATAATCCGGGCAAAGAAGCTATCTCATCCGGGGTGCGCGCGGTTGGCGGCTCGCTGAGGGTGCTGGGCGGCGGCTCGCAGCCTTTGGAAGTGGCTGCCGGGGGGTGGCAAAGGCTGAATTGGAGCTACATAGTGGCCTCTCCGCAGCGCGCGGACATCAAGTTTTACTTCATGCCGAGTTCAGGTGTGGAGGGGGCCTGGCCGTTGGAAGTGCAGGCAGAAGCGAACCCCGGCACCGTTGTTACTTATGCCTCCGGCGTTTTCGTTGGAGAACGATTAGTGGGGGTGCAGGTGCCTTCCGGCCTGTCGAGCGATAAAGTGGAACTCGAAATCCGCGCTTCGACTTCGCTCTTGCCTGCCCTGGCGAATATCGCGTCCGACCTCCCGGTGGGGCCAATCGGACAGGGTGATGGGGCAGACTGGGCGGCGGCACGCCTGAGTGGCGCGTCCTCGGTGGCTGCCGCCTACAGCCGGGCGGGGTACAGTCCGGCTATGATAGAGCTATCCAGCGTGGAGCGATCGCTGGTCATGCAACAAATCTATGCGGCCCAGCATGCGGATGGAGGTTGGGGCGTGGAGAGTAGCGGCGTAGCAAGCACGGCTCACGTGCTGCTTGCCCTGCGGCGACAGCAAATCTCCTGGACGGGCGCTGGCAGCGAGGCCATACCCTCTGCCGACGTTGAAGTGGTCAGCCGGGGCCTGGCGTATCTCTCCTACGAGGTTGGCAGGCCACTCACCGGCCGAGAGACCCAGGCGAACCTGGACGTGCGTGCCTATGGGCTGTATGCCCTCTCATCTTACGGGCAAGCCGACGCTGACTGGGCGCGGACTCTTATGGCGTATACAGGTTCGGGTAGCCAGCAGGCGACGCTTTCGCGGGCGGGTCAGGCGTGGCTGGCTCTGGCTCTTATGCAGTCGGGCAACACGCAGGACGCTTTCGCCCTCGTGGACAGGCTGCTCCAGGCGCGGCCAGCCTCGGCAGATACAGACGTTGCGCTTGCTCCTCTGCTGGAAGTCCTGGTCGCGAGCAGCTCCACGAGTCAAGGCGGCACGGGCGCTACAAACACCGCGACTTACGAGGCGGCTGCTTCATCGTATGTTCGCTCGCTCATGGGTTTGCGGAGAGGGGCAGGCTGGTCCAGCCCTGCGGCCACCTCCGGCGCTCTATGGGCGCTCTCCCTGTATGCTAAAGCGACGGGGGAGAAGCCTGTGCGTGGCTCGCCTAACGTCACTCTGCACGACCGCCCCGTGCAGGCCCAGGTCCTACCGGACGAACCAGGCACGATCTCCGTAGTGCTGCCCGGCGATGCTTTGCAGGCCGGGAACAACTGGCTCAAGCTGAAGGCACCCACGCCGGACCAATCTTTATATTACAGCCTCACCCTGCGTGTGACGAGGTAGAACGTATTGCGTATTGCGTAGTACGTAAACGTAACCCCAAACAAAACCTTAGCGAACTTTGTGCTCTTTGTGTCTTTGTGGTTAAATAATTACGCAATACGTTCTACGTTTCATGTAAGGCACAGCGATCAGGAGATAGATGGAGCGACTTATAGTTGAGGGTGGGTATGCCCTGCACGGGGAGATCACGCCCACGGGGAACAAGAACTCGGCCCAGCCTATGCTTGCGGCTTGTCTGCTTACGGACCAGCCTGTGACGCTCCACAACGTGCCGGATATAGCGGATGTGCGTACTCTGCTCAACATCCTGCGGGGCATGGGCGTGGAAGTAGACGCGTCGGAGCTTTCTACCACCCATACCATTACGTTGCAGGCGCACGTGGTGGACAGGCAGCCCGACCGCAGCCTGGGGTCGCAGGTAAGGGGGTCTATCCTGATGGCTGGGCCGTTGCTGGCACGGACGAAGTACGCCGTAGTGGGCCAGCCGGGCGGCGACGCCATTGGCCGCAGGCGCATAGACACTCACCTGCTCGCCCTGCAAGCCCTGGGAGCGACGGTTGAGGTAGATGACGACCAGTATAGGATGCACGCCGAACGATTGGCAGGCGCGGATATATTCCTGGACGAAGCGAGCGTAACCGGCACCGAACAGGCTATCCTGGCCGCCGTGCTTGCCGAGGGCGAGACCACTATCTACAACGCCGCCGCCGAGCCGCACGTCCAGGACTTGTGCCATATGCTTAACGGGCTTGGCGCGCAGATAAGCGGTATAGGGACGAATACCCTGGCGATTCAGGGCGTGAGCAGGCTCTACAGGGGCGAGCACACTATACTTTCGGACCATATGGAGGTAGGCAGCTTCATCGGGTTGGCGGCGGTCACGGGCGGGGAGCTACGTATACGCAAAGCGGTCCCGGAGCATATGAGGATGAGCCGCCTCGTCTTCAAGAAGCTGGGGGTTGAGGTACGGGTTGACGGCGATGATATAGTCGTGCCGGGCGGGCAGGACCTCAAAGTGGCGTATGACGTGCATGAGGCCGTGCCGAAGATAGACGACGGCATATGGCCCGCCTTCCCCTCCGACCTGATGAGTATCGCCCTGGTAACGGCCACTCAATCCGAAGGCACGGTGCTGATATTCGAGAAGATGTTCGAGAACAGGCTCTTCTTCGTTGACCGTCTTATAAGCATGGGTGCCCGCATAGTACTGTGCGACCCCCATCGCGCAGTGGTTGTGGGCAAGGTCAAGCTGAGGGGGGAGGACGTGTCAAGCCCCGACATCCGCGCAGGCATGGCGCTCCTTCAGGCTGCCCTCTGCGCCAAAGGGGAAAGCACGATCTTCAACGTCGGCCAGATAGATAGAGGCTACCAGGCTATAGAGAAGCGGTTGGAAGCGCTGGGGGCCAAAATCCGGCGTGTGAGTGAGTAATAATGATTCTCAAGAACGGGCACCAATTAGACGAGGAAGATGGGTTTGCAAAGCATACAATTGTAAGCTAATGAAAGAGTTCTTTCATTAAATTCGATGGAATGAAAGAGTTTTGCAAAACTCTTTCATTCCATAACCTTTAGGAGTTCAGTAGCTGCATAGACCCTGTTACGTTCCGCGCCAGTTGTTTCCTCGACAACACCAATACCTTCTAAGCGTTTTAGTGCTTCCCTTGCTGTCGGTGCAGATATGCGGAACTTCTCTTGGAGATGCTTAGCTGCAAGTATAGGCTTCTCAAATATGTAGTCAGCAGCAGCAAAGACCGTTCCAGTAACGTGCTTCTCGCCATGTAGTTGCTGTTGCCACCTGGCTCTTATATCAAGCATCAGTTGAGCTCTGTTAATTGCGTCTTTCGCTTCTTCAGCTATTCCTCGTAGGAAAAATTCTATCCATTCACGCCATGCTCCAACTCTACTCACTGTAAGGAGTCGGTCACAATACTCATCTCGGTTACGCTCGAGGTAGGCACTAAGATTAAAGAGCGGTTGAGGCAGGACACCCCAACGGATTAGTAACAAGGGAATAAGCATACGTCCAACTCTTCCATTGCCATCCTCAAAAGGGTGGATAGTTTCGAATTGATAATGTACGTAGGCAAGCCTAAGCAACACAGGATCATCGTCGTTTGATTGCAAATATTGCTCAAGAGCATGAAGCGCATCTCGCATTTGGATAACAGGCGGCGGTATAAACCGTGCATCCGCTAACCTTGCCCCTCTGTTACCGATGACGTTCTGGATTGTACGAAATTCGCCTGGGTGGGTCTCTTCACCTCGACCTTTCTCCATGAGCAACCCATGAATCTCACGTATGAAACTTAGACTTATAGGACGACCCTCTCTTACACATTCCACTCCGAACCCTAAAGCCCGCGCGTAATTCACAACCTGTAGCAGATTGGATTCATTAGGGTTAGTACCGGCACCAGGCGCAGTCAGTTGCTGTGCTTCATATGTATAAAGCTCAATAATGCTGGTATGGATTCCTTCAATCCTTGATGATAACACCGCTTCGCGGCGAATAAATGAATGACTAAGCAGCGCAAGATTAGGTACATTTCTAGCCAACCCCCGCATTTCACTAAGCGCGCTATCCGCTTTAAGAATCGAATTCACCAATGCCATATCTAGTCCCACCTCTGGCGGAAGAGGATTAGGCACAAACGCCCAGTATTCCTCATTACCATGACGTTCGCGTACCATCTCCCCAGATGGACTATCTTGGAAAAGTTCAAGATTCATTCCATACCTCCAGCAAAACCGGCATACTGGTGTGCTGAATACCTACCTAGCATGTCTGCCCATTGTACTCCTGAAGCGGTATCCCTTCAGTGTACCATTTTGAGATGAATTCTAAGATCGTTTAATAGGTACTAGGAGGGCGAGGGATGAAATATAGAGTAGTGGTAGTCCTGGAGAAGCCGTCTGAGCACAACTACTCAGCCTATGCGCCGGACGTGCCGGGCTGCGTGGCTACGGGTAAAACAAAAGAGCAAACGCTGAGGCTTATGCAAGAGGCTTTGCAACTTCACCTGGAGGGGACGTTAGAAGACGGCGAGCCTATGCCGGAGGGCGAGCCGATAGAGGCCCATGTGGTAGAGGTGGAAGTGGCTATGCCTGTTATCTCTATCCAGGCTGCTGGCTCCAAAGCTAGCTGACAGTAATACGAGTTTATCGATCCCCGACCCCTGCCCCCTGTTCGCGCAGCAGGAGCACTTCGTCTACGCCGTCGGTTTCGGTTAGGTGGACCTGGATGCGTTCGGCTTGCGAGGTGGGGGTGTTTTTGCCTACGTAGTCGGCGCGGATGGGTAGCTCTCTGTGGCCCCGGTCCACCAGCACGGCAAGCTGGATGTTGGCGGGGCGACCCATATCCATAACCGCGTCTATGGCTGCGCGCACGGTGCGACCCGTGTAGAAAACGTCGTCCACCAGCACGACACGCCGCCCGCGCACCTCGATCCCCCGCACCTGATCCCTGATCCCTGACCCCTGATCCCTATCGTCCCGGTAGGGCGTAACGTCAAGCTCGGCAACGGGCACCCTGGCCCCCTCGAAACGCTCTATCAGGTCCGCGATGC
The DNA here is from genome assembly GCA_036399775.1 of Chloroflexia bacterium. Classification (GTDB taxonomy): domain Bacteria; phylum Chloroflexota; class Chloroflexia; order QHBQ01; family JADMIH01; genus JADMIH01. The sequence continues at coordinate 49,337 of DASWMJ010000037.1, read as the reverse complement.
GTTCCGCCATCGGCCCGCCCCTTGAGCGTATCCCTACCAGCGTAAGATCGTGCGTCCCGCCGTTGCGCTCAAGTATCTCATGGGAGATGCGCGTCAATGCGCGGCGTATCGCCTCCGCGTCCAGCAGCACGATAGACTGGTCCGATTTAGCGGTCATGCTTGGCGCGGCCCCTGCCCAGCCCCTTCCAGTGGAGGCCGCCCGCGCCTATCCATATCAGAGCCAACAAGACAAACAAAATCCAATCAATGCCCATAGCTCAGCTTCCTTATAACATGAGAGCCTACGCCAATCGCCAACCCGCTTGAAGTCTGCGGATGGTACACCTGCGCCTGGGTGGAGTCAATGGGTTTTGCACATCCAATACCCCACACATGGGAAGAGGAAATAAAACAAACAATGAAAAGTCACGTTCGGCGCGGAGCGTCAGACGTGACTCTTTATTGTTTGTTTTAACAAGACGTTTGTAATCCAAGACTATGAGCTTAGCAGGCGGGGCTGCGCCTCGCACGACCATTGGCCTGCTACGTGCTATCTATTGGGCGTGGTGGGCGTTTTAAATGGTGGGATATTGATTACGAATTACGGTAAAGAGAGTAAGTAATATTTGGTGAGCACATCTCCTTTGCGGCCCGACATTGACCATGCGACGCGCACTTTCGGGGACACGCGAAAGTTGGCGGGGCGCTATCGCCTTCTTCAGAAGATAGGCGAAGGCGGGGCAGCCGAGGTCTTCTGCGCCCACGATGACCACCTGGACCGCCCGGTGGCGATCAAGCTTCTGCACCCGCAATTCGCCTGGGACAAAGACGCACGCCAGCGCTTCAGCGTAGAAGCAAAGGTCGTAGCGAGCCTTTCGCACCCCAGCATCGTCTCTATCTACGACTTCGGTGAGGGACCGGACGGCACGCTCTTCATCGTAATGCAGTTCATCGAAGGTAAGAACCTCCGGGCCGCGCTGGTTGAGGCGGGCCGGTTCTCGCCTGAGGAGATGGCGGCTGTCGCGCTCCCTTTGTGTAGTGCGCTCTCGGCTGCCCACGCACGCGGCCTCATCCATCGGGACGTTAAACCCCACAATATCATGATAGACCGGCAGGGCGGCGTGTGCCTGACCGACTTCGGTATCGTGAAGGCGATATCCGGCCCCGCGCTGACCCAGACAGGCATGACCTTCGGCACCGCAGCCTACCTGTCGCCTGAGCAGGCTACCGGCGCGCCCGTCACTCCTGCCTCCGATATTTATTCGCTGGGCTGCGTGATGTACGAGATGCTCGCGGGCACGCCTCCATTCATGGGCGACAATCCTGTGGCGGTAGCCTACAAACAGGTATGGGAGCAGCCTGCGCCCCTGCACATGCTCGCGCCGCACGCCCCCGCTTCGTTGGAGGCAGTGGTGATGCGCTGCCTGCACAAAGACCCTCGCATGCGCTATCCCACCGCCGAGGCGTTGGCAGCAGATCTTCGACATATAATGTCTTCGTTCGGCCAGGCGACACAACCCTCCAAAGGGGCTGCGTCTCAGTTATCCGCAAGGGCAGGCACGGAAATACTGCCCTCTGTTGCGGCCAATCTGCACCCCTCCGACCAGGGCAGGCAGCTACCGGCGCGCACCCTGAAGAACCAGGCGCGGGTAGTGCCCCCTGTGAAGGCGCAAACGACGCACTTTGGTGTCGCGCCTGTCTCGCAAACGGGGATAGGGTCCGCGCTACCCTATGTCGCGGTAGAGCCGAATCGCGCCGTGCAGGTAGTGAATGTCTCACAGGGCAGCCGCAAAAGCTGGTTGCCTGCCGTCCTGCTCGCGGTGGTGGGGCTTGGCCTGGGGCTGGCCGGGCTGTTCGCGCTCTTGGCAGATAGGGACCGGCAGGCTCAGGGCGTGGCTGTATTGATTACGCCAACCACGACACCCGTCCTTATACTGGCTTCGGAAACATCTGCGCCTCTACCTGTGTCCGCGTTCGCGGCTGAGCAGACACCCACTCAGATATCGGAGCCTCCTACGGCTTTGCCCTCAGATACGCCTTTGCCCGCGCCCACGGAAACGTCTGCGCCGCTGGCCGAGATACCGCCCACGTCTCCCCCATCGCCGCCTCCACCTGCTGATACGCCCGTGCCCGCGCCTACGGAGACAGAGGTGCCTCCTCCCCCTCCACCGCTCCCTACTGAGACATCTATGCCCCCGCCGCCACCGCCGCCCCAGGCCACAGAGACGCCTCTGCCTCCGCCACCTGTTCCAGCAACCGTTACTTCCCTACCTGTGGCAGCCCCTACACCCTCGGCCCTCGAAAAGCTGGTGGACGAGGTGCTGGCGGCCAACCCGGAGGCGGTAAAGGCATACATGGAAGGGAAGAAGACCGCCCTGTTTGACCTCCTTGCGGATGTCATAAAGAAGACAAAGGGCAAGGTGGATATTGATGCCGCCCGCGAACTGATTATGCGCAAGCTGGAAGAGTTGAAGCGTTTGCGTCCGTAAGGCGATTACCTTCTCTGGCACCGCCCGGCCAATGAACTCGCGGGCGACACAAACAAAGTCCGCCTACGCGGACTATGCTGGATTGAGTAGTCGCCGCATGGCGACTTTGTAGAGGTTGCCCGCGAATTCATTCGCCGGGCAATGTGGGCACATGAATTCTGACAGAACGATTAAACCCTGCCTGCGGCCATAGCCTGCTTGACATATTGTATAAGCCGTTGCTATACTTTCCGGGTGCCTGTATGCCTTCATGCACATGATGATATGCCACTTACACGCTAATCACCAACCCCGGCTCCTGGTCACTGACCACTGGTTACTCTATGCGTATACGCCACAAGATATTCCTCGGCTACGTGGCGCTTATATCAGTAGCGTTAGTGCTGGTAGCGTTTTTCCTTACCACCCTCTCCGACATCAACCATCGCTACGCCGCCCTCATCAGCCGCGACCAACAGGTGCTCCGGCACGCCAACGATTTGCGTGCCGCCGTGCTGCGTCAGGTTGTGGCCGCCCGCACTTACGAGCAGTTGGGCGACCTCAGCCTCCTGGTCGAGTACAACGACACCGTTCGTCAGCAGGAGGATGCGGTCAACCAGATCGAGCCGCTCCTCTCCGCAGAGGAAGACAGGCAGGCCATAGACAACATCAGCCGCATCAGCCGCAACTATAGCGTGCTTGCCCGCGAGACGATGGAACTGTCCCGCCTGAACTTCCAGGAGGTAGGGCCAACATCAGATGCGAACCTCGTGCAGGCATTTGTAAACAACTTCCTCAACAAGAGGCACAGGCAGATGGAAGAGTTGTTGAGCCTCAAACGGGTGCAGGGCGAGACCGCCCGCCTGGGCCTCAGCAACGCCATCGAGAGCTTCATCATCAAAAAGAACGATCAGGTGGTAGAGGGGCAGGTAGCCCTGGGGGCTAAGGTAGACGAAATCTCCGCTCAGCTTCTCATCTGGTCGCTGTTCGGCATAATCGGCACCCTCGTGACCGTCACCCTCCTCACAGAAGGCTTCACAGCGCCGCTCCGCCGCCTGATGCGCAACATCCAGGGCATCTCCTCCGGCGATCTCCAGACCGCCGTCGCCGTGCATTCGAAGGACGAGATAGGCGAGCTCGCCACCGTCCTTGAAACGATGCGCCAGCGCCTCGCAACCGCCGCGTCGGAAAACGAGTCCCTGTTGCAGAGCGCCCGCGAGGAGGCCGAAAAGCTAGCCAGGACGCGCCAGGAGCTTGAGGAGGCCAACGTAGAACTTCAAGAGGCGCTCGTCACAGAATCGGAGGCCCGCCAGCGCATCGAGGAGATAGACAGGCTCAAGTCGGAGTTCACCAGCATGGTGTCGCACGAACTGAAGACGCCGGTCTCCTACGTCTATAACTACGCAGGCGCGCTCAAGGAGCACGGCAGCAACCTGAACGAAGGCCAGCAGACGGAGTTCCTGACGGCGATACAGGGCGAGGCGCAACACCTCATTACCCTTATAGACGACATCATGGCTATATCCCTGCTGGAAGCGGGCGGCCTGAGCCATCGCTTCGTTGAGACCGACCTGCGAAAGCTGGTGGACGCGGTCGTGAAAGACCAGCAGCTTACCACCCGCAGGCACACCATCAGCGTCAAAGGGCCGGATAGCCTGGCTGTGCGCGCCGACCCCACGCGGCTGCGCCAGGTGCTGAACAACCTCCTGTCCAACGCCATCAAATACTCGCCTAACGGCGGGCCTGTGGAGGTGCGGCTCAGGAGTAACCATGCATCGGGGCAGGCCATCATCTACGTGCGCGATCACGGCATAGGCGTGGACCCCGACGAAGTGCCCCGCCTATTCGAGCGGTTCCATCGCGTGCAGCGCAAAGAGACTATGGCTATACCGGGCAGCGGCCTCGGCCTCTACATAGCGCACCACATAGTGCAGGCGCACGGCGGCACGCTCTCGCTCCAACCCGCGCCCGGCAAGGGCACTATCGCGGAAGTGACTGTGGGCCTCATGCCCGAAGAAACCCCGGCGGATGGTGAGGGACAGGCCAGGAATGGGCGCAAATCCAGGAAGCACACGGACCATGATGCCGGCGCGGAGGCTGATGGGCTGAGCAACGGTGCGATACCAACAAGCGATGTCCTCGCCGAGAACAGGGCCACGAGCGAGGAGCAAGAGAGGGAACTAGCGATACATGAATAATTACCCCAACGGCGATGAGAGGATCACGGATAGCCACGCGATAATACCGAAGCGTGACGGGCCGATCCGCGTGCTCGTGGTGGACGACCAGCCGGTCTTCACCGAGATGCTGCGCGTGGTGCTCGACATGCAGGACGATATTAAAGTAGTGGGCATGGCATTCACCGGCGACGAGGGCCTGCGCCTGGCGTTGGAGGAAGACCCCGATGTGCTGTTGGTAGACTACCACATGCCGATGATGACCGGGCTTGAAGTGATACAGGGCCTCAAAGCCGAGGGTAAGAACACAACTGTCGTGGTGCTCACCGCCGATACAGACGAGGCTATCATGGCCGAGGCAATCGCCGCCGGTGCTGCGGGCTACATCACCAAGCAGCAGGCATTGAACGAGGTAGTGCAGGCGGTACGTACCGCGTCGGAGGGGGAGCCTGTGGTGCCGCCCTTCATGATCCCGCGCATCCTGTCCCACTTCCACCGCCAGCAGCAGAAAGAACAGCAGGCACAGATGTTGCGGGAGAAGCTGTCGGCCAGGGAGATAGAGATACTGGAACAACTGGCGAAGGGGCACAGCAACGAGGAGATAAGCGAGAACTTCGTCCTAAGCCCCAATACGGTACGCACCCACATCCAGAACATAATCAAGAAGATGGGCGTCCACTCCAAGCTACAAGCCACCACCCTCGCCCTACAACTAGGCATCATCTCGGTGCCAAGAGACTAGCGATTTTAGATTTCGGATTTTGGATTTTAGATTACTTCGGCACGGGATCCAAAATCTAAAATCTAAAATCTAAAATCTAAAATGACCACAGATCAGGCTCATCTCAAACAGGCGGCTGCCCATTGCGCGATAGAGTACGTGCATGACGGCATGGCGGTGGGGCTGGGGACCGGCTCTACGGCGCAATATGCCGTGCGCGAGATCGCCGAGAGGGTGCGGCAGGGCCTCGACATCGTGTGCGTGCCTACCTCCGAGAGGACGGCGCGCCTGGCGCGTGAGTTGGGCATACGTCTCACCACCCTGGAAGAATGCGAGCAGTTGGATATAACCATAGATGGCGCTGATGAGGTGGAATTGAAGAACCTCAACGCCATCAAGGGGTTGGGCGGCGCTCTGCTCAGGGAGAAGATAGTGGCGCTCGCCAGCAAGGTCGAGACGCTTATCGTGGACGAAAGCAAAGTGGTGGAGAAGCTGGGGGAGCGCACCCCTGTGCCTGTGGAGGTAGTAACCTTCGGCTGGTCGCGCACCTGTACCGCTCTAGCCGAGTTGGGCTGCCAACCCCAACGCCGCGCCACCGAGGAGGGCGGACCGTTCATTACAGACTCAGGCAATTACCTGGTAGATTGCAAGTTCCCCATAGTAGACGACCCCGCGTACCTTTCTCAGCAGATAATCCGCATCACAGGCGTCGTGGAGCACGGCATCTTCGCCAACATAGCAGGCCGCGTGATTATAGCCAGTCCTGGTGGTACTCGGACTGTGGAGAAGGTCAAGTAAATACGAATTTTGCTGCTGCCCGGAATAACCAGCCGCTATTCATCCCGGCGCAGGAGGTTAGCGAGGTCGGGTGGGAGGGGGTGGCGGGCCTGGGGTTGGAGCCGAAGAACGGGCGGCGCGTCCGGCGTGACCAGGCGAATGGCGCTTAGCCTGCTATAGTGCCTGACAAAATCACGCGCGCCGAGGAAGCCGCGCCGGGTAAAGTACTCGTCGTCCTTGCGCTCGATCCGCTCTTGCAGCAGCGTCACTGCGCTCCCAAGCCTGCTCGTCAAGTCCTCCCCGCTATGTGGCGCGTCGTCGGCGGTCAGGACAAGGATATTCATCATGCTCGGTGGGAGTTGCACCAGCTTGGCGCATACCGCGTGGGCCAGTTTGCCCACCTCCAGTGATGACCCTGCCTGGCTCCCACGAAGCCGGGTGACTTCGACATCGAAGCGGATATGGGTCTTGTAGGTGATGGAGAAGTCAGGCCCGCGCTGTTTGCCCGTTCCATACTTCTCATACTCGACCAGGAACCGCCGTTGCAGTACCAGGAAATAGGCCGTGGCCAGCTCGGCTTGCAGGTCGCGATAGCCCTCGGCCTCCGTGATTCCGCGCACCTTTTTGCGGATTTTATCACGGTATGTTTCGGCGAACGCGCGAAAGCGGGGCGACGCCTGGACCCAGTGGGCGAATTGCACCGCGAGGGGGAGGCGCGTATTGGTGAAGATATAAGGGAGCAAATCACTGGCGGGCATAGGCAGTCGATCCGGCGTGAAGTTCGGCGGTCCTTATCCGGCTGTTCCTGGTGTAGCGCATTTCCCCGCGGGATAAGCCGGTCGGGAGGCGGTAATGTTGTTGCCGCTGACGGTAATTATCCCCCACCCGTAGAGTTGATAACCTGTCCGGTTATCCAGGACGCATCGTCGGTTGCCAGCCACGCCACCAGCCTGGCGGCATCTTCGGGTTGTCCCCAACGGCCCTGGGGGTGTCTGGCGCGAATGGCCTCGTACAGATCGCCGGTCGCCCAGCCCGTGTCGGTGCCTCCAGGGTTGACCGTGTTGACGGTAATACCCCTGGTGATGAGGTGCGCCGACAGACTTGCTGTTAGCTGGTGCAAAGCTCCCTTAGAGGCGACGTAAGCCAACTCACCCGGCATCGGCCCCAGGTGTTGGCCCGACGTAAACAGCACCACGCGCCCGCCCGGACGCCCATCGTGCCGGGTGGCGAACTCCTTCACAAGCAACAGGCTCCCTCGCACGTTCACCTGCATTGTCATATCTATATCCTGGGCCGTCAGGTCTTCCAGACTCCCGTTTTCGTCCTTATAGTAAGCATGATTCGCCACCAGTATATCAACGTGGCCGTATGCCTGGACGGCAGCTTCTATAACACGCCGGGGTGCCACCGGGTCCGCGAAGTCGGCATCTATGTGCTCGACCCGTCTGCCATGCGCCCGCAATTCCTCAAGCAGAGGCCCTATGCCGCCCCGGTCCGCACCCCAGGGATTACCCTCATCGAAGGGTATGAAGGAGTGCACAAACAGGTCTGCGCCCATAGAGGCCATCCGGTCAGCTACCGCGAAGCCTATGCCGATACGCCTGCTTACTCCGGTCACGAGCGCCACTCTACCTTCCAGGGGCAATTCTTTCATCTGTTCTCCTTTCGGGCCACTCGCATCTCGCGCAACATTATCAGGGCCAGCGTAACGAACATTACGAGGAGCAAGATGTCTCTGACCCACGACATATTGAACTGAACGGGGATTGAGTAGTCGAGGGGGTCTATCTGCGTGATGGCGCGGTAGGCTATTGCCGAGCCTATGCCTATCCAGGGCACTGAGCCATGCCCGGAGCGCGGCGTGGAGCGTACGATGTCCCACAGGAAGACCAGCGCGAGGGGCACCTGATAGTAGTGGTCCGACACCCACTTGGCAAAGATGATAAAGGCTATGCCGCCGAACGCCATCAGCCCCAGCAGGCGCGCGTCCTGTATGCCTATGGGCCGGGCGTCTCGGCGTGCCCGCCATATCATAAAGAGCGTTACCCCAGCTATCACCGCTAGCAGCACCACGTTAGAGTAACTGAGCACGGCCTCACGCACCCACGCATTAGCTGAAGGATCGGCCCCAAGAAGGGCATTGGCCCACCGGGGCAAGCCGGGGCCGAGGGGCACTATCCTGCTGGTCTGCGTTACCAATGCGTAGTAGGCGGCGTCAGGGTTACGCAGCACAGGAGGCAGCAAGAAGAGGGCAAATACGCCCAGCGCGGAGGCCCCCCAGGTTAGAGCGTCCTTCAATCTCGCTGATGTGCTCGTTTCGCTCTCTGGGGATCGCCCCCCAAATAGAAACACCAACCCTATTGGTATAAGCCCCAGCAGTGCGGTCATGTGCTTGGCTGCCAGGGCCAGTCCCGCGCATACACCCGCCAGCAGTACGTTGCGGGGTAGCAGGCGCAGAGTGAGCAGGAGGAAGAGCAGCACCATCCCCTCCGCGTGGCTCTTGAGCGCCGTCACCCATAAGAAGCTGGTGAGGAAGAGGCTCAACGCCACGCCCAGGAAGAGGTATCGCTCGTCCACCTGAGGACGCCATTCGCGTGCTAATCGCCGCATCTGCTGCATGGCTAGCACGTCGAAGACCATTAGGGGGAGAGCGATAATCTTCATCGCCCAGATATTCCCCAGCTTGAACGCATCGGTGAGCGCTACGAAGGGGGCCAGCACTATCACCAGCAGGGACGAATAGGGGTAGGTCGTGCCCAGTGGCGGCGCGATGAAGGGCGTTCGCACGATGGCGTAGATGTCAAACGAGCCGTCCACCACGCGCCTGGCCGACTGGACGAACACAAGCGCATCGTCGTGCAGCCAACCCGCGAGGCGCGCCGACATGCCTATGATGATGTACAAGGCATAGAGAGTGAAGTACGCCCACGCCCACCGCCGCTCGCTGGGCTGAGTTGCTGGATTACTCACTCTCCCCATCCTCGTTGTCGTCCTGCGCGGGGTTGGAGACCCTGCCCAACCCCGCTATGACTATGACGTACTCACCCCTGGGCTTCGCCTCGCCTGCCCACTTGAGCAATTCTGAGATGGTGCCGCGCTCCACGCTCTCGAACATCTTGGTAAGTTCGCGGGCGAGGGCGGCTTCCCTATCGCCGTACACCTCAAGGGCATCTTTGAGGAATGCCTCGATGCGGTAGGGGCTTTCGTAGAAAATGAGGGTGTGGGGCGCGTCCCTGTCTACGGCCATGAAGCGGCGGCGGGGGCCGGGCTTGCGAGGCGGGAAACCCCTGAAGGTGAAGCTGTGCATCGCCAGCCCCGACAGCACGAGCGCCATCACGAAGGCTGCGGCACCCGGTATCATCGTGAAGTTTATACCCTCTTCTATCGCCTTGCGGACCACCGTGTAGCCGGGGTCCGAGATGCCTGGCGTGCCCGCGTTTGTGACCACCGCCACCGACTTCCCCTGCTTGAGCAGCCCTATTATCTGCGCGCAGGCCCGCTCCTCATTATGCTCGTGGAAGGGCATTTGCGGCTTCTGTATGTCGAACCGCTTGAGCAGCATGCCGGTCTTGCGGGTGTCTTCGCTCGCCACGATATCAACCTCGCGTAGCGTCTGGATGGCCCGCAGGCTGATGTCCTCAAGATTGCCTATGGGGGTAGCGACCAGGTAGAGCATGAAAGTGCCTCATTCTTGTGTAAGGTGGATACAGTATATCGCATCAGGCGGGTGCCCAGGATATAATCATTCTCCCCGGACACCGCCCGGCGACTAAAGTCGCGGGCAACGCAAACGAAGTCCGCCTACGCGGACTATGCCCGGAGAGTAGTCGCCGTAGGGCGACTTTGTACCTGTTGCCCGCGACTTTAGTCGCCGGGCAATGCTGAAGGGCAATAAATAGACCCTAGAGGGTGCCATATCGCCTTGACAGTGCGTGTATAATCTTGAGACAATACCTCTAAAGCACTCTGCTAGCCTCCACCGGGGGCGAGAGATACCACTATGAAGCGGCACAACACGCGAGAAGCCAACGACTACCAGGCTGCACGCCACGCGCATCTCCAAAGGGAGCAGGCGAGCACGCATAGACCGTCGTTCGCGTCTGAAAGGCATCCCGGCCTTCCCCAATCTATGCTCTCCGATGCGCGCCTGCGCGGGCGCAGCAACGAGCCTGCCCGCGTCGCGTTAATGCAGAGCATCCAGCAATCTTACGGCAACCGCGCGCTCCAGCGATTTCTCCAGCGTTCCGCCCAGGGGCAGCAGGTCCCTGCACAACTCCTGCATGTTCAGCGTCAAGACCCACCGGCAACCGCGCCCGCTGAGCCTGCTGTTGACCCGGTGAAGAAGCAGTGGGAAGACGATTGGAACGACCCCACATTCGCGTCCGCCCAGAGCCGCTTCGCTGGAGGGGACCGCCCGGCAGGCACGCCCAAAGAGCGTTATCTTGCCCTCTGCCCATTGTATCAGGCAAAAGGCATCTTGCGGCCCCTCAAATATGCGAAAGAGGAAATCGTAGACGCCAGGTTCTTCCACCAGGGTACTCCTGCCCATAAAGACGTATCGGCCAAGCTGGCGAAGGCCGAAGCCAACCTGAAGGAATTGGCGGCGAAGGCTGAAAAAGACGGCACTGAGCCGATTCCCATACCCCCGTTCAAGAGCGCGTGGGCATTCAATCCGCGCACCACGAGCAAGGGCGGGTGGAGCAACCACGCCGACGGACGGGCGATTGATATAGACGCTGAGAAGAACCCCCACCTCACGAGCAACTCGGAGCGCACGGTCATCACTCTGCTGTCGGGCTACGACATCGAGAAGCGCAACCCCGGCGATACGAAAGGGCAGGACAGCTACGACGCCGCGAAGGCAGCGAGCGACGCATTCAAGGCGAACTACAACGAAGCGGGCATGACCAAGCGCATAGGCGAGCTAAAGGCCGACCAGGAGAAGCTGACGAAGGAGCAGGCGGACTTGCAGACGGCGCTGGCTGCCGTCCCCAAGAAAGCGAAGATCAGCTCTAAGGCGACAAAGGAAGAGCGCAAGAAGGCCCAGGAAGAACAGGCGGCAAACGCGGCGACGAGTAAGGAAATCGCGGCCAAGCTGAAGGCCAAGACGGTCGAAGTGAAGGACGTCGCGGGGGACCTGAAGGCGCTCGAAGACGAGCTAAAGAGGTTCACCGCGCTGAGCAAGGCAGTAACAGACGCCCAGACAAACGTAACTACCCTGGACGCCGATGTAGAGCTATTGAAAGCAGAGCTGGCGACGGCAAAGGCTAAGACGCCGGAGCAACTGGCGGAAGAAGGCATAACTGACGCTCAGCATAAAGCAAAGCTGAAAGCGTTGCAGACAGCCCTGACGGCAAAGGAGACGGCACAGAAGGCCGCAAAGACCAAGCTGACCAGAGCCCAGGGAGCTTACGACTCCGACAGCATGGTTACGTATGCACGCGAGGGCATCCTCAACCTGCCTAAAGTGCTGGTCAAGGCCATGACCGACGCGGGCTTCACCTGGGGCGGCGACTGGGCCGAGTCTAAGGACTTCATGCATTTTGATGGATAGGCCGGAATAGGGGCCAGGGGTTAGGGGTCAGATACTAAAGTCGTCGGGCAGCGCTGCTCTGCCTGCGTCTTTCATGCGGCCTTCGCTTATCATGCGCCGGGCTATCTCTATATTTCCTTCCGTCCAGTGGCTCTTTTTGCGGCGGGGCATGAAGCGCAGGGCGTATCGCTCGCCATCCACCGTCTTCTCAAGCACGTCAATCCACCCGTAGCAGATAGCGACCTCCACGAGTTGGCGGTACGTCACGGTCTGCTTGCCGGACGCCTTCTTGTATATGATGGCCCATATCTCCCGCGCCGTCTCGCCGTGCGCTTCCAGCCAGATCGCCAAGTCCTCGGTCGTGCTGACCTCAAGCCTCTCGCCAATCTCCAACCCTAATCTCCAATATCCACCCAACGAAGAGAAGTTTTATTTTGTATCTATGCGAAAAATGGGCGGCGAAGCCGCCCATTTTTCGCATAGATACAATCTCTTTTTCTCATGTAAGGCGCACTTAGCGGCTTTGACACAGCCTTATCCCATACCTAACGCCTGGTGGAAAACCCCACCGCACAGCTCACATTTAGTGTACCGTAATGGGTACGAGATGTGCATCTTGTGTACGGCGCACGCCGAGACGAGGGTGAGAGTATGCCTTTCGATGCAGCAGAGGTAGCGCGGCAGATAGAGCAGAGCCGGAGCGGGGTCCAGGCGGAGATGGACGCGCGGGCGGACGCGCTTGAACTCGCCGTGCGCATCTACAAGAACGTGGGCGAGACGGAGTGGGAGCAGCGCGTACAGGACGCCTCCGCTAGACGTTGGGTGGCCTCTCCCCTCTCCCCTCTCAAGCTGGCGTCGCCCCATACAGCCTGCGCGCCCGACTACTCGGTAGTCGCAACAGACTCCTCGTTCGTTGCGCCCGACAAGCACAGGGGCGCGCTCTGCCACCTCATCAACGTGGGACGGGTGATGATCCGCTACGGCAACAACCGCGCCGCCGAGATAGACAACGTGCCCAACCACTACACCGACATGCTCCTCGACGGGGAGGAGGCGATGTCGGCGCGGCTGCTGGCGGCCAAGTGCGCCCTGCGGGAGTTGCAGGAGCTTTACGAGTGGGCGCGGCGGTACGGGGCCGACCTGGCGCTGCTGGACGGCTCCCTCATGCAGCTTGTGCTTGTGCTGGCGAAAGAAGAGTACGTACAGTCCCTCATGTCGGAGTATTTCCAGACGCTGAGGGCGTTCGAGGGCATATCGGTGCCGGTTGTGGGCTACATCAGCCAGCCCGCTAGCCAGATGGTGATGCGCGCCATACGCATGCTGGCCTGCGACCAGCCCACGCCCTGCGAGAAGAAGCCCGCCGAGCAGTGCGGCTGCCAATCCCTCTGGAATATAGACGACGCCGACCTCTTCTGGGAGATACTGGACGTGGGACACGCCTCGCCCATATTCGAGCCTGTCTTCTCCTACATGGTGGGGGAGAACGCCCAGCAATTCAAGGAGTTAGTCTTCTCCTACATCGCCACCGAGTATGAGATCGTGCGCCTTGAGTACCCGATCTGGCTGCCCGACAAGGGCGTGCTGGACCGCGCCATCTCCATAATGCTCCACCAATGCAAGCTAGGGCAGGGCTACCCCAACTCCCTCACCCTGGCCCACCAGTTCGCCGCCCTCCACAACAATGACCGCGAAAGCTACTACTTCCTCCTTGAGCGCGCCGGGCTGATGAGAAAGCCGACCGAGAAAGCGCACGGTAAGAGGTTGATCGGGCAGGCTATTTAGGGGTTAGGGGCCAGGGATCAGGGGTCAGGTCTTGGGTGATAGGTGTTGGGTGTTGGGCATATATAGAAAGAGAGAGTTGTAGTGGGTAACAGAGAGAGCAGGCGCAAGCAGTTGGGTGAGGTCATTGCCACCTCTTACAGCAACTTCACGGTGGAGAGCTACGAGTTGAATAGCACGCCTCCACTTGGGGCATTGGTGGTCGCGCAGAATGTATTGGGGGTGGTGTGCGCGGCCCGCACTGAGGGGTTGGGGCCGATTTCGGCTCGCGGCAGCCTGGGTGATAACGATGGCAGCGTGTACGAGCTTTACCCGGACCTTCAGCGCACCCTCCGCTCGCACTTCATCGCCCTGGTGGTGGGGTGCTACGACGAGTCGCGCATAGGGGAAGAGGAGGCCGTCTATACCTACCCGGAGTGCCCGCCGCGAGTGCATTACAAGTGCTGGCTGGCGTCCGACCCCGAGCTTGTGCGCTTCACCGACCGCCCCGACTACCTGCGCCTCCTGCTCTACTCTGCCGACGCGGAACCTGCAGGCATAGACCAGGTGATTATTCACCTGATCGTCAAGGGATATAAGGCCAGGGGCAACGACCGAGCTTGGCTCTCCACAACGGCTGAGTACATGGGCCGCCAGTTGAAAGGCCAGTATGACAGGCTGCTGGCTATCCTCAAGACGCTGGACGCGCTTACTATCGAGCAGCCTGTGGCTTCGGGTGAGATTTCGGGGGCGGTGGGCAAAGTAAGGTTATAAGCACATAGTAAGGAAAGCTAACACTGTAAAACAATATTTTCATTTGCAACGGCATCCAATAGGGGTCAGGAGAGAACGTCCATCCTTATCATTCTGAGCGAGGGACGAGATTCTTCGCTTCGCTCATAATGACCTGAGGCAAATTTCTTCTATCCGGCAAGATTTTCTTACAGCGTAAAAGTAATCTAACCCTGTAAACGAAGTTTACGTTACAAAGATAGCATTATAGAGCAAAACTTAGTCTTGCCCTCAGAGAGGATTGTGAGAGATGGAAACCAACGGCAATCACAACAGCCTGGTATCGCAACTGCTGGCGCGCACCCAGGCCGAGCGCAACGGGAAAGAGCAACCGGCAGAGCGCGCTCTGCTGGGGCAGGTGACGGCAGCCGACACGGAGAAGGGCGTGACAATCCACCTGCGGCGTGAGCAGCCTGTGGAGCTATTGAGGCAGGGGCAGTTCGCGGTTATTGAGGGCCAGCACGTACGCTTCTTTGGCACCATCGGCTCATTCCGGCTGGCGACCACCGACCCGGCTGTGGGCATGGACCCCCCTGACTCCGGCTCTGCCCTCATACGGGATACGCTGTCGCGCTCCACCACTTACGCCGAGTGCAACGTGCGGATGGCCCTTGAGCTTTCGCCGGAGGGGACGCCGCGCCCCGCCCGTACTATCCCCGGCCCCTTCAGCCAGGCTTACACCGCCGGGCGGCAGGACTACCAGACTGTGTTCGGGGCCGAAGACAAGCACCACTTCATCATGGGGTCTCCGCGCGAGCTTGACGAGAGCGTGGCCGAAGAAGCGCCCATCTGCATAGACCTGCGCAGGTTCGTGGAGCGGTCAAACGGCATCTTTGGGCGGTCGGGCACGGGCAAGAGCGTGCTGGCGCGGCTGCTGCTGTGCGGCATGATAAAGTCGGAGAGCAGCGTCAACCTCATCTTCGACATGCACTCGGAGTACGCCACCGAGAAGGAGCTTGAGCCACGCGGGGCGGGCAAGTACGCCAAGGGCCTGCGCGACCTCTTCGGCAAGAGCCGCGTCGCCCTCTACACGATGGACGAGGAGGATAGCCGCAAGCGTGGCGGGGTAGACGGCACGATACGCATCCCCCTCAACAGCATCAGCATCGAGGACATAGAGGCGCTGGCCTCCGAGTTGAAAATCGGCAGCGACTCAGCGATGATGATTACGGCGCGGCAGGCGTTCCGCAAGTTCGGCCAGGGCTGGATAGAGCGCCTCAAAGATATGTCGCCCGAAGACATGGAGGAGTACGTCACGCAGACGGGGGCCAATCAAGGCTCGGTGGAGGCCCTCAAGCGCCGCCTTGAGACGATAGCCGACTTCGGGTTTATCGTAAGCTCTAAGCAGGCGGTAGGCACGGGCATAGACGGCCTGGTGAAGGACTTGCAGGCGGGCAGGCACGTTATCCTGATGTTCGGCAAGCACAGGAGCACGCTGGCTTACATGCTCGTCGCCAACATCCTTACGAAGCGGATACACGACGAGTGGGTCAGGTGGTCGGAGAGGCACGAGGAGAAGCCTGAGAGCGTGGAGCGGCCCCGGCCCCTGATGATTACCATAGAGGAGGCGCACAAGTTCCTGGGGCGCGAAAGCTCCACCATCTTCGGCACGATAGCCCGCGAGATGCGTAAGTACCTCGTCACGCTGATGATTATTGACCAGCGCCCTTCCGGCATAGACGACGAAGTGATGAGCCAGATAGGCACGCGCATCACGGCCCTGCTCAACGACGACAAGGACATAGACGCGGTGTTCACAGGCATCAGGGGTGGCAGCCAGCTAAAAGCGCTGCTCGCCACGCTCGACAGCAAGCAGGAAGTGATGGTCATGGGCCATGCCGTGCCGATGGAGGTCGTGCTGCGCGTGCGCTCCTTTGACGCTAATTTCTACAAGAGCTTGCAGGCGGGCGATACACAGGTTGCCAGGAGCGTGGGGGAGAATGTGGTGAAGTCGGAGAAGGGAAAGGTTAGTTTGGAAGATTTGTTTGGAGAGTAAGATGGAAGAGCTACACTGGATAGACATCAAGTTCGAGTTCAACTTCCCGGTTGAGGCGTTCCCCAACATCATCGAGAGGGTGCGGGGCACGCCCGCCAGGTTGGAGGAGTTGGTGCGCGCCTGCCCGCCCGAAATTCTAACGCGCAGGCCGGGTAGGCCGGGCGATGAGTGGTCCATACAGGAGCACGTCGGCCACCTGCACGATCTGGACGAGTTGCACGAAGGCAGGCTGGAAGACTACGAGGCGGGCGTAGATGCCCTCCGCGCGGCTGACATGACGAACAAGAAGACCTACGAGGCCGACCACAACGCCAACACAGTAGAGAACCTCCTGGACGCCTTCCGCGCCGCCCGCATGAGCTTCGTCGCCCGATTGGAGGCGATGAATGCCGAGATGGCAGGCCGTACAGCCATCCACCCGCGCCTGAACAAGCCTATGCGCGTGGTCGACATGGCCTACTTCGTCGCCGAGCACGACGACCACCACCTGGCGGCTATCACGCGGTTGTCGCGGACGTTGCGATAAGCCGATTAGCGTAATCGTCTGACGGTCATGAGTGCCACTGGGTAAATAATATGACTGATGAACAATTCTCCGAATTAATTGCTCTTCTTGTTCACGAACAACGTGGCATTGAGGTTAAGGGTCCAGGTCTGCGTACGGATCGGCAGTTAGCAGCGAAAGTTGTGCGTGCCGCTTTGAGCATGTCAAATAGACGCACTGGTGGACTAATCATAATTGGCATTGATGAGCAAAATGGAGCCTTCACCCCTACAGGTCTGAGCGATGTCGAACTGGCGACTTGGAGGTATGATGATGTTTCTACACTATTTGCGCTGTATGCGGATCCTCCAATAAGCTTTCGGCTCGAAGTTCGTGTACATAATGAGCAACGCTTCGTCCTCTTAAATATAGACGAATTCTCGGACATACCCGTTCTGTGTAGGAGGGACAACGACCCTGTGTTAAGAGAAGGCGCTTGCTATGTGCGTAGCCGTCGAAGGCCTGAAACCGCGGAGATACCCTCGCATGCGGATATGCGTGACTTAATCGAGTTGGCAACTGAGAAGGGTATTAAACGGTTCCTTGGGCAAATGCAAACTGGGGGCATTAGTATTTCAGAAGTCGTGCAGGCACAAGACGAAGCACTTTTCGACCAGCAACACCAAGGTTGGGAGGGCGGCTTGCTTGAACAACTTCAGCCGCGTGGGCACTGGAAAGTTACAATCAGACCTTCAACCTTTGCTAGAGAACGTGTAACAGATATGGCGTCCTTACTGCCTTTACTAATGAACAGGTCAGTAAATCTTGGGGGATGGTATTTTCCGCTGGTGCTGGCGAATCCTATTGTAGGGAACGATTGGATAATGGAGGAACTCAACAAACCCAGCGCCCCTGAAGTCTGGCGTTTCTATCAAAGTGCGCAGTTTACTGATTATTTCGGCATGTGGGAAGATTGGCGTAATGATAATAGGCATTGGCAACCTGGAGAGGTATTGATGTTTGAAAGTGCTGTTACTCTCGTTACGGGTATCTTCGTGTTTGCTTCTCAGCTTGCAGTGAGTGATCTCTATCAGATGCTGAGTAGTATACATATGGAGATTCAAGTCATGGGTATCCAGAACCGGCAGCTTAAGTATGAAGCAGGTGCTGGTTCGTTGTTTCTACCCCACACCAGTGCTATTCCTGATTACACCTACAAACAAGATTTCTCCCGTGAGGAACTGGTTGCTACTCCTAAGGAGCTAGCACTCCATGCGGTAAAACAAATTCTTTTGCGCTTTTCTAACTTCACTGCACCTCTAGCAGTTCTCCAGGGAATACAGGAGCGAGTACAAATTTGACAGCGAAACTTAGTCAAATACTAGTAGTTAATTCTCAATGGGCGCGATCAACGAGGCCGTTGCTCCAACAATAATTAGTACTGCATAGCGAATAGAGCGCACCCGTTTTAGAGCCTTCATACCAGCCTCCGAAATAGCGAATACAGTATCAATACCTGTCCACTTTAGGTACACTTAGTTACCCTGAGTAGTTTATCGACAAAATTGCTTCAGCGCACGCTCTATTCCTGACCCCCGACCCCTAACCCCTAACGTTTCCACATACCCTACACGTTGGAAGGGCGCAAGCTACTTCATTTACCGTATTTTTGCCGTAAATAGCCGCCCAGGCCGCGCCACACGGCTTGACAAAGTTTTCCACAATTGGGTACCATGTGTCTTGCGCTGCGGAATGCAGCCGCCCTGCACCTGTGTTCATCACGCATGCAGGGTATCACGGGCGCGGATACACTACGTCTCTCTTGTGGTATGCGGCATTGCCGTAGACCTCTCACCGTTGCAACACGTTCCGCCCCGGAGGCCCTATGTGGCCTTCCAAAACCGTTTACAAACTAGGAGGAAACCTGGTAAATGTCTTCTAACCTTCCCTCGTGGGGTAAGGGTCCGGAGAATAGAGCTGAGGACCTTCCGCGTGATGCCGAGGAGCTATCTCCCGGCGCGAAAGCAACCCGTCCGCCACTCCGTCGTGCCAAGTCGAAATCGGAGCAACGCAAGCTCCAGGCAATCAATGATGCTCAGCAGGGTCTCCACTCCCTCCTAAACCAGCCAACAGGCGACGGCCACCCCCACATCATCTCCTCATCGGGCGCGACCCGCAACCACGCCAGGGGGCGCGTCGCAGGCCCCACGGCAGATCAGGCGCTCAAGCCTGGCCGCACCCGGCATGACGCCAGGCAACTCTCCCACGGGAGCCAGGCGGCTACGGGCACCTCGCAATCTTTATCCATAGTTCCCGGCTCTCTAAGCGCGTCTGAGCCGGAGGACGTAAAGGATGTTCCTCAGACCGGCTTGAGCCGCAGCCTCGCCCGCGCTTCCTACCACTTGCAGACCGCCCGCACGCAGGCGAACCTCCTCATCAACATAGAAGATGGTCCGAGGGCGCTGGCCCTGCCCGGCGAGGGCGAATCGCTGCATGTTTCCCAGCGTGCCGCCGCCCGGTGGGCTACCCGTTACGCCACACACATCGTTATCGTGCTGGTCGTGGGCGCGCTCGTGGGCTTCGGCGGCTTCAAGTCGCTGACGGTGCAGGGCGCTTACCCCAACGGCCTCCAAGCGGTGGATGCCTACACGGGCACCGATCACTTTGACGAGGACGACCACGAGCACGCGGACGACGGCAGCCCATCCATAGACAGCCTCGAATTTGAGATTACCCTCCCGCGCACGGAGCTTGGCGGGGCCGACGCAGCCGCCAACTCTAAGGTGCTACCTCCGGTCCAGCCTTCGGGCCAGGACCAACAGCCTGAACCCAGCGCAAATAAGAACGTAGGCACGATCGTGCGCTACACCGTAGCCCAGGGCGATACCATCAGGGGGCTTGCCAACGAGTACAACGTCATGCCTGAGACCATCATGGGGTCGAACGGCATCTACGACGTACAGGAAGACCTTGAGGCAGGGCGCGTGCTGGTAATACCGCCTGTTGACGGCATGTACTACGTGGCCCAGGAAGGCGACACCCTCGAAGGCATAGCACGATATTACCAGGTAGAGCCCAGCGCCATCACCGGGTTTGCGGCCAACAACATCGCGGGTGGAGTGGTGAAGGCAGGGCAGGCCCTGGTCGTGCCCGGCGGCATGATGCCCCCGCGTGAGGCGGTTATCACTTATACGGTACGCCCCGGCGACATCCTGAAGAGCGTCGCCGCTCGCTTCGGCGTGGACGTGCCCACCATCATCAACAGCAACGACATACCCGACCCTGACAGCTTGCAGATAGGCTCGCAGATACGCATCCTGCCTGTGGTGGGCATCGAGCACAAGGTAAAGCCGGGCGATACCATCAACGCAATAGCAGACCGCTACGGCGTTACGCCCCAGATGGTGCTCGATTATGCGCCCAACCGCCTGTCTGTCGAAAGCAAATTACAAGTAGACCAGGTAATCATGGTGCCGGGCGGCAGGCCCTATGAGCCTGAAATCGTGGTTGCCGCTCGCGTAGAGCCTAGCTCTCGCAACGCAGTCCGGCCCCCTTCGCGTGAAGAGCCTCAGCCTGCGCCTGCCGCGCCCAAAGCCCCTGCGAAGAAGGCCCCGGCCAAGCCTGAGCCGCCACCCAAGCCAAAGGTCGAGCCGCAGCCCCAGCCCAAAGCCAACTCCCCACAGAAGGCGACCGGAAAGATGGTATGGCCGGTGCAGGGGAGAATAACGCAATACTTCAGTGGCAGGCATAACGGACTGGATATAGCTACCCGTGCGGGCACGCCCATCCACGCCGCCGACGCAGGCAAAGTGATCTGGTCGGGTTGGCGCACAGACGGCCTCGGCTACTGCGTGATGATAGACCACGGCAACAACCTGACCACCATCTACGGCCACATGATCCGCCAGCCCCCGGTCTACGTGGGCCAGTATGTGGCTCGCGGGCAGGTGATCGGCAATATCGGCTCGACGGGCCGTTCCACAGGCCCCCACGTACACTTCATGGTAAAGGTAGGCAGCGGGCGCAACTACCGCAATCCGCTATCCTACCTGAACAAATAAGAGTTGAACAAGTATCAAAAAGGGCTGCCCCAGGCAGCCCTTTTTGATACTTGTTCTCTAAAGCAAACGACTACACAGCCACCATTGACCGCTTCGCTTCCTTCAGGACTTCGCGGGCGATCACCAGGCGCTGGATTTCGCTGGTGCCCTCGCCTATCTCGGTGAGGCGCACATCGCGGTAGTAGCGCTCCACGTGAGCCTCGGTGATGTAGCCGAAGCCGCCATGCACCTGGATGCCCTTGTGGCACACTTCCTCGCCCACTTCCGACGCAAAGAGCTTTGCCATCGCCGCTTCCTTCGTGAAAGGCTTGTTGTTATCTTTGAGCACGGCGGCCTTGTAGACCATCAGGCGGGCGGCTTCCAGCTTCATAGCCATATCCGCGAGCATGAACTGTACGGCCTGGAAGTTGGAGATGGGCTGGCCGAACTGCTGGCGTTCGTTGCTGTAGCGTAGGGCGGCGTCGAGCGCGGCCTGGCCGAGGCCCACCGCCATCGCGCCGATAGAGATGCGCCCGCCGTCCAGCACCTCCAGGAACTGCTTGAAGCCGTGATCGGGCGTGCCCAGGATGTTCTCTTCGGGCACGCGCACGTTCTCGAAGAAGACGGGCGAGGTGATAGACGAGCGCAGGCCCATCTTGTCTTCGTCCTTGCCGAAGGAGAGGCCCTCGGCCGGGTTCTCCACTATGAAGTTGGTGATGCCCCGCGAGCCTGTTGCGTTGGGGTCGGTCTTGGCCGTGATGACCATTACGCCCGCCACCCGCCCCGATGTCATGTAGAGCTTCGAGCCGTTGATGACCCAATCGCCGTTGTCTCGGTAGGCTACCGTCTTGGTGCCGCCCGCGTCGGAGCCTGCGTGCGGCTCGGTGAGGCCGAACGCGCCTATCATCCTGCCCTGCGCCTGGGGGGTCAGGTACTTCTCCTTCTGTTCAGGGGTGCCGAACAGGTAGAAGGGAGACGCGCCCAGCGAAGTGTGTGCGGCCAGGGTGAGGCCAAGCGAGCCATCCGCCCGCGAGATCTCTTCGACGGCTATGGCATAGGCCAGGGTGTCGAAGCCCGCGCCGCCGTACTCTTCGGGGAAAGGCACGCCCATCAAGCCGATGCCCGCCATCTTGTCGATTATGTCGTGGGGGAACTCGTGGGTCTTGTCGCGCTCTAGCGCGCCAGGGGCGACCTCGTTCTCGGCGAAGTCGCGCACGGTGTTGCGGAATAGCTTGTGCTCGTCGGAAAGCTCGAAGTCCATCAGGAAGGGCCTCCTCATTGAGGTCAGGGATCAAGGGTCAGGGACCAGTTATAACTTTACAATGTTGGTTATTATGCAATGTGAAAAAGAACACTAATCCCTCGATTATAGCACACGCTTTCGCGCTTTGTCTAACTTTGAGGGCTTGATTGCTCTAACTAAAATTGGCTCCCATGGGAGCCAATTTTAGTTAGAGCAATGTTTAGGGTTAACTCACGCGCACCTTTCTTGAATGATAGCCCGTCGCGCCGTCGGGGTAGGTGTTCGCCACCTGGGAGGTCTGGACCTCGCCCTTGCCATCGGTGGCGCGCACCTGCAGGGTGTACTGGCCCGGCTCAGGCTTCCAGGGGTAGGTCCACTGCGCCCAGGCGTACTCGCTCATGGTGGGGCGCAGGTCGGCGTCGTTCCAGGTCTGCCCATCGTCGGTGCTCACTTCCACCCGCTTGATGCCCCGGTCTCCCGCGAAGGCTATGCCGCCTATGTAGACCGGCTTAGCTTCGATGCGATCTTTGTCAGGGTAGTCTATGCGCGACATCGTCAGGTAAGGCGCGGGGTCGCTCCAACCCTGGTTCTGCCAGTAGCCTTTGTAGTCTATGCTCACCAGTTCGACTTCGTTTATCCATTTGCAGTTCTTCATACCGAATATGCCGGGTACAAGCAGTCGGGCAGGGTAGCCGTGTTTCTGGTTGAGGGGCGCGCCGTTCATCTCATAAGCCAGCAGACAGTTATTTTCCATCGCAACATCTAGCGTGAAGCTGTCACTGTAGCCGTCTGCCCCGCGCACTATTACGTCAACCACGCCCGACTTCGGTTTGGCCCTCTTTATCAGATCGGCAAAGCTTACGCCCTTCCAGCGCCCGTTGCCTATGAGGGAGCCGCCGACCGGGTTGCTTATGCAGGCCAGGGTCTCCACCCGGTCCTCCGATTTCATCGCCTGCAATTCTTTGAGAGTGATAGAATAGGGGTTTTCTACCAGGCCTTTGAAGCTGAGCGTCCAGGTATTGCCGTCCACTGTGGGGTCCAGAAAGTTCTTTGTGGTGATATAGAAACTGTCGGTGGGCGTTACTTCCGGCACGAGCAGAGGTTTCACGCCCTGGAAGCCCTCCGGCGCGCCGGCGTCTATAGCCTCCTGGGTGGCCTGCGCCATAGCTTGCTGCGTAGGGTCCGGCCCGCCGCCTGGCTGCCCCGCGCTGCCCTCTACCACCTGTACCCCTGCGACGGGAGGCGCAGCAATAGCTTCCTTGATGAGGTACCAGAGCGCGCCGCCACCCAGTAGGGCCAGCGCGGTGCCCCCACCCAGTGCCCTCACGAAGCCGCGCCGCCCCACGGTGCCAGTGGTCGCAGGCTCAACTGCGGCAACCTGTCCAGTAGCCACAGCAGGTTCGGTGCGCGGCCAGGGTAGGAGATTCACCAGGGTAAGGCCGAACGCGATACTGAGGATGAACATGTTGAGGGCCACAGGCACCCCCCAGGGCGCGATGCTGTTGCCATATAGCGCCTGCGAGATTTCGGGTGGGGCTGTAGCCTGTAGCGCGGTCGAGCCGAAGAAGCCCTGCTGCACCAACGGCAGGAAGACCACGTTCAGGAACGCGCCCACTATCAGGCCGAATAGGAGGCCGGAGAACCAGCGCCAGCCGTGCATCGAGCGGTGTACAGGCCAGAAGCGAGCAAACAATAAACCAAGCAGGCCGCCCAGCAGCAGAGTGCCCTCCACGATGGTGACGAGCAGCAGGGCCTTGCCCCCCACGCCGAGCGCATTGATGAGGTAAGACTCTAACTGGCCCCCCGCCAGGCGTACCAGGCTCTCCTCCATCAGTTCGGGTATGGAGATGGTGTTGGAGGTGAAGCGCAATATCGCCATGACTATCATCATCACTATGGCCGCGCCCACGCCCGCGCCGAAGCCGCCGCGCAGACTCATCTGCTTACGCGCCGGTTGCGCCGCCGGGCGTATTTCTTGTGTCGCTGGCGTTATCTCTGTGTTTGTGGTCTCCATAAATGGCCTCCCAGCCTCTGTTCCACGCGCCATGAATAGCGCAGGATCGCCCCATATAGTAATTTCGCGTCTACTTTACCTTATATACCATATATACGGCTTTGTCTATAGAATGGACCTAAGATGCAAGCGTTGTGTAATAAAATGTAAGAAAGCTGTAATGACCGCAAATAGCCCTGACCTGTAAAGCGAATATGACAGGGGGTGTCAGGAATGAATATTTATAATAATCTTTCATGTGCGGCGAATAATGGCTTTCGAGGCAGGATAGGAGGCAGATGTGAAATACGGTTTTGTCATACCTGGCGGCGATGTATTGGACCATGTGGAGATCGCGCAGGAGATCGAAGCGGCAGGGTGGGATGGCGTGTTCGTGGCAGACATGGTGTACGGGACCGACCCCTGGGTGTCGCTGGCCGCTATCGCCGCGCTAACCAGGCGGGTGCGCCTGGGCACGCTGCTCACGCCGGTATCGCGCCGCCGACCCTGGAAGCTGGCGAGCGAAACGGCCACGCTCGACAGGTTGTCCGAGGGGCGGGTGATACTGGCTGTGGGGCTAGGTGCCATAGACACGGGGTTCGATAAGGTGGGCGAGGCTACCGACCGGAAAGTGCGGGCGCAACTGCTCGACGAGGGGCTGGACGTGGTAACCCGCTTTTGGAGCGGCAAACCGTTCAGCTATCATGGCAGGCATTACAACGTGGAGTGGGGTACGGATTGGGCTTACACCCCGGTGCAATCGCCGCGCATCCCGATCTGGGTGGTCGGCGCATGGCCCAGGGAGGCTTCGGTAAGGCGGGCCGCACGATATGACGGCGTGCTTGCCGCAAAGATGAGCGATAGCGGCGCTTTCTCCCAGCCAACTCCTGACGATATACGTGAAATCAAGGCGTTCGTAGATAAGCATAGGAGCGCGTCTGGCCTGGACACCCAAACGGCCTTCGATATTGTGGTCGAGGGCGTAACGCCGGGCAAAGACGTGGAGAAGATGCGGTCTATCCTTGAGCCGCTCGCGGAGGCGGGAGCTACCTGGTGGATAGAGAGTATGTGGATGGTGCCAGGTGGAATGAAAGCAGTTCGCAAGCGCATCGCGCAGGGGCCGCCTCAGATTTGATAGGGCTTATGCGTGCTGTGGATTTCTCCATAGATCCAGGCCAAAGGAGTATAATGTCATTCCTGGGTTGGTAGTCCTCTTGATAGGTTGTGTTCCTGATGACGAAATGGTGTAGCTGCTGCGAGAAGTGGAGCGCCTTGCCGGTGGATGCCGGGCAGGGCGGGCCTGGTGGCGTTGCGTGCGAGCATTGCGGCGCACCCCTAGACGCTGACCACAGGTATGCGCTATGCCCGGAATGTGGCCGCCATCACCGTGCAGGCTATGAAGTCTGCCCTAATCGTGTTGAAGAGAACGTGCCGATTGTGGTGTTCGGCGGCGCGGATGCCTATACCGTCGTACCCAAGAAGCGCAGCGCGCGCCGAGGGGATGAATACTACTGGCAGTTATATATGGACTACGGGGACAAGCCTGCCGCTGATGGCACCGGCAGCGATGAACCCCCCCACCCCGCGCTAGCGCATGAGAACAATAGAAACGGCCATGCCCCTGCCGATGGGAACGGGGCGGCAAAGCCGTACGTAGGGAACGGCAGCAACGGCAATGGTAACGGTAACGGGCATAACGGCATAGACCTGGCGATAATGGATTCCGCGCCGATGACGCTCTTCTCGGAGGATGGGCCGGGCGTGTCTACTACGGCGGATGCCGCGCCTGGGAAGGTGTCGGCGGGCAACTACAACGACTTCGACTACGAGCTAATCAACGACCCATCGCGCCTGGCGGTAGTAGCCGAGATGCTGGCGCGGGAGACGGTGCTCGGCATAGACACCGAGACTACGGGCCTCGACCCTCATACCTCCGAGCTTCTGCTGCTTCAGATTTCAACGGCGGACAAGGTCTACATAGTTGACTGCAAGCGGTTGGTGCCCCTGGCGCTCAAGCCGCTGCTGGAAAGCTCCCACGTCCTCAAGATAGCGCAGAACGCCAAGTTCGAGTATGAGATGCTGCGCCAGCAGGCGGGCATCACCCTTAGCGGCCTGTTCGATACGATGCTCGCGGAGCGGCTGGTGATGGCGGGTATAGGGCGCGAGATCTCCCTCAAGGCGATAGCGCAGAAGTACATAGGGGCGGTGCTCGACAAGAGCGTGCGCGAGAGCTTCTACAAGACGGCGTCCATAGGCGACGCTTATCTGGCTCCTGAGCAGTTGCACTACGCCGCCCGCGACGCCTTCATCATGATGCCGATATGGCGCGACCAGGCGCGCGAGTTGAAGAAGCACGGCCTTGAGCAGGTGGCCGACCTGGAATTCAGGTGCATAGCGGCTGTGGGCGACATGGAGCTTGCGGGCGTGAAGATAGACGAGGCGCGCTGGCGCAAGATTATAGAGGACGTGGCCGTGCAGCGCGACAGGTCAGCCTCCGAACTTGCTGATATGCTCCAATCCGCCTCCATGCAGGCGACGATGTTCGGGGTGTCCGCCATCAACCTCAACTCCAACACGCAACTACTGGACGTATTCGGCAAGCTGGGCGTGGATTTGCCGGACACGATGGAAGCCACGCTGGTCAAGTACGACCACCCGGCTATCAAGAAGCTACTGGAATACAGAGGCTTCGAGAAGACGCTGTCGGCCTTCGGTGAGAACGTGCTGAGCCTTATCAACCCCAAGACGGGCCGCATCCACCCCGATTTCAACCAGTATGGCGCGGACACGGGCCGCTTCTCCTGCACGAAGCCTAATGTACAGCAGATACCCGCCACCTCAGACTTCCGCAAGTGCTTTGTCGCCGCGCCGGGATATAAGCTTGTGACTTGCGATTATAGTCAATGCGAACTTCGTGTGCTGGCCGAACTGTCGGGAGATGAAGGCTTCGTGGGCGCGTTCATCTCCGGCCAAGACCTCCATACGCTGACGGCCTCGCAGATGTTTGGCGTGCCCCTGGAAGAAGTGCAGAAGCCCCAACGCTCGGCTGCGAAGGCTATCAACTTCGGCCTGGCCTACGGGATGGGTCCCGGTGGGCTGGCCCCGCGCCTGGGGGTGAGCCTGGACGAAGCTAAAGACTTGATCTCCAAGTATTTCAAGGCTTATCCAGGCGTGCAGAAGTGGCTTGATAAGGCGGCTAAGGACTCGGTGCGGCTTGGCTACAGCACGACAACATTGGGCCGCAAACGTTTCTACAACATACCGGACGAAAGCCTGAAGCGCTTCAGCGAGGACGACTGGCGCAAGCAGATAGCGGCCATCGAGCGTCAGGGGAAGAATTCGCCAATCCAGGGGTGCCTTAAGTTTGACACACGCATATTCATCAGAGATGAGGGCTACATCCAGATACATGAGGTCTCTGGCAGGCATGTTGAGATTTGGGATGGCAATGCTTTTGTCAAAGCTTCGGTCGTATACAGCGGTCCAAAGCAATTGGTGCGAATGACGCTGCGTGGAGGCCACTTTATAGAGTGTAGTCCTGACCATAAGTTCTGGGTAGCCTGCAATAATGGCTATAAGTGGGTGTGGAAGTGGAAGACAGCAGCCGAAATAAGGACGCAGAATCGCGTAGCTCTAGGCAATCCCGTCAACGAATGGCATTTACCTGTAGAAATCGAAAAAGCTGTGCCCGGTAAAGCGGGGAATGCCAGCAAAGCTTGCCTGACTCAAATATCGGACTTGACCCAGTTAGGCGAGTGGCTAGGGAGGTTGGCTTCTGATGGCTGTATACGCCGTAATGCCGTCACAATTATGGTGGCAGAGCACGAAGAGCGTATATTAGACCCTTTGCTTGAAACAACCTCCGTATTTGGTCATATATATCATACGGTACGAGCTAATGAGAAGCATCCAAAAAGGCTCCACATGTTGACACTGGGCGCAAAAGGTCTAGCGGACCAATTAACGGCGCTCCATATCAAGGAGCGCATACCAACCATTGTGTGGCGCGATAGCACCTTGCTAGCTAGCTATCTGCGGGGCTTGTTCGATGGCGATGGCACTGTACATCCTGATGGTGCTTTGCTAACCTTCGGGCAAGGCGATAAGCATCTTGCATGGGCGAGAGAAGTCCAGGAAGCACTGCTGCTTTTCGGGATACGCAGTCGCATTAATGTATATTCTGGCAAACACCACCGTACAAACCTTAGGGTCCTGAAAAGAGATATGCCGCTCTATTGTGATAGGATCGGGTTTTTGAATCCTATTAAACAGGAAAAAGCATCACAGATAACCTCGCAACGTTGGGAACGCATAAGCCCACAATACGGTATGGCGATGCGCGTCGACTCACTTGAGATTACGGATCAGTACGTAGACATGTACGATGTCGTGAACAGCGAGACGGGCCAGTTCATGGCGAACGGCATCATCGTCCACAACTGCAATGCCGACATGACCAAGCTCGCGCTCATCTATTTGCGCTCGGCCCTGAAGGATTGGGACGCCCGCACGGTCAACACCGTGCATGACGAGATCGTGGTGGAAGTGCGGGAAGACCAGGCGGAAGAAGTCAAGCATATAGTCGAGCGCGAGATGGTGCGCGCCGGGCAGGCTATCCTCAAGGTCGTGCCCATCGTGGCGGAAGCTAGTCTCGCCGACTACTGGAGCAAGTAAGGAAGCGTCTTTACGCAGAGTGCGCCAATAGTCCATTCGGACGACCCTCTATAGCCCCAAAGCACCATGCCCTATGCATGAGGGCAGTATTATAATGTGTGGTAGGATGATGAGTAACCACAATTCACCTTATACGTTATAATGATTGGTACGCACGCTGCCTGCCTCCCATTATGCAGGCGCAAAGTGAAAGTGTAAGGCGAATAATATAAGCTGCATGGTTCGCACGACAAAAGGTCTGATTATAAATGAGGATCAAAAAGGCAACCACAGTTATAGATTGTACAAGCATCGAGGGAGAAAATCTGAAATGTCCAGGTATATAGAGAAGTTACACATAAAAAATATCAAGAGCAGCCTGGCGGCCAACGTCGTGCTGCTAGCCTTGCTAATCGCCAGCGCCTTTGCTCTTGCAGGTCTGGGCGCGACCTCAGCGCGGGCGGCACAGGAGCCGCGTTTCGCTCTAAACAGCCCGGTCGCCACTATTACCAACGTAATCCTGCGGGAGCAGCCTTCTGCCGGCAGTAAAGAACTGGCGACAATGCCTGTGAACGCACGCGCTGTGGTGATAGGAGGCCCCTTCAACGATGGGTGGTACTGGCTCTCCTACGCCGGTATGACCGGGTACGCTAACGGCAAGGACCTTGTGCAGGTGGATGAGAACTACAAGCCTGTGCCGCTTGAGACTCCCACCGCGCCTCCTACCTCTGTTCCTCCTTCTCAGCCCACAACCGCCCCACAGGCAGCTACCTCGGTAAGCACAGTCGCCCCGACAGCAGTGGCGACGGCGGCACCTGCTACCGCTACACCGGAGCCGAGCGCGCCCACCACTTCCGGCGATTACAGCAACCTGTGGCTGGCCGAGATGTCTACGGGCGGCAACGTGCGGAGCGGGCCGGGCCTCGACCAGAAAGTGCTCAAGGGCTGGTGGGCAGGCAGGCGCTTGATACTCTACCAGGGTGTGACGGATAGCAAGGGTGCCCTGTGGTATCGCGTATCCGAGCCGCCGGAGGCCCCCATGTACGTGCATTCCAGCCTGGTGAAGAAGATCGCGCCGGTGAAGTACGAAGGGGCACGCTACAAGGGGCGGTGGGTGAATATCAACATCTCGCAGCAGATCGTGACCGCCTACGAAGACGGCAAGCCCGTGATGGTGACTCTGGCCTCCACAGGCACAACCAAGAACCCCACCGAGTTGGGCGTGTGGAAGATATATTATCGTCTGCCCAAGCAGGACATGAAGGGCGGCAACCTGGCATCAAAGGACTATTACTTCCTGAAGGACGTTCCCTACCCGCAGTATTTCCACACGTCAGGAGAGGGCTTGCACGGCACCTACTGGCACGACAACTTTGGTCGCCCGATGAGCCACGGCTGCGTGAACCTGAGCACGCCGATGTCGGAATGGTTCTACGGCTGGGCAAAGGTCGGCACGGTGGTGTACGTGCATAACTAAGACGAACCTTTAGTTGAAGAAAAATAAAATGGGCGGCTGAGCCGCCCATTTTATTATTCTTGAGTATCCACCACAAACGCAGACTTGTCAGGCCCTGCCGTGGTAGAGGGTCAGCGAGCCATCTACTATGGGAGTAGGCGTCGGGAATTCGATCGGAAGAGGGATTGGTGTGCCCACGATAGGGGCTGGTGTGTTCTCCTCCAGAGTCGGAATTGGCGTTGCCTCAACCGGCACAGGCGTATCTCCCACCGGGGCCGGTGTGTCCTCGGCGGGCAAGGGCGTCGGCACGCTCTCTGCGGGGGTGAGGGGTACCTCCGCTGTGGGGAAGGTTACACCTGGGAGAGGGCTAGGTGTCTCCAGGATAGCCGGAGGGGTATCTGTGGGCGCAGGAGTGGGCGTCGCCGTCTCCGGCACGGCTGTGGCAGTGGAAGTAGGTACGCTGGTGCTGGTGGGGCGCGGGGGAGGCGGGTAGGTACCAATTACTTCGAGGGCGCGGCGGACGGTGAGGCGCTTCCAGGGGTAGACCACGCCCTGGCCGTCGTTGCCGCCGTAGCCGGGCAGGAAGCGATTGCCATAGGGGTCGTTTATGATGAGGTTGCCATCGGCTGTATAACCTACCGCCACGATAATATGCCCGTCAGCCGTAAGCTGCGTGCCCAGGATGACCGGGTGGCCCCTCTTGAGCGCGGCTGTCACGCCGTCCCACGTAGCTCCCACGTAGGTGCTGCCGAGGCCGTGCGACTCCAGCACCGACACCATGCTCTGCCAGCTCGCCAGGCCGGTAGGGCAGATGGTACCGTAGAGGCCCGCCAGCATGTTGCCACGTGGGTCCCGCGCCGCCGCGCTGTAGGTGCGGCCATTGTTGGTGTACTGGTTGGTGACGTAGGGCGCGAAGTCCACGCCTCTAACAGGCCCGGCGGTGGGCACGGCCACCGGGGATGCGCCCGACTCGTTGAGCGATTGGGCCGAGTAGACAGGCCAGGGGTCGAGCTTACCGTAGTAAGCGAGGGACATTACTATGGATGTAGGCCCGCAAGCCCAGTTGCCGTCGCCGTTCCCCTGGATGTCGTTCACCTGGTGGACGTAGGGCACGGGCAGCCGCGTTACGGGCGTGCCGGCTTTGGGCACTACCCCTACGTTGCGCGTGGCAACGACAGTCCCGGAAGCGTAGTTGAGCGACACCAGCCGCGAGCTTGGCGTATCCGAAAGGACAGCTACCGAGCCGTCGGGCGACCAGGTCTTTACCGCCATGCCGAAGAGAGAAGCGTCAACCGTGCGCTTGTTGCCCTCCATGTCAACGGCCCAGGTGCCACCGCTACGCGTGCCGCCCATAAGGAGGCCGCTACCGTCGGCAGACCAGCTTAAGTGCGGGTAAGCTTCCGCGTCTCGGCGCAGCAGCACGGGCCACGTCCCGGCGGGGTCGGATAGCACCAGGCCGAGGCCGTTGGGCCGCGTCAGCTTGCCCGTAACAGGCACTTTCGAGGCGCGAGGGGTGGCGGTGGGCGAGGCTGCCTCTACTACCGGCTCAGGTGTGGCGGTGGCAGGGTCTTGAGGCTGAGGCGCGGCAGTGGGGGGGTCTTCAGGGCCAACTTCCGGCCCAGGGTCCACGCCGCCAGGGGAGAGCAGATCAGTAGGGTCGGGGGTAGCGGTGCCTGATACCACGTCGGTGGGTACGATTTCGGCAGTTGGTGTTATGGCGACCGTAGGGGTGGGGGGCGCTTCGGTTGGCGTGGGCGGTGGTGGAGGCGCGGCGAGCGCGAAGCTGCCCTCAGCGATGCAGGCTACTTTGGCAGGCGCTCCCGGTGGCGACCATACGGCGAACTTGGAGTAGCGCAACCCAGGCTGGCTTCGCAGTAGGACGGAAGGAGCGCCGCCGGCGGTAGGCAAGTATATCAGGTGTTCGAGAGTGGTGTCGCCTGAGACTTCGCGGCGGCTGACGTATACGCCCAGCCCATCGCCGGAGAAGGTAAGCACACGGTCGCTGCTGGAGGACCCTTTCAATTTGGCAGCCTGGAAGCCTACTGAGAAGACGTAGACCGTGCCATAAACATCTTCCATGAGGGTGGGGTCGAGGGCGGGTGCGGAGCGAACGAAAGCCAGGGTATTGCCCGCGGGCGACCAGACGTATGTGCCTATGCCCTCGGAGGTGTTCTTGGAGGAGGCTACTTGCGTGTGCTTGCCGCTCTTCACGTCAACCACGTGGAGGCTTGAGCCGCCGAGCCGGTCGCCCGTCACGCGGAAGGCTGCCGTGCTGCCGTCTGCCGACAATTTAGCGGTGACATCCCCGAAGAAGACGCTATCCACCTTCACGCTGGCGATGCGGCGGTCCTTGTTTACGCCGTCGGCCAGCATAATATCGTAATTGGTGGTGCTGGTCACCATCGCGTAGGCATAAGGGCGCAGAGGCGCTGCGGCTGCGGGAGCGTGCGCGGAGGAGGCAAAAGCGGGCGCGGCGGTACCGGCTACCAGGCACAGCACGAGCGCATAAAGCAGCGCGGCCAGGTAAATACGCTTACGTGGCCGCGCAGCGCGTCCTGGGTACGGCTTAAGTAGCACTCCGTAGAGGGGAGTATGCATAAAACCTCGGATCGTTGGAGGGGAGAGAGGGTTCTAAATGGGAAGCCAGCGCCAGTAGCTCTTTATGATATTACCAGAGGTAGTGAAGGCGCGTCAAGGGACCAAAAGTCAGGGGTCGGAGGTCCAGGCGATGGAAAGTATCAGGGGTCATAGCGAAATCCAATCTGCTCATAACAATGCTTAAGCTAACCAGACTAACCCTGAATCCCTGGCCCCTGGTCCCTGACCCCTAACCCCTCGGCTCTGACCCGCCTTTTCAGCCAGAAGCGATGTAGTTGTATTACGAGCAGGAGGTAAGCGAAGCCGAGGGCGTAGCCCGCTATCGCGTCGGAGGCCCAGTGTTGGCCCATGTAGACGCGGGAGGGGCCGACCAGGATGATGGCGAGCGCGCAAATGGTGAGAACTATCCAGCGCAGGGGGTGGCGGCGCGGCAGCAGGGTGTACGCCAGGTAGAATAGGAAGCCGAAGAGGGTAACATAGCCGGTGACGTGGCCGCTAGGGAAGGAGAAAGTGTGCAGCTCGCGTGCGATGCGCGCCAGATCGGGCGTGGGGCGGGGCCTGTCCACGAAATTCTTGACGATTTCGGAGGTGAGGCCACCCGCGGCGGCCAGGGCCATGAACGCTGCCTCCGTGAACCACCTGTAGAGGAGGAAGATAAGCACGACGGCGATGGGGAGCACGAAGTTCCAGGGATAAAAGCCGGGCGCGCTTACGGCAACCAACCCCTCCCCGACGACGTCGGGTAGCTCCTGCACTTCGTGTGTAATGTAGACATCCCAGGGTGTAGGTTGAAGGCCGACACGCAGGATAAGCGCGGTGAGGAGGACAAATATGCCCGTAAGGAAAGCTATAGCCAGCAGCACGACATTTCCGCGCAATAGCGCCACGAAATTGCTGGGGTGCCAGAACGGACGGCCGAGTATAGGCGGAGTTGCGGAGGCGCTCCCCTGTCCTATATTCTCCTGGGTGGGTCCATCGGCCATGATGGGTCAACCCGGCAAGATGCGTACCATGCGTGAAGCGTAAAACGTATTGCGTATTGCGTATTCGCTATAAGCACTCAGCACTCGGTACTCGGTACTCGGTACTCGGTACTCAACTATTAGACACTCTTCCCCTCCGGCGAGTATAATTGGGGGCTATGTCGCAAAATCCTCCCTCTTCTGATAGCGCGTACCTGATTGTGGGGCTGGGCAACCCTGGACCTAAGTATGCAGGCACCCGCCACAACGCGGGCTTCATGGTAGTTGACGAGCTTGCGCGACGTCACGGCCTGCGCTTCGCCAGGGGGCAGGCCAACGCCGAGGTAGCGCGCGGCAACATCCAGGGCGCGAGGGTGATAATTGCCAAGCCTCTAACCTACATGAACCTGAGCGGCCATGCCGTGTCGGCTCTAGCCAATTACTACAAGATTCCACGCGAACAGGTGCTAGTGGTCTACGATGATATAGCTCTTCCGCTAGGCACCATACGCATCAGGGAGAAAGGCTCGGCAGGCGGGCACAACGGCATCGCCAACATCATCCAGCAGCTTGGTACGCAGAACTTCCCCCGGCTCAGGGTGGGCGTTGACCAGCCTGTTGTCGCGCAACATAGCCGCATAGGTTGGGTGCTGGGGCGCTTCAACAAGGAAGAGCAGGAGGTGGTGGACAAGGTCGTGTCTACCGCCGCCGACGCTATAGAGGCCATCCTGCGCGACGGCATCGAGCGGGCGATGAACCAGTACAACACCCGCGATACGGAGAAGGACGCGCCTCAGAAGGCGAAAAGCAAAGCCTCACAACCGTTACCGCCCGCCACCCAGGAGCAGGCACAGCCCGAAGTCACGCCCCAGCCTCCAAAAGTGAATCGCTGGGTGGAGAAGCTACAGAGCATCTACCATCGGGAGGAGGTCGAGTGAGCCTGTCGGGCCTGCTGCCTCTGTTATACGACCAGCCGACTTACGGCGCGCTTGCCCGCGCTGTGGCTTCGAGCGAGCGCGCGTGGACCGAGGCGTCACTTGACCCCGCGCGCCCCTACCTGCTGGCCGCCCTCCACGCCGACGTGACCGGCCCCCGCGAGCGCCCGATGATAATAGTGTCGCCCCGCTCGGAGCGCGCCCGCCGCCTGTACGAGGGGCTGATCGCCTACTCCCCACCCGGTACCCCCATCTACTTCTTCCCCGCCCCCGATCTCCTCCCCTATGAGCGCATCGCCCCCGACCCAACGATTACCGGCGAGCGGCTGACGGTGCTTGCCAATCTAGGGGTCAGGGGTCAGGGGTCAGGGTCGGACACTCGGTACTCGGTACTCGGTACTCGGCACTCAGCCCCCATCATCGTCACTTCGGTGTTCGCGCTTATGCAGCCTACTATGGCACCGGCTGACATGGAATATGCCATGCGGCTGTTGCGGAAGGGGGAGCGCGTCAACCTGCGCGAGTTCGTTGGGCACCTGGTGGACCTGGGGTACGAGTCGGCCCCGCTCGTGGAGGAGCCTGGGCAGTTCAGCAAGCGCGGCGGCATAGTGGACCTCTACCCGCCTACCGCCAACCTGCCCGTGCGCGTCGAGTTCTTCGGCGACGAGATAGACTCCATCCGCAAGTTCAACCCGCTCACCCAACGCTCCGAAGGCCAGGCCGATAGCCTGCTGGTCACCCCCTCTTGCGAGATGCCCCTATGGCGGCGCGAGCAGGCCGCTACTCAACTGAGGGAGATCAGCACCGGCAACCTGCGCGAGGAAGTGCTGGAAGAGTGGCAAGCGCAGCTTGAAATGGCATCCAATGGCGAATGCTTCGAGGGTATGGAGCTATTCGCGCCTTATTACACGCAGCCGCTAGCCAGTCTTGCCGATTATTTGCGGGGGCTAGGGGCTAGGGGCGAGTGGTCAGTGGTCAGTGGTCAGGGATTAGAAGCCGGTAGCGATGGGCAGACAAATTTGCCTCTCCTGGTGCTGGATGAGCCTGAGCTTATCAACCTGGAGGCGCAGGAGCTTGAGCGGCAGGCGAGCGACCTTTACCGGGGCTTCATAGATAACGGCGAACTGCCGCCCGGCCTGCTGCGGCCCTACCTCACGTGGGAGGAAGTGACGGCTCACGGCAGGGGGCTGCCTTTGCTCACTATAGGGGGTGGCGCGGAGGGGGCTATCGAAGCGCCGCCTTTCGCCCCGCCCCGCCTCTACGCGGGCAACGTTGGCGCGCTCATCACCGACCTCAAGAAGGCGCTCGGCATGCGCTCTCGCGTGGTGGTCGTCTCCCAGCAGTCGGGACGTTTGCGCGAATTGCTTGAGGACGACGAGATTTACCCTACGGTGCGCAAAGGTTCCGCCGCCGGTGCTCGGCTGGCAGCCTCCGAAGGTAGAGGCGTGATGGCCGGTTTAGAGCCTCCTACGCAGGTCAAGTCAGCGACTACCGGCCTGTCTGAGGTGTTAGCCGCGCCACCGCAGCCCGGCTCGATCAATCTATTGCAGGGCGCGCTCCTCGCCGGTTGGGAGATGCGCGACACGCACGGCGGCACCCTGCTACTCCTCACCGACGCGGAGATATTCGGGCGCTCACAGGTAGCGCGCAGGGCGACAGGCCCCTCCCGCCGATCTACTTCCGACGCGGCGGCCATCCTCCGCGAAAAGATGCTCCTTGAGCTAAAGCCGGGCGATTACGTGGTCCACGTCGAGCATGGAATAGCCAGGTTCGGCGGCCTGGTGCATATGACCGCCAACGGCACCGAGCGCGAATACATGATGCTCCTCTACGCCGAAGGGGACCGCCTCTATGTGCCCGCTGACCAGACCGACCGCGTAGCCCCCTACATAGGCGCAGGCCCCTCGCCCCACCTCCACCGCCTGGGCACCGCCGAGTGGACGCGCACCAAGAGGCGCGTGAAGGAAGCCGCGGAGCTACTGGCAAAGGACCTGATCGAGCTATACGCCGCACGCGAGACCGCCCCCGGACATGCCTACCCGCCCGACACCCCCTGGCAGGGAGAGCTTGAGGAGAGTTTCCCCTACATCGAGACAACCGACCAGTTGCGCGCCATTTCAGAAGTAAAGAACGACATGGAGCAGCCGCGCCCGATGGACCGCCTCATCTGCGGGGACGTGGGCTACGGCAAGACCGAAGTGGCCTTACGAGCGGCCTTCAAAGCGGTGATGGACGGGCGGCAGGTGGCGGTGCTGGTGCCCACCACCGTGCTCGCCCAGCAGCACTACAACACTTTCTCCGAGCGATTGGCCGCCTTCCCCGTGACCGTCTCCATGCTGTCGCGCTTCCGCTCAAAGCAGGAGCAGACTCGCATACTCAAAGACCTTGCGGCGGGCAAAGTGGACATAATCGTGGGCACCCACATGCTCCTGTCGAAGAACGTGCAGTTCAAGAACCTGGGCATAGTGGTGGTGGACGAGGAGCAGCGGTTCGGCGTGCGCCACAAAGAGCGCCTCAAACAGCTACGGGCCGAGGTGGACGTGCTTACCCTATCGGCCACCCCCATCCCCCGCACCCTCTACATGGCTATCTCCGGCGTGCGCGACCTCTCCCTCATCGAGACGCCGCCCGAAGCCCGCCTCCCCATCAAGACTTACGTGACCGCCTTCCGCCCCCAGCTTGTGCGCGAAGTAATCCTGCGGGAGCTTGAGCGTGGAGGGCAGGTCTTCTTTGTGCATAACCGGGTGGAAACGATAGAGAAGCTGCGCGAGGAGCTTGAGGCGATGGTGCCCGAAGCCCGCTTCATCGTGGGGCACGGCCAGATGCCGGAGGACTACCTGGAAAAGGTGATGGCTAAGTTTGTGGCGGGCGACGCGGACGTGCTCCTCTGCACCACCATCATCGAGTCGGGGCTGGACATCCCCAACGCCAACACCCTCATCGTGGACCACGCCGACAAACTGGGCCTCGCGCAACTCTACCAGTTGAGGGGCCGCGTGGGACGTGGGGCCAGCCGCGCCTACTCCTACTTCCTCTACCACGCGGGCCGCAAGGTATCGGAGACCGCCCGCGAGCGCCTCTCCACCATAGAGCAGGCGACTGAATTGGGCGCAGGCTTCCGCATCGCTCTCAAAGACCTCGAAATCAGGGGCGCGGGCAACCTCTTAGGCCCTGAGCAGAGCGGCCACGTAGCAGCCGTCGGCCTCGACCTCTACACCCGCCTCCTATCAGCAGCCGTAGAGAAGGCGCGCTCGGAGCGTAGGGGTCAGGGGTCAGGGGTCAGGGGTCAGGATCAAGGCGATGGACGACCAACAACCATAACTCAGCCCTCAGCACTCAGCACTCCGCACTCGGAAGACGCTGAGCCGCCTACGGTGTCGCTCGATCTGCCGCTCACCGCATACCTGCCCGAAGACTACGTGCCCGACGCGGCGGTGCGGCTGCGCCTCTACCAGCGCATGGCGGCCAGCATGAGTCCGGGGCAGGTGCGCGACCTGTCAAAGGAGCTTGAGGACCGCTTCGGCTCGCTCCCTGAGCCTGCCGCCAATCTGTTGGAGGTGGTGCGCCTCAAGGGCTTGGCGATAGCGGCGGGCATAGAGAGCATCCGCGCCCTCGAACACGAAATAAACGTCCAGACCCCCGAAGAGCGCACCATCCCCGAATCGATACGCATGCGCCTCCAACGCAAGCACCGCGACATGCTCAAAGTCAGCCCCCACCAGGTACGCATCATCCGCGCGCGGGCGGGCATCAACTGGAAGGATGTGCTCTCGCAGGTGTTGGAGGAGCTAGCTGAAGCTGTATAAATGCCATTGACAGAACCCGTATGTTTCAGTTATTCTGATTATCAGATGATCAGATTATTAGGAGAATGTGATGTCTGATACTATTACTATTCAATTGGCTCAACGAGGAGTATTAGTCCTCCCTAAAGCCCTTCGCGACAGCTATAATTTACAGCCTGGCGACAGCTTTACTCTTCTCGACTTAGATGGAGTTTTCGTTCTCAGTCCACGCCGCTCTGAGATTGACACAATAGCTGACCGTCTAAAGGAGACCCTAACCGAGCGGGGAGAAACGCTCGAAAGTATGCTGCGTACCCTGCGTGAAGAGCGCGAACGATATGCCAGCCAGGATTAGAGTATTTATTGATACAAGTGCTCTGTTTGCTGGAGTATGGTCTGCCGAAGGTGGCTCTCGTTTACTTTTGAAACTGGCTGAGGCGGGTGCAATCGAAATCCTCATAAGTCCCCAAGTGCTCACGGAGGCTGAGGGTGCATTGCGCCGCAAAGCCCCTGATGGTCTGGGCCTATTAGCGTTGCTGCTGCACTATAGCCAAGTAGAAATAGTGCCTTCTCCATCTCACAATGCTGTAGCGAAGGCTCAAGATCTGACAGGTCATGCGGGTGATGCCCAGGTGCTGGCCGCCGCTTTAGAGGTCCAGACAGACTATTTTGTAACTCTGGATCGGCAGCATTTCCTGAACAATGTGTTGCTCACAGATGCAGTGCCGTTTCCGGTTGGCACGCCAGGTGACTTTCTGAGTTGGTTTCGTGGCCGGGTTACCTTCAGATGTTTAGGATGCTGCCCAAACCCTGAGCCAGAGGGCGCCTATGAAGTTATATAGGGGACTCCAGAGAGGACATGATGAGCGTGAACCAACCCTCGGATAATCTGGACGCGTTGAATCAAGAGACCCGCGAGCTATGGGAGCAGATAGCCCCCGTGTGGGACGACTTCATGGGCGCGGAAGGCAACTCCTTCCAGACCGTGCTCATCGGCCCTGCTACGGAGAGGCTGCTTGGCATACAGCCGGGCGAGCGCGTGCTTGATATAGCATGCGGCAATGGCTCTTTCTCCCGGAGGCTGGCGCAGCTTGGCGCGTATGTGGTCGCCTGCGACTTCAGCGCGAACTTCATCGAGCGGGCAAAGCTGCGCACCACGGAGAACGCCGACCGCATAGAGTATCGGGTGATAGACGCCACCGACTACGAGCAGCTTATGTCCCTGGGTGAGGGGCAGTACGACGCGGCGGTATGTACGATGGCGATAATGGACATGGCTGCTATCGAGCCTATGCTGTCGGCTCTCACAAGGCTGCTGGAGCCAGGGGGACGCTTCGTATTCTCCGTGATGCACCCCTGCTTCAACAACATGGGGACCACCAAGCTGGTAGAGGAGGAAGATAGAGCGGGCGAGATAGTCACCACCTACTCCATGAAAGTCCGCCGCTACCTGCACCAGCCCACAGTGAAGGGGCTAGGCATCCTGACCCAACCCGTCCCCGAGAACTACTTCCACCGCCCCCTGCACGTACTCTTCGACGCATGCTTCCAGGCAGGCTTTGTGATGGACGGCCTGGAAGAGCCTGCTTTCGGCCCTGAGCATACCAGCCCCAACGCCCTCAGTTGGCTGAACTTCCACGAGACCCCGCCCGTGCTGGTTACCCGTTGGCGCATGGCGGGTTAACCTGTGTGGTATAATCAGTCACCTTACTATCCTGTCCTGAGAGCTGATTTCAAACTGGTATTCTTTTCCGTAGAATCAAGCTGAAATTGGATCTTAGACTATACTGCTTATTGTGTCTGCTCATCTATCATCTTCGTTCCAAATGCTATATCTTGGCACACTTAGTGCTTGCAATAAGGCCTCCCCATTAAATGGTCCTCCAGTCATGTAGCAATGGTGAAAACCTTAGTAATTGTGACGTACTCTAATTCTGGGTTAGAGGGAAGGTTGAAGAAACCGGTCAAAGTGCATATCCTTTAGGTCTACCAAAACACACAAAGGAGCAGCACAATGACCGGTGTAACTGATTTTATCACACACTACCGTTGGCAGGACATTTTCACTGTTTGGTTCGTGCTTGTAGATGATGCTTACCTGATGTTGCAACAGCAGTTCGGAGAGTGGCGTACTCGTGGTCCCAGACCTCTCTTCTCCGATAGCGAGGTCATCACTGTGGCTCTGATTACTGACACCTTCTTTGGGGGAGATGAAGCTAAGACGCTGAGCTTTGTGCGCCAGTACCACCTTGACATGATCCCTGATTTGCCTGCTCCTGGCCAGTTCAACCAAAGGAGGCGTGCCCTGGTGATGATAACCGAGCAAATACGCAGGTTGTTTGTGGCGCAATGAGGACTGCTGTGCCCACAGGATACTTATCGGCTGACTGACAGTGCGCCCATTCCAGTATGCACCTACACCAGAGCCAAGATCAACAAAACGGTGTGTCACGATCGACATCTGTACTTTGGCTACACCCCTGCTCGTAAAGCTAAGCTCTTTGGGTTCAGGTTGCACCTGGGCACTTCAACAGAGGGAGTGGTGGACAGATGGTTGTTGGCTCCTGCATCTATGCACGACAGCCAGATGACTGGCTTGTACGAGGGGGAAGCTGTACCAGGGTTGTGCATGCTGGCAGATGGGGCGTTCAACAATCCTGGTTGGAGAGCAGCGATGCGTCACAAGCATGGGCATGGCACCTCAGTGCAGGTGTGGGCACTACCCAGACGAGACAGTCGCACACCCTGGCCTGAGCAGTTTCGCAAGGTAGTCGCCAGGGTGAGGAGGCGAGTAGAGACTGTGCTATCGGTGCTACAGAGTGTGTTCAATATTGAACAGCCCAAGTCACGCTCACTACCTGGGCTGGTGTGTCGGGTAGCTACTCGCATGTTGGCGTACACCTTGTGCTTCATCAGTGGTCCTTTGCTCCCTCTCTTTGGCTTCCACCCTATTACCCAGAATTAGAGTACGTTTCATAATTAGCGTACCAGAAGGAGAAGTCCATGAAACGCTGCATACCAGTGCTACTCTCAGTCATCGGTATCTCGCTTTTTCTGGTCAGTACCGCTTTTGCCCAATCGGGAACTCCTGGACCAGGCGGAACGGTTACTGCTACAGCCACACCTCAACCCTCTACTCTCACCTCGGTGTTTGAACCGGGTATTCTTCAATGGACGCTCTCCAAACCGCCAGATATTCTCGGAGGCATAATAGTGGCCGTAGGTGGGATACTCGGCGCATCCATAGTCGTGTTCACTTCCATAGGGTCAGCAATGCCTGGCACGGAAGCTCGTACCGAATACAAAGAGGGGCAGGCACAACTTGCGAAATTCCGCGAACAGTGGAATAAAGCTGTTGAGGATAAACGCGACCCGGAGACCTTAGCTGCAATAGAGGCGGCCTGGAATAAGTTTCGCGACGATTTGAAAAGAGATGCCGGTAGTGGGTTTGCACCTGCTGCTCTCATTTATGTGGTAATTGCTGCCATACTTGCAACTCTGCTAGCTACCAGCTTTTATGGGGGCATAGGTATTGGCTTGGGGCTGACCGGCATCATGAGCACTATTGGGACACGCAACCAGAAGGAGAAAAGTGACACGGTTAAGAATAAGGCGCTGGAGGACCTCATAAAAGAGGCAGAGCCACTCATTAGTGCACTAAAAGCGGCGGGACAAGGTGCCACTCCAAACGTTGGACCACAAGTGCTGAGCGACGCCCCCACCGGGCTAGAATCTGGTACCCAGGGAAATGGTGTGCAACTGGACCGCCTCCATCGAGCTATTGCAGAGGCGGAAAAAGCTAAGGCTCTCTAGGCATACGTTTGACAGGAATTCTGCTGTTGGAACTCACAAGCATCAAGTGAGTATGACTTCATGACTTTGAAGGACGCTGATAAAAGGGGCATTTATTATGATGGGCGAAGTAAAGCAGTGCGGGCACTGCAAGGGCACAGGGACGTGCAAGAACGGCTTCGGCAGCATGCGCTCTTGCAAAGCGTGTCTGCTCAAAGCCGGGCTGGAAGAGAATGATAGCGACACTACGATTTGCTCTGTGTGCGAGGGCAAAGGCTCTGTCTGGATTGGCCCCAACGTGGTGCAGATGCCGGACGCCCGTTAGTAGGTACAACAAGGCGCGCATCGTAGTGTGCCATGGTGAACTCACGCTTGCAATCCTTTGAGCGGCAAATCCATCTAACATATGGGTAATCTCCCCCTGGACCAAATCTTACAAGGTAATAACCTTACCGCGCTAGCTTCTCTCCCTGAGAAATGCGTAGACCTTATCTTCGCCGACCCTCCCTACAACCTCCAATTACAGCACGACCTCTGGCGTCCCAACCTGACCAAAGTGGACGCCGTAGACGACGAGTGGGACCAATTCTCCGACTTCGCCGCCTACGACAAATACACCGAGGAGTGGCTCTCTGCCTGCCGCCGCGTGCTGAAGGACACCGGCACCATATGGGTCATAGGCAGCTACCACAACATCTACCGCGTGGGCAAGATAATGATGGACCTGGGGTACTGGATGCTCAACGACGTTGTGTGGGTACGGACGAACCCCATGCCTAACTTCAGGGGAGTGCGCTTCACCAACGCCCACGAGACACTTATATGGGCCAAGAAGTCGAAGGACCAGAAGAAATACACCTTTAACTACCAGGCAATGAAGAACCTCAACGAAGAGAAGCAGATGCGCTCCGATTGGGAACTACCCCTCTGCACAGGCTCCGAGCGCATCCGCGTCAATGGAGAGAAGGCCCACACCACCCAGAAGCCCGAAGCCCTCCTCTACAGGGTCATCCTCTCAAGCTCCAACCCAGGCGACGTTGTGCTTGACCCCTTCTTCGGCACGGGCACGACGGGTGCCGTCGCAAAGAAGCTGCACCGCCACTGGATAGGGATCGAGCGCGACCCCGACTACGCAAGAGTAGCCCAGGAGCGCATAGACGCGATTGAGCCTGCCCCATTCCAGGAGACGCTCTTCACCACCCCCAGCAAGCGCAACGCCCCACGCATACCCTTCGGCAACCTGCTGGAAGCGGGCTTGCTACAGCCAGGCGACACCCTCTACCTGGACCAGACCAAAGGCACCGCCCGAATAGCCGCCGACGGCACCCTGCAAGCCGGGGAGATTAGAGGGTCAATCCATTCGGTAGGAGCGCGTCTGCTAGGTGTGCCCGCGCTCAACGGCTGGGAGCACTGGTACTACAAAGACGCACATAGCGGCGATCTTCTGCCGCTAGATAACCTTCGCGCCCAATTACGAGGTTTGCGGCACGGCGAATAAGTCATGTGAAGCCCAAACCCCATAAAATCCTCTGCGCCTCCGCGCCTCTGTGGTTCAAAAATACCCAACAAAATCTTAGTGTTCTTTGTGCCTTTGTGGTTCAACCGTAAGGCTTGCGGGCGGCGAATAGAGCGCGGTTCGCGTGCAGGTGCAGGCAGGCCGCCTCGAAGCCTGCCTCCCGCAGCCATACGAGGTGCTGCTCCAGGCTGGCGGGCAGATCGCCCCTGGCAGCGACTTTGCGGGTGTGCTCCTCAAACGTGTCGCCTTCGCGTATGCTCGCGCCATGCACTCGATTAAGGCGCTCCCACATGCTCCTGTACGCGCTGAACAGGCCGGGCGTATCTACAGCGATGCGGTCCAGCAGCAAGAATAAGCCGCCTGGCTCAAGCGTCTTACGCACGAAGCGGAGGATGGGCAGCTTATATTCGTCCGCTACGTTGTGGATAGCCTGCACGCTGATGGCGGCCTGGTACTTCCTCTCCGGCAACCTGAGCGTGCCTACCTGCGTGAAGTCGTGGAGGGCCACCTCGTACCTGCCACTATATTCGCGTAGGCGGCGGTGCGCGATCTCGAACATCGCCTCCGATGCGTCCACCCCCACCACATAGGCATCAGCTATTCGCCGCATGATAAGCTCCTCAACGATGCCCGACCCCATGCCTATATCGAGGATGGCCTTGCCGTCTTCATATTCGCCTTCCAGGATCGAGAGCAGAATATCAAGCTGCTCCGGGCGGGCGGGATTGCGAGCGAGGGGGTCGGCGTCCCAGCTTGCGGCGGTCTCTTTGTCTTTGAAATCCTCCATGTGCAGTAGCACTCCTTAATGAAACATCGCCTCTGTGTCGTTGCGATACAACCTGAAGGCGCAAGGGATGCGGAATGCATGGCCCCTGTACAGAGAGAGCGAAGCCGCCTCTCCCTCGCTGAAAAAGCCATAAGCTATTGTTTCGTTGGTGAGTGTGAGAGCGCCGCCTACGCGCTCGCATATGAAACAGATGTGGTATAGGTGAACGGGTGAAGTAGGCCAGCCTAGCGTGACACGGGAGTCGAAAACTCCGACGAGCCGCCGCGCCTCCACATGCAGCCCCGTCTCCTCCCAGACCTCCCGCTCCGCCACTTGCGCTGGCGATTCGCCAACGTCGGCCATACCTCCCGGCATGCACCACGTCGCAGTGTCGGCACGCTGCACGAGCAATATCTTTCCCTCAGCATTGAATATGGCGGCATCTACCCCCACAAAGGGTGTTCGCACACTCAGGTCGCCCCGGAAGACTCTCTCTATCTCGC
This sequence comes from Chloroflexia bacterium, assembly GCA_036399775.1. GTDB lineage: Bacteria > Chloroflexota > Chloroflexia > QHBQ01 > JADMIH01 > JADMIH01. Next base: position 4,410 of record DASWMJ010000037.1, on the reverse strand, counting down.
CTGCATCTCTCGTATCCACCAGACTAAGCAAATCGGCGGCCAGCGACAGCGCCTTGTCGTAGCGCGCCCTATCATAGTCATTTTGCGCCCATTGCAGGCCATTCTCGGCGATGGCCCGCAGTTCGTCGGCTATCCGCACCAGGCGCTCAGTATACTCATTGCTCATAGAAACCACCTCATGTACAATCAACGTGCTGAGCCTTTACACGGTTACGAAGTATAAAGCACGGAGATACTATATGCCGACTATACTGGTCGCCACCGCGAACCCCGGCAAGCTGAGAGAGTACAGGGACCTCTTCGAGGGAGTGCCCGGCGTGCGCGTCGTCTCGCCCGGCGACATCGAGATATGGGTGGAGGTAGCCGAGACGGGGGAGACCCTGGCCGACAACGCGCTCCTGAAGGCGCGAGCTTTGCGTGACGCCTTGCCGCCGGAGGCGCTGGCGCAGGGGTGGTGGGTGCTGGGCGACGATAGCGGCCTTGAGGTTGACGCTATGGGTGGCGCGCCCGGCGTGCATAGCAATCGTTGGGCCGGGCCAAACACCACCGCCCAGGGCCGCAACATCATGCTCCTTGAGCGTCTACAGGGCGTGCCGGACGAAGAGCGCACGGCCCGCTTCAGGTGCGTGATAGCCCTCATCAGCCCTACGGGAGAAGAACATCTGGTAGACGGCACCTGCGAGGGGCGCATAGCCCACGAGCCTGTGGGGAGCGGCGGGTTCGGCTACGATCCCCTATTTGAGCTACCCAATGGCCTGCGCATGGCCCAACTGTCTCCCGATGTGAAGAACGCCCTCAGCCACCGGGGTATCGCGGGGGCAAAAGCCGCGCAGATAGTGGCAGCCGCGACTACCGCCCACGCCTAGATGCGTCCGCAACCGGCCGGACTCTGGCGCAACCCCGACTTCCTCAAGTTCTGGGTGGGACAGAGTATCTCCTTCTTCGGCTCGGAGGTGACGGCGCTCGCCCTGCCCCTGACCGCCGTGCTCATCTTGCAGGCCACACCAGCGCAGATGGGTTCGCTGGTCGCGCTCCGCAACCTGCCTTTCATATTCGTGGGGCTTCTCGCGGGGGTATGGGTAGACCGCATGCGCCGTCGCCCGCTCCTCATAGGGGCCGACCTGGGTAACGCGCTGCTCCTCGGCTCGATACCTGCCGCCTACATCTTCGGCTGGTTGAGCATGGAGCATCTGTACGTAGTCACCTTCCTGGCAGGCACTATATTCGTCATCTCTATGGTGGCCTACCAGTCCTTCATCCCTTCGCTCGTGCAGCGCCAGCAACTTGTTGAGGGCAATAGCAAGCTGGAAGTCAGCAGCTCCGTCGCGGGGATTGTGGGGCCAGGGCTGGCTGGCGTGCTCGTCCAGTTGGTGACAGCACCCATAGCCATCTTAGTGGACGGCGCTTCCTTCCTGGTGTCGGCGCTATTCCTGGGTAGCATACGAACGCCGGAACCGCCGCCCATCCCCCACGACCAGCAGCGCAACGTCTGGGGCCAGATCGCCGAAGGGATGCGTAGAGTCATAGCAAATCCGCTGTTGAGCGCGCTCGTGCGATGCGGCGCTACGCACAACTTCTTCAGCCGCATGATGGAAGCGCTCTACGTACTCTACCTGGTGCGCGAGCTTGGTATTGACCCCTTGCTGCTGGGCGTCATTCTCGCGTGCGGTGGGCCGGGCGCTCTTGCTGGCGCGCTGCTGGCTGCCCCCGCCGCCAAACGTCTCGGCCTCGGCCCAACCATAGTCTGGATGCAGGTGCTTACGGGCGTGGCACGGCTCTGTATTCCCCTGGCCGGTGGGCCTTTGCCTGTGACTGTGGGGCTGCTAATGCTGGGGGAGTTCTTGCTTGGGGTCGCCAGGCCAATCTTCAACGTCAATCAGGTCAGCCTGCGGCAGAGCATCACCCCTGACAGGCTGCAAGGCCGCGTCAACGCCACCATGCGCTTCATAATGTGGAGCGTAACCCCGGTAGGCGCGCTGGTAGGGGGCGTGCTAGGCTCAATCATCAGCCTTCGCACAACCCTCCTGCTGGCCGCAACCGGCGTGTTGCTTGCCTTCCTATGGGTCTACTTCTCACCTCTCAGGTCGCTACGCGAGCAACCAGAGGTGAGGGAATAGGGGTTAGGGGTTAGGGGTTAGGGGTCAGAAAGTCGCGCTCTACATTCATCCGATATAACTGATCCCTGACCCCTGATCCCTGACCCCTGATCCCTGACCCCTAACCCCTGGCCCCTCACCACAAGCTATTCGGCCCCCAGGCGTGGCGCAGGAGTTCGGCTACGCTCCATGCCTGGGAGATGCAGCCTTTGGGTTCGTATGGCGCGTCGGCGTCGAATATCTCGCTTATGCTGCCCAGGCCCGCTTCTGTCAGGTGCTTGCCCCATGTTGGCAGCATTCCCTTTAGCTCATTACGCGCTGCCTCTATCCCTTCTACATGGCGTACGGCATCCAGGTACGGGCCGATGAGCCACGCCCAGACGGTGCCGTTGTGGTAAGCACCGTCTCGCTCCCGCCGATCTCCCCTGTAACCGTTGTTGTAGTGCGGGTCTTGCGGCGAGAGGGAACGCAGGCCGTAGGGCGTCAGCAGGTGCTCGCGCACCACAGCCAGCACGCCCCGCGCCTGGTCTACGGTGAGCAGGTCGTTGCGTAGCGACACAGCAAATACCTGGTTGGGGCGTATCGAGATGTCGTTGCCGTCCGGCCCGTCTATCACGTCGAACAGGTAGTCTCCGGCGTCGAACCAGAATCGCTTGCGGAAGTTGTACCGGGCAAGCTCCGCAAGCTCGTTGAAGTTGGGTGGTTCTTGTCTCCCTGCCACTACCGTGCGCCCCAGCGATACGCGTAGCTTGTCCATGACGCGTAGAGCATTGTACCAGAGGGCGTTTATCTCTACCGGCTTGCCTATGCGGGCGGTCACAACCCAGTCGTCTACCTTCGCGTCCATCCACGTTAGCTGCACGCCCGGCTCCCCCGCGTAGAGAAGGCCGTCTTCGGGATCCATCTTGATGCCATAGCGCGTCCCTCGAACATGCCACGCTATCATGTCCGCCAACAAGGGGTAGAGGTCACGGGCTGTGTTCATATTGCCCATGCCATTGGCAAGCGCCTCCACCGCCGCGAACATCCAGAGGGTGGCGTCCGCAGTGTTGTAGTGGGGTGCCGCGTCCGCGTCCGGGAAGTTGTTGGGGATAAGCCCCTCCCGCACGAAGAGGCCGAATGTGCGCAGTATGCGGTTGGCCTCGCGGGTGCGCCCGGTGGGGAGTGACAGGCCGGGAAGGGAAATCATCGTGTCGCGGCCCCAGTCGGTGAACCAATGGTAGCCCGCCAGTACGGTGGGCACCTGGGTCGTCGTGCCTTCCCTATCAATGTTTCGCGCTACGATGAACGTGTCGGCGGCCCGCACCAGTTCGGCAGCGAGCGCCTCCGGGGTGGCATCCGGCTCGGCTGCTCCGGCCTCCCGCGATATGCCCGCCGCAGCCAATAGCTTCCCCTGGCGCTCTTGCTCGCGCTCCAACGCGCCTTCCAGGAGCGCGGCAGTAGCGTCCGGTGGGTCGGTGCTCGCTACGATGGTAAAACTCTCTCCCGGCTGCAAGTTGGCGCGGAAGATGCCGGGTATGTAGAGGTCTTCAGTATCTTTGTAGCCGCGCGCGACCTCGCCCCGGTAGACGAAGTTCCAGTACCAGACACCCGTGTGCGTGAAAGTAGCATCGGGCGCGCCTGCGAGCCAGAAAGGAGGCAATTCAGGCCGCGCCTGCACTTTGCACCCACCCTCTACAGGCTCCACCCCAAAGTCCCACTCCAGCGATCCCCTGGTTGTGCCATGATAATCCCTGTGGTTGCACATTGGGTGCAGCACGAGGCAGCACTCCTCGCTCCCCTCGACGTATATGTAGCGCACGTAGGTGGTGTTGCGGCCATGCTCCATCCATACGGTCTTGTGAAGCACGCTGTCGGCCAGGCGAAACACGGTGGTCGGGATGCCCTCCTCTATACGGAACTCTGTAATGTGGACGAAGCCGCCGGGGTATATCTTGCCGTCGGGGTACTCGTTCACGCCCAGGTAGTAGGTGCGCCCATCTATCTCGACTTCCTCGTCAATCTTGGCGAGAAGCACGGTGCGCTCCACGGGTGGGCGCATGGCCGCCACCAGCAGCCCATGATAGCGCCGCGTGTTCGCCCCCACGATGCTGCTCGAAGCGTACCCACCAATGCCATTGCCGACCAGCCACTCTCTATTTAGCGCCTGGTCTATGTCTATGCATGTCTCTCGCGGGATAGTTATCATTGTAGGTGTCAGGTATCAGGTGTTAGAAGGGTAGTAGAGGGAACAGGTTGGACTTAGCATGAGCACGAAATATGCCCGTGTTGAGAAGTATCAGATTTATGGTAGGGGCGACCCGGTGGGTCGCCC
>DASWMJ010000036.1:0-23612 GCA_036399775.1 Chloroflexia bacterium | reverse complement strand
ACCCGGTGGGTCGCCCTGGTTGGGGCAGCATAAAAGCATGGTACGCCATCCCCACCAGGGCGACCCACCGGGTCGCCCCTACGAGTAACATGTTTTCCTTTAACCTGAACTCTTAACTATGCTTCATCTTCATCATCTAGCACGCTTACGCCCTGATAATCTACCGTTTCCTCTCGTATCCATGCCTGTTTAGGGGTGAGCGCATCACGCATGGCCTGCAACATACCTGCCAGGTTCACCGCGTCTTTGTATGCCTGCCTCAGGGGAGCGGAGTCCCGGAGGAATCCCCGGCGGCTGATGATATGCTGGCAGGCTACCGTCTCCAACACCGAGCGAATGGCGAGGCCCAGGAATCGCGCCTTTTCTACGTCGGTTTGAGATGTTGTGCTTTCAGCGATATTGAGTGCGACTGAGGTCGCAGCCCTGACGATCTGCGACGTGAGGTTGGCCTCTTCGCTCTTGGGCAGTTGCCCGGCAATCTCGTATATCAGGTCGCTATAGTCCAAGGCAACCTGCCATACCTCAAGCTTCTCGAACTTGAACGGCATCCTCTATAAACCTCCGAGCCTATCTTCTACCGCCTGCTCTCTCGCTCGCTGATGAACTCATGCACGGCTGCGTACACTCTATCGCGGTCGTAATCGGTGGTGACGACGTGGGAGCCTCTATGAAGGGCGATCATGCGCTTGTCGGACGTGTTGATGCGCGAGTATATATGGTGGGAGCTGATCGGGGGCACGATGTGGTCACGGCGAGAGTAAATGATGAGCGTAGGCACCTTCACCTGTGGCAAGGCCGCGCGCACTTCTCCCAGCAGTTCTACAAGCGTGGCTATGGCGTCGGTTGACGTGGATAGATAGCCTATATGCCCCTCCCGTGCAATCGGGTCCTCTATATCCCTGGATGGCTTGTATATATAGGGCACGTGCATTCGCATGCTCTTGAGCACCAGGCCCAGGCCCGGCGGCAGGTATATCGGCGCGGCCATCGGTATGATCCCTGCCAGGTCTTTGCCCCTCTTTGCGGCTGTATAGATGGTCAGCGCGCCGCCCAGCGACAGCCCCGCCAGGTAGACCCTCTTACACCGCGCCAGCATATCATCGAGCGCGCCCTCCACCGAGGCGTACCAGTCGCGCCATGTCGTGCTTTGCAGGTCTTCGGGCGCGGTGCCGTGCCCGGCGAGGAGCACCCCACCGGCAGTGATGCCCTTATCTGCCAGGTAGCGCCCAATCCCGCGCATCTCGGCGGGTGTGGCAGTGAAGCCATGCACCAGCAGGCAACCAACCTCATCGCCCGCTTCATAAAGAAACGGCTCAGCCCCAGGCATCAGCCTATCCGGCGCATAGAAAGGCAGCAGCGGCTTTGTATCGGGTGCGCCCTGTGGCTGTGTCGTGAGGTTCAATGCTTCCCCTATCTAGTGCTTCGCTAACGAAAATGTGTCAAGAAACAAGAGATGTACAGTAGGGGCGACCCGCATGCTCGCCCTGGTGGAGGTGGCGTACCAACTTGGAGCGTGAACCTAAGCAGGGCGCGGCATGCTGCGCCCCTACCGTAGCATTTCTTTGTCAGCACAATCTAATTAGTATAACATCATGTATTCCTGGCAACATGAGATATACGTTAGCGGCGCATCGGAGGGTTACAGTTAGGGAAGAAGGTGTTGGCTACAATCTTGGATGTCTGTCCCCTGGTAGCGTTGTTGTTCGGGCGGAAGTATGGCTTGTTGCCTGCGCCGCATGGCTCACCCGTGCCTCCACAGGCATACCCGCCGACGATGCCCTTGCCTGATAGCCTCTCTATCCACAGGTAGAATGTGCCTGCGGGCGGCACGTCCTCATACGTCTGCCCGCTCACCGGGTCGCTCAAATGGGCGGACTCCGACACTATCTTCGATATCTGCCCCCTCGTTGCGTTCGCGCCGGGCCGGAAGTAGGGCTTGTTGCCCGTGCGGCAAGGCTCGCCTGCGCCGCCACATGGGTACCCTCCTATGATGCCTCTGCCTGACAGCCGTTCCACGAAGGGATGGAAAGTGCTGCCCGGCGGCACGTCCTCGAAGGTCTGCCCTTCAACAGGCTCGCTGAACCCGGCAGAATTAGCCACTATCTTGGATAGCTGCCCCCGTGTCACTTCGTTGTTGGGCCGGAAGGTGCCGTCGGCATACCCACCCAGAATGCTCTTGCACGCCAGGCAGCGCACGAATGGGTAGAAGGTGCTGCCCTGCGGCACGTCGCTGAAGGATATGGCGCAGGCCGTAGGCACAGGTATGGTATTCGTGGCTACGCCGGTAATAGTAGAAATTGCAGTCGGCGTGCCGGTCCGGGTACCCGGTACAGTAGCGGTGGAGCCTGCGGTTGATGTGGGCGTAAAGGTAGACGTAGGCGGGACAGTCGGGCTTGCGCATGGGGGCTGGTCGAAATAGCGCACCGTGAGCAGTCGAGCGTCGAAGTGGCTACCCCCGACACCCACCGTCCACACGTCGGTAGCTGATGCTGCCGACACAGAGTAGAGGTAAGAGTTTACGCCTACGGTGGGGCTGGGCCATGCTCTCCATGCGACACCATCCCAATGCAGTATGAGCGTTTTCCTATCACTGCCGGAGATACCCTGCATCCCCACCGCCCAGGCGTCTGTGGCTGAAACGGCATCAACCCCACTCAGGTACGAGACGGTCTGGCCCAGGCCCTCGATATTCTCCACCGTCCAGTTATCGCCATCCCAGTGCATCACGAGCGCAAGGTACGCTTCGCTAGCTAGATTGGTGGACCCCACAGCCCAAACGTCATCTGGCCCGACGGCAACCACATCGTCCAGTTGATCAGCGTTGTTGACAAGGGGGCTGGGCACCACGCTCCAGGCGACGCCGTTCCAATGCAGAGTGAGGGTCATACTCCCTCCGCCGTCAGGCCTGTAATTACCTACAGCCCATACGTCGTTCGCCGCCACCGCCGCGACCCCACTGAGCCAACCGTTCCCTGCCACGTTGGGGCTGGGCACTACGCTCCATTCGGTGCCGTTCCAGTGCAGGATCAAGGTGCGCTGAAACTCGGTTAGATTGTGTGTAATGCCCACCGCCCATACGTCATCTGAGGCCACAGCCGTAACATCAAATAGCCTGTTTTGCTTTCCACTGCCGTTCGGGCTGGGTACCGCTTCCCAACGCCGGCCGTTCCAGTGTTCGATAAACGTATCTTCCTCTGAGCCGGAATAGTGACCTACCACCCACACATCGTCGCCTGCGATGGCCTCCACATCCGTCAATGTCTTAGCTACGGTCGTGTTTGCTCCCTGGACCTCACTCCATTGCGAGCCGTCCCAGTGGTAGATGAAAGCGGAGCTATTGTGATTACCTATCGCCCATGCATCGTTGGAAGCTAACGCTGAAACTCCAACGAGCACCCCGGTCTCGGAATCGGGTACCACCCGCCAACCAGGGCCGCATTGCGGGGTTGGGGTAGCGGTAGCCGGGGTGGGAGTAATTGTCGGGGTTCGTGTGGGTGTAGACGTGGGCATCGTCGGACTGGGGGGAGTGATCGGAGTGCCTGCCGTCGCCGTAGGGGGCGGTGAGGGCGTGCGTGTGGGCGTCGCCGGGCTGGGCGTGGCCGTCCTGCTCGGCGTGGCTGTCATGCCAGGCGTGCGGGTTGGCGCGGCCGGGAGGCCCCATGCATTGATGTAGGAGCCTGATACCCAGTAGATCAAGCCATGCGATACGGCGATGCCGGCGTTGCTCGCGCCCGCGTTGGCCGGTAAGAGCGAGTGAAGTAGAGCGCCGTTCGCCTCACTGTATATCTTGAGGCCCGTACTACCCGTATTTAGGAATATAAGCCCGTTAGCGATAGCCATATTGCCGTGATAGCCGCCGGTAATGGGCGCGGTCCATCGCTCTGCCCCTGTAGCCGGGTCCAGGGCATAAAGAGTGGTGCCTACTGTGAGGAAGAGCGTGCCGCCGTCCCCTGTGTTGGGGTCGTAGGCGGGCAGCATCCCCGCGCTGTAAGAGGGCAGCAGTTTTTCCCAGATGGGCGGCCACCCCTCCCTGGTGTCGTTGAAGTCGAAAGCGTAGAATCTGCGGTTTTTGTGGAGCGCGCCCACCAGCAACCTGCCCTGGTTGTCACTGAAAACGGTCGGTGAAGTAGCGTAGTCTACGTCCCCACCCGTGTTGCCCTGCTGGTTCGACTTGAGGATTTGCAGAGTTATAGCGTCCATAGCCACCATAGCCCGGTTATAGGGGCCGTTGTAGCCGCCGTAGTCCTCCCCTGTGGTGATGAACAAGATGTTGCCGTCGGGACTGAGGGCGGGCGAGTTCCATATGCCCGCGCCGCGCAAACCCTCCGGCACGAAATACTGGCTCTGGATGCGCGCCCCGGTCAGCATGTCAACGGCCCGCACCTCCCCGCGCACCGATGGGTTGTCGCAGTTGGCCGACATGCCCAGGTAGGCGCGCCCATGTATCATCAGTGGCGACTCCCAGGCGAATGCGCTTGGCCCGAGGTCCATAGGGTCGCGCCATAGCTGCTGCCCCGTATCGGCGTTCAGCCCGTAGTAAGCGGAGTCTCCCCCGCCCACGGAGATCGTGGTGCCCGATATGGCGGCAGTGGAGCCGAGGCCCACGTGGAGGCATCCGGGGTTGGGATTGTAGCCTAAACTGGTGGTCCATACCTGCGCGCCTGAGATGCGGTTAATGCCGAAGAAGTTATCACCGCTCGCCACGCTGCTGCCCACGTATACCATGCCGTTCGCCACGCTCGGCGCGCTCGCAGCCGACATCGTCCCGTTGGTGCCGATATTCACCTGCCAGTACGGCATAAGCTGGAAGAGGTTGCCCCCGCTGATGCTAATCTCGTTCGGGTTGTAGCTGGTGTGCTGGTAGTCGTGCCCGTACATCGGCCAATCGCCTGTGGCGAGCTGGCCCGCTGACGGCGCGGCGGGGGGGCCTGCCGCAGCCTGCCAGGGCATCGCGGCCAGGGCGAGCATCACGCCCAGAAAGCTAAAGCAAATAAGTATAAGTCGGGACTTCATAACTGCCGCTCCTCGCTTCACTAGATAGAAAAGAACACGCCATGCATGAGTAGCCGCCTCGCTATAAAACGAGATAGCGCGCCCTGGAGCTATTGTACACCATTTAACCGTGGTACGGTATATCCAGTTCAACCCCAATCAGGTGCTGAACGCCAAGACGCAAAGGCGCCAGGTACCCGCCAATACCATGTGAGAGTACCTGGTCGGGCACTCATAGGAGTGTACTGAAAACCAAACCCTAAATCTCTTGGCGAGTTCTTGGCGTCTTTGCGTTTAGATAGAAGAGCCGCAACCCCATAGTAGGTCTCACCTGCCGCCGTATTTCTGCCTGTACTGGAACGTGCCTAGCTGCGACAGGAGCACGTCGAAGGGAGGCTGGTTCTCCGGGTGCATCTCGAATACCGCACGCTCGAAGTACTGCACAGTGTAAGGCTTACCGTTCAGGTCGCTCACTTCGGTGAACTCCTCCGATATGGGATAGCCTTGCTGGGCCAGGCCGCCGTTCTTCTGCCAGTATTCCAGGAACTTGCCTCCCACCCGCTTGCCCGTCTCCGGGAAGAGCACCGAGCCTTGCAATGTGGTGGGCTGCTGGTTGGGCGCGCCGTTGGGGTACTTCTGCTTATAACGGAACGTGCCCAACTGCGACAACAGCACGTTATAGGGGGGCTGGTTCTCAGGGTGGTGCTCGAACACTGCCCGCTCGAAGTATTGCACCGTATACGTCTTGCCGTTGAGGTCCGATACCTCTTTCATCAGGTTCGAAATGGGGTAGCCCTGCTGCGCCAGTTCGCCGTTCTTCTGCCAGTATTCCAGGAAGATGCCGCCAACGAGCTTGCCGGTCTCGGAGAAGGTGCGGCTGCCGTTGCCTGGGATGGTGGGCATCGTGCCTGGCTCAGGCGTGACCTGAGGAGGACCGGATGTGGGCGTTACGGTAGGTGGCGCGCCCGGACCCACTATGCGCTTCAGCGTGCCCTCCGCATAGCCTCCGCCTTCCAGGTAGTAGAGCGCACCGTCCGGCCCGGTCTCTATATCCATGTTGGCCGTCACGCCCTCCACGCGCTTGTATGAGGCCACCCAATTGCGGTCGTCCGTCAGGTAAAAGTGGTAGAGCGTGCCGGGGGAGTAATTCGCCATGAAAAGGTGGCCTTTCCATTCCGGTATCTGGTGGCCATCGTATACCTCTATGCCTGTGGGGGCTATGCAGCATTGGCCCGGCCCTGTATACCACAGGGGAGGTATCGTATTGAACTCAGGACTTGGGTTTTGGTCGTCGCAAGGGTAGGCCGCCCGCCAGCCGTAGTTGTGCCCGCCCCGGATGCGGTTCATCTCGTCGTCGCAGCCTGGCCCATTCTCGCTGGCGAATATCCTGGGATCAGTCACAGGCGAGAAGGGATCAAAGGTGAAGTCGAAGCTGTTCCGTAGGCCAACCGCATATATAGAAGGGAGTGCATCCGGTCTGCTGAACACAGGATTGTCTGTGGGCATGCTGCCGTCGGGGTTGATGCGATGCATCTTAGCGTTCCTCACTGTCAGGTCCTGGGCGTTGTCCGCGTTGGCGTTGTCTCCGACGGTCACGTACAACTTGCCGTCAGGCCCGAAGTGGATGTTGCCGCCTACATGGTTCCCTGCGGTCTGCGTCGCTGTGAAGATAGTTGTAGGGCCGGAGCCTACGCCGTTATTCTCAGTGAAGCGCACCACCCGGTTCTGCCTGGTGCAATCCCCGAAGTCGGGGCAGGTGTGATAAATGTAAATGTAGTGGTTGGTATTGAAGTTGGGGTCAATAGCTATCCCCAGCAGCCCGCGCTCGAAGTTGGCGTTGACCTCAAACGTTATCACCGGGTTTGGCTGTAGGTTGCCATTAGCGAAGAGGCGCACCTGCCCCGTAGTTTTCTCTGTGTAAAAGAGCCTCCCCTGCGGGTCGAAAGCCATAGCCACAGGGCGGTCCATGCGCCCCAGCACCGTCTCAATCCTGACCCCCGGCGGCAGCGACTCCCCCTCCGGCTGTGGCTGCGCCAGGCTCGCCACCAGGGACGATGGCTGATAGGCCGCCCGCGATGCCTGGCTTATTACCCCCAGTAGCATACTAACGATGAGTAGCCCCACCCAAAAAGACGCGGCCACGAAGCGAGCGACAGGCCGGGGGTAAGCGAACCCATTCCCCCTTGTCATTCTGAGCGGAGCGAAGAATCTCGTCCGTTGCGCGTAATTTTGCCCGGAGAAGCCTGACTGAGCATCTTCGCGAGGGACGAGATTCTTCGCTCCGCTCAGAATGACACTGGGTAGGTTTGGAATGGCGTGGGATAATGGGTGATTCGATGACGGCATTATTGTTATCCTCTCCAGAAAGGGCTATTGTTATAACTGCCAGCATGTGACTGGCTGCGTCAGGCTCTAATCTTCTTCGCCCCTGGACCAGAGGCTTTCCGAGCCGTCAGTTCACTCAGGGCATTGGACCTGGATGAAGTCGAGCCAGTCGAGGGCCGACTTGATGGGAGGTAAGGCGGCTGCTGTGCGTGCGAAAGCGAGATAGTGCACCTGCCCGAAGCGGTCGGCTACGCACAGCGCGCTTGCGTGCTCGCCGCCCAGCATGCGCCGCGTCGTCTCCATGCTTTCATCAGCCAGGAGCGCGAACGGCAGCTTGAGCCGCGAACTGAGCGCGGATGCGCTGTTCAAGGGCAGAGGCACTACCGCAATCACTCTCGCCTCGGCGTAGAGTATATCCTGGTAGACGCCTGCGAGCGACTGCAAGTAAGCTTCCCCTTCCGCAGTAGCATCTACGAAAGCGAGCACCATGTTATACTTGCTGCGCATTGACGCCGGGCCAGATCGCCCGCCTGCTGTAGAGGGCAGGTAAAAGAGCGGGTTCGCGCCTTGCGGCTTGAGCTTAGGGGGCTGGGGTGCCTGCGTTTCGGTGGAGCTACTCATGGGGTGGTACGATTCTCGCTAAAGTGTTAACACCGTTGTGCGTATGGGGGTTCCGGTGGCGGGGCATGAGGCGTAAAACGTGAGCGTGATGGGCGATTGCCGCCTATACGCGCCAGTATACAAGGCTGAGGCTATGAGTGACAAACAAAAGCAAGAACTGGTCTTCCTGTTCGATGTAGACAATACCCTGCTCAATAACGATCGCTCTAAGGCGGACATGCAGGCTAAACTGTTGGAGATACTAGGAGAGCAGGGCGCGCAACGCTTCTGGGAGCTATACGAGGAAGTCCGCGCCGAGCTGGACGTGGTTAGCTATCCTGAGACGCTTGAGCGGTTCGCCCGTAGCTGGGAGGATAAAGTAATCGCCGAGCGCGCGGCAGACCTGATAAACAACTGGCCTTACGGGGATTACGTCTACCCCGGCAGCTTCCCCGCGCTTGAGCACATCACCCGCATGGGAGAGGTCGCCATACTGTCCGACGGCGACGACGATTACCAGGCCCGCAAGATAGCCAACGCCGGGCTGACCAAAGCCGTCGGCGGCCCGGCAGACGTGCTCATCTACATCCACAAGGAGGAGCAATTCACCGACGTGATGCGCCGCCTCCCAGGGGAGCATTACGTGTTGGTTGAGGACAAAGAAAGGATACTAGCCAACGCCAAAAGCATACTTGGCGATAAGCTCACAACGGTCTGGGTCAAGCAGGGTCACTACGCACACGACCCAAAGCAGTACCGCAAGCCCGACCCCGACATCACTCTCGAAAGTATCGGTGAGCTATGCAGGCTGAGTAAAGAAGACTTCACTCTCCCCAGGAAGGAATAGCGCATGCCAGGCGTACCCGCCCAGGAAATATACCCACTCAAACCAAGGGACAGCAAGGAGAACGGGCCGGAGCAAAAAGCCGCCAACGGCAACCAGGATAATCAGGCAAAGAACGACGACCATGATGAGAAGGATCTCAACGATCTATTGCAGGAGTTGAGGATACTTCTTCATGGCGTGCAGGTGCTGACCGCGTTCCTGGTCATACTGCCGTTCAACCAGGGCTTTGAGAAGATAGAAGAGATCGAGAAATGGGTCTACTTGGCTACTTTCGTTTGCTCGGTCACGGGCCTGGTGCTATTCAGCGCGCCCGCCGCGCACCACCGCCTGGCAAGGCCCCTGATGGACCGCGTGCGCTTCAAAGAGTTCGCCACGCGCATGACGGTAGTGGGTATGGTGCCATCGTCGTTGGCCCTGGTGCTGGCAACGCAGTTGGTGGTCGCGCAGGTGCTGGGGAACGTCCAGTCTCTAGTTGTGGCCCTGATAATTGCGGTGTTGATAGGCGTCTTCTGGTGGATACTCCCCCTCGCCCACAAGGAAAAGGAGCAAGGGTAGGATAGCCCCTTCTACTTCATTGCCTCAAGAGCGGCCACGAGCAGCGCCTTTATAGCAGGCTTCTCGATCTCCTCAACCTGACTGATCTTAACGTGGCGCAGCAGCTTCCCTGTGCCTTCCAGCAATCCCTCCGGGTCGGGCAGTTTTGTGCCGTAAAAGAAGCCGAGGTTGATCCTGGACTTGAAGGGCGCGATGTAGCACATCCAATCAGCCATCTTCTCGCTTGTGCCATAAATGATGGAGTTGCGCCCCGGATGCACGCCCTCATATGCGCCGGGCAGCGTGCTACGCACCAGATCGCGTGTTTTCATAGCAAGCTCGCGCACGGTGGGGCTGGATGGGGCTAGGAATTCTTCCACTGTCATATGGCCTCCCTTCTACCCGTGCAGCCCTTCCAACTCCTCACGCATACGGTCAGCGTAATCGCTGTCGGTGATGCTGCTCAGGTTTATCTCCACGTTGGCTACCGCACCATCGCGGGCGGCGTCGGCCAGCAGGCGCGCCACGCGAGCGTCGGAGGCGACGTTGGGGTTGGCCTTCTCTACGGCGATTACGGCAAGCTGGGCGGTCTCGGCTGCTGCTTGCGCTACCCGGAAGGGCACATCGCTGGCTTGTTTGAGGGCCGCCTGTATTGCGGCTGTGCGCTCGCTCTTCTCGGCATCCGTAGACTTGGGCAGCTTATAAGCCTGGCTCACCGCATCGTAGGCGTCCGTATCCTCGTCCACAGCCGCCAGCATCTGCTCGCGCAACTCCTTCGCCCTCGCCAGGACTACCTGCAACTCCTCCTCGGCGTCCCTGAACTTCTCGCGTCCCACCGTCAGGTTGCAGGCCATCTCCACCATAGCCGCCGCCATAGCGCCCGCCAGCGCGCTCGCGCTACCCCCGCCAGGGGTCGGGCTGGCCGAGGCTAGCTGTATGATGAAGTCTTCTACGGTCATTTTGATAAGCGGCATCAATGTCTCCTTGCGTCATGCGAGGCTCAATGGCCCCAGTCTCTTGGATACCTGAAATCTATGCCCGGCGTGCGCGAGCCTACCTTTGCTATGATAGGCGTCATCCGCTTGAATTGCATGTTGCGGACGTTTCGCACCACCCGTTCCACCAGCGCCTGCTCGAACCCCAGGCTTATCACGCGCTCAGGATCGAGCCTCTCGTCCACCAGCAGGTAGAGCACCTGGTCTACCAGGTCGTAGGAGAGACCCATTTCGCCCTCGTCGGTCTGGCCGGGCCACAGGTCGGCGCTCGGCTTCTTCTCAACGATGGGCGCGGGCACGCCGATAGCCTTCGATAGAGCGCGTATCTGCGTCTTGTAGAGGTCGCCCAGGGGCTGTATAGAGGCCGCGCTGTCGCCGTACCACGTGGTGTACCCCAGCAGGTACTCAGTCTTGTTGGAGGTGCCCAGCACCAGCGCGCTCTCAGCCGAGGAGCGGTCGAACACCGTCACCATCCTTAGCCGCGCCAGCACATTGCCCCGCCGCAGGTTGCTCATGTCGCCGTAGCGCTCGAAAAGCGGCTCGGCCATCGGCGTGATGTTTATCTCGTCGTGCTGCAAGCCTAGCTGCTCTATCAGCAGCCGCGCATGCCCCTCGCTGTCCGGGCTGCTAGTCCTATAAGGCAGGATGAGCGCGACCACGTTCTCCGGCCCAAGCGCCTCAGCCGCCAGGGTCGCCGACAGCGCCGAGTCTATCCCACCCGACAGCCCCAGCACCACGCGGTTGAACCCGAACTTGCGCGTCTCGTTCCGAATAAACTCCACCAGCAGCTTGCGCGTCAAATCAGGGTGTATAGCCAGCCTATCCGTAACGCTACGCGCCCCAGGCCCGCCGATCTTCTCTTTGAGGGGTGTCTCCATATTTGCTCCATGCGTATTGCGTAGTTCGTATTGCGTAGTTCGTAATTTTCTGGATTGAACCGTAGAGACGCAGATGTTATTTTAGGGATTACGCATCACGTTTTACGTTTTACGCAATACGAACTACGCAATACGCATCACGTTTCACGAACGAGCGCCCTTATCCAGCCCAGGTGCTCGCTGAAGTGGTCGGCTGTGTTGGCGTAGATCACATCGAACGCTTTGCGGTCAGCGCCCTCACCGGGTTCGTCCGGCAGATAGTGGCGGTAGGGCTTCTGCAAATCCGCGTCGGAGAGCGGTTGCAGCAGATTTAGTAACTGGCTGTGTACGTCTCGGAACTGTGCCAGTGCTTCGTTGAGGGGCAGGTCTTTGCTTTGCTCGTAGATGGTGGCGTTTATCGCGTCATCATCCCCTATCTCGTAATAAAGCTGCTCTTCCACGCCAAGCCCCTCGTGGCGAGGCTTGCCTTGCAGGAAGAACACCACCGAACGCTCCCAGGCGGTCATGTGTATTACGTGGTCCTTGACCGTCCAGCCTTCCGCGTCCTGTGGGCCGGTTGCCTGGGCTTCCGGCAGTTGGTCGAGCAGCGAATTGAGTTCTTGCCAGCTTTGCTCCGTATCGCGTAATAGCTCAGCTTTGGTTGTTACGGCCATCATTCCTCCTGGGTTTCGTAACTTGCCGGGGCGTCAAATTACGTCTCAGCTATACCTCTCCCGCACTATTCGTTCTAGCTCCCGCAACACCAGTTCGGGCCTCTCGTCTCGGAGCAAGGGGAGACTGCGGCGCTTGTAGCGTACCGACTCCGGGTTGACTGTAGTGGTCACAAGGCACTCTTCAAAGTGTTCTCCTCTAGCCAGGAAATCGCCGTCGGGTGCTATTACTGTGCTGTACCCACCGAACGCCACGCCGTCTTCATAGCCTACTCGGTTGCAATGGAAGACGAACGTGGTGAAGAGTTCGGCGTACATGCGGTGCGCGGTGACTACGTTGTAGGTCGTGTCCAGGTAGTCGTCCCCCGGCTTCACTCCTCGCCCCGGACCCGCCGCCACCATCAGCAGCGTGTCGGCGCCGTCCAGCCAGAGCAGGTAGGGTAGCACAGGATGCCAGAAGTCCTCGCACACCAGCATACCCATGCGCCCGAAGCGCGTGTCGAAGGCGCGCACCTGCCTCCCCATGCCAACGTAGCGCATGTCGTCGAACATGCCGTACGTTGGCAGGTAGACCTTCCTGTGGACGTGCTTTATCTCCCCCTGGCCTATGTACGCCTGCGCGATGTAGTGGACGTAGCGGTCGCTCTCCTCCACGAACCCCACGCAGATGTCCATGTCGTACTCTCTCGACCTGTCCAGCAACTCTTTCAGGGGCGGTGCGGGTGGCGATACGCGCATCCCTACTTCGCTGGTGATGTCTTGCAAGTAATACCCGGTCAGGCTAAGCTCAGGGAAAACGAGCAGAGACGCCCCGGCTTCTTTTGCCTGGTCAACGTAGTCAAGGTGCTTTTGCAGGTTAGCGTCCCGGTCGCCCAGCTTGACGCTTATCTGTGCCAGCGCGACCGTGTACGGCTCATGGAGAACTTGAGGCATAGGTTATCCCGATCTCGCTTATAAGGCGAGGCATGCCCCGCCTTGCCGGTCCAACATTACCACAGGCATTATACGTGAGCAGCCGGATGTCAGCAATCACAGAGGCTTGTGTTCCAGGCAGCCCCCAGGCTATCCATTGCCTTATTACGGTCACTAATGTTCATTGGTCGTGGGCTAAGCACACAAAGCATAATCGTTCAGAATAAAGTTGGTAAACGTTCACACTTACGGTAGGGGCGACCCGATGGGTCGCCCTGGCGGGGTTAGCATAACAAGTTTCCTCGCTACCCCAACCAGGGCGACCCGGTGGGTCGCCCCTACGAAAATATTCCTTTACCCTTATTCTGAACACTTACTACAAAGCCGCACATGGTACTTATGGCACGAGTTCCCATATAATTGAGGGAGAACCTGTCACAACGCTTGCGAATGCGAATTAGAGGCATATAGCTTGAGATTAGCAGTCAGTCAAAACGGGCACGTCACTCCTGATGCAATACCGCAGGCCCCGCCGGTAGTAGCCATTCATGGTTTGGTGCGGCGCTTTGGCGACTTCACGGCGGTAGATGGGGTGGACCTCGCGGTGGAGTCTGGAGAGATATTCGGGCTGCTGGGGCCGAACGGGGCGGGCAAGACCACCACTATCAAGATGCTGGTGACGCTCTTGCCTCCAAGCATGGGAACAGCCCAGGTAGGCGGCTACGACATTGTGCGGCAGGCGGGCCAGGTCCGCAGATTGATAGGGTACGTGCCCCAGGCGCTATCGGCAGACGGCAACCTGACGGGGTACGAGAACCTGCGGGTGTTCGCCAAGCTGTACGACGTGCCCAGGAAAGAGCAGAAGGCTCGCGTCGAGGAGGCGCTGGACTTCATGGGCCTGGCCGACGCTGCCAGGCGGTTGGTGCGCCTCTACTCAGGCGGCATGGTGCGGCGGTTGGAGATAGCGCAGACCCTCATCCACAGGCCGCGCGTCCTCTTCCTTGACGAGCCTACTATCGGCCTCGACCCTGTCGCTCGCCGCGCGGTGTGGAACCATCTCATGGCCCTGCGCGCTCTGTACGGCACCACTCTCTTCATAACCACCCACTACATGGAAGAGGCCGAAGAGCTTTGCACGCGGTTGGCGATTATGAACAGGGGCAAGATAGTGGCCCTCGATACGCCGGAGGGCCTGATCTCCCAGGTAGGCAGAGAAGACGCCACCCTGGAAGACGCCTTCGCCCACTTCACCGGCGACACGCTAGAATCGGGCGGCACCTACAAAGACGTAAGAAACGTCAGGCGCACGGCTGGACGGCTGAGATAGATGCGTACTGCGTAGTACGTATTGCGTAAAACGTGATGCGTAATGCGTGAAATTCGATAATAACCGCAGTGTCTGCGTGCCGCTGCGGTTCAATCCTATTATCTTAGTGTTCTTTGTGGTTCATCAAGTTACGCAATACGCAATACGCAATACGTTTCGCGTTTCACGAGAAAGAGGTTAGTGTGCAGAGTAGCGGGGTGATACAGCTTGCGGAGCCTGTCGGGCTGGTTGAGCATGTGGCGGCTTACACAAAGAAAGTGGCCGCCATCACGGAGATGGAGGTGCAGAAGCTACTGCACGACCAGTGGGACATCTTCACGCGGTCAGTCCAGCCGGTGTTGTGGCTCATCCTGTTTGGCGGGGTGTTCGGACGCCTCAAGGTGCTGCCGGAGGATATGGGTAGTTACCTCGACTTTGTCGCGCCGGGCATCCTCGCGCAATCCGTTATGACCATCGCCATATTGCAGGGCATCACCCTCATCTGGGAGCGCGACCAGGGGACGTTGCAGAAATACCTGGTCAGCCCCATGCCGAGATCGGCGCTGGTTTGGGGCAAGGGGATCGGGGCGGGCGTCAGGGGAGTGATTCAGGCGCTCACCATATCGGTGCTCACCCTCATTATGGGTGTGCATCTGAACGCCAATCCCCTGAACTGGCTGGGGGCGGTGCTCTTTATATTCCTGGGCGCTAATTTCTTCTCCACGCTCTCATTGCTTATAGCGGCTCTGGTGCGTTCCAGGGAGCGCGTGCAAGGGCTGGGGCAACTCATAATGATGCCTGTATTCTTCGCCTCGAACGCCCTCTACCCGGTAGATATAATGCCGGCCTACGTCTCTGCCATCGCGACGTTCAACCCCCTCAGCTACATGGTAGACGGTCTGCGCGCCCTCATGGTGGAGGGATCGGTAACGCACTTTGGAGTGGGGTTGGACCTGCTGGTGCTGGTATTGGTGAATATAGGGATGGTACTGCTAGCGTCGCGCATCTATCCGCGTGTAGCCCAATAGGGTATGGAGCATTTTGCACATAGCCCTTCCGTAATACGTGGAAAGTGTAAAGGAAGGCATCCAGGACCTTACGCGCCCGCCAAACGTGCATAAGTGGATGATTTACGTGGATAAAGAGTGACGTTTGTGGATAAGGGATGTGCCCTGGATGTGAAAGCCCCCGGCGAGGATGCACAGGGATGTGAATCCGGGGGTGGATAGGATGGTGTAGAGAGTGATAGGTTCTCCCCATGTGCAATCCTCAGGTGTGTAGAAGAGGCTCTCGCAGTGTACAAAAATGGTGCCTTCTCCACAGGTCATCCGTCGCCAAAATGGCGATTCCAGGCGCGAAAATGGCCCTTTTGCACGGATGCACATCCACTACTACTTCCGTCTACTAAAATATCTATTAATAATAAAAACGTTAAAGACGGACGGATGCGGAAAACCTACTTTTCGAAATTCGCCTGGTACCATTCTCCTTCTAACATGGCATAAAAGTGATCAGTTCCACGATTGGTCCTCACCCCTACTAATAGATCTACGGAACAGGTCTTTCCCCTAATTCCGAGCTTCTCCATAACGCGAATAAGATGCAGTCAGGAACCAATAGCGCCCTACTTCGTCTATCAAGTAGCATACATCGCTGGCTAGCCAGATGTAAGACGAACCCGATCCAGGAGGCGCTCAGATGAAACTGTCGATGCGGCTTACGAGGAAGCAAGTAGCAGCACTAACTATAGCGATGGTACTCCTGGGCTTGGTTCTGTTCGCCTTGCCTTTTCTTGGCCCAGGTGCGCAGTCTACGCAGTCAAAACCGTTGCATGCCTCCTGGAAATCGGTGAATCTCAGCGGCGTTGTGCCACCCTCTGTCCATCTATCGCAGGTCCAATTAGCCGATAGCACGACTGCGTGGCTAGTCGGTCGCCAATACGTAGAACCGGGTCCCACAATTGAAGGGCACGTTTACAAACTCAAATGGGAGCAGGGCAAGTGGAATTTGTCCGAACAGTACATCTTCCCTTACTCGATACAGTACCTTCATGCAGCCCCGGATGGCACTGTCCGTGTGGTCGGGAGAAGGTATATCGGGGGCGTCTGTTGCGAAACATACGACCAGATACTTCGCAAGGATACAGGTGTAAGTGAGTGGCAAGAGGAGACGGAGCAACTACATGGAATATATCTCGATTCCATTTTGATGCTGCCGGGCGGACAGGAGGGTTGGGCTGGTGGGGCTAAAACAATTGAGGACTGCAAGTTCACCTGTAGCGAAAGCTACTTGCTCCACTACACCAATGGCTCATGGGTAACGGACAATACACCAAATATGACAGGCAGGTCAGTTGTGAGTATCGCCTTCGCCGAGGGAGTTGGGTACGCGGTGGGAGAGGCAGTCATGACGTACAATGGGCAGAAGTGGGCCCAGGTGGACCTACCGCAACTGCCGCCAGGTCCCACTGTTCCTCCCAACAAAGAGGCATGCCCGGGACTCTATTTTGCTTGCCTCAGCTTCTATAAAGTTCAAGTTGTCAGTCCTGACGAGTTCTGGGTCCTGGGGCAGAGATACTCTACATTATCAGACTCAGAGCTAGTCTTTTTGCACATGGCTGGGGGCCGCTGGAATATAGTGATGCCCGGCAGTGCTATTCTGCAGGATAGGCCGTCCGGCACGCTGCCCCTGAGTGTATCTGACTTCAGCGTAGGGAGCGATGGCTTTGGCTTCCTCGCCACCTCTCCTATTCGAATTCCAGGGGATAAAGCGTACCCGCAGATAATAAAGGTATGGCCGGACGGCTCGCTCAGCTACGAGCGGATTCCGCAATTGGAACAGACTGCTTTGTTCAGTGTCAGCAATACTGACGCTAATCATGCATTGGCTCTGGGACTACAAAGTACTTTCGTCGCCACCGAACGCAACGTGGACAGGAGCGATAGCGCTGTGCTACTTAGCTACGGGTATGACGAGGGGGGTCCCCAGACCCCGGCCCCTACTCCCAGCCCCATATACCTGCTTCCCTAGCGCCCTTCACGGCCCTGCGAACAGAAAACACTACAGCGACAGGGTCTGTTTCCTGCTGGAAAGAATGTTTCCCCTGCTTTTGCACAACCCCGGACGTGCTATAATAGCCGCACAGGCGTGAATCATAGCGTATCGAGGACGCGAGCACGCCGTTCCATAGAGTCCAACCGTAGCAATCAGCTATAGAGCAGGAGAAGCGGCATCCATGAAGATTTCTTGTTTGCAGGAGAACTTTCACAAGGGCCTCCAGATAGTGGGCAAGGCGGTAGCCAACAAGACTACCCTACCTGTGCTCAACAACATCCTTATATCCACCGATGGCGGGCGCTTGAAGCTGGCCGCCACCAACCTGGAAGTGGGCATCACCCACTGGATAGGGTGCCAGGTTGACGAGGAGGGCGCGATAACCGTGCCTGCGCGGCTCCTGACCGATTTCGTGTCGTCGCTGCCCAACGACCGCATAACTATGAACCTGGACGAGCGCACGCGCACACTGCATCTGAAGTGCGCCCGCTTTGAGGCCAACATCAAGGGCATCTCCTCCGAGGAGTTCCCCATTATCCCCGAAGTGTCCGAGAAGCCCATAGCGCGCATCCCCGCCCCGCAGCTCAAGGAGATGATCAACCAGGTAGCATTCTCCGCCTCCACAGACGACAGCCGCCTTCAACTGTCGGGGGTGTACGTGCAGATAGAGGGCCGCGAGATGCTGCTGGCCGCCGCCGATGGCTTCAGGCTGGCGAAGCGCACCACCAGCCTCGACACACCAGTTGAAGCTGGGGTGAAACTGATAATCCCCGCCAAGTCTATGCTTGAGCTTGCCCGCGTGCTGCCCGATGATGAAGGTGAGAACGCCGAGCCTGTGAGCATCGTGATTACGTCCAACCGCAACCAGGTGGTCTTCCGGCATGAGAACCTCGAAGTGACCTCGCGCCTGGTAGAAGGCAACTACGTGGACATCCAGCGCGTGATCCCCTCCGATTGGTCCTCGCGCACCGTTATACCGACGGCGGAACTCTTGAAGTCCGTGAGGATGGCGTCAATCTTCGCTAAGGACTCGGCCAATATCGTGCGCCTACAGGTAGAGCCGGGAGCCGACCTGACGCCGGGCGTGCTGACCATCTCGGCGAACGCCGCAGAGGTGGGCGACAACACCAGCCAGATGGATTGCACGGTGGACGGCGAAGCAGGCCAGATCGCCCTCAACGGCAAGTTCCTGCTCGACGTGCTGAACGTCATGCGCACCCCGCAGGTAGCCATCGAGACCAAGACCTACCAGTCCCCGGCGGTAATCAAGCCGGTGGGCGAGGACGGCCACCTGCACGTCATCATGCCGATGTACCTGCCCAACAGGTAGCAGCCAGGTGCCAATAGCCCGCAAATAGAGACATTTCTGAAAGTGGAAAGCCCCGTCCATGACGGGGTTTCCTTTTGCCCCGCTCCCTCCTCTTGTGCGCCGCATAGCGTTAGGCTATAATGTCGAATGCGCGTTTTGGCGCGAATAATAGAGCAATTACACCTCAGGAGGAAGAACAACATGCTACGTTGGCTTAAGCGCCTGATCATCCTCGGCCTCATCGCGCTCGCCGTAGTCTTTATCGCCGGGCGGCTCATGCGCCAGGAAGAGGACTTTGACGACTACGATGACATCGAGTCGGGCTTCGAGTTCCAGGAGACCCCTGTCGAGATAGACGTGCCCGCGGAGAGTAGCGCGCCGTCGGATGGGCATGCGGAGGAGGCTTCCGCGTCAAAGCTGACCGACATCATGGGCATCGGCCCTGCCTATGAGGCCCGCTTGCAGGCGGCAGGCATAAACACGGTAGAGGACCTGGCCGGTGCGGACGCCGGTTCGCTGGCCGAGCAGGTGGAAGTGATCGGTGGGGTCTCCACGATTGAAGATTGGATCTCCCAGGCGCAGGGCTTCTCTTCCGGCGGCTCCAACGGCCACCGCTCGTAAGAGCACCCTGATGGCTACTGAGCAAGCAGCACGCCCTCGGCAGGTGAGAACGCGCCTGATGGGCGTGCTGCGCGTTTTCATCGGGCGCATACCTCCACTCATAGGCAATCCCATCGCCGACAGGCTTGGCGACCTGGCATACCACGTCGCTACGCGCTCTCGCCGCGCCGTTATCAGCAACATGCGGCACGTCATGGGTCCGGTCCCCAGGCCGAAGCTCAAGAGGACGGTGCGGGGTGTGTTTCGCAGTTTGATGCGCAATTACTACGACCTTTGCCGCGCTCCCGATATGACCAACGAGCAGATTGACCGGGTAACGGATTTCGACATGCAGGGGTGGGGGCGGATAGTAGAACTGCACAATCAGAAGCGCGGGGTGGTACTGGTGACGGGGCACTTCGGGGCGTTCGACGTAATCACGCAGGTCATAAGCAGGCGTGGCCTACCCGTTACCTTCTTGATAGCGCAGTTCAAGCCCACGTGGCTCTCCGATTTCATCACCGACCTGCGAGCAGATCGCGGCCTCAACCTGATCCCCGTAGACGAAGTTGAAGGCAGCGGCCTGAACATAGGCGCGCTGAAGCGTAGTATAACCCTCTTGCGGAGTGGCGAAATCCTGGGCGTGGTGGCCGACCGCAACATGGAGCAGCGCGGCGTGACCATAAAGTTCTTCGGGCACGATACGGTAGTAGCGCCCGGTGTTGCAAAGATGGCGCTCAGGACGCGCTCGGTAATCGTGACGGGCTTCTGCCACCGCCTGCCCGGCAACCGCTACGACCTTATATTCGGCGAGCCTATAGAGCCTGTTGGTTCCGCCTCCAACGAGGACGACATAAAGGCCCTGTTGACCCAAATTTTCTCCCGTTTTGAGCGCCATATCGGGCGCAACCCGGAGCAATGGGTGCTCCTGCAACCCGTCTGGCCTACTGACGAGGGGTCAGGGGCCAGGGGCTAGGGATCAGTCTTATTGTTATTCTGACCCCTGACCCCTGACCCTTGACCCCTGACACCTGACCCCTGAGAGCTATGGCAAACTTTATCACTGTAGCACGGGTGGCGCTCCTCTTCATCACGGTTGGCTTCATCTATTTGAGCCTGCCGAACGACGGCGCGCCAGGGGAGCCGGTGTGGGCGCTGGTGGCCCTTTTCCTGACCTTCGTTGTATTCATCAGCGACGGCCTGGATGGGATAGTGGCGCGGGCCAGGGGGGAAGATAATGAGCTGGGCGCGGTGGTGGATATAGCGGGCGATCGGGTGGTGGAGAACGTCTATTGGATAGTGTTCGCGCATATTGGCCTGGTGTCGGTGTGGTTCCCTCTGCTCATGCTGGTGCGCTCCTTCGCGGTAGACGCGCTCAGGACGCTGGCTCTCAAGGAGGGGAAGACGGCCTTTGGCGAAAAGAGTATGATGACATCACGCATAGGCATCTGGCTAGCCGCATCGCGCTTCCACAGGGCCTTGTACGGAGGCGCGAAGGTGCTGACCTTCATGTGGCTCTTACTCCAGATAGCTTTCACCATACAAATCAACCGCGACCCTTACTGGATGCAGCACTTCGGGAACGCCGAGGGCCTGGTACGCGACATCGGCCTCGCCCTGGCCGTCTTTACGCTGCTATATTCGCTGGCTCGCGGCGCGGTAGTTGTCTTGGACAGCAGGCCCATGCTCGGTCTGCCAACCAAAGATTGAAAGCAGTACCGAGTACCGAGTACCGAGTGCTGAGTGCTGAGTGCTGAGTGCTGAGTAATTATAGCGAATACGCAATACGCAATACGCAATACGCAATACGCAATACGCAATACGCAATACGTTAATGTTTCACGTGAAACAATAGAAACGAGGGGCAATGGATATAGAGCAGGAGCGCGCAGTACAAGGATCCGATAACTCAACACTCAGCGCTCAGCACTCAGCACTCCCCTTGGTCGCGGCGGTGTTCGACGTAGACCGGACGCTCGTGCCTGTTACCACCACAGAGCGTATTTTCATTCGCTACCTGCTTCGGCATAGAGTGCTGGGCCTGGGCGCGGTCTTAAAGACCTTCCTGTTCATCGTGAGGCAGTTCCCGCGCACTTCGCCCTTCGAGACGATACGCCGACAGAGGGCGTACCTGGCGGGACAGCCCTACGACAAAATGCGGCGATTGGCGCGCGCTTGCTTTGAGACGGACATCAAGCCTCGCCTGTCGCGGGCCGGGTTAGCATCTATCAAGGAGCACAAGGCCCAGGGCCATATGGTGGTGCTCCTCTCAGGCTCGCTCGACTTCTTGTTGGAGCCGCTCAAGGAATACGTAGGCGCGGACCATGTGATCTCGGCCAATATGGAAGTAGTGGACGGCAAACTGACGGGGCGCATCTCAGGCCATTACCCCTATGGGAGCTACAAGGCCATGCTCATCCAGCACTTCGCCTCCGAGCATGGCCTCGACTTCTCGCGCTCCTTCGCCTACGCCGACCACCATACCGACCACGAAGTGCTGAAGCTCTTCGGCAACCCGGTGGTCATCAACCCCAAGCGCAAAATGCAGGCGATAGCCGCGCGTGAGGGCTGGACGGTGAGAGATTTCTCGTAGGCGTGAAACGTAAAACGTGAAACGCGATGTCTAAAATCCTAAATAACCTCAGTGTCTCTGCGCCTCTGCGGTTCAATCCACAAAATCTTAGCGAACTTTGTGCTCTTAGTGTCTTTGTGGTTCAATAATCACGTTTCGCGTTTCACGTTTTGGAGGGCTGATGGAGCTACCAATATTGATAGCGCATCGTGGCGGGTCGCTTGAAGCGCCGGAGAATACTATGGCGGCGTTCCGGCATGCTGTGGAACTTGGCATGCGCTTTGTGGAGCTTGACGTGCAGATGACGCGGGACGGCGATCTTGTCGTCATACACGACGAGACGCTGGACCGCACCACAAACGGCTCCGGCCCGGTGCGAGACTATACTCTTGAGCAAATCCGCCGGTTTGACGCGGGTTCGTACTTTGATGCCATGTACGCAGAAGAGCAGGTGCCTACGCTTAGAGAGGTATTGGAATTGTGCGTAGGCGCTGGCGTGGGTGTTGTGATAGAGTTGAAAGCGCCCGAACTCAATATCGGCATGGAGGAGAAGGTTGCTGCCATCGTGGGCGAGATGTGGACGCGAGGGGCGGAGAATATCTGGTGCATCTCATTCCACCACGACGCCATCAGGAAGATGCGGAGTCTGGACGCGGCGATGCCCCTCGGCTACCTCTACATGCCTGGGGAAGACTTCGCCCAACCCGATGACACCGTGCAGGCGGTCTGCCCCTACTTCATAGACGCGATAAACCACCCTGAGCAGGTAGCGCGAGCGCACCAACTGGGTAAGTTCGTCTTCGTCTACACGGCCAACGAGGAGACGCACATGCGGCGGCTGGTTGAGGCCGGGGTGGATGGGATGGTGAGCGACCGTCCTACCTTGCTGTTGCAGGTGTTTGCATAGTAGGATGTTTCACGTGAAACATCCGCCAGCCCTAAGCCTTGCCCCAGAGGTCGTACTCGGTGCTTTCGGTGATACGCACCTTTACTACGTCGCCGGTGGCTAGCTCTTTGCCTTTGGGGGGCTTGACGAAGACCATGCCGTCCACTTCGGGTGCCTGCCGGTAGGTGCGGCCCGCGTAGATAGGCACCTGCCGCCCCTTGCCGTCTTCCAGGGTGCCCGCGCCATCAACCAGTACGTCAAGGGTTTGCCCCAGGAGGCGGCGGTTTTTCTGTGCGCTGATCTTCTGCTGGCGCAGCATGGCCTCCCGGTACCGCTTCATCTTCACTTTCTCCGGCACCTGGCCCGGCATATCGGCGGCGGGCGTGCCCTTCTCCGGCGAATACGTGAACATGCCTACGTTGTCGAAGCGCATCTCGTCCAGGAAGTCGAGGAGCGCCTTGAACTCGCCGTCCGTCTCTCCTGGGAAGCCCACGATGAACGTAGTGCGGATAGCTATATCGGGCATCGCCTCACGTAGTTGCGTAATGATGCGGCGGTTGCGCTCCACGTCGTTGGGACGCTTCATGCGCTTCAGCATATCAGGGTGAGCGTGCTGCAAGGGAATATCGAGGTACTTTGCGACCTGCGTATGCCGCGCCATCGTCTCAATGAGGCCGGGCGTTACCTGTGTAGGATAAGCGTACATAAGGCGTATCCACATGATGCCCGGTGCCTGCTCCACGATAGCGTCAAAGAGCCGGGCGAGGCCGTCCCTCATGCCGAGGTCTATGCCGTAGTATGTGCTGTCCTGCGCGATGAGCACCACTTCCTTCACGCCCTGTTCCACAAGCTCCGCTACTTCTCCCGCTATCTCCGCGATGGGGCGCGAGACGTGCTTGCCCCGTATGGCCGGGATGATGCAGAAAGCGCACTTATGGTCGCACCCCTCCGAGATTTTGACGTAGGCGCCAGGGCCTTTCGGCTTGCGGCGAAATCGCTTCAGTTGCGCCGTAGGCTGCACCGGCGCAATAGGTGCCCAGGCGACGCTGCCCGCGATAGGGGCGAGGAGCGAGGGGCGGGGGGTGAGAGAAGACTGGTCAAGGGTCAAGGATAAGGGACCGGAGGCCAGGGTTTCCGCAACGTCTAACCCCT
>DASWMJ010000035.1:0-14572 GCA_036399775.1 Chloroflexia bacterium | reverse complement strand
AGCTACTCCCACCAGGGCGCGATAAATCACGCCCCTACGCCTGAAATCTGAACATTTACCGCAAATTGAGAAGGGGCAGCATCGCCACCCCTCTCATACTAAACTATTAGCTTGTCGTATCGCTATCCGGCCCGTCCAGTACGAACTGGACCCCTTGCAGGTCGCTCCACATCTCCCTCAGTTCTCCCAGGAACTGTAGGGTGCCATTGAATATCTCCTTCTGCCTCTCTTTGTCGGGCACGAAGGCCAACAATATCAAGCTGCCCAGCATCGTCAGCCAGAAGAGTATACCTGTAGTCTCGCGCGTGACATACGCTGTTGCGCCTGCCGCGCCACCTACCGCGCCTGTTACCCCGCGCCCCACAGACGATGCGGCCCCACCTGCGGCGCTACCCGTTGCGCGCACGCCGCTTGCCACACCACCCGCCGCCCTCTTGCTCAGATCGGCAGCATCCGCCGCCCGGTGCTTGCCAAAGACCGTAGCGTCCGCCGCCCGGTGCTTGCCGAAAGTGAACGCATCCGAGGCTACTGGCGCTGCCTTGTCTAGCGCGTCCTCCGCCCGGTCTCGTGCCGCCTCCAATAGATCCGACAGCATGCCGGGCGTCTGTGCCGCCGCCTCGCCCACTCTAGGCAAAACATCCTCACGCACGGTATGGGCAACCCCACCGGCGGTATGAGCAGCCGCAGGTATCACGTCTTCGCGCGCCGCCTTATAAGCCCTGCCGCCCATCTCTTTCGCGCCGGGCAACACATCCTGCATCACCCTATCAAGCACCGTCACTGCCAGGGTGCGCAGCACGTCGCCCGCGTTTATCGCGCCTGACCGGGCGGCACCCGCAGCCCTGCGTGCGCGTGGCCCTACTTCGGCATCATCTACCAGTTTGCTTACGCGCCCCTGGGCATCGGGCAGCACGTCGTCTCTTACCCTGCCCATGGCCCCCTGCATGGCGGGCAGCACGTCGCTCGTGACGGTATCCATTGCCTTGGGAGCGATGTCCGACCTGACGGCGTCTACTACCTCGGCCAGCTTTTCCTTCAGGTTAGCGAGCACACCCTCGATGTTCTTTGTATCCACGTCAACCGAGCGTGCGCTGGCTGCTACGTCTGCTGCCTTATGCGCCACTCCACTTACTACGGACCCCATGTCTACCTGGCCGGAAGCCTTTTTCGCTTTCTCCAAAACCTCGTCGAGATGGGACAGGCTATCCTTGAGCGTGCTAACCAAACCCTCGAAACCCTTTGTGCCGACATCGGCATCGCGTACGCTCTCTACGGCCTCCCCGGCCCGCTTGCGTGCCCCCCGCGCCATTCCCTTGACGTCCAGCCCGTCTGACGCCTGTCGCACGCTATCGAGCGCATCCTCCAGCAGGGTAGCCAGGTCTACGCCCTTAGCGGCCTTCCGAGCGCGTTTCCCCACGTCGCCCGCCATGCCTCCCACGTCAAGGCTATCGGCGGCGTCACGAGCGCGCCCGATGGCATCATCAAGCATGTCACGCAGCTTCGCGTCGCCCGCTTTAGAGGCTACAGCTCCCGCCGCGTCCTGCGCGCGCTCAATCGCGTCGCTGAGCATGCCCGCGAGATCGGCACCTTCGACTGCCTTAGCAACCTTCCTGGCGCCCTTCTTACCCTGCTTGCCCACGTCCGACAATAGCTCTTCCACACGCTCCTGCGGCGTGGGCTTGCGCCTGCGGCCCAGGAGCACCAGGATACCCCCCACCACGAGCGCCACCAAAGCCGATAGGCTCAAAATCGGCAGTAGGTCGCCCTGCTCATCATCAAAGTCAAAATCGGCCCCGGCATCAAGCTCGGTACCTTCAAACTCACCGTAAGTCTTATCCATAATCCCTCCTATAGGGGTTGTCTATCCTCGGAATGAGCAAATAGCATGCCCTGATGCGTGAAACATATAGCGTGTTGCGTAGTATGTATTGCGTAAAACCCTAAATAACCTCAGGCTCTCTGCGCCTCTGCGGTTTAATCCCTATTATCTTAGTATTCTTTGTGGGCTTCAGACTTACGCAATACGTACTACACAATACGACTCACACCGCCACTTTCAGCGAGAGCATCTGTGAGGTGCCGTCGCCTGCCATTGACACGCCGTAAAGGGTGTCAGCCGCCTCAATCGTGCCCCGGTTGTGGGTGATGACTACGAATTGCGTCTGCCTGCCTAGCTCTTGCAGGGCGGAGCGGAAGCGCGTGACGTTGCTCTCATCCAGGGCGGCGTCTACCTCGTCCAGCACGCAGAAGGGTACTGGCCTCACCTTCAAGAGAGCAAAAAGGAGGGCGGCAGATGTCAGCGCCCTTTCCCCACCCGACAGCGCGGCGAGTGGCTGCATCCTTTTGCCGGGTGCCTGCGCGAGTATCTCTACGCCGGAGTTGGATACGTCCTGGGGGTTAGTCAGTTCGAGCCGAGCCGAGCCGCCGCCGAAGAGCGTCGTGAAGAAGTGCTCGAAGGCGTCGTTCACCAGGACAAAGGTAGCCGTGAACTGCTCGCGCATGGCCGTGTCTAGCTCGCGGATTATCCGGCGCAACGACTCGGCTGCCGACATGAGGTCGCCAAGCTGACTTTGCAGATAGGTGTGCCTATCGGCCAGGGTGGTGTACTCTTCCAGCGCCAGGGGGTTGACCGGCCCGATGCGCGACAGCTTCGACTTGAGAGCATAAATCCGCCGCTCTAGCTGAGCCATGTCCGTCCCACCAACAGGCAACGTTGTATGCCCGTTGCCGCTACTCCCTTCTTGCTGAGTTATTGTCGCGGTCTCGTGGTTATCCTCCGGCCAGAGCACCTTCAGCGCGCCCCAATCCTCCCCGTGCCGCGCCTCACCAGGGGCTATATCAACCCCAAGCTCCTCCATTACCTCAACCCGCAGGCTATCGAGCACGCCACTGCACCGCTGTCTCTCTACCGCAGCATGGCTGTACGTGGTCTCAGCTTGAATGAGCGCGGCCTGTAGCCCGGACTGTTCGGCTTCGATCCGGCCCACCTCTCCCTCGAACAGCCTTACCTCGTCCTCGGAAGGGCCGATACGCGCCTCTATGTCGTGCAGTCGCCCGGCAAGGTCGCCCACCTGCGTGCCGTGCCCTTCCAGTTGCGCGGCGAGGGCCTGCTCGTCGCGTGCCGCCCTCTCTATGCGCTCCAACAGTTCGGCGTGCCTGCTCTCATGCCGGGCAGCCTCCTTTCGCATCTCCTCTTGCCTACCGCGAAGGTTGCGAAGGGTCTCCGCGAGCACGGCGATCCGGGTCTGCCTCTCGCTTGCCGCCTGCGCTACCTGGGCGCGCTCAGCCATCAGCCGCTTCAACTCCGCGTCCAGGGCGCTCAACTGCTGCCTCAATGGAACAAGACCGGCCTCGATAGTTTCTTGCTCGCTCTTTGCCTTGCTTTCGAACTCAAGCGTACGTTCAATGGACTTCCGTGCGTCATTCAGCCTGGTCGTGCGCCAGGCGATCTCCTGCTCCAGCCTGTCTACCACGCCTTGCTGCTCCATGACCGCCACCTGGGCAGCCACCTGCTGCTTGCGCGCTTCGTCTGCGCCCTGGGAAGCCATAGCCAGATCGTTCTCGCGCTGCCGGACGACTGCCGCCGCCTCATTGAGCAGCCGATCAGCGCCCACGGTTTGCACCCGCAGATTCTCCTGCGCCGCCTGTAGCTCGCGCCGCTTCCGCTCCCGCGCCAGGATCGTGCGCCCTTTAGCTTTGTTATCATCAGCGCGAGTGTTAGAGCCACCCGTCACCGACCCCCCAGGCCGCACCACTTCGCCGCCCAGCGTAGCCAGCGTCCACGGCGCGCCCGCAGGTAGGTTCGCGACCGTCCTGCGCGCGGCAGGCAAGTCCTCAACTATGAGCAACCGCCCCAATAGCGACTCGGCAAGCGTATTCAACGAGGCGTCGTAGTCCACCAAGTCACGCGCCGAGCCGAGGATACCGGGTCCGCGCGGCGGCGTGGGTGCCGGTGCCGCACGCAAAGTATCGAGTGGTAGAAAAGTGGCTCGCCCCGCCCCCGTTTGCTTTAGCAGGGCGATAGCGCGTTCGGCGTGCCCCCATTCCGACACAACCACATCCTGCAAGCGCCCACCCAGCGCAGCTTCGATTGCTGTCTCGAGGTCGGGGGGCACCCGCAACAACTCCGCGACCGTGCCCACGAAACCGTCCAACTTACCTTCTCTGGCAGCCGACACGACAGCACGCACTCCGCCATACAGCCCGGCCTGCTGCTCTCCCGCCAGAGCCGCCAACTGCGATGCCACCCCATCCGCCTCCCTGAGCAAGTCGCGCCGTTGAACCTCAGCCGTCTGCTGAGCCGAACGGGCTGCTACAAGATCGGCTTGGGCGGCGGTGCGTGCCTCGTCCGCCGCCTTAACGCTATCTTGCGCGGCAGCAAGAGCAACGCGACGCTCATCCAATATTGACGCTTCCGCGCTGAGGTCATTTCTCAAGGTAGCCAGCGCAGCTTCGGTCTCTCCCTTCATCTTCTCCTGCTCGGCGCGTTGCCGTTCAGCGTCCGACATGCGGCCTGCCAGGTCTT
Organism: Chloroflexia bacterium; assembly: GCA_036399775.1. Lineage (GTDB taxonomy): Bacteria > Chloroflexota > Chloroflexia > QHBQ01 > JADMIH01 > JADMIH01. The sequence continues at coordinate 10,047 of DASWMJ010000035.1, read as the reverse complement.
TGCCGCGACGTGATTGGCTCTCCAGTCGCGCGGCCTCGCGCTTCTGCTGCGTCTGCGTCTCCCATATTCGTGTGTCCCATACACGCAGCCGGGTAGCTACTTCGCGCCCTTCTTCTTCGAGCGTGGCGGATTCTTCTTCGTATCCGGCGGCATCCGCGTCAAGCTCCTGCAACCGGGCGGACATACCGGCATGGGTAGCTAAGAGAGCATCCTGCTCATGTTGCAGCGAATCGCGCCGCGAGCGAGCAGAGGACAAACGCTCAGACAACACTGCCTGCGTCTGCGATTGCGCCGCCAATTTTGACTGGACTTGCGCCCTCGCCTCCTGTAGAGCGGACACCGACTCTATCAACGTCCAGACGCGCGTGCGTACCTCCCCAAGCTCTGCCGACTTGGCCTCCAACGCCGACCTGGATGCTTCCACAGTCGCTAGCGCTCTTGTTTCAATCTCCTCTGCCTCTTTCAGCGCCGCCATGCTCAACATTGCACGGTTCAGGTACCATGTCCTCAAAAGACCGCGCAACTCCGTATTGAGTTTCTGGTATTCCTCGGCCTGTTTCGCCTGCCGCTCCATACGGCGCACCTGCGGCTCAAGCTCCGACGCCAGGTCGTTGACGCGGGCGACGTTCTCCTCGGTCTTAGCCAGCCGTTTGAGAGCGTCTTCGCGCTGCACGTAATACCCCCGGATGGCAGCGGCTTCCTCGAATAGCTCGCGGCGCTCCTCCGGGCGCAAGGAGAGCGCGGCGTCCACTAACCCCTGCCCGACCACCGTATACGCCTGGCCCAGCTTGGACGCCACGTCCAGCACATCCCGCAAGCGCACGCGGCTCTTGTTGATGTAATACTCGTTCTCCCCCGACCTGTAAGCCCGCCGTGCCAACGTCACCTCCGCAAACTCGATGGGCAGCAGCCTATCGCCGTTGTCAATGGTGATAGACACTTCGGCCATGCCCAGCGGCGCACGGTTGGACGAGCCTGCGAATACTAAGTCCTCGGTCCGCTTCGCCCGCAAATTGGACAGCGATTGCTCCCCCAGCACCCACTTGATAGCGTCGGCGATGTTGCTCTTGCCCGACCCGTTCGGCCCGACGATGGCAGTCAAACCCTCCCCAAAGACAAGGTCTGTCTTAGGCGCAAAGGTCTTGAAGCCCTGGAGGTTGAGTCGTTTGAGGCGCATGATTCCTGAAGCGTGATGCGTAGTTCGTTTTGCGTGGTGCGTGAGGGGGTGGATAGCTAATATACAGTGGTAGCGCAGTGGTCATTGTACCACAGGGGTAGGGTTCGTGGAAGAAATGGAGTGCTTGATGGAGGACATCAGTGCGGCAGCCAGAATGTAGAGGTTAGCGAACCTTCTAACCATTGTCATTCTTCACTTCGTTCAGAATGACAAGGATACCGGGGTGGCGTCCCCATGCAGCCCAGCTTTACAGCAGCCTTGGTGTTGGGCCAGGATTAATGTAGAGCAAACGAAATAAACCTTTGCGAACTTTGCGATTCTTCGCGTCTTTGCGGTTAGACGTACTTATCGCTTGGCCTCGCTTGTATAGGAATCAGGCATAACAAAACAGAAGGGACACGCCATAACGTGCCCCTTCATTCATATACAACTATTGACTCAAATAGGCTACCTACCTGGGCCAATCTCCCTCTCAGGCTCCTGCGCGAACGCCATTCCGGGCGCACCCTGTAGGCCTGGGATGGGCTGGCGGGGCTGCTCAGGCGTGGGAGGAGTGGCGGGCACTACAGGCTCGCGGCGAGGCGGGTTGACCAGCCGAGGCTGAGGACGCGGGATGTCCTGGAACAATGCTTCAAAGTCCGAAGCGTCCAGCGTCTCCTTCTCGATGAGCAATTCGCTTATCTCGATCAGTTTGTCCTTGAACATCGAAAGTATCTCGGCTGCCTTGCCATAAGCCTCGTCCACCAGCACGCGCACTTCCTTGTCAATCTCGTAGGCGATCTCGTCCGAGTAGTTGCGCTGCTCAGATATTTCTCGGCCCAGGAAGACAAGCTCTTCCTTGCGGCCCAACGCCACCGGGCCTAATTTCTTGCTCATGCCGTATCGCGTTACCATCTGGCGGGCCATCTCAGTCACGCGCTCGATGTCGTTGCTCGCCCCCGTCGTGATCTCCTGGAAAATGATCTCCTCGGCGGCGCGGCCACCCAGCGCGAACGCCAGGTTGTCCTTGAACTGCGACTTGGACCACATGTAGCGGTCCTCGCCCGGCAGCACTCGCGTATACCCACCCATCATGCCACGCGAGATGATGCTGATCTTATGCACCGGGTCCACGTTGGGCAGCATCCTGGCGACCAGCGCGTGTCCTACCTCGTGATAAGCGGTGATGGCCTTCTCGCGCTCCGATATGATGCGGCTCCGGCGCTCAGGTCCCGCTATCACGCGGTCAATCGCCTCTTCCATCTCGCTCATCGAGACGGTCTTGCGGTTGCGGCGCGCCGCCAATATAGCCGACTCGTTCACAAGGTTCTCAAGGTCCGCGCCGGAGAAGCCAGGCGTCACCTTCGCTATAGTCTCAAGGTTGACGGTCTTATCGAGCGGCTTGCCCCGGCTGTGTACGCCCAGGATAGCCACGCGGCCCTTGATGTCGGGGCGGTCCAGCACCACCTGGCGGTCGAAGCGGCCAGGGCGCAGGAGCGCGGGGTCGAGCACGTCGGGGCGGTTGGTGGCGGCCACCACGATGATGTTTGTCTGGCTGTCGAAGCCGTCCATCTCCACGAGAATCTGGTTCAGGGTCTGCTCGCGCTCGTCGTGCGAGCCGCCCAGCCCGGCGCCGCGATGGCGGCCAACGGCGTCAATCTCGTCCACGAAGATGATGCAGGGGGAGTTGCGCTTCGCCTGGTCGAACAGGTCGCGCACGCGGCTCGCGCCCACGCCCACGAACATCTCCACGAACTCCGAGCCTGATATGGAGAAGAAAGGCACGCCCGCCTCACCCGCGCATGCTCGAGCGAGCATCGTCTTGCCCGTGCCCGGAGGGCCGACCAGCAGCACGCCACGCGGTATGCGAGCGCCCAGGGCGTTGAACTTGTCGGGGTACTTGAGGAACTCCACTACCTCGGTAAGTTCCTGCTTGGCCTCGTCCACGCCCGCAACGTCGGCAAACGTGATGGTGGGCTTATTGCCGGTGAAGAGGCGCGCCCGCGACTTGCCGAACGACATCGCCTGGTTGTTGGTGCCCTGCGCTTGCCGCATCATAAAGACGAACACGGCCACCAGGATGAGCGTCGGCAGCAGGAAGCCCAGTATACCAATGTACTGGCCCCACGAGCTTGCCTTCTCGACGTTTATCTTGGGCATCTTATCTTCGGGCACGCCCGCGTTCGTCAGGTACTCCCGCATCGTCGTGTTGCCCGGTTCCCTTGTGGCGGTCTTCTGCTCGCCCGTCTTGCAGGGGCCGTAGCAGACGGTGATATTGGTGCTCTCTTCGCGCACGGTGATTTCTGTGACTATGCCCGCCTTCGCATCGGCCACGACCTGCGAAATCGGTATCTCCGTAGGCTGCGCGCCGCGCTGCACGAAGGTGAAAAAGAGAACCAGCATGGCAACCATAATGATTACCCATACGAAGCTGTTTCTCAGCCACTTGTTGTCGGTCATTTTCATTAGTTTTCCTCAAGCTTATCGGGCTTAATAGCTGCGTCATAGCAGCGGCTCATTGAGACGGTCTAGTTATACGTACTATATGGTATACGGATGATGGGACCTGATAATTGCACTTCTCTATAGTTAACGCCAATATTCGCGGTCAGGTTCTATTCTTGGGGCATTGGGGACAATAATGCACCCATTGATTATACTACCACCCCGTTATGAGTGTCAAAGGAAAACGGCGAAATGAGAAAAAGGTCATGCCGTAGGGATCAGGGCTCAGATCTTGATCCCTAGTCCCTGACCCCTATTCTCAGAGGAGTTCGTAATGGACAGGCCCACCGTGATCGCCATCACGATAATTCTATTAGTGGTTGCAATAATAAGCAGCCACTTGCTGTTCACTGTAGTAGCTTGGCGACATCTCCCGCCAGGGGCAGCCATTCTCCTCTTACTTGGTGTTTCTATCCTGTCATTTGGGCTCTGGTATGTTATCGCAGTTATGACTCAATTACTATTCTTGTGGTCATCAGACGCCAGGGGCATTCAGTATGATGTCTATTTTTCGACCTTCGGCCTCTTACTATTTCCATGTGATAGACTACCACGATTGGATAGTTTCTTGGGCATCAATGTGTGTCGAATACCTAACTACATCTTTGGACCGACCATGTTCTTCCTATTCAGCTTGCTCTTTGCACCCTTAACCTTCATCAAACGTCTCTCAAGATAGTAGTTTCCTTGCTTCTAATTCCTACCTTCTCCCATGCTATAATAGCGCGATGAACAGGAGCGAGAGGACGGCTGGCCCTGCCGACAGACGGAGCTGGGTGGCCCCCATATCGGCGGTGCTGGGATATATCGCAGCCGTGCTCGCTTTCGCCTGGCCTCTGCCTCTACACCTCACCGACCAGGTAGTGCTGGCGCGAGGTAGCGACCTCTACCCCCACATCTGGAACCTCTGGTGGATGCGCCACGCCCTGCTCACCCTCCACGAAAACCCCTACGTCACTACCTACCTCAACTACCCCACGGGCATGCCACTCACTTACCATGTGCTCGACCCCCTGGACGGCCTCCTCTCTATCCCGCTCCAGGCAATCGTGCCCCTCGTAGCCGCTTTCAACATACTACGCCTGGCCCAGATGCTCTTCGCCTCAGTGGCTGCATGCGCCCTCTGCCGGACGTTACGCCTCTCGTGGCCCGCAGCCTGGGCGGGCGGCGCGCTCTTCGCTTTCTGCCCGCTCGTGGGCACGTCGTTCGATTTCGGCCAGTTGGTCGAGATCAGCGTGGGCTGGATACCGCTCTATATCCTGTGCCTCATCAAGGGCTTAGGCAACCACGCCCTGGACATACCTCCCGCCCGTCTCCCCTGGCTGCTATGCGCGGCTCTTGCCCTGGCAGCTTCCGCTCTCTCGACGTGGTACTTCTTCACCGCCCTCGTGCTCTTCACCGCCCTCTATGTAGCCTGGGAAGCTCTATCTATCTGGCGTGCAAAGTACAACGACACTCGCACAGCCATCATGAGACTGGTTGCCAAAGCCGCCGCCGTCGGTGCATTTGCCGTGCTAATCCTCAGCCCTCTAATCGTGGCCCTGGTGCGAGAGAGCGCCACCGGGGCAAGCTACACGGTCACACCCGAACTCACCATCATCAAGAACTCCGCCGATCTCCTATCCTTCTTCGTGCCTTTCTCCGCCCGCATCAACGCCCCGACAATCAACCCGCACGGCAGCAACCCCGCGCTGGGGTGGATCGCCCTCGCGCTCGCAATTCTCGGCTTCTTCACATGGCGACATGCTTCGGCCACGTCGCCGGACAAAGGCTCACGCGCCCCCGCCCACAGATGGTTTTGGCTGGCCGTAGCAATCACCTTCGCCCTGCTAGCCCTCGGCCCGCACCTGCTGGTCGCAGGCAACGACACCGGCGTCCCCATGCCCTATGCGCTCCTGAACAAACTTCCCTTCATCGGCGCGGCGCGCGTGCCCCTCCGCTTTGTGCTGCTCGTCTCGCTCGCCATGTCCGTCCTGGGAGCTTATGGGGTCGCCTGGATTCTGCGCGCGGTCCGGCAGCCTGTAGCGCGCGCCGCTATACTTGCTGTCATAGCGTTGCTGTTCGCGCTTGAAGTAGTGGGGGTGCCGCGCACCCTGTTCGCCCCTACCACTCACCCCTTCTACACCACCATCGCCGCTACCGGCGCGGAAGGCGCGCACGACGCGGTGATGGAGCTACCACAGAGCGAGCGTTCCGCGCCCGCCATGTACGACCAGTCTGTTCATGGGCTACCCATCATCGGCGGCTACACTGCCCGGCACTACCCCTACCCCTGGATAGGCGCTGCCCCCGGCGTGCCCCAGCTTGCCGACAACAACCGCCTCGACCTCAACGAAGACGACATAGTATCCCCGCCCGCCCGCGAAACGGCCCTCCGCACGCTCGATTACTACGGCGTGCGCTATATAACGGTCTACCCTTTTGAGGATGGCGGCGAAGAGAACCGCGTGAGCAGCGCGCTAGACGACATCTTTGGCGAGCCAGGCATACAACCCATCTACAGCGACTCTACCTTGACCGCCTACAAGGTCCCGCAGCAGCAGCAGATCGGGCCTCTGGTTGGCCTGGGCGAAGGGTGGCACGCCCGCGAGACGTCAGAGGGGCGCGTTTGGCGCTGGACCACCGGCAAGGCGCAGGTGCTCGTCACGAACCCACTCACCGCTACCCTGCTTGTGACGCTACACCTCGACGCCTACTCGCTGTCCGCACCGAGAACAATGGTTGTGCTCCTGGATGGGCAAGAGATAGACCGCAGGCAAATCAACCCCCACCCATCACAGCCGGTAGCCTTACCTTTGAACCTCACTCCCGGCGAACACTGGCTGGAATTGCAATCGCCTGAGCCGCCCGACCAACCGCCCGGCGACGCCCGCAAGCTGAGCCTCGGCTTCGAGCGCGTTGCCGTCGATCGCCGCTAATTCACCCAGGCGTAATCCTATGCCTCCACCCATGACTAACGCAAAACCAACTCTCCGGCAACTAGGCAGGCTACTCCTTCCAATGCTACTGGTATCCTCGGCTGCGGTAGTCCTGATTACCCTCGCCTATCAGGTCCGGCCAGCCTATACCCTCAACATGGCTAACGAGTACGACCGCTTCTACCTCCACGACGGCTGGCACGAAGTAGAACAGAACGAGCAATTCAGCTTCCGGTGGACGGAAGGGTACGCCACCGCACGCTTCAAGGGAGTAGCCAGGCAACCTCTCAGGCTGGGACTCACGATGCGGACGGGCGGCCCCGACCCACAGCCCAACAAGAAGGTAGAAGTATACGCACGCGGCGCGCTCGTCGCCGTGTTCGACGCGAGCAATACCCTGGCCGACGTTGCCGCCCCGATCTCCCCCGATCTGGTCAGCAGGGCCACCGGCGACCTCGACCTCGTCATCACCAGCCCCAGCTTCACACCCGCAGGCGACTCCCGCCAGCTAGGGGTAATCATCACATCCATGAGGCTAGAGCCAACCGGCGACGCTCTCCCCATCCTGCCGCCCGCCTTACATCTGCTTTACGTCGTGGGGGCTGGCCTTTGCGTCTATCTCATTTGCGCGCTGCTTCGCCTACCTATACGAGTCCGCTTAGCGGCGAGCCTGTTGGCGCTGCTCACCATCGCGGCATACTACGCCTTTGCGCGCGCCGCTATTGCCCTCTACATGGAAGGTCTGCTGTGCGCGCTGGCCCTCGCTCTCGGCGCGCTCCTGGCCGCTCAACCCCTGGTCAGGTGGCTCTACCGCCGCGCGGGCTTCCTCGATTTCGACTTTCACGAGCGAGACGCCCAGGCGCTCTTCGGCACATTTGTAGCAGGATTGGCCGTGGGGTGGGCCGGGCTGCTCCACCCGCAAAGCGACCCGCACGACTTCAGCTTCCACCTGCGTAGCTTCCAGGAGGTGCAGGCAGGCAACGTCTTCTTCGACAACTACGTAGTCGCGGGTGTGGGCCAGGGCTTCTACCCGCCCGCTATGTACGTCCTCCTCCTTCCCTTCAACCTGCTATTGCGCAACCCATACTACCTCGTGCGCCTCGTGCCCGTCCTCATCAGCTTCAGCGGCGTTTTCATCGTCTACTTCCTCGCCAGGCGATACCTGCCGGGGCAAAGGTTCGCGCCTTTGCTAGCGGCAGCCCTGTACGCGGCCCTGCCTGTAAACCTGCTCATCTTGTGGTGGGCGCACGAAACTAACCTCTTTGGCCTGGTGCTCCTGCTAGGCACCATCGCGTACATACTCTCCCAATACGAACGCATCGCCCGGTGGCATATCTGGCTTGGGCTGGTTGCCCTGCTCTTCGTGGTGCTCCTCTCGCACCCCGGCGTGCTGGTCTGGACCGTCGTCATGCTCGGCAGCCTTACCGCGACCTTCTTCGGGCTGAAACGCTTCACAGGCAGGGGCAGCTACAGGTCGGTGCTGGCTATCGCCGCCGCGTTTCTGCTGGCAGGTGGCCTGGCCTTCGCCCTCTACTACTCCCACTACACAGGCAGCTTTGGTGAGGCGGCATACACCCGCGCAGACCGCGTGAGCGAGCTAGGCGAAACGATCTCCAACCTCGGCGACATCAACGGCATCCTCAGCATGGCGCGCCTGACCCTCTATCACGGCGTACTCTCCGATTATGGAATCGTCCCCCTCCTGCTGACCCCCATCGGCCTCGCCCTCCTCTTCAGAAAGCGAAACGCAGGCAGACAAGATGCTACCCCTCCCGCCAACCTGGGAGAAGGGGAGGCCGAACGCTTCCGGTGGACCCTCCTGATCTGGCTACTTGTGGGAGTGCTCTTCCTGATAATAAGCCTGCTGACCGCGCTCCCCATCCGGCCCATGCTCTTCATCTGGCCCGTAGTAGCCCTCCTGGCGGGCCTTGCGCTTTCAGCCTTCCTCAAAGGCGCGCAAGCAGGCACCCGCAACGCCACTTTGCGCATACTTGCTACAGGCGTCCTGCTTGCCGCGCTCGCAGGCGTGAGCCTCTACTTCTGGGTGCTGGCAAACTTCCTGGGCTACCGCCTCCCCCACGTCTATCCCCACGTCTTCTAAATGATGCCATAGTGGATGCAACCACGCGCGACCTGTTTCGTTACGTTATTGGACCGATTGCGAGTCACGAACGCCGCTCGCGCCAATCCGCCACGTGTTGTTGTACGTTATCTATATCTCATGGGGCTATTGCAAAATCGGGATGTAAGGGAACGACACCCCACTCTCCATATCATTCTGAGCGCAACGAAGAATCTCGTCCCTCGCGTATTAGTTCGAGGTAGTGCAAGGGCAAGGGCAAATGGATGCGCGAGGAGCGAGATTCTTCGCTACGCTCAGAATGACAAGGGGTAGCGGGTTCGCGCTCGCCAAGCGTATTTCCAACTCTGCATTTGCCTTATTAGGGAGGGCAGGGAACGTGAAAGTCTGGTGGAGAAGGTTGACAGTACCGTGTGCATTTCCCTATACTGTGGCAGTGGTAATTGATAGCTTCACAAGCGTATATCCGGCGTTTTGGCTTCGCTTTGCCCATAGCTACTCACTTCCCACCGAGATCGCCTGCGTTTATGCACACTTACGTCACAGCTATGCGCTCTATGCCAACTGAAGTCCCCGGAGGCGGGAGCCGCACGGCTCGCGCTTATCTCCGGTGGGCCTTTTGCCACGCACTACGTCCTCATGGTCAGCGACGACCCCGAAGATAGCCCACAGCGCAACATACATTGTCTACACCTACGTCTCAAGCGGTCTCAAAGTGAACACTCGCCGGTTTCCCCTGGCAGCCATGTGAGGAGCCAACGGTCTGCGCGGCTGGTCCCGCCTCGCATTGTACAGCCCTATAGGCGAGGACGATACTAAGTTTGTATTGCCACAACCTCAAAGTGGTTCGGCACTAGCAAGAAAAGGAGAGCAAATCGGCATGTCAATCAAAAGAGTAATCCCGGTGGCAGTACTGCTACTCATTGTGGCCGGAGCCTTCGCCCTGGCAGGGGCACAACAGGCACCAGGCTCAGGCGTCAGAGTGCCCCCTGGCGATATAGTGGAATCCCCCAATGCCCGCAACGGCTCCATGTCCAACCCCAGGCAGCAGGTCCCTCTAGCTCCCGCCCTCCCTGCGGCTAATGGCAGTGTGGCTTTCTCTGCCGACTTCTCCCAGGCCAGTCTCGATGCCTGGCGTCCTCTCGTCTCTACCCCTCTAGGGGCTGTCCCCAGCACGTGGGTGGCTAAGGATAGCAGGCTACAGCAGCGTGGTGATGCCCAGGGTGAGGTCTCTAACAACCAGGCGGTCCTGCTCGTCAAGGATGTCACCTTCACGGACGGCACTCTCGATGCCCAGGTATACCCCACGAGTGGGGAGCCTGTAGGCCTGGTGCTGCGTGGGTCGGACAGCGGATACTACCGCCTGAACCTCTACCCCAACCTACCCA
>DASWMJ010000034.1:0-25226 GCA_036399775.1 Chloroflexia bacterium | reverse complement strand
AGCGGCGACCAAATGGGGTAGCATCTGGTATCATTATGTGGGCTCCTTCGGTAAAGCTTGGTTTGGTTGCACTTACCAGTTTACCAAGTAGCCCATCTCTTTTTATGCGACACTATTGCCCACCGGGTCGCCCCTACCGTACAGCTTTTATTTCTGAACACAACTTCGTTTGTGATGTGATCAGGATGACATGGAAACAGGGTCGGCCTTTCCGAACACTATTTTGTTAGCGCACTACTGAGCGTAGCGAAGAATGACAAGGTCTGACCTGGTTTCTGCTCCCTTTAGATGCGTTTTCCCCGAAGAAAATGCTATTACAAAGACACTAAGGTGTTAGGAAGCTTTACCATAAATCGAGACATTCATGGCCGCTTAACTGTAGTTGCGGGCGCGATTGCGGTGAAGCCGTAACGCTCCCTTATCTGGTCGAGGCTGGCGTTGAGGCGGTTATCGCGCTCGTGGCTGACCAGTGGCGCATCCTCTGTAGAGTCAACGCTCGGAGGCGGTGCCGGTTTCGCGGATGCGCTCTTTTTGCCGTCCGGCGATGGCAGCCTGATAACCAGATCTTCCGTATGCATCAGGCTCGCGGTCCCCACGCCAATCAATCTCACTACCTCTTCACCCTTGCCCAGCCCCGTGCTCTTAGCCGCGCTCTCAAGGAGCTTCGCAGCAGCCTCATAGACCACCTGCCCGGCATCTGTGGGCATGGGCAATGTGCAGCGCCTCGTTATCAATCTGCCGAAGCCGCTACCACCTGGCCTCCACACCCTCTTCACCGGCAGCAGGCGCAGCTTGATGTAGATGCACCGCGCATGGAACCCCTCATCGCGTAGCTGCCATGCCACGTGGTCGGCAAGAGGCAGGAGCATAGCCCTTAATTCGGGCAGGCGGCCCTCGTCCTCCGCGAGAGTGGTTTCCCTGCTGATGGACTTCGGGTCGCCCGGTACCTCTACTGGGGTATTATCTATGCCCACAGCCCTCCGCAACAGGCTCTGAGCGTGGTCCAGCCCGAAGTGCGCCGCCAATACGTCCTCTCGCGCAAAGGCCAACTCCCCCACCGCCCTGATGCCCAGCGCGCCCAGGGTTGCGGCTGTGCGGGGGCCAACGCCTTGCAGAGCGCGCACAGGCAGAGGCGCGAGCGTGCGCGCTTCGTCTCCGTGCGCGACTACGACCAGACCATCCGGCTTATCGAGGTCAGAAGCTATCTTCGCCATCAGCTTGCTCGAACCGATACCTACCGAGGCCGTCAGGTTGGTCGCCTTGCGTATCCTGGCCTTCAGCCGCTCGCCCACCTCCCTGATCGGCCCTTCCGATAGCTCGCAGCCCGTCATGTCCAGGTAGGCTTCGTCCAGGGACACAGGCTCAACCACCGGGCTGAACTCTCCCCAAACGCGGCGCAACTCGCCAGCCATCTGCCCGTACCTGCCGAAGCGACCCGCGACCACTACCGCGTCCGGGCAGAGTGCCAGCGCCTTCGCGAGTGGCATAGCCGAGCGTACCCCGAACGCCCGCGCTTCATATGAAGCCGACGCCACCACTCCTCGAACACCCTTGATGAACTCCGGCATGCGCGGCAGCTTGCGCGCTTCGTCCGCCAACTCGCGCAACCTCTCCATAGTGAGGGGCGAGTTACCAACTATCACCGGCAAGCCGCGCAGTTCCGGCCTGTCAAGCTGCTCTACCGAGGCGAAAAAGGCGTCCATATCAACATGGACGACCCAGCGCCTCGCGGGCTGCCGCCACAAATCCGCCTGCTTGTACCCCTCCGCGTTGCCCATCTGCCTTGCCTCGAAGTGCGCTCACTCCGAGGATAGCATAGAACAAGCGTTCTGTCAATCGTTTCCACTTCTGTCATCATCGAAGTGAACGAAACCGCCAAGACGCCAAGAACCCGCCAAGAACCCGCCAAGTATTTTATGGGGCTTTATCACGCACCCACTGTTCGCCTAATAAAAACCACAATTACTTGGCGTGGTCTTGGCGCTCTTGGCGTCTTGGCGGTTAGAAATCGGCTGATATTATTTTACGACTACTATCTCCCGCGTCACGTTGTTGAACCGCTCGGCCCCATCCTTGTGCAAGACAACCGAATCCTCCACGCGCACGCCAAACTTGCCGGGCAAATACACCCCCGGCTCGATACTGAAGGCCATGCCTGGCTGCAAAGCCTGTGAGTTGCCCCTCACGAGATAAGGCGGCTCGTGCCCATCAAGGCCGATACCGTGCCCCAACCTGTGGTTGAAGTATTCGCCATACCCCGCCTCGGTAATTATATCACGGGCCACCGCATCAAGCTGTTCACAGGGCATACCGGGCCGCGCCGCCCGTACCGCTGCATCCTGGGCAGCCGCCACCAACGCGTAAACGCGCGTCTCTTCCGACCCGGCCTGTGGGGACTTTCCCACGAAGACGGTTCGCGTGATGTCCGAGTAGTAGCCTTCGAGCGTGCCCCCGAAGTCCAGCACCACCGCATCGCCCGACTTTATCACGCGCTCCCCCGGCAGATGGTGGGGCGACGCGCTGTTCGGACCAGACCCCACGATAGGCAGGTGGTCCAGGGCAAGCCCTCTCTCCTTCAGCATCCCGGCGATCTCCTGGGCTATGGCAAGCTCCGTCCTGCCCGCGAATGGCCGCCTGACAATCTCTGTGAATACCTCGTCAGCCCGCCTCCCCGACTCTCTCAACGATGCAATCTCAGCCTCCGACTTGAGCAAGCGCAGCGCGGACAAAACGTGCGACGCGGTAGTAAATGCCGCGCGAGGCAATTCCGCCTGCAAGCGCAGCAAGAAGACCGCCCATACCCGGTCGCTCACCCCGATGGTAAGCTGCGCGCCGCCGGGGTGGGCGCTCATACCCGACGCGATCAGGGTGGCGGCCATGCGGGCAGGGTTGTCGCTCTCACCCCAGGTCGTTACGTGAACGTCCGGCGGTAGGCTGGGCAGCACCGGCGCTTCAAACGCGGGGAGCACCACGTGGGCGGGGCCTTCCTGCGGGAGCAACAGCAGGGCCAACCGTTCGCTGACATGATTATGAGCACCCAGCAGATATATAAGGTCGGCGGAGGGGCCGACCACCAAATAGTCAAGCGCGTGGGTGTGCATGAGCGCCCGCGCTTTAGCCAGGCGCTCGGCGTATGAGCCGGTATCCAACATCAATAGCTCCTTCGGGGTTCCCGGGATTTACTGCGCTAAGCCTTCGCCTGGCCTTCGACCTTCGTCTTGGTCTCGCCCGGCGATGGATAGGCCACGACCAGTTCTCCCTCGGCGGCGCGTGTCTCATGCGCTGCTTCGGTCTTCTCTATAAACTCCGCTTCGCTATCACGCGCAGCTTTCAGGTCTTGTATTATAACCTGGAGCGATCCCGCAAGCGGCACCGCCACCAGCGCACCCGCCAGGCCCGCCAGGGTCGCCCCGAAAAGTATGCTGATGATTACCGTCAGTGGCGTCACTCCCACCGTGTCCTTCATCACACGGGGCACCAGCACGTTGCCCTCAATCGTCTGGAGTAGCAAGGCAAAGGCCACCACCAGCAGGGCGCGTGTTATCGCTCCGAAGTCGCCCATGTTGAGCAGGGCCGGTAAGCCGTCGTTCCCACTCTGGGTAAGCGCCACCAGGATGGCGGGCGCGGTGCCGATGTACGGGCCGACCAGCGGTATCGCCTCGGCTATGGCGATGAAGAGCGCCAGGGCGGGCCAGTACTTGATGCCTAGCACGAAGTAGCCCACCGCGCTCACCGCGCCCACCGTCGCCATAAGGGTGAACTGCCCGCGCACCCACCCGCCGACCTTCACTTCTATGTCGTCCCATACCCGCCTTATCCGGTTGGCGCGCTTGGCGGGGAACCACGACATGACGGCGCGTTTTATCAGAGTGCGCTCGGTGAGCCAGTAGAAAGCTACCACAAAAATAGTTACGAGCGCGAAGAATATCTCCGCCGCCGTAATTGTAGCCTGCCTCACCGTTTCGACCGTCTCTTCGTCGCTGGAGTCAGGAGGTGAACTCACTACTTGGTCGGCAAAGTTCTCGGCAACGTCCAGGAAGACGGTTGCTTGCTGGCGCAAGAAGGGGCTGTCCATACCCTTGACGCTCTGTCGCATCTCCGTAATCGTCTTGGAGAGAGATGTGCCAAGCTCCCCTATTTGCTCGAACACGATAGGCAGCGTCAGCCAGCCAATAGCGCCAATCACCAGGAAGATGCCCGTGTAAACCACCAGTATCCCCGCGCTTCGATTGAACGGCCCCCTCCGCAAGAAGTTGACCACCGGCTCGATAGCGGTGGCAATAAGCAGCGCGAGGAACAGAATCAGGAGCAGAGCCAGCGTCTTATACACAGCATAAGAGAGCAAGAGCACCACCAGCACGCCGAGGGTCGCCATCACCACGCTAGGGAGCCTGAGCCGGTTTATCTCTATCTCAGCATGCAAAGCAGGCTCATCCGGCGAGCCTGCCGCCTCTACCTTACCCGGCACAATATCCTTATCACTATCACTCAAACCCTGAACCTCCCCTATCTACACTCGCCACTCGCCACTCGCCACTCGCCACTCGCCACTGGTCACTGGTCACTGGTCACTCCTCAATAAGCTATCCTGTTGCGCCCCTCCCTCTTCGCCCTGTAGAGCGAGGCGTCCGCTTTGGCTACCAGCATCTCGGGGTTGCGGCCATCTTCGGGGAAGGACGCCAGCCCGATAGAGATGCTTGGCACATCTATCACCAGGGGCATATCCTTGCCCCTGCCCGCCCCGCCCTCATGTTCGCGCCCCGCCAGGTCGCCTGTCGTTACCACCGACTGGTCTCCCGTGATCACCACAGAGGCAAGGTTGTGAACGCTCCGCAGCAGTCGCTCGGCGAATATCTGCCCCTGGGCTTTGGCCGTCTCAGGTAATATAACGGCAAACTCGTCCCCTCCGTAACGGCACGGCACGTCAGTTTGCCTGCTCGTGTCCCGGATTGCCGACGCGACCGCCGAAATCACCGCGTCACCCACCGTATGCCCGTAGGTGTCGTTGATCGGCTTGAGGCGGTCCATATCAATCATGGCGACGGTGAGAGGTTCTTTCTGGCGCAGGGAACGGCGCAATTCCTGGTGAAGTCGCTGGTGGAAATATTCCTTGTTGTAGAGTTGGGTGAGCGTATCGTGTATCGCCCTCTTCTCAAGGTCCTGCACGGAAGCCGCGTAGAAATGCTCCACCGAGATAAGCGCCAGCTCATCAAGCAAATGGTCTAAGTGCTGGATTATGTCAAGTGTGATTGCGTGGTGGCGCTCTTCGGCTGCCCCCTTGAGTGTAGCGAAGACCGCCTGCCTCAGCCTGGCATACTCAATCATCACCTCGGAAAGCTCAAACGCCTGGACGTGGCGCAATTCGCCATGAGAGGCCGCGCCCTGCTGCGCCCGCGTCCAGGGGTCGGCAAAAGGGCGCGTAGCGGGCAGGGGCACTGCGCTGAGGTCGGGCGGCTCGCCCTGGTCGGGCCGGAGCACCACGCCCATAGGCATGGTCTCATCGTCGGGCGAGGCGTGGGCTTCCAGGGTCGCGGCGAGGTTCGCCAGCAGCGCCTTCATGCCGTTGACTATCTCGACGGTCAGCATGCTGTTATGGGCCTCCGTGCGCTCCGTCTGGCGCAGGTCCTCCACCCAGCGTCTGGTGATGTCGTCTATGTTCTCGGTGATTAGTTGCGCGGTCTCTTTGAACATTTATGGCTCAGGTTGAAAATTAGCCCATTTGCTTGATGATGTCCGCCTCATATGTGAACCTGGCAATTGCACCAATAACATTTAGGGTGGCAGTGGAAGCTTGTTACAACATTATATAAGCAATATGAGCACCAACAATACCGATAAGGGCTACATATAGTACGATAATAGGAGAAAAGTACTTGCGTAAAGACTCTTTAGACCGCGAACGAGATTAGATTGGGCATACTACATGCTATAGTGTACTTGCATGACATAGTGCAGAAGAAAACTCATCTGCAAATCATTGAACAAACTATTGACAAACATTAGGTAGTATGCTATTATAGTCACACGGAGATCGGGGTCGTGGCGCTCGCCCTCCACCAAACCCACAACCCCGGTCTGACCGACATCACAAGTACAAATTATGGAAGCGCCTCCTCACGCGCCCGGAAAGCAGGTCAAAGTGGACACCACATACAAGACAGAGGCCATTCGGGGCAGGAAGGTGGTCATCGCGGGCGCGGGATTAGCCGGGCTGTCCGCCGCCAGGTACCTGTCTGAAGCGGGCTACCGTGTGCTCCTCCTGGAGAAGCGCCAGGTGGCGGGAGGCAAGGCCTCTTCCTGGCAGGACGGCGACGGCGATTGGCTGGAGAGCGGCCTGCACGTATTCTTCGGCGCTTACCGCAACCTCCTGGCCTTCCTGCGCGAGACCGGCTTGGACGGCAACCTGGCCTGGATGCCCCACGTACTCACCTTCTCGCAACCCGGCGGCATTCTCTCGCCACTCGTTTTCCCTCAGCAGTTGCCCGCACCCTGGCATGGCCTGACGGCTATCTCACGCAACCGAGGCGTGCTGACCAACCCCGACAAGCTCCGCACCGGCCTGGGCCTGCTCTGGCCCATACTCGCCAGCCAGTCTTACATCGACCGCCAGGACGGCCTCACGTATGAGCAGTGGCACCTGCGGCACGGCCTGAGCAGGCGCTCCCTCGGTGACTTCTTCGACACAATGGCCCTCGCCCTCAATTTCTCCCCCAGCAGCGAAGTGTCGGCCAAGCTTCTCCTGACCGTTCTCAGCCACTTTGGCAAAGAGACCGACGCTTCGCGCGTGGCATTCTTGAAGGGGCCTCCTGAGCTACGGCTGTTTCGCCCGCTTGTCGAGTGGCTGCGGAGGCGCGGTGCCGGCATCCAGTACGGCGCGAAGGTCTCGCAGGTGCTATACGATACTACGTTGAACAAAGTATCAGGGTTTGCCCTGGAAGACGGCTCGATAGCCACGGGGGATATTTACGTGTCGGCCATGCCCGTGCACAACCTGTGGAAAGCGCTGCCGCAGACGCTCAGGCAAAGGACGCCATTCGAGGGCTTGCGTCACCTGCACGGCGTTCCCGTCATGACGGTGCAGCTCTATTTCGACCGCCCAGTCACCGGCGTGAAGAACCTCATCTTTTCCAGCAGATCGCACATGTCGGTCTACGCAGAGCTTGGGCAGATTTGCCCCGACTTCAACGAGGGTTCGGGGGGACGCTCGATGGTCGAAATTGTCGTCGCGCCCGCCGCAGGTTGGTTCAAGCTGACCGACCAGGAATTGGTCGAGAAGGTAATGGTCGAGTTCACCGACCGCCATCCAGCCGCTAGAAAAGCCAGGCTGCTGAAAAGCACGGTGGTACGCATCCCACAGTCGGTCTACAAGGCCCATCCTGGCATGGACCGCTACCGCCCAGACCAGGCGACGAGCGTGCCCAACTTCTTCCTGTGCGGAGATTATACCCGGCAGGACTACCTCGCCAGCATGGAAGGCGCTGTGCTCAGTGGCAAGCGCGCAGCTTCGCGGATAATAGCCTCCTGGCCTTCACAGGGCCTTGCCCACCACAACCTTGAACTCGTCGAACTTGCCCGCGAGGAGGTGCCCGTTGGAGCCTAGCATAATGTTCAACTACGCGGCGACACAGCAGGGCACGGCTTTACGCCCTCTCCCCCACACCCACGCCATCAACCCGCCCGTCAGCAAGCGCGTGCTGGCCGACCTTGCCGAGCGCCTTACCCTGCCGCACAGCCTGGCCCTGCCACCCTCTAAAACTTTTGCGCGCAGTCAAGCATACGATAACCTTGCCTCTCACTGCCTGATCGAAAACCACAGGCCGAGTCCTGCGATGCTGTGGGCATACGAGGCATGTACGGGCATCATCCGCCAGCACTCGAAGAGCTTCTATTTCAGCGCACGCCTCCTCCCTGCCGCCAAGAGGCACGGCATCATGGCCCTCTACGCCTTTTGCCGCAGTAGCGACGACCTCGTAGACAACGCCGGGCCTGACACTGCAAGGCAGCACGCAACAGCGGCCCTTGACGCTTGGGCAGCGCTCAACAGTCAGACAACCATCCAGGCAGACAATCCCGTGCTCGTTGCCTGGGCCGACACCCGCAGGCGCTTCGGCATACCGGGTGGGCTGCCCGAAGAATTGCTCAACGGAGTGAGGATGGATCTCACCATCAGCAGGTACGATACCTGGGATGACCTCTGGCTCTATTGCTACCGGGTCGCCAGCACGGTTGGCCTGATGAGCATGTACATCACCGGCGCGGACACTATGGACGCCATACCCTATGCGGTGCAACTTGGGGTCGCCCTCCAACTCACCAACATCCTCCGCGACGTGGGCGAGGATGCCGCCGCCGGACGTATCTACCTGCCTGCGGAGGACATGGCGCGCTTCGGCTACACAGAGGAAATGCTGCTTGGCGGCGAGATCAACAGGGGCTTCGTCAACCTGATGCGATACGAGATCGCCCGCGCCCGCGCCCTCTACGCCGCCGCCTGGCCCGGCATAGCGATGCTGCCCGCCGACAGCCGCGTGGCCGTAGCCGCCGCCGCAACAGTCTACCAGGGCATACTAGCCAAGATAGAAGCCTCAGCCTACAACGTATTCACCCACCGCGCCCACCTCAGCATGGCCGAGAAAGCGCGCGCCCTACCCACCATCTGGTGGAGCACGAAGAGAATGAAACGTGAAACGTGAAACGTGATTACGAAACCACAAAGACACAAAGAGCACAAAGTTCGCTAAGGTTTTTGTAAGGGTTGCGATTTACGTTTTACGTTTCACGCACGCATAGGAGCAAGGAAGAATGGAAGCGACCGCCGTATACAGTCCCACCTCTTGGGGTGAGGCTGCTCAGCTAGAACAGAGTCCAATGCGCTACAACACACAACAGAGCATTCAGGAAGGGGCAACCTTTGTGACGGTAGCACCCACACATCAAGAATTAGGTGAGATGAGCGACGAGCATCTGATGTTGGCCGTCGCCGGCGCGGACACTTATGCCCTCGAAGAGCTTTACGATAGGCATGTCAGGGGGTGCTTCGGGCTGGCGATGAAGATCGTGCGCGACCCGTTAGTTGCTGAAGAGATCGTTCAGGATGTCTTTTTGAAGCTGTGGAGCCGTCCGCATAGTTTCACTGCCGAGCGCGGCAAGTTCTCAAGCTGGCTGCTTACCCTTGTGCATAACAGGTCTATAGATAAGCTCCGCAGGACGCAGACCGGCATCAAAGGCATGACCATACCCATCACCACTGACAGCGCGACTGGGCTGGACATCGCAGGCACCCTGCCCGATACCGCACCCGGCCCCGACGACATCGCCTGGACGAACGAGAGGGGCCAAATTGTGCGCGACGCCCTCGCTAAGTTGAATGAACCCCAGAGGCAGACGATCATGCTCGCGTACTTCGAGGGGCTGACCCAGGTGGAGATAGCCGAAAAGCTGCACCAACCGCTAGGCACCGTCAAGACCCGCACGCGCTCCGCCATGCAGCAATTGAGGCGACTTTTAGACCTGCCCCACCTGCTGGGAGATACGCGGTGAAAGCTATCGTGATAGGTGGCGGCCTTGCGGGGCTGACCGCCGCAGCCGACCTCGCGGACGCCGGGGCAAGCGTGCTGGTGCTTGAAAAGCGCCCTGTGCTGGGCGGCAAGGTCTCCTCCTGGGTGGAAGACGGCTACCCGGTAGAGTCGGGGCTGCACATCTTCTTCGGCTGCTATACAGAATTGCTCGAGATGATGCGGCGGGTCGGCGCGTACGACAACATCCTCTGGAAAGAGCACACCATCCACGTAGCACGGGCCGGCGGCAGGGTGTCGCGTTTCAGGTTTCCCAACGTGCCCGCGCCGTTCAACGGCATCGTGGCTTTCACAGGCAACGATCTGCTCACCTGGCACGAAAAATTCACCAACGTGCGCGCCCTTATTCGCCCCTGGCTGGCCCCGCTAGACAGGGTTGCCCGTTGGGACGACCGCACCTACGGAGAGTGGCACCGGGACTACGGCATCGCGGAGGGCGTGCTCACCAAGTGGTGGAACCCGATTGCCCTCTCGATGGGCTTCCTCAACGCGAACGAGATGTCTGCCCGCCCCATGACAACCGTCTTCCACCACTTTTCACGCTCGGCTGCCGCGTCGCGGGTCGGCTTCCTCGACGGCCCTCCCGCCGAGCGTATGCACCACCCATTTGAGCAGTACATCATAGAACGTGGCGGGGAGGTGCGCCGCAACACAAGGGTCGCAGGATTAGTGATTGAATGGGAGGATGGCACGCCCTCTGCGCGAGCAGTTCGGTTGGAGAATGGCGATCTGCTGGAAGCTGATACTTTCGTAGTCGCAGCCCCACTCCACAGCACGCGCCGGATTTTGCCCGGCGAGCTACGCATGATGCCCTACTTCGACGGGTTGTGGGAACTGAAATCCGTACCGGTGATGAACGTACAGGTGTGGTTCGACCGCTACGTTTCGGAAGTAGACAACCTCTTCTTCACGGCAGACGCGCCCTTCTCGGTCTTCGCGGACCTCGCGCGCACAAGCCCTCTCTACGACCGGACGGGCGGTTCGCTCGTTTCGATGGCCGTCGCTCCCGCCGCCCCGCTCTGGCACCTCTCCGATGACGAGATAGCCCAGCGCTGCATTGAGTCGCTCAGAGAGTTATGGCCCCGGTCCAGGCGCGCCAACGTCATACGCACTTCCGTAGTCAGGATACCCAACTCCATCTACCGCGAAGTGCCGGGCAGCGACGCCCTGCGCCCCACCCAGCAGACCCCCATCCCCAACCTCGCCCTCGCCGGGGACTACACGCAGCAAGACTACATGGCCTCAATGGAGGGCGCGGTGAGGAGCGGGCATCAGGCGGCAAAGGCGCTGCTAATGCGCCCTATTTCCGGCCCCGGTATGAAAAATGGTACAATCAAGAGCAGAGTGCTATCCAGGAAGGTCAGGTAAGCAAGCATGCAAAGCGCAACCACAGCAAATAACCGCCTCGGCGCGGAACTCTTCACCCCACAAGCCACGTCAGGCAACCTCAAGCCTCCGCGACCCTGGTTGCAGGACTTCTGGCTCTGGATATTACTTGTCGGACCGTTGGTCGCGCCCATGTTCGCCGCGCTAGACCTCCCAATCCTGAAATCCTTCGCCGACGGCATATACCTGCTCGGCCAGACGGTCTGCCCGAAGGTGAGCATGCACTTTATGGTGTTCGGCTACCCTATGGCCGTATGCTCCTCCTGCTGGTCGGCGGTCTTTGGCCTCTGGACGATTCGCCTGCTCTACGGGCGAGGCGGAGAGAGTATGGGACCGCTTTCATCTCTGAGCCTGTCACCTTTCTGGGCGCGCTGGCAAAACGCCGCTATCACCACAAAGCTGGCGATACTGGCTGTAGGCTTCCTCCCCTGGGCGCTCGACGTGATGCTGTGGGACCTGCGCCTGTGGGCCAGCCCCCACACCTTTATGATGTTCGCGGGCTACATGGGTGGCCTGGTGGCGGGCGCGGTCCTGCTGCCCGCAGCCGCCGAGATGCGCGCGAGGTCTCTTGGGAGCAGGCTTGTCTAGCACAATCTCTCTCCCGGTACGCTCAGCGCAAACCTCCATCTTCGAGCAGTTGGCGAGCCGCTACCCGAACACGGTAGCGGCCTTTGCATCAATGGACGACGGCGAGCGAGCGCTGAGAGCCGTCACCCAGCTTGAGCGGCGCTGGGTAACCCTCAACAGCGGCGAAGAAAAGACCCAACCCTTCCGCTACGTCAAACACGAGGCCGACCTGCCAAGATGCTCCCTGCAGGACCACTACGACGTTATAATCGCCGGAGGCGGGCTAGGCCTGGTAGCTGGGGCTGCCCTCGCACAACGCGGCCTCAAAGTGCTGGTATTCGACCGTGACCGTGTAGGCGCGGCCCATCGCGAGTGGAACATCTCTCAGCGTGAGCTTGCCGCCCTGGAACGGTGGGGCATCTTTTCCCGCAAAGAACTCTCCGGCACGGTGGCCGCGCGCTACCGCAATGGCCTCATATCGTTCGACGCGACAGATACAGGCATGCCCGCATGTCCACTTCACCTTGACGGAGTGCTCGACGTAGCCCTAGACGCACAATCGGTGCTGGACCTTGCTCGCAAGCGATTCCTCGAAGCGGACGGCACGATAAGAGAGGGCCGGGCCTTCCGGCGGCTGCACACCGCGCGTACCGGCCCGGTCACATCTGTAGTCGAAGTAGAAGGACCATCAGGAGAAGAGCGATACCGGGCGCGGCTCGTGATAGACACTATGGGTGCGGTGTCGCCAATAGCGATGGGCCTCAACGACGGATTGCCCTTCGATGGCGTCTGCCCCACCGCAGGTACCGTCATGCGCGGCCTTGACCTCGATCCCGAAACGGGAGACGTGCTCGTGAGCGTTGCGCCAAACCAGGGCGGGCGGCAATTCATCTGGGAGGGCTTTCCGGGTCGCGGGGGTGAGTCCACCGTCTACCTCTTCTACTACGACCAGACGGGCGCGACAAAGGCAGGCAAGCAGGGCCTGCTAGACATCTTCGAGCAATACTTCACGCTCCTGCCCACCTATAAGCCCCTCCGACCGGGGTGGCGGCACATCAAGCCCGTCTTCGGCTACATACCCGCCCGGCATGGCCGCACGGGACGCACCGCCGCGCGTGGCCTGCTCTGCTTGGGCGACTCGGCGGCAGGCCAATCTCCGCTAACCTTCTGCGGGTTCGGCTCGTTCGTCAGGCATATAGGAAGGGTGGCATCCCTCACATCATACGCGCTGAAACACGACATGCTCGAAGAGAAACACCTGTCAGCAATCAGCCCCCATCAAGCGAACTTGCGGGTAGCCTGGGTCTTCAGTCGCTTCATGCAGCCCTGGCCCGGTAGTGACCACGCATCGGTCAACCGCCTGATGAACGTCTTCTGCCGCGCCCTTTCCGAGGTCGGCCCAGCCGCGACACGCCGCTTCCTCCAGGACCGCTACACCTTCAGCGACTACCTCCGCATCATGCTGACCACAGCGCGCCACTATCCGGCAGTCTTCGCGCTGACCACCAGGGTCCTGGGAGCGCGCGGCCTGCTGAAGTGGGCCGCCGATATAGCCGCATTCGCCGCCAACGACGGCCTGCGAGCACTCAGCACAGCCATAGGCACGAAAAGCACGCGCAAATTGGAGCGCCTGGCCCACCGGCTTAGCTCTACACTTGCCCTCAAGCTACAAGCTTTACGCTCCACATGGGATGCAACCCGCTAACTCGTTCCTATAGTGCATATGCATCTAAATTACATGTATTGAGGCTTTATCCATCAGAGAACCCACTACTCTATGTCATTCTGAGCGCAGCGAAGAATCTCGCTCCTCGCATAGATGCTTATTCTGAGGTCTAAAGGCAAGAGTAGGCGCGAAGGACGAGATTCTTCGCTGCGCTCAGAATGACAAGGTTGAACCTGGTATCTGCTCATTGTATATGCGTATGCCATAGGCGCTCCTATCTCGGCATCCAAACAAACCAAATTATCTTAGCGCACTTTGCGTTTCTTTGCGTCTTTGCGGTTTAATAGGTTTAATAATAGTGTCACACATTCGCACCTATCTGATATAATGGGCGGCGAAGAGTCTGCGAGGGAGACAGGAGGAATGCGGGAATGTCCAGGGTGTTGTTCGGCGGGTTGTTGGCGCTGGTCGGCCTGCTCTATCTTTGGCTGGCGTACCAGTCCCTCATCCCCGGCATCAGGAGTGGGCAGTGGGAGGACTACCTGGGCGCGGTACTCTTCCTGGCGGCAGGCGTGGGCGCAGCAATCGCTAGCGTGAACCTCGTGCGTGCCAAACGGCGCTGAGCCACCCAACCCAGGACGACTCCAGAGAAACCCGACCCCGCGAGACTTCTGCCCAGGGCGACAGAAGTCTCTGCTTTTGGGAGGAGCGGCATGAATTACAAGGAAGCCTATAACTACATCAACAGCTTCACCAACTACGAGCAGGTGCCGGGCCTCAAGATGCACCTGAAGAGCGGTGGCCTGGAACGCTTCGAGCGCCTCATCGAGCAGCTAGGCAATCCACATAAGAGCTTCAAGAGCATCCTCATCGCAGGCACGAAGGGCAAAGGCTCGGTGGCGGCCATGATAGATTCGGTGCTACGGTTAGCCGGGCACAAGGTCGGGCTGTACAGTTCGCCTCACCTGCACACCTTCCGCGAGCGCATCCAGGTCAACGGCCAGACGATACCCCCCGCAGACATGGCCCGCATGACGGAAAAGATCAAGCCTCTGGTTGACCAGATACAATCCCTCGGTGACCCCGCGCTCGTACCCACCACCTACGAACTTTCAACTGCCATAGCCTTCCTCTACTTCCAGGAGATGGGAATTGACATCGCGGTCCTCGAAGTGGGAATGGGCGGCAGGCTCGATGCCACGAACGTGGTTGACCCGCTCGTATCGGTCATCACCTCCATCAGCATGGACCACATGGAAGTGCTAGGCGACACTCTGGAGGAGATCGCGGGCGAGAAGGCAGGCATTATCAAGCAGGGCATTGCTGTCGTAAGCGCGCCACAAGACCACATAGCTATGGGAGTGATCGCCCAAACCGCGAAGGAGAGATCTGCAAATCTAACCGTAGTTGGCCGCGAAGTGTATGTGGGCACCGACCACCTGCCTGAAGTGGTTGCCGACGAAGAGGGCATCCCTATCTACCAGGCGTTCACCCTCGGACTCGCAGCCAACAGCACGCAGCCGGAAGCCAGGGTGCGCCTCAAGCTGCCTCTGCTGGGCAACCACCAGCAAGTAAACGCGGCGGTAGCGCTGGCCACAATCGGTGTAGTCAACGGGGCAGGCATCAACGCAGGTACGCAAGCCATCGTGCAAGGCTTCTCGTCCGTTAGCTGGCCGGGACGCCTGGAAGTCGTCAACCGCGACCCCGTAGTAATGGCCGACGGCGCGCACAACGTCGAGTCTATATCCAGGCTTGGTCAGGCGATGGCGGAACTGTTCCACGGCAAAAAGGTTATCGTCGTCCTGGGCATCGGCAGGGACAAGGATATAGAGGGGATAGTGGGCGAGATTGCCACCTGGCAGGACACCAGCGTATTAGGCACCGCAGTGGACCGGGTAATCGTCACTCACTCCCGCCACCCACGCGCCGCCGATACGCGCGACGTAGCGCAGCACGCTCTCAACCAGGGCCTGACCGTCGAGGTAAGAGACGAAGTTGGCGTGGCCCTCGCCCGCGCTCAATCGCTTGCCGCCCAGACCCAACCCGGCAGCGAGCAGAGTACGGTTGTGCTGGTTACGGGGTCGCTCTTCGTGGTAGCCGAGGCGCGAGAATACTACGGCCTCGCGCCCGATTTATCAGAGGAAGAGGGCGACGGCGCGTAATTATCATTAGTTCAGTAAAGGTCCTGGTACAATCATTCTCCCCAGCCCTTTCCCGGCGACTGAAGTCGCGGGCAACACAAACGAAGTCCGCCTGCGTGGACTGGACTATCTTGGGGGAGTAGTAGGGTAGTCGCCGAAGGGCGACTTTGTATTCATTGCCCGCGACTTCAGTCACCGGGAAAGGGCTGGCGACGCAGAAACGTGCCAAAAATGATTAACCCCATCTAGAGGTCTTTGCCCACCCCATTCCTGTCCTCGCCGTGCCGCGCGCCCACTTGCCTGTTGCCCAGATAGTAAGTCATACTCTGCAAAGCCACCACAGGGTCAATGTGGCGTATCTTGATATGCGGCGGCACCTGTACTATTATCGGCGCGTAGTTGAGGATGGCACCCACCCCTGCCGCCACCAGCGCATCGGCCACTTCTTGAGCGCCCATCGCGGGCACGGCGATGATCGCCATCCTGATCTTCTCCTGGGGCAGTATCTCCGGCAATTCGTCTGTGGAATGGATTGTCAGGTCGCCTATCTTCTGCCCCACCTTGTCGGGGTTGTGGTCGAAGAGCGCCTGTATGCAGAAGCCCCGGTCGCGCAATTCGTCGTAATGCAGCAGCGCCCTCCCCAGGTGCCCCAGGCCCACCAGCGCCATCGGCCATTCGCGGTCCAGCCCCAAAATAGTGTTTATCTGTTGGAGCAGGTAAGCCACGTTGTAGCCTTTGCCCTGCTTCCCAAACTCCCCAAAGTACGACAGGTCGCGTCGTATCTGGGCCGCGCTCACCCCCAGCCTGGCCCCAAGCTCGCTGGATGAGACCGTCTCTACCCCCTCGTCGGCCAGGTGTTGCAGGCTGCGCGCATAGATCGGCAGCCTGCGTATGACAATGTCGGGGATTTCTTCCTCGCCCCTGCGCGACTCGACCACAGCCGTCGGGTCGTTCTCGCTATCGCTGAACTCGTCTATCAGTGGTTTGTGGCTCTGGTTGGAAATCTGGCTAGGCATCTTCTTCATCTCTCAAGCGTGCGCGGACCTACTTCTGGCCCCAGTGCACCGCCACCGCCCCCAGGGTCAGTTGCTTGAACCTTACGCTGCGAAGCCCCGATACGCGCATTATACGCGCCAATTCTTCAGGGGGTGGGAATTTGCCCATCGAGCTTGGCAGGTAAGCGTAGGCATCGGCGTCGCCCGCGATGAGCCTCCCCAGGAGAGGCACTATCCGGCGCGTGTATACGCCATGCAACAGGCGCGCTATCGCCCATCGTGGCCGACCCACTTCCAGGCAGACCAGCCGCCCACCCGGCTTCAACACGCGGCGCATCTCGCGGAACGCCCCTTCTATGTCAACCACGTTCCGCATCGCGAAGCCCGTAGTCACGCAATCAAATGTGCCATCGGCGAATGGCAGCCGCAACGCATCAGCCCCCGCGAAATAGACCGGCTCCTTCTCGCCCACCCCCAAATCCCGGCCCCGCACCATCATCGGCACGCAAAAATCTATCCCGACCGTCTGCGCCCCTGCCCGCGCCACAGCCTGCGCGATCTTCCCCGTGCCTGTGGCTACGTCGAGGGCAAGCGAGCCTTCGCGCACCCCAGCCTTCCGTACCACGAACCGCCGCCACCTGCCATCCTGGCCCAGGCTCATAATGACGTTCATGAGGTCGTAGCCGTGCGCGATACGGGCGAACATGCCACGCACGTAGGTGGCTTTGGCCGCACCCTGGAGAGAGGCGTCCGGGTTGGTGCGCGGGGGATCGGAAGCCTGGTTGCGTATAGTTGGTGAGGCTTCTTTGAAAGGATATAGGGGTTCTGTGCGGGAGGTGCTCATCTTCGAGTGGCAAAGGTTCTAAACTATCCTGGACCCACAAACATTGTAACAGCCTTCACAAACATGGTCAAGGAATCACGCTTTCTCCGCCAAGGCAGAAGTAAAGTCAAGCATGATGTTGAGGGTAACGAACCTTTTAACCTTTGTCATTCTGAGCGCAGCGAAGAATCTCGTCCCTCGCGCATATTCTTGCCCTTGTTCCTTTATCTATGCGTTACCCCGCCTGATACGCGAGGAGCGAGATTCTTCGCTGCGCTCAGAATGACAGGGATGCTGGGGTGGCGTTCCCTTGCATCCCGACTTTGCAACAACCCTGCCTTCAGCATGCTTTTGTTCGCCGCCACGTGTGAAAGCAACGCCATACAAGTGGAATATGGTAAACTTAGAGGGATGTCATCGCCCATACAGACATCTTAAACCATGTGAAAACCTGACTCCACTAATAATTATGTCAACTGTGTTCAGCTCCCAACACCCACAAACCCGCTCATCCCTGCGAGCCGAGCTAACGAGGCTCTTCGGCCACGAACGCTTCCAGGGGATGCAGGAGGAGGTGGTCGCGCAGGTCATGTCGGACACCGACACCATCGCCATCATGCCCACTGGCGCGGGCAAGTCCCTCTGCTACCAGTTGCCCGCCATGCTACTTCCGGGCGCGACCCTGATTATATCACCCTTGATCGCCTTGATGAAGGACCAATTCGACTCGCTTCCCGCCGATGTCTACGGGCGGACCACCTTCATCAACTCCACCCTGGATATTGAAGAGCTATCGAAGAGGGTGGACGACATAATCGCGGGCAAGTACAAGCTCGTGTATTGCGCGCCGGAGCGGTTGCGCCAGCAGCCCTTCGTTCACGCCCTCCGCCGGGCGCGCATTTCTTTGCTCGTGGTAGACGAAGCGCACTGCGTCTCCATGTGGGGCCACGACTTCCGGCCCGACTACCTCTTCATCGGCAAGTGCCTGCCCCAGTTGGGCCACCCTACCCTGCTCGCCCTCACTGCTACGGCCACCCCGCAGATGCGTGACGAAATCTCCCAGCAGCTTGGCCGCCCCCTCAAGCCGGTGGTCGCCAGCGTCTTCCGGCCCAACCTCTTTTACGAAGTCGAAGAGCTGGCT
Source organism: Chloroflexia bacterium (assembly GCA_036399775.1). GTDB lineage: Bacteria > Chloroflexota > Chloroflexia > QHBQ01 > JADMIH01 > JADMIH01. The sequence continues at coordinate 6,932 of DASWMJ010000034.1, read as the reverse complement.
GATAAAGAGCAGAAGATGAGGCGGCTGATAGAGATAGGCAAAGAGGAGCGCGGCCCCGGCGTAATCTATGCCCGCAGCCGGGAAGACTGCGAGCAATTGGCCGCTATGCTCAGGCGATCGGGCATACAGGCCGCCCACTACCACGCGGGCATGGCCTCCGACGAGCGCACCCACGCGCAGGAGAGCTTCATGCTGGACCGCGTGCGTGTCATAGTCGCCACGATAGCCTTCGGCATGGGTATAGACAAGAGCAACGTGCGCTTCATAGTACATTTCAGCCCGCCCGCGTCCCTCGAGAGCTATGTGCAGGAGTCGGGCCGCGCCGGGCGAGACGGGCGGCCTGCCAGGTGCATCCTCTTTTTCTCGCAAGGCGACAAGCGCAACCTGACGCGCTGGAAGCGGCAAGAGCAGTTGAAGGTCGAAGAGTTGCGAGCCATCTACAGGGAGCTAGCCAGGGTTGTGCCTGCGGGCGTGAGTAACTTCGTCAACCTTGAGGCCCTTGAGACGCAGGCCAGCGCATCGGCGGGCAAAGAGTTCGACGGCACACACATGCGGGTAGGCATCAGCCTCCTTGAGCGCGTCGGCCTGATTATGCGCCACCCGGACTCCCCCCGCACGGTCAACATCACGCTCACATCCGCCGGTATGCGGCAGCGCGACGCCGAGTTCATGCGCCTCATAGACGCCGCAAGTCTCACACCCAACCAGCCTACGAGACGCGAGGTGGCCCACCTGTGCAGCGTGCTCGCAACCACGCCCACCCAGCTTGAAACGCTCTTGCTCGATTGGGCCGAGCAGGGTTGGATAGAGTACAAGGGCGAGCGACGCGACCCTGTGGTCGAGCGGCTACAGCCCCCCGGCGACATGGCCGCCACGATAAACCGTATGCTTGAGCAGAACGACAGCATACAGCAACACCAGATCGCCCAGGTGATGGACTACGCGGACGCGGAGCGATGCCGCCACCAGATGCTTGCCGCCCACCTCGGTGAGTTGATAGACGAATGCGAGACTAGCTGCGACAACTGCGCCCCTCCCGCCAACAAGCCCGCAAGTACCGCCGCCAAAGAAGCGCCCGACCTGCCTGAGAATCCCGCCCAGGTGATAGTAGAGTGCCTGGCAAGCTTCCCCTTCAACGTGGGTAAGCCGAGTCTCGTCAAGGCATTGACAGGCTCTGCCGCCAGCAACGTGCGCTCAGACCGCGTGCGCCACTTCGGTAAGTTGGCAGCGGCCAGCCATTCCGCTATCGAGCGGGCCATAGACGAACTGATAGAGGCAGGCTACTTAGGCACATACGAGACCCCGGAAGGCTACCGGCTGCTGCAAATCACGGAACTGGGCAGCGACGGCGTGCCTGCCGATGCGATTTCCCTCAAAGCCAGGAAGCGTAAAGAGCCGAAAGAGCGCGCAACGCCCGAACAGAGGGAGCGCCAATCCGCATCCTCAAACTGGAAGGTCCCCAGAACCGCGCCTCCACAGCCCGCCGATGACCGCCCACCCACGCCCGAAGAAGCCGACCTCTTCGAGAGGCTGCGCGCCTGGCGGCGTGTGGTCGCCAACCGCCTCAACCTGCCCCCATACGTGATCTTCCACGACAAGACCCTCTGGGCCATCGCGCGAGCGCGCCCCACCACCGATGAGGAACTGATCGAGGTGAAGGGCGTAGGCCGCAGCCACATAGAAAAGTACGGCACCGACCTCCTCAGCCTGATCCTCCAAGAAGCGGAATAGCTTTACTTCCATTGAAATGAATAAATGCCTGTCGCCTCCGGCGACAGGCATTTATTCATTTCAATCTTTTTGACTAGGGCCGGATTACCACCTTGCGCGCCCGGTTGTAGAAAATGCCTGCGGCGATCAGGCCGCCAAATACGAGGATGCCCGCCAGGAAGGGCCCCAGGAAGTGCGCCACCACGCTGAAGAAGAAGGCGAACACGAACGCCAGGCCCGCGTTGACCCCCGCCAGCCGCCAAACGTCAGTATCAACGGCGTTCAGCACGGGGAAGACCTTTCGTCCAAGTACGGTGTTCGCCCACCCTGAGGGGCGCGGCAGGTTCATCAGCGTCAGCCCACCGACAAAGAGGCTCATGTACGCGCCGGTGATAAACCCACCCAATACAGGCGGAAGTATAACCCCCAGCAAAAGCAGCAACAGGGCAGCCGCAGCCGCCACGATTACCCAGAACCCGAAACGCTCCAACCTCGAACGCGCAGGCACGGTTCGTGGCCGAGAATAAGGCGTGCCTCCACCACTATTGACATTGGTGAGCGGGCCGCCGCTCTGCTCGTGCTCAATTACGGGCGGTGGGCTATGCTTGACGCCCACGTTCTGTTCCCTCGTGAAACTCATTTGCGCTCTTCCCTAATCTCTATCCTCAATAGCTACAACCAATATACGCTCATTCACACCCCCAGGTTGCAAAATCTGTCAGGCAAATTCTTAAGGCACAGGCAACGTGAGGAAGTGACGCTCCCCCTGCTCCTGCCTGGTTGCATGCTTTATCATAATCTCTATCTCATGCTTATCTTCCAGGTAATTCAGTTGGAGGATATTGCGTGTTCCACTCGCCTTCAGGTCGAGGAAGTAGGTAGTGCCATTCTGAAAAGAATAATTGCTCAGGACCATATCCTCCGACCCTACCTTGACCACCCCTCCACCCGGCAGCCCAACACTCACAGGCCCACTCTGAAGCGCCACCGCCAACCCGCCGAACACCCCGAACACGGCGAGCAACGCCACCATGCACCCAATTCGGACTGCGCGTCGTGCTCGGGACGCTCGCCTGGTTGGTTTGTTAGAGTCAGGTGTGCCTCGTGCGTCCAAATGGGCTGCCCTTCCGCATAAGATATAGGGTTGTCGCAAAGAATGGATGTATGGGAACGCCACCCCACCGTCCATGTCATTCTGAGCGCAGCGAAGAATCTCGTCCCTCGCGTATCATGCTTATTGTAGAGTGCTAATGGCAAGAGGATGCGCGAGGGACGAGATTCTTCGCTGCGCTCAGAATGACAAAGGCTAGTCGGTCCGCTTACGTTTGGCCTATTCCCTACTGTGCATATGGCCTGACATGACCATCGCTACAGCACAGCCCGTGCCCCATGTTATAATTCACCTCTGCTATCTTATACATGTAGCTTTGGAGGTAAGAATGATCGTCGTGATGGTACGCATACCCGTGGGCGCGCAGGAGGAGGGGGAGCGCCTGTTGGAACGCTTCAAGAATCGCGCCGGGCTAGTAGACAACGAGCCGGGCTTCCTGGGGTTTGAATTGCTCAAGGGAGAAGCGGAATACGTCTCGGTCACGCGCTGGGCGACCAGGGAGGACCTCGACAGGTGGATGAATAGCCAGGCAAACGCGCAGGCTCACGGCAGAACCGCCACCCCCACCACTGGAGGGCACCCGCAAGGCGAGACAACTTCCCAGCACCATTCACCCGCCCAACGCAACCCCGCTGAGAGCAGCGTGACTATCTACGAGGTAGCTATACCCGCAGGCCAGGGGCGATAGTTGGGAGGAATCGGTGGCACCTTCTCCTCTATATCCTGGCTGATTCTCGTAGGCGCGGGCTTCACAGTCTACCAGCTAGTCAAGCAGCGCCACGAGTTATGGGAGGATACCCTTTCGTCCCAAATGAGGCAGCTTGCGGGTGGGGCAGCCTTCTTCTTGCTGGTGCCCGTAGGGGTCTTGCTGCACGAGTTCGGCCACATGCTGGCGGCGTGGAGCACAGGCAGTAGCGTCCTGGGCCTGGGGTACTTCTTCTACTGGGGATACGTCGAATACATCCCGTCCAGCAACAGCCCGCTCCTCCAGTGGTACGTTTCCCTCGCAGGCAACCTCGTAAGCTACGCGCTGGGCATTATCTGCATCTTGGCCGCGCTCTATCGGCAGCAAACCAGGCCGGTCATCGGCGTAATGTTGATGCAACTCGGCATCCTGGAGGTAGTCCAGACCCTCATCTTCTACCCCCTGATTAGCCTCGATCCCGCATTCGACGGCGACTGGGACAGCATCTACTCCTTCAAAGCGCCCATCGCCTCCGCCATCACCCTGGTCGTCCATCTGCTGTCACTAGCAGCCTTTATTTTCTTCCTCCGCACCAGCACTAAAGCAAATTGGCTCCTGCGCGGAACGTGATGCGTATTGCGTAGCACGTAATTACCCAATACCCTCAGCCTCTCTGCGCCTCTGCGGTTCAATTCTATTATCTCAGCGAACTTTGCGCTTCTTTGCGTCTCTGTGGTTCCGTCTTAGCTCTTACGCAATACGAACCACTCATCACGTTTTACGCTCAGTGCAGAAACTGCCCCATATTGCCCATTCCCCGGCCCTTGCCCTTTCCCTTGCCCTTACCTTTGCCTTTCAGTTTGTTGAGGCCGATGCCGCCACCGCCGCCACCTGTCATCATCTTCATCATCTTCTGCATCTGCTTGAACTGGTTCAGCAGCGCGTTCACGTCCTGCACGGTGCTGCCGCTACCACGCGCTATGCGTCTGCGGCGGCTGCTGTCTATCACCTCCGGGCGGTGGCGCTCCATCGGCGTCATCGAGCGAATGATGGCCTCTATGTGCTTCAGGTCGTCCTCGTTCACCTGTACTTGCTGCTGGCGCATAGCCTGGCCCAATCCGGGGATCATGCCCAGCACCTGCTCCAGCGGCCCAAGCCTCTTCACCTGCTGTAACTGGTTCAGGAAGTCCTCAAGGTCGAAGGTAGCCGTCCGCAGCTTCTTCTCCATCGCCTTTGCCTGGTCTTCGTCGTATTCTGCCTGCGCGCGCTCGATAAGCGTCAGCACGTCGCCCATGCCCAGGATGCGCGATGCCACGCGGTCGGGATAGAACGGCTCAAGCGCGTCCGGCTTCTCTCCCGTCCCGATAAACTTGATAGGCACGCCCGTCACTTCGCGCACCGACAGGGCAGCCCCGCCGCGAGTGTCGCCGTCCATCTTGGTCAAGATGAGGCCCGTTACCCCAACCTTCTCGTTGAACTCGGAGGCCGCCCGCACCGCGTCCTGGCCCGTCATGGAGTCCACGACCAGCAAGACCTCGTGCGGGCTGAGGCGCTCCTTTATGGTAGCCACCTCTTGCATCATCGCCTCGTCTATGTGGAGGCGGCCCGCCGTGTCAATTATGACCGTATTGTGGTTGCCAGCCTGGGCCTGCCGCACGCCGTTGATGGCGATATTGATGGGATTTGCTCCCGCAGGCTCAGAATACACCTGCAAGTTAAGTTGCTTCCCCAACGTCTGAAGCTGGTGTACAGCCGCCGGACGGTACATATCGGCCGCCACCAGGAGCGGGTTCTGCCCAGACTTGCGAAGCTGAAGCCCCAGCTTGGCGACTGTGGTGGTCTTGCCTGAGCCTTGCAGCCCAACGAGCATGATCACCGTGGGCGGCGTCCGCGACATGTCGATCCGCGCTGCCTCACCCAACAACTCGATTAGCTGCTCGTGAACGATGCTCACCACCTGCTGCGCGGGTGTCAGGCTCTTGAGGATCTCCTGCCCCACCGCCCTCTCGCGCACTTTCTCAACGAAGCTCTTGACGACCTTGAAGTTGACGTCCGCTTCCAGCAGCGCACGCCTAACCTCTTTCATCGCCTCGTCAATATCTCCCTCATCAAGCCGCCCCTTACCCTGCAACCGGGTAAAAGTAGTATTCAATCGGTCTGTTAGACTTTCAAACATTCAGTCTATCTCCTATGCGTAAAACGTAAAGCGTATTCCGTATCCTCTATAATCACTCAGCACTCGGTACTCGGTACTCGGTACTCGGTACTCGGTACTCGGTACTCGGTACTTACGAGAAGAGGGCTTGCACGAATAGGCGAGCATCAAACTCGGCGAAATCACCTATTTTCTCGCCTGTTCCTATATAGCGTATCGGCAATTGAAGCTCGAGGGCTATAGCGAAGACTATCCCGCCTTTGGCCGTGCCGTCGAGCTTCGCTACCGCGAGGTCGGTCACGTCGGCCACTTCCGTGAAGACTTTGGCCTGCATCAAACCATTCTGGCCCGTCGTCGCGTCCAGCACCAGCAGAGTCTCGTCGGGCGCGCCGGGCATTTGCTTGCTGATTATACGCTTCACCTTGCGAAGCTCTTCCATCAGGTTAGTTTTGGTGTGCAGCCGCCCCGCCGTATCTATGATGAGCACGTCGGCGTTGCGCGCGCGTGCCGCCTCTACCGCGTCGAACACTACAGCGCCAGGGTCCGCACCTATCTGGTGGCTGATAACGGTCGCGCCTACCCGGTCGCCCCAGATCTGCAACTGCTCAATGGCTGCGGCCCGGAAAGTATCGCCCGCGCCGATGACCACGCTTTTCCCCTGGTCGCGCAGGTATTTCGCCAGCTTGGCTATAGTAGTCGTCTTGCCGACACCGTTCACGCCCACCACCAGGATGACGTAAGGGCGATCTTGCTCAATCTCCTCAGTGGTAACCTTACCATTGCCCGACACCTTAGCGCGGTCCCGCTTCACGAGCACGTTCACCAACTCGTCTTGCAGCGCCTGGTAGACGGCGTCCGGCTTCTTGAGCCTGTCTGCGGCTACCCTCGCTTTCAAGCGGTCCAGCACAGCTACGGTCGTCTCAACGCCCAGGTCGGCCTGGATAAGCAGCGTTTCCAGGTCCTCCCATATATCCTCGGTGATTTCATCTACTTCGAAGAGCGACACGATTTGCCGGAAGAAACTCCGCTTAGTGCGCGTAAGCCCCTCCTCGACCTTCTGCTGCTGCTCTTGTATCTGCTCTTCTGTCTTCGGCTCTTCTTTTCGCTTGAACCAGTTAAACATGCATAACTCTCCACTCTATAGTGGTCTCACTATCTCACATGATTATACCGGAAGATGAGCCTACAGCCAAACCACGCGCCAGACGGTAAACGTTCAGAGTCGGGTGGAGGGATATACCTGTAGGGGCGTGATTTATCGCGCCCTGGTC
>DASWMJ010000033.1:0-9526 GCA_036399775.1 Chloroflexia bacterium | reverse complement strand
CCCCCCCAATTCCCACACAAAGACAAGTTCTTTTTCTAGTGGGAAGACGTTTTGGCGAGTTTGACGCAACCCTATTCATAGAAGGAGATCAACTTGACATAGAACTGCCTGATACCCTATTATAACAGTTAGCACGCGCCCGTAGCTCAGGGGAGAGAGCAACTGCCTTCTAAGCAGTGGGCCGGGGGTTCGAATCCCTCCGGGCGCGCCATTTTCATGTAGGAGATAGCCATGCTGGAGACTTTAACCGCGCAGACATTTTCTCCATACGTCGGTGAGACATTCCACCTTATTCTCGATGGAGAGCCTCCAGTAGAGATGCAGTTGATCTCGGTAACTGAGTCGAACTATCCTGCTGCCGCGAGGGGAACGGCGGACCCGCTTGGGCGCATGTCTTTCTCGCTGCTATTTTTGGAGCAGCAACACCCGAACTCTTATCTCCCACAACGCATCTACCATCTAGAGCACGAGCAGCTAGGCGCGATGGACCTGTTCATAGTACCTCTTGGCCCCACCGCCGAGGGGATGCGATACGAGGTTATCTTCAACTAAAGTTTATCGCTCTTTGTTGAGTTGACCGGCAGCCATTCCATCAAATAGTACACGCCATGCTCGCCCACCGTCGAGAAGCCCAGGCGCTCATACAGACGCATAGCCGGGTTGAAGCGCTCGACGTGGATGCTTACCCGCCTGCCTGTCTGCGCTGCCTCCTCTAAAATGCCTTTCAGTAACGTAGTGCCGATACCAGCGTTGCGGTACTCAGGCAGCAGGGCAATATCAACGATGCGTATCTCCTCCGGCCATCGCCCCACGTACAGGCGTCCGGCAGGTTGCCCGTCAACCAGTATGACTTCAAAAGTGGCGTCAGAGTAGTGTTCCTGGTAGTAGCGGTGCTGCGCCGTGAATTGCATCATCAGGAATGCTGCCTTCTGCGCGTCGTCCCAGTTTGTCAAGGCCAGTTCCTCCACACGAGTGCTGGCGTAGATGCGGTAGAGGAGCGCCTCATCGTCGGAAGTGATAGGGCGACGCGTAATCTCTGTTTGGGTGTTCAATTTTGTCGTTATCCTTCCATATTAGAATAAGAAAAATGGCGGCGGAGCCGCCATTTTTCTTATTCCCCGTACATAGCTGTACAGAACTCTTGTTTAGCTTCGCGGAGGGAACACGCCCTGCATCGCAATGTTGAAGTTGAGCGTCAGGTACGGCATCATGTTGTTATGGGGGAGGCTGCTCCCGGCGATGCTGAGAGCCTGAAAATTGAGCTGCACGATGTTAGTGCTGGTGTTGGTCTGGTATAGAGACGCGCCGACCGACCGGGTAATAGCCTCGGTGGGACCTGGCGTGGGGTCTTCCCCAGGTTGGTTTGAGCCCATCATTGTATGAGTATGAAAGGGCATCTCGGATTGAATCAGCGTCACAAACTCGGAGCCGCCCTGCTGTCCGAGATCGTAAGTGGATAGGCCATTCCCCTGGCCCTGGTGGATAGGGACACTTCCCTGGAGGTTGGGAAGAGCGAAGGTGCTCTGCCCGTTGCCCCCGTAGAACGTGCCTAGCAACGAGAAAAGGGCGGTATTCTGGCTGATAGGGAGAATCTGCCCATTGCAGAACGCCCAGCCGCGAGGGGCGAAAGTGAACGGGAAAATACGTATTTCCGCTACGAATGGATCGGCCATATTTGTCTCCTTAGGTGATCTTATGACGATAGGTGATCTTACGACCGTGTGATCTTAGTTCGGCGGTGGATAAATGCCGAAGAGCGAGATGATGAAGCTGAGAGTGAGGTAGGGTTGGATGTTCTCGTGGGGTTGGCTGCCGCCGATAGGCGCGATATTTTGAGCAAACGCCTGGTTTGGAGTGAAGCCGGTGATATAGGGGGTGTAAGTAGGGATTTGCGCAAGGATGTTGCCCGCGGCGCTGGCGATAGAGGCGTTATTCGTGGAGGCCAGAAAGGCGTGGTTATGCACGGGCATCTGCTGGGTGGTGAGGGTGACACTCTCGACGCCTCCCGTCTGCCCGAGGATGAAGCCGTTACCCATGTGCATGGGGACCCTGCTGCGAAGGTCAGGCAGAGCGAAGGTTTCTTCTCCATCGCCGCCGTAGGTCGTGCCTAGTAGAACGAATAGCGCATCGTTCTCGGAGATAGGTAGAAGTTGGCCGTCGCAGAATGCCCAGCCCGCCGGGGCGAAGCTGCCCCCGAACATCCTTATCTCGCCTATGAATGGATTTGACATGTTAGCCCTCCTTTAGTTTGGTGATGGGAATATGCCCTGAAGGGCTATGCAAAAGTTCAGCGTGAGAAATGGCTGCATATTCGCGTGTGGCTGGCTGCCTCCCACATTCGTTATGGTGCCGGGAAGAAAAGTGGTGAGCGCGTTATCGGGTGCCCGGTAGCTTAGATTGAGTGGACTTGCCAGCCAATGCGCGAGGGGGTTGATGTCGTTGCCCGGAGAGGAAGAAGCGTTGGCGAAGTGGTTATGCGCAGGCATCTCACCCTGGGTGAGGGTGTGATTTTGCTCCCCGCCCTTCTGCCCCAGGATGAACCCTGAGCCTGTGTGTATAGGGACTTGCCCACGCAAATCGGGCAGTCCAAAGGTGGTCTGTCCATTGCCTCCATATGTGGTGCCGAGCAGAGCGAAGAGGGCCTGGTTTTGATTGATGGGAAGCAACTGCCCGTTGCAGAAAGCCCAGGCTCGTGGAGCATAGTTGAAGGCAAATATCCTGATTTCACTTAGAAAAGGTTCACCCATAAGAATCCCCCTTACAAGATAAAATTACCGGCTTCTTAGAAGCCATAGCTAAGGTTATGGTGCGCGAGCCGTCCAAATGCTTGAGGGCGAAAGCGGACGAGGATTCTTACCGTAATGTTGCCTCTGAGATAAATCTCTCACGGCAGACAGCGCGTCACCAGGGCTAAAGATATAGCACATTACCAGCATCCAGAAAGGAGCGGCATGGTCCCTCATAGATGTTAGCTCTATATCTGACGGGTATACTATATCACCGGATGCGAATGGTGTCAATATGCAGTTTGGGCGTGAATGTTCAGATGGCCCCTATTTCCTATATATAGGACCATATAGCTATGGGATTAGGGACTAATAGGTCTGGTGATGTTGGCGCTCGCTGCTTAAACTTACTGGTGGCTGTCGAGCAGGCATACCGTTAATATTGAGTAGCGCGAAACAGCGAATGTGTCTGTCGCGCGATCTGGTCAATACCACATGCAAGTTAAGAAATTGATTGTGGAAGAGATATTGACGGGTTGACAAAGCAGTGTTACAATGATTTCAACAACTTCAATAACTTTCCTGTACGCCTGGCTGGGGTTTGCATGTCTATGCACTGCTCCCGCCAATGCCGGGCTTAACAGGAGGAATCGAAGCCTGGCGTACCTAATTTCATAGTCGGCAACAGTCTCGTGTCGTTTAGTCGAGGCGCTATTGTACCCGTGTCATTATTGATAGCTCGCGCAACACCCTGCTAGCATCAGCCCTTCACCAACATTAGCGTTCGACACAAACAGGACGTAGCTATACTACAGGAGCGGATCACCATGAAACTTATTCGGCATTCAATTCTTTATGGAAGTTGGCTTGGCGTGCTGGTGGTTGCCGCCATTCTGCTTGCGGGGGGCCTTGGCTTTACCCCAGGACTATCTGCTCGCGCGGCAGCCCCGTCCGGTAGTATCACGTCCCCAGCAGCGCCTGGTGCAGTCAATATCGTAGCCACCAAGCGCGATGCCCTGCAAACGGACGTGGACGGCGACGGCAAGGCTGACCCCGGCGACACGTTGCGCTATACCGTAGGCATAACCAACACGGGCACCACGAGCGCAACGTTGGCTGCTTTCAACGACACCCTGGATGCCAATACCTCCCTCGTGGCAGGCTCGGTCAAGGTGTCGCCGCTTGCATTTGACGACAGCTTCAGCACAGTCGGCCACACCTTGCTGGTAGTGGGCGTTGCTGCTCCTGCGAGCACCCCCGCAGTCCAGGTCGGGGGCAGCCTCTTCTCGAACGATACGGAGTTCCTGGGCGATACCTTCTCGCTGAGCACCTTCCAGGCCACCAGCGCGAACGGCGGCACCGTATCGGTCAACGCCGACGGCTCGTTTACATATCTGCCCGCAGTCAACTTCGCGGGCACCGACACCTTCACATACACCATCATAGACTCCAGCGGGCTGACAGGGACGGCTACAGTCTCAATCAGCGTCGCCAACAAAGTCTGGTATGTGAACAACGCGGCAGGTACCAACGGCGATGGGCGCTCTACTTCTCCCTTCAACACTCTCACCAATATCAATGGCGCGGGCGGCTCGGGCGATGCCGACGGGCCTAACGACATCATTTACCTCCACACCGGCTCCGGCAACTACACAGGTGGCCTGCCACTAGAGAGCGGCCAGACGCTGATAGGGCAGGGCGTGGCGCTGGTTGTCGGCGGCTTCACCCTCAACTCAGCAGGCACCCGCCCGACTATAACCAACTCCGGCGGCGATGCGATAACCCTGAACTCGAACAATACTATCTCCGGCCTCAACGTCACCACTGGCGGGGCGGCTCTGTTCGGTATCAAGAGCCTGGCTTCGAGCGTCGGTAACCTCACGATAAATAACGCCTCTATAAGCGGCGCGGGCCAGCCGGTGGACATCACCAACGGCGGCGCGCTCAACGTCGTCCTGGATAGTGTCTCGACCACCAGCAGCAACAACCGGGGCATCAACCTGGACAGTGTGACAGGCACCTTCACCGTCAACGGCGGCTCGCTGGCAGGCATCAACGGCAGCGACGTCAGGATAAACGGCGGTACGGTAACCTTCTCTTACTCGGGTACCATCAACAACAGTTCAAACCGTTCAGTCGAAATCACCAGCATGACTGGGGGCAGTGCCACATTTAGCGGGACGATCACCGACACGGGCACAGGCATCTCGGTGCAGAACAACACAGGCGGCTCTACCACGTTCAGTGGTGCGACCAAGACACTAAACACAGGCGCAAACACTGCCGTGACCCTGGCCACCAACACCGGCCACACCATAAACTTCACGAATGGCGGCCTGGACATTGATACCACCAGCGGCACGGGTTTCCTGGTATCGGGTGGGGGCACCGTCAACGTGTCGGGTAGCAACAACTCCATAACAGCGACGGCAGGCAAGGCGATGGACGTGAGTGGAGTGACGGCTGCCCTGACCTTTGCGACACTTTCCTCCACCAACAGTACAACGACTGGTGTGAGCCTGAATAACGTTAGCGGTTCTCTGACCACAGGCTCCACGACCGTATCGAACCCCACGGGCATGGGTATTTCAGTAGGCAGCTCAAGCGCCACGCTCAACTTCGCCAACACCTCTGTCTCCGGCTCAGGCGACACGGGCGTAAGTCTCACGTCCAATAGTGGCGGAATAACCTTCGCTGATCTGGACATCACACCAGACACGAGTGAGCGTGCCTTGCATGCAACGAGCAATACGGGCACTCTCACGGTGACGAGTGGCACTATCAGCACCACGAGCAACACCGCTGTGGAAATCACCGGCGTAAGCTCTGGGAGCAGGACGCCCCTCACTGTGCAACTGACCTCGGTATCAGCGAATGGAGGGCCACACGGCATTTTCCTGCAAAATACCAACGGCACATTTGCGGTCGTGGGCACCACTTCCGGGTTCTGTGGCGGTAATGTAAATACGGGTACAGATCCGTTCACTATCACCGCACCGAACACGGCGGACTGCACAGGTGGGCAGATCCAGAACACCGTTGGCTCAGACACAGACCCCACCACAAACCCCGCCGGCACCGGCGTCCGGCTTAATAACGCTACTGGTGTCTCCCTCACCCGCATGTGGATTCACGACCACCCGAACTACGCGATCCTGGGCGTCGGCGTCTCCGGCTTCACACTGAATGACTCGCTCGTAAACGGAACCAACGGGACCAACGGCGCTACACCATTCCAGGAAGCGAGCGTCTACTTCCTTGAGGTGACAGGAACCAACTCGATGACGAGGGTTACCGTAAGCGGCGGTCGCCAGGATAACGTTCACATAGAGAACACCACCGGCACGCTCACCTCGTTCACCATCTCGAATAACCAGATTCAAAACAACAGCACCTCGACCGACGGAAACATAGGGTACCACGTGATGTCGAGGACCACCGCCAACATGACCGTCACCCTCCAGAATTCCTGGCTACAGGGTAACAGGACAGATACCATCAACACCGATGCAGCCGATAGCTCCACGCTCAATACCTCGATCATAAACAACACGATCGTGGCAGGAACCGTGGGGAACAACCAGGGCAATCTCGGCATTGATGTCACGGCCTCGGCATCGGCGCAGGTGACGTTCCTTGTTGACAGCAACAGGGTCGGGACGAAAGATAACGCGATGACCGCGGGCAACAAGTCCCCGCTCATGAATACCGGCATCAACGTCTTCGACGGCACGGCAGCCAGTTCTAATATGACCGGCAAGGTCATCAACAATAAGGTGCAAAACGACGACGTCAGCATACCATCAGGTACCAGCAACGGGTTCGGTATCCGTGTGTTCAACTCGAACTTCGCCTCCATGTCCGTCAACGTAACGGGGAACAGGGTGCGTGGGATAAACACGGACTACGGCATCCTGGCCGAGTCGTCCGGGACATTGGCAGCCCCAGCGTCGGGACGTGGGCTACTGGCAATTGGAGTGATAAACAACGACGTCCGAGTAGGCTCAAATGCCATAGACGACATCCGGCTCCAGGCCCGCAACTTCAACTCTATCTGTGCCAGAGTAACGGGGAACGACACGGGTACGGGCGGCACTGGCTTCGTAGGTTTGTTCTTACGCCAGGTCAACAGCGCCGTCTTTAACCTGGAGGGCGGCACCGGCAACCTCGCCGCCAACAACCCGGCTGCCGACACAACCGGCTTTACCGGCGTGATCACGACCGTTGCGAATGGCACATGCAATACCATACCGACAGCTCCTGCGCGACCAACCGGCAATTCGTTCCACGGCTCGTCCGCCGGCGCGTCTGTCCAGTCGCCGGTCGCTATCCAGGCAGCCTATACGGTGGCAGGCCACGTTGATAGGATAACGGGACAGAAGCCGGAACGGGCCAATGTGAGCTACTCCGGCGCTAAGGTCACCCTGGCGTCGTATAGCAGCCTGCGGTCGGTTAAAGCGTCAGTCGGCGCGGCACCGAACGACACCGTATCGGTAAACATAGGTACTCTGCCCAACGGCGGCAAGCGGGTGCTCATCCTGTTCGACGCGACCATAGTATCCGCGCCAATCCCGGCGGGCCTGCATAGCGTATCCAACCAGGGCACGGCATCGGGGAGCGGCTTCTCCGTCCTGACCGATGACCCGGATACCGCCGCCCCTAACGACCCAACAGTCACCCTGATTGACGCGGCTCCCGACCTCTTCGTTACGAAGAGCGATGGCGGCATAAGCGTGCGGCCAGGCGACCCCATCACCTACACCCTGAGTTACTCCAACGTCGGCACCCAGGGCGCGACGGGTGTGGTGCTGACCGATACGGTGCCCGCCAATACGACCTTCAACCCCGCCGCGAGCAGCCCCGGCTGGACTTGCGTGCCCAACAACAACGCGGGTAGCGTCTGCACCAAGCTGATAGGCGGCATGGCGGGTGGGGCCACCGGCACGGCGCAATACGGTGTATACGTGAACGTGTCTCTCACGCCTCCCGGCACGACTATCACCAACACCGCGAGCATAGGCGACGACCTGGCGAACGGCGCGGAGCCTGTGACGAGCAACAATACCGCCACCGAGACCACGCCCGTCAATACCGCGACCGGAGTGGTGTGGGCTACGGGCCTCGATGGAATAGGCGCATCTCTAGCGGCACCTGGTCTCTACTGGGAGCCTAGCTCGCCCATGTCGAGCACCCGTATATCTACGGGCGGCAACAGCGGCGTAGCCAGGGGCATTACCGCTACGGGCGCTGTGCTTTGGACGCAAAACCTCGGCGCTGCGATCCAGAACAGGGCACCCGTAATCCCTATCAGCAACACCAACGTGCTCTTCTTCACTTCGCAGGACGGTTACGTCAACGCCCTGCGCGCTAACGACGGCTCGTCCTTCTGGCCGGGTGGTGGCAGGAAGATAGGGAATAGCGCGGTGGCGGGCGTGGCCTACCAGCCCAACGTGCCCGTGCTCATCACAGGCACTACCTCCCTGATCTTCGCGGGCACGTTCCACGATACAACCCCGCCGAACAACCAGTTTGTGGCCCTCAACGCCCTAACCGGCGCGCCCGTCTGGAACTTCGGCGGCACACTTACGGCTACGATGGGCCTCCTGCCCACTTCACCCGCCGCGCATTGGCAGAGCAACACCGTCTTCTTCGGCACTAAAGCGCCCACGACAGGGTCAGGCGTAGGGGCCGTATGGGCGGTGGACACCACAACCGGCCTGGCGAAGTGGGTGAACACGAGCATAGGCAGCGTAGTGAACAGCGCGCCCAGCCTGAGCCAGGATGGACAGACGCTGTACATAGGCACGGTAAACGGCTCGACCTTTACTCTGTACGCGCTACGCACAATAGACGGCACCGTGCGGGCTTCGTTCACCGCGCCGGGAGGCGTAGGGGACTTCCGGGGAGCGCCCTGGGTATGGCCCAACAGCACGAACCCGGCAGACAGCGACATCTACGCGACAGCAGGTGATAGGATCTACGGCTTCACCGACACGAACGCCACAACCGGCACGCTGCCCTTCAAGAGCGGGTGGGCCACCGGATACGCGCCCGTGCCAGGGGCCAGCACTCCCATCTTAGTGCCCAACCCATTCCTGCCCGCGCCTGGGGCCTTGTACGCGAGCGGCAACAACGCTACCGTGTACAAGATAAACCTGGCAGACGGCACGATAGCCAGCACGACGGTGCTGGGTAGCTCAACGGCAGCGGTGAGCGAACTGTCCTTCGACCGGGTACGCAGCGTCTTCTACCTCACGTACAACGGCGCGATCTACTCGCTAAACTTAACCTGGTAGTGAAACCTGCATAGTTTTCAAGGAGCAAGACCAATGATCAGACAAGCAGAAAACACCCGGCGGGGCATACCGATGGCGATGGTGATGGTAGTGGCGGCTGGCCTCCTCGCTCTGGCCTTTGCCTTCACGATGGCAACCCGCACTACTGCGTCCGGCGCAGGCAGCGCCCCTGCCCAGGCAGGTAGCAAAGCCAACAACGCAGTAGCCGCCAAAGTAACCGTCAGGCTCTACGACCGCCAGTTTACCTCCACCACCACAGACCAGGCAGGACCAAGAGCGCGCACCCGCTTCAGCTCTAGCGCTGACAACCAGCTCTACGTGCAGATGACGTGGTCGGGCGTGGAGCAGACCCATGATGCTTATGTCACCTTCTACAGCCCTGATGGTAAGATATACCAGGTGCTGGACGTACCCTTCACCACTACCCAGCCTGATAGCAAGTCGGGGAGCGGGGAACTGTACCAGAACAGGCCGGGAGTGCTGCACCCTGTGAAGGTAAGCCGG
>DASWMJ010000032.1:0-10776 GCA_036399775.1 Chloroflexia bacterium | reverse complement strand
GACAGGCGCGTTGCGCCTGACCGAATTCTCTTTGCTCATCTTAGTCTCCCTCTTGCTTGCTGGCCTTCATTGCGCGGGCCATGCGCTGGCCGGTTATCACGAGGGGGCGGGTGGTGGTCTCCTTGAAGCGGCGGAGCGAGCGGAGCACCTTACGCGTCCAGGAGGCGTACTTGGCGTCGTAGCTCAAGGCCGCCGTATGCACTCCTACGTCCTCACCCTTCTCTTCACGCATGTACCACCTGTGCTCCATGATCCAGAGGTAAAGGTCGGCGGGCGTGCGGCCCGGAAAATTGCTTAGGAGGGCGTGCTCCTCGATAGTCTTGACGACGGGCAGATAGATGTTGTCGTACCAGTCTACCACAGCCTCTTCCCACTCTATGGGGCGGCCCTGGTCTATGCCCATGTACCAGCGGTGGGCCGAGATGTGCTCTAGCAGCACGTCGTAACGCCCCAGTTCGGAGAACTGTATACACACGCCATCCCGTAGCCTGTCCAGCTTCGTCATCTCAAGAAAGCGTGCGTATTCCCCTAGCCGTAGCAGGTCGCGCGGGTCGGTGTCGGTCGAGAGGGGCACATTGATGGAGTGCTCTATCACCTCCGCGTCAATCTCAGCCGCTCCTTTCTCCCTCGCCACTGAGACCCGGTGGTTGCCGTCCTTCACGAAGTACACGTCGCCTATCTTGTAAAGCTGCACGGGCGGTAACGTCACGTCTGTGAGCGTCGCGCGGTCCACGCTCTCCCACCTGGGCCGTGTATGCGTCTGCGTGGGGAGGAAGCTGCGGTTGAAGTCATGGTACCGTTCTACGCTGCCCACGATGGAGGCTACGGGCACCTGCTCCAAACCCCGGTAGTGCTGCCCCTGCATAGGCAGCTTCTCGCGCACTTCCTCGAAGGATAATAGCCAGTTAGGCTCTCGCTTCAAGGCCGACAGCAGGTCGCCCAGGAAAGCCTTGCGCCGGGCGCGGTCGAAGTCGGCCTGGGCCATCTGCGCGACGGCATGTTGGTAATTACTTTGCATTGGATACCTCGCCCTGTTGGGAACTAACTACGCGCCAGCCTGTGCGGACATTGTCCCTGGTCAGCTCCAGCAAAACGTGCCCGTATGCGTTGATTATCTCTGTCTCTCCGTGCTTGGTGCGTGTAGGGAGCAAGGGGTTATAGCGGTGGGTATGGCCGTGCAGCAGCAGCGTGGGTTTGAATCTCTCTATGAAGGGCAACAATGACGCGAACCCCTTGTGCGCGAGGTCTTCGTTGTCGTGTATGCCCCTGGGGGGAGTGTGCGTAACCAGCACGTCCAGGTATCGCCCAACGTTCATCTTGTTGAGCAGCAATTTCGGGGCCATACGCCACATGTTCCACGCCGCGTGCTGCTCGCTGTACTGGTGGGGGCCGTTATTGTATATCGGGCTGCCCTCTACGCCTGCGAGGATAAGCCCGGAGTATTCCGCCACCTCACCATGCAGGTTGTGCGCGCCTGGGTAAGAGCCGGGTGCGCACTTACCGCTGATCGAGTCGTGCGACACGTAGCAGTGGTTCCCCAGGACATGTACGAGCGGAGCGTTCAGGTTGCTGACCAGGAAATCGAGATAACCGGGAGGCAGGTCCCCGCAGCTTATCAGTAAGTCTATAGGGGGTAGCCATTTGGTTATCGAACTGTTATAAAGCTGCGGCTCCACCAGATCGGCCACCGCCAGCACCCTCAAAGTTTCGCTCCGCTGCGAGCCTTTGCCGTTGTTCTGTTGGGCGGACATTACGCGTTAATTGTACCATAGGGACGAGGGGTTAGGGGTTAGGGATCAGGGGTTAGGGGTTAGGGATCAGGTGATGGAGCGTACCAGAGATGCAAGGTTAGGCACTGTTGAAGCCAACAAACCCACCGTCCTTTGTCATTCTGATCGCAGTGAAGAATCTCGCTCCTCACGCACAATGCTTATAGTACGCTCATCAGGTGAGAGGATGCGCGAGGGACGAGATTCTTCGCTGCGATCAGAATGACAAAGGATGGTGGGTGGCATTCCTATAAATCACGACTTCCCATTTACCCTATCACACCCAACACCTAGTCCCAAGTCCCTGACCCTCAACCCCTGGCCTCTATGGTACAATAGATAGCAATAGCTTACTCAAACGGTGCTCCGGGCGACATTGTAAGAGAGGATATAATACTGGCATGGCGACGACAGGCAAAGCGGACGTTATAACACACGCCTCGGCTCAGGCTGCCACCACTTCTACCCTGGCGCGTTGGGCGGGCAGGCTATGGGCGGCGAGGGGCTTCTTCGGAGGGCTGCTGGCAATCGGGTTGGGCGCGTTGGGGCAGAACGCTCTCATGACGCAGAATGACTACGTAGCCGCCCAACGCTACTACCTGGCAGCCGCCGTGCTGCTCATTGCTGCTCTATTCCACCCGTCGTGGCCGCGATTTTGGAAGGGGTCAGGGATCAGGGATCAGGGGTTAGGGACTGCGGGGCAGGGGGTTGTTCAGGACACTGTACAGGTCGTCGCGCCTGAACAGGGTGCGCCTGTTGTTGAAGTGGCTGCCGTCGCGCCTGCTGTTGAGGCTTACAATCCCCCTGCGGTTACTTCTAAGCTGCCTACGCGGGTGGCACGCTCAACCACGACTGCTGGTGGGCCTGCTGTGGTCCTAGAAGCGTCCGCAATCAAGCCCTGGTCGCCGGGCGCGGACGTACCTTCTACCCTGCCGGTGCGGACCCGCCGCAAAGATGAGGTGGTCGCGCAAGTCCAGGAGGTAGTTGTTTCTACTGACGAAGTTCCACGCAGCCTCATAGCTCGCTGGTCGGCTTTGCGTGCGGCGCTTGGTTGGCGCGTGACGGTGCCTGGCATGTCGCTGGCGGCTGCGCTAGCAGCCGGGTCGGCCTACCTGCTGCTCAAGGATATTACCGACCCGCTTGGTGGGTGGTTGTGGGCCGCTGCCCTTCTCGTGCTGCTCGCTACTTTCATCGGCGCACCAGGCTGGCCGAAGGGCGCGGGGCTGCTACCTGGCCCTCAAGGCGACTTTTTCGCGCGTGGGTTGCCGCAGGCGCCCGCCCGCCTTGAGCTTGCTTTGCTTATCATCGTGCTAATTGCCGCTGCCGCCCTGCGCCTCTACAACCTCGAATACCACCCAGGTATATTCGGCGACGAGGGCGAGCGCGGCCTGATCTCCCGCGCCATCAACGAGGGCGGGCACCACCTCATATTCGGCGTCGGCTGGTGGGAAGTGCCCAACCTCTACTTCTACCTGGTCGCGCCTTTGCTGCGCATCTTCGGCGACAACATGACGGGCGACCGCATGCTCTCCGCGATTAGCGGAATTCTGGCTGTTTTGTTCGTCTATCGCGTTGGCCGCTTGCTCTGGGGGGCGCGGGTCGGCTTGATAGCGGCGGCAATGCTGGCGGTCTCTCCGTTGGCCTTGCAGTTCAGCCGGTTGGCGGGCGAGAGCACCCCCACCGGCACCCTCTGGCTGATGGGGGCGTTTTACCTGCTCATGGCGTTGCGCCATCGCCGTTGGAGCGATTGGGTGTTAGCGGGCATCTTCTCCAGCCTGAGCCTCTATTTCTACGCGGCGGGCAAGCTGATTATCCCTCTGCTGGCGGTGGCGGGGGTCTACTGCCTGGTGCGCTGGCGTGTTGATTTCTTCAAGCGGTACGTGCTCGGCTTCGCGCTCATGGGCGTTGCCTTCCTGCTGACTTTCATGCCATACGGCCTCTTCTCCAAGCAGAACGATTGGCGCAACTTTGTGGGCCGCGCTAACGAGACATCCATCTTCTCCGCAGGCAATCAAGGCCCTACCTTCCAACGCTACGGCCTCACCTACGACCCTACGTGGGCCAACCAGTCCCTCACGGACAATATACGCTCCAACCCGGTAGCGTGGGGGCAACTCCTCTACCACCAACTGCGCGAGACCACCGACGTATTTCATAGGCGGGGCGACCAGGTCTACTTCTATCGCATGACGAAGAACAACGGCTCGGTATTCTCTCCCTTCTGGGCCGTGCTGACCCTGCTTGGCATGGCTTACGCGACCTGGAAGTTCTGGGACGGGCGATTCGCTCTCGTGAGCATCTTCTTCTGGTTCGGCATGCTCGGCTCGGCGCTGACCGTTGACGCGCCCAACTTGCAGCGCATCAACGGCGCGTGGCCTTTCGTCATGCTCTTCCCCGCCGTGCTGCTGGACAGGGTATTCGCCGCCGCGTGGCCTCTCAACCTCGGTCTGGCGCGCAAGTGGGCCACCGTGCCCCTGGCTGCCCTCGTCCTGTACTTTGGGGCCGACTCCTACCAGGAATACTTCGTGCATTTCTACGCGAGTTGCCCGTATTGCAGCGACACCACCCAGGCGCGCCACGTACTTGCTTTTGGACAGGCTTACAAGGGCTACCAATTGGCGGTGGGTAACTACGACATCTTCTTCACGTATGGCAGCACGCGCTTCCTGGCCAAGGGGGTGGAGGGCAAGGACGTATTGGTGCTGGCGGACACCCTGCCCGTCACGGACAACAACGGCAAGGGCGCGGCCTTTATCGTCTATCCCAACAACGCAGATTACCTGCCTATACTGCGCGCCATGTACCCCGGCGGCAACGAGGAGCAGATCAAGGGGGGAGATGGCGTGGCTTACTTTACCTCGTACAAGCTCTCTCGCGAGCAACTGGCCTCATTCCAGACCCTCCATGCGATCTACACACCCCACGAAGGCAACCCGACCGGGCGCGAGGAGGCTAACCTGGGCACGGCCACTGTTACAGGCAAGACTGCGTGGTCGCCTCCCATCGGCGTTGCTTACCCGGTGACGGCTACGTGGCAGGGTGGCCTCGTAGCCCCGGCTTACGGCACTTATACCTTCTCGGTACAGGGCGCGGATGACGCCATACTCTACATAGACGGGCGCGAGGCGCTGAACGTGGCTACCTCCGGCAAGCTCGATACTAACGTAGTCCTGGCGAAGGGGGTACACGACGTGCGGCTCACGGGAACACTGCGCGACGCCTCGACGCGAGTGGACCTTCTCTGGGCGAGCGGGGGCGGGCCGGCAGGTCCAATCGAGCCGCAATTCCTCTACAACGGCCCTACCGGCGGCCTCAGTGGCGCTGTCGGCCCGTTCGCGAGCCTCGAAGCGGTGAAGGCCGGCAACCCCTTCGGTGAGAATTTGCCCACCACTCGGCGCAGCGACTCTTTCATCGGCTTCCGCGAGGCCAGCGTCATGCTGAATAATGCCGCGCCCCAGTTGCTGCATTGGGAGGGCAAGCTGAACGCGCCCGCCGCCGGGGATTACATCTTCACAGCTACTTCCCTCGGCCCCGCATTGGTGAAGGTAAACGGCCAGGTTGTGGTGGATAACGCGGTGGGCACGGGTGCCGGCGTAGGCCCGGTAAACCTCACCGCAGGGCAGCACGACGTGGAAATAAGCTACATATATCAGGGCGGGCGCGCTCAGATGGAGTGGTATTGGACCAGGCCGGGAGGCCAACCGGAGATCGTGCCTCCCACTGTGCTCTCGCCCCTCAAGCGTAGCTGGACACCGGAGGAGCTGCCCAACGCCCCGGCAGCCCAGATACCACTGCCCATAGGTCAAATCGAGGTCAGGGCGCTGGCTCCCGGCGCGGTGTTTGGCGGCGACGCGGGCCTCTCCGCCCTTCGCGGACTGGCTGTGGATAAGCAGGGCAACGTCTACGTGGGCGACAAGGATAATCACCGGATAGTGGTATTCTCGCCCGACGGCAAAGTGGCGCGCTCCTGGGGTAAAGGGCCCGCAAACCCTGAGAGCCTCCAACCAGGCGAGTTCGGAGACATCAAGGATATAGATATAACCGCCGATGGCTCGGTCTACGTGCTGGAAGGCGAGGGCAGGATACAGATATTCAGCAGCACGGGCGAACTACGCAAGACGCTAAGGCCCGAAGACCTGGGTATGTACGGCCCCAACGGGCTGGCCCTCGGCCCCGACGGCAGCATATACGTGGGCGACACCGGGCGCAGCCGCGTGCTGAAGCTGCCACCCAACGGCGAGCCGGTCAGCGCCTACCAGAGCATCACGGGCAACGAGCAGAACAAGTTGGAGCAGCCTGTGGACGCGCTGGCCGACCCTACAGGCTCCGGGATCTACTACACTATTGACCTCAAGGACCGCGTGGTGCAGTTTGCGCCGGACGGCACCGTGAGTAACCAATGGCCCATCTACGTGGGCAGGGACGCGGGCGGCGCGGGCAAGATGGCTATATCGCCAGACGGCTCTACCGTCTACGTGAGCGACTCCGACCACCAGCGCGTGGCCGTGCTCAACGTGCAGTCGGGTGAGGCCACTTACTTCGGAGGCAACGGTACCAACCCCGGACAGTTCGGCAGCCCAAGCGGCATCGCCACCGGCCCGGATGGCCGCGTTTACGTGCTGGACCGCGTAAACGCTAGCGTGCAGGTCTTCACCGTACCCAAACCCTAAGGGTTATAATATCGAAAACAGCAAAATTGGCCCGAAGGGCCAATTTTGCTGTTTTCGATAAGTTTATTAAGCTGTCTGAGGGACGAGGCTTTCTTCCCGGCAGGCGAGTTGTTCAAGGAAGTGCAGCACCTCGGTGGTGTCGCGGAGGTTGAAGCGGGCGGCGGATTGGGTCATCCCAACCCGGATAGAGTACGCGGTGGCGGGCAGGCTCTCGAAGAGGTGCTCGTCTGTCCAGTCGTCGCCTATCGTCAGGATGAAGCTGTAATCTCCGTGCGACATCCAGTGGAGGGCGGCGGTGCCCTTATTGACGCCGGAGTTCTTTACCTCTATCACCTTGTGCCCCTGTAGCACCTGCACGTCCGTGCTGCCTGTGATGCTCGCCAGGTAGTGGGACAACTCCATCGCCCGCACCGGCCCCAGTTCGGGGTCGGCGGCGCGGTAGTGCCACGCCAGCGAGAAGTCCTTCTCCTCGATGAACGACCCGGGCAGGCGGTCAACGTACATCTCGAACACGGGGCGCAGGCTCGATTTCCAATCGCTCGTCAGAGGCTGGATCATCCGCCAGTCCTCGTACCTCGGCTTGAGCCACACGCCATGCTCCGCGACCAGCCCCATGCGGAGGTCGCCAAACCACTCTTGCAGCGTATCCTTGTCGCGGCCACTCACCAGCACGACCTCGTTCCTGGGGTCCTCCGACAGCGTGCCGAGTATATCGCGCACCCTCGCGGTGGGGATGACGGTATCAGGGTCCTTCGCGAAGGGCATGAGCGTGCCGTCGTAATCAAGGAAGATCAGCCGGCGCTCGGCTTCACGGTATTGCCTTTCAAGCCGATCCCTGGCCGCCGCACTCAATAGTCGGGCCTTGTAGCGCGCCTGCGTTTCTTGCGTGGCGTCGAGCTGCCGGATAAAGTCCTCCGCCCAGGAGACCACGTTGTAGCGGCGCAGTCGCTTCTGCATCACAAAATTGCGGCGGGCCTGCTCGACTTTGGGTAACGCCAGCGCCTCCTCTATGGCGTCCGCTATCTCTTCGCGGCTGTTGGGGTTGATGAGCACGGCCTCCCCTAGCTCCTTAGCCGCGCCCGCCATCTCGCTCAGTATCAACACCCCTGTGTTGTCTACCCTTGAGGCTACGTACTCCTTCGCTATGAGGTTCATGCCGTCGCGTAGCGGCGTCACGAGGGCTACGTCGCTGGTGCTGTAGAGGGCTACCAGCGAGGGGAAAGGCACCGACCTGTACTGGTAGCGGATAGGCGTCCAATCGAGCGTGCCGAACTTGCCGTTGATGCTGCCCACCAGCTTCTCAATCCTATCTTTGAACGCCTGGTAGTGCTCCACGCCTATACGGGAGGGGATGACCACTAGGGCCAGCACTACTTTCTTATGCCATTGTGGATTTCTTTCCAGGAAAAGCTCGAATCCCTCCAACCTGTTGGGGATGCCTTTAGAGTAGTCGAGACGGTCTATGGAGAGTACCACCTTCTCGTCGGCCAGGGTCATCTTTATCTCTTCGCGCTCGGCTTCCACTTCGGGCGTAGTGAGGGCGTTATTGAACTTGTCGAAGTCTATGCCCATGGGGAAGGTGTCGGCCTTCACGATGCGGTCGCCAACGAAGATCTGCCCCAGGTTGTGCTCGTGCCCCAAAACGCGGCCTACGGAGCGCAGGAAGTATTGGGTGTAGTCGAAAGTATGGAAGCCCACCAAATCCGCGCCCAGCAGCCCTTCCAGTATGCCGGTACACCACTTCTTGGGCAGCAGGCGGTAAATCTCGAAGCTGGGGAAGGGTATGTGGAGGAAGAAGCCGATCTTAACGTCGGGCAGCCTCTCCCGCAACATCCTGGGGAGGAGCATCAGGTGGTAGTCATGCACCCACACCACGTCGCCGGGCCGGATAACCTCCATCACGGCGTCGCAAAAGACCTGGTTTACCTTCTCGTAAACCTCCCAGTATTCGTTTCCATATGCCGTGTACGCGGGGAAATAGTGAAACAGGGGCCAGATGGTCTTGTTGCAGAAGCCGTGATAGAAGTTCTCCATCTCCTCTTCGGAGAGGAAGACGGGGTGTGAATTGAACTCGGAGGCGGCGACCTCTTTCAGCCTGTCTATGTTCTTGTCGCTGACCTTAGAACCGGGCCAGCCCACCCACAGGTAGTCCGCCTTCTTACCGGTTTGCGCGCTCAGCTTGTCCAGGTACGCGCTGAGGCCTGAAACCAGGCCACCGGAGCTTTCCTTGAATTGCAGTTCTCCATCTTCTTCGATTACGGTAAAGGGTGATCTATTTGCGACGACAAGCAATCTGTGCGCCCCAGAATTGCCGTTTGCCATGACGGGACCTCTTTTCTAAATTGTGGAGGCAACCGGGAGGGAGCGTTGCCTTCTGTCAGACATATTCAACTACCTTACTTGTGGGGAGAAAGGTCAAATAGGTATTAGTACCGCATTTATTATTGGCAAATCTCGTGCCACCGAATGGGCGTGAAACGTAGAACGTAAAACGTAACCGCAAAGTCGCAAAGGAACGCAAAGTTCGCTAAGTTTATCAAGGATTGAACCGCAGAGGTTATTTAGGGTTTCACGCATTACACAACGCGCTTTACGTTTCGTTCGCGGGCATGTCTAGACGGAACCAGTAGAAGCCGTGCGGGGCTAGCGTGATGAAGTAGGGGAGGTCGCCTATGGCCGGAAAGGGGGTCTTGCCTATCATCTCGACGGGCACGGCACCTTTGTAGTGCGACAGGTCAAGCTCTACGGGCTGCACGTAGCGGGAGAGGTTGTTTATTATGAGCACGTGCTGGCCCTGGTACTGGCGTGTATATGCGAGCACCTTCTGGTTGGCGGGGTGGAGGAAATGGATGTCTCCGCGCCCGAAGACGGGGTACTGCTGTCTCACCCTTATAAGCCGCTTCATCCAGTTCAGCAGGCTCGACGGGCTGCGTTGCTGCGCTTCTACGTTCACGCCCTGGTAGCCATATACCGGGTCGCTGATTACGGGGCTGTAGAGGCGTGCCGGGTCGGCCCTGGAAAAGCCTGCGTTGCGGTCGCTCGTCCACTGCATTGGCGTGCGGACGCCGTCGCGGTCGCCCAGGTAGATGTTGTCGCCCATACCTATCTCGTCGCCGTAGTAGAGGATGGGAGTGCCGGGTAAGGTGAATAGGAGGCTGTTCAGCAGTTCTATCTGCCTGCGCCCATTCTCCATCAGAGGGGCGAGACGGCGGCGTATGCCTATGTTTATCTTCATGCGTCTGTCTTTGGCGTACTCGTAATACATGTAGTCGCGCTCTTCGTCTGTGACCATCTCAAGCGTAAGCTCATCGTGGTTGCGGAGGAAGATGCCCCACTGGCAGTTCTCCGGTATCTGCGGCAGTTGGCTGATGATGTCTATAATGGGGCGGCGCTCCTCGCGCCTCAACGCCATGAAGATGCGGGGCATGAGGGGGAAATTGAAGGACATATGGAATTCGTCGCCGTCACCGAAGTAGGGCAGCAGGTCGGCGGGCCACTGGTTCGCTTCGGCCAGCAGCACCCTGCCGGTGTACCGTTCGTCCATGAAGCGGCGCATCTCCTTGCAGAAGACGTGCGTTTCGGGCAGGTTCTCGCAATTGGTGCCCTCGCGCTCGTACAGGTATGGCACCGCGTCGCACCGGAAGCCGTCAATGCCCATGTCGAGCCAGTATTTCATCGTCCTGAGCATGGCACGGCGCACGGGCGCGTAATCGTAGTTGAGGTCGGGTTGGTGGCTGAAGAAGCGGTGCCAGTAATATTGCCCCGCCACGTCGTCCCACGTCCAGTTTGACCGTTCGGTGTCGGTGAATATGATGCGCGTGCCCTGGTACTTCTCGTGCGTGTCACTCCATACGTAGTAGTTGCGCTTGCGCGGGTCCCGCGATACGCGCGCCTCCTGGAACCACTTGTGCTGGTCCGACGTGTGGTTCACCACAAGATCGGCGAGCACCCGCAGGTTGCGCTTGTGAGCCTCCTTGAGCAAGGTCTTGAAGTCGGCCACCGTGCCGTAGTTGGGGTGTACGGCGAAGTAGTCGGCGATGTCGTAGCCGTCGTCGCGCAGGGGTGACACGTAGAAGGGCAGGAGCCAGATGCAATTGATACCCAGCTCCTGCAAATAGTCCAGCTTTTCGATTAACCCCCGGAAGTCCCCGATACCGTCGTTGTTGCTGTCCATGAAGGCTTTGACGTGTAGCTCGTAGATAATGGCGTCCTTATACCACTGCTGATCATCCATGAGGCTCAATTCACTCCTGGTAGTAAGTATTAGGTGGCTGTCTAAAGCTAGGGCGCTACCCATACAGCATGCAACGTACCACTGGACGGCGGGGCGAGGGGCG
>DASWMJ010000031.1:0-25556 GCA_036399775.1 Chloroflexia bacterium | reverse complement strand
CTGTGCTATGGCTATTGCTCGATGAGATGGGGGGTAAACCACCCTCTATGTCTCGTATATCATGGTTGGGTGCTGTGGCTGATGGTCTCAAACTTGTCATCTACTTGTCTGGCTGATTTTAATGCGACACCATTGACCCGGCGGGTCGCCCCTACAGATTTCTGCCTATTATTCATATAGATCCGGCTCTTTTGCCTGGGACCGCTTCTCGTAGTGCTCCCATAAGAGGGCTATCTTGAGCACGTTGTTTGTGTGCTCGATGCCGTGCTGGTAGGTCTTGCTTGTGACCCAGTAGAGGGTGCGGTCTCCCCAGGCCGTCTTCTTTATAGCCTGCCATGTGTCTGGGTTGGCCCGCGCCAGGAGAGCAACCTGTTCGGTGCGTGCCGCCTGAAGCTCGGCCAGCAACTCTTCTGTGCCCTTGCCGCTCTCGTAGCCCGCGTCTCTCTGGTAGCCCTCGAAGAGAGGATATGGCCCGCCAAACCACTGTTTTATGCTGGGCAGAGCGACATCGCGCTCATAATCGGCCATGTGCAGGACGTGGCGTGCCGCAGTCCAATCGCCCAGCAACGCGGGAGGGGTGGCGTACAATCTTTCAGGGGGTATCTGGCGGGTCGCCCATACGAAGGCCTCCGCGCCGGCCTTTAGCTGGTTAGCGAGCCAGTCATGCGACCCGATCATGCAGGGAGCGCAGCCGCTCCGACGGCTCTACGCCTAGCTCGCGCTTCAGGGTGCGGGCGCAGAGGGTGTACCAGGACGCGGCCCTGGCCGTCTGCCCCAGCGCCACGTGGCTGCTCATGAGCAGGTAGTAGGCGTCCTCCTGGCAGTTGTCTTGAGACAGCAGCTTTTGCGCCCAGATGATTGTGCCGGTGTAATCGCGCGATTCCAGGGACATAGTGGCGAGCATGGTCAGGATGCCGGCGTAGGCATCACGCAGGGCTTCGCGGCGCAGGAGGGTCCAGTCGGAATACGGGTCGTCCTCAAGGTAGTCGCCAGTGTATAGCGACTCCGCTTGCTCGTACTCGTGTGCGGCTTCTTCTCTGTAGCCTGCCTGCACCAGCCGCCAGCCGGAGTGCCAGTGTCGCTCAAACGCCTCCGCGTCTACCCACAACCGGGCGCCGGGGTTGACCTGGAAGTTGTTGCCCGACATGACGACGAGGTCCCGAAAGCCCAATTCGATGCAGGGCACGCTCCTGCGGAGGGTGTGCATCAGCACGCGCAAGCGCCCCGACGCCACGCCTGGGTCGGCCTCGCCCCACAGCAAATCGAGCAGCGCGTCCCGCGCTACGGGGCAGCGCCTGTGGCTGACGAGGTACTTGAGGATGGTCTGCACCTGTCCAGGCAAGGCGGCGCAGTAGTCGTGTTCACCTATCCGCAACTGGAAGGGGCCGAGGAGGTTGACCTGCACGGCTGCGGCCGCGCTATCTACGGGTGGCAGGCCAAATAGGCCGTCGCCGAAAGGCCGGGTGCGCGTTCCACCATCAACCAGCGTATGCAATGCGGCCAACTGCGAGCCTAGCAGGGACATAGCCGCCGACAGCTTGCGGTACTCAGCCGATACCTCGGCTAAGCGCGCGGCGAAGTCCTCGCCACTCACGCCCATGGTATCCCGAAGCTCCGTCCGTACGGAATGCGCCACTACAGCAACCACTATCAACACCACCCATCATAGATTGCGGCTCCCGACAGTCTACATCACAGGTGGTGAGGGCGCATCAGATATATTACGTATTATGAGTGGAATAGTTAGATGGGGGTGTATAAGTAATTTTACTTATACGTCGTCGCGCATGAAGCGGGCGGCGGCGGTGCGTGAGGTCACACCTAGCTTGGCGTATACGGAGGTGAGGTGGACGTTGACGGTGCGGGGGCTTATGGCTAGCTTCTCGGCCACCTGGACGTTGGTGAGGCCCAGGGCCACCAGGCGCAGCACTTCCGCTTCCCGCTCGGTGAGGCCCGCCGGGTAAGTGGAATGGGCACCAGCATGGCCGTTAGAGGATCCCGCGATGACCTGCTCAACCGGCATGGCGCGCCCCTCGGACCAGGCCGCCGAGAAGGCCGCCGTGCCCAGCCGGTCGCGCACGTCAGACACCTTGCGTGTGTACTCTACGAAGTCGGCGGGGTCGAGGCGCGCGCCTATGGTTTCCAGCAGGGCTTCCGCCGCACCCATCAGGCGGGCGGCGCGCTCTGGGTGGCCCTGGGACGCGGCCACTCCCGATAGGCCCGCCACGCACATGGCGATACCCTGCTTGTGGCCCAACTCCTGAAATATCTCCAGGCTCTCATGCAGGCGAGAGGTCGCGCTGCTGAAATCGTCCTGGCGCTGGTCAATATAGGCCAGGTTGTGGAGCAGGTAGGCTATGCCCATCTTGCCGCCTATCTTGCGGAATATGTCGAGGCTGCTTTCGTACAGGGTGCGCGCCGCATCGTAATCGCCGGTCAGACGCTCCAACTCGCCCAGGCCATTGAGGGCCACGCCGATGCCGTGCCGGTCGCCTACCTCCTGGGCGGTGGCTCGCCCCTCTTCGAGCAGGGCGCGCGCCGAATCGTAATCTCCCTGGTCGCCCGCCACGTTGCCAAGCCAGATGAGGGAGCGCGCTATGCCCTTTTTGTCGCCCAGCTTGCGCCTGATAGCCAGGCTCTCTTCGCAGTAGCGACGGGCGGCTGTGTAATCTCCCTGGTCGCCCGCCAGCCACCCGGCAGCGTGCAGGGCTTTGGCGCGGACCTCCGTAGGCCGCCCCGCCTCGGACCTGCCGAGCAGGCCCGCCAGGCAGTCGCGCCCTTCGGTGAGATGGCCCCGGATACGCCACAGCCAGACGAGCGCACCCGCCAGGCGCAATCCCCATTCTACTTCGCCGCCCGGCCCTTGGCTCCACGCCAGCGCGACGTTCAGGTTGCCGTGCTCGGCCTCCAACCGTTCAAGCCAAACTATCTGGTCGGGTCCGGCCAGCGCAGGCTCCACCGACTCGGCCAGCGCCAGGTAGTAGGCCGCGTGCTGCCTCCGCGCCACTTCGACTTCTCCACTCTCTCGCAGGCGCTCCCATGCGTACTCGCGGATCGTCTCAAGCATCGAAACGCGCGGCTCCCCGCCAGCCTCCTCTACCTGCCGCAGCAGGCTCTTATCTATGAGAGAAGAGACAAGCTCTATGGAATTTCGGATTTCGGATTGCGAATTGCGAATTTGGGTTTCTTCGATATGCGGGTCATCCGGGGGGACATCGCCTGCTATGTATTCTGCTGCTTCGAGGGTGCAGGTGCCCGCGAAGACTGAGAGGCGTCTGAATAACTGTTGCTCGTCGGGGGTGAGGAGGTCGTAGCTCCATTCTATGGCTTTGCGCAGGGTCTGGTGGCGGGCGGGGAGGTCTTGCGCGCCGCCCGTCAGTATTTGCAGGGGGGAGCCGCCGGGGCCGCGCATGCCATCAAAGCGGGCTAGCATCTCCTGGGGGGAGAATAGCTTGGTGCGCGCGGCGGCCAGCTCGATGGCGAGGGGTAGGCCATCCAGGCGGCGGCATATCTCGGCCACCGCCGTCGCGCTCTCGGATGTGAGGGTGAAATCGGGGCGGGCGTCGAGCGCGCGATGCACGAATAGCTCCACCGCCGCGTATCGCGCCAGCACCGACGGCCTGGGGAGGCTGTCTTCATAGGGCAGGGCCAGGGGCGGCACCACCATCTCTTTCTCCCCGCGCAGACGCAGCTTTTCCCGGCTGGTCGCCAGCGCCTTGACGCGCGGGCAGTCCGCAAGTATCTCCGCGAGAAGTGGGGCCGCCTGCGTCACCTGCTCGAAATTGTCGAGTACGAGTAGCACTTGCCTGCCGCGCAAGTACTCTTTCACCAGGGGAGATATGAGGCGCTCGCCCGCCTCCATTAGTCCCAGGGTCCGGGCGATCGCGGAGACTACAAGATCGGGGTCGGTGATGGGGGAGAGGGAGACGAAATATACGCCGTCGGCGAAATTGTCCAGGAGGCGCTCGGCCACTTGCAGGCCCAGGCGGGTCTTGCCTACGCCGCCGGGGCCGGTGAGGGTCAGGAGGCGCACTTCGGTGCGGCGCAGGAGGTCGCACGCCGAATCAACTTCCAACTCACGCCCAACGAGCACAGTGGGTTGCGTGGGGAGGTTGTGGGAGGGTGAGATTTCCGATTCGGCAGGCTGTTTGCGCGTACCGCCAGACGCTGCCTTGCTCATGGCTGGCCCCTATCGCTTGCTGTCCGGGCAAGCGCAAACATGGAGGTACCTTGCTGTTTGTCGTACTATTATATATGTGCTCCATCCTATATAACAAGTATATTTGACATTATTATGAGAAGAGAACTTTCAACAGCGCCCGGCGTTAATAAGGATGTAGTGACCAGTCAAGAGCTTGAACCAGAATAAGGAGGTAGCCATGCATAGGCTTCGCTCTCAGTTGACCGCCGTCATAGTCACCCTCCTGGTGGCGACTCTGCAACCCCTGGTGCCCGCGTATGCCCAGAGGCCCGAATGCCAGACCTTCTCGGAAACGAACAAGCAGGTTTGCGGGGTGTTCCTCACGTACTGGCGGGGCAACGGTGGGCTGGCACAGCAAGGCTATCCCCTGACAGGAGAGTTCAAGGAAGTATCGGAGGTAGACGGCAAGACTTACACCGTCCAGTATTTCGAGCGGGTGGTGTTTGAGCTACACCCGGAGAACCGGCACCCTTATAACGTGCTGCTGTCCCTGCTGGGCATGATACGCTATAAGCAGAAATACCCAGGCGGCGCGCGCGAGTTGCCGCCCGACCCTGGCTCGCCTGCCGGGTTAGCCTTCCCTGAGACGGGCAAGGAGATCAGGGGCGAATTCCTGGACTACTGGCAGAAGAATGGCGGGCTGGCGCAACAAGGCTACCCCATCACTAACCGCCTCATGGAGAAGAGCGATCTGGACGGCAAAGAGTATGTGGTCCAGTATTTCGAGCGGGCGGTGTTCGAGTTGCACCCGGAGAACCAGCCGCCCTACAGGGTGCTGCTGTCCCAGCTAGGCAGGCTGCGCTTCCAGGGTAAATATCCGGGGGGCGAGCCGGGACGCACCAACATTCCCCTGGGCGAGTGGGGCGGGGACCGCATAGGGGTGGTGACGCACGATACCGGCGCGACTATCCAATACGATTGCGCGCACGGCAGCATAGACGAGCCGATCGTGGTTAACAATGACACGGGGCGCTTCGACGTGAAAGGCACCCATGTCTATGAGCATGGTGGCCCCATCAGGCAAGACGAGACGCCCTACGACCACCCCGCCCGCTACACAGGCATCATCAGTGGCAACGTAATGACCATAACGGTGACAACCACAGATGAGAATAAGACCATAGGCACCTACACCGCGTATCTCGGCCAGCAGTCGCGGATACACAAGTGCTTGTAGGCGGCACCATATACTTACCGCAGTGGCAAGCCCTTCCGATAGCAAACACAGATTTTAGGCTGTCTATTCCTCAGCTGCTGGAAGAGTGAGTTGGATCGGCCTGGTAGCATCTGGCTCTACTATCGGGATGCCGCCTAACAGACTTGCGTACTTCTTGAGAGAAGTGTCGTATGTGTTCATATGCGGCATATGCAACCTCAAGAATACTCGCAGATGATGTGACAATTTTGCTCTCGTCGTTCTTCGAGATTTCTTCCCAAACGCCTTCAATAGCCGTAATCCTACTTGCGTCATCTTGAATGTAGGACAAGAAAACGCAGCTATCCCAGTATACGTAAAGGCGTTCCTTATCCGGCATCACGTATTCGTCTTATGATTGCTTCTGAAGGCTCATCTCCTTGCTGCCAGGGGACAGTCCCCTTCGCCTCTTTAAAGCTACGCGCAGGCACTTCTTCAAACGGCTTTATGTCCCTTACCTGGGTCACGTTGATAGGTTGTCCCGTATCTCTATCTCTTGCGATCAAGCCACTTACCGATACACATTTCCCCCACTGCTCGCGTGCCGTTTCTTGTTGGTGCTTATCGAGATAGCAATATACCATCTGGCCAGAGACAGTTTCGTTCAGCCCTAATTTCAATGGATTAGCCCACATTGCTACAACGGTGCCCGTGACGGTCCCCAAAGAATAATCCTTGCTCGCTTCTATTTCGGGTTCCTCGTCCCTCACAGGCTTATTGATAGATACTTCATGTGCCATAGCATTATCCTTTGAATAGCTTTTGCGAGCTTATTCTGAAAACACCCTGCCAGCTTCCTACAGGGTAGTTATTCGCCTTACGACGATTGTACCACTTTTGCAAATTGAGTGTTCTCCATGACTTTGCCATTATTGAAGAATGCAGCTATATATGCAGGGCAGGAACAGGAACCCTTGCATGGGCCAATCTAGCGATGCGCAAGCCGAGAGGTGAAGCTACACCAGAGCAAGGAGAGGAGGAAAGCGCCCAAGCCCGCCGTGACCAGCATTACGCCGTCGAGGGCAGGCTCTGATGGCAGGGAGAGGGGGATACGCGGCCTGATAACGTCGGCGGCAAGCCACGCTCCCAGCAGCCCGAAGAGCACCGACCCGAAGAAGCCGAGCGGTACCCGCCCACCCGCCAGCAGGTCGGCAAAATAGCCCAGGATGGCCGCCAGCACCAGCATAACCAGCAGGTGCGGAAGGTCGTCTATAGTGAATGATAGAGACACTATTGAATTTTAGATTTCGGATTTTAGATTTTAGATTTGGGTTTCGGGCTACTGATTTCTGATTTCTGATTTCTGACTTCTGACTTCTAACTTCTGGCTTATTGGCCCAGGCCGGTTGCCATTAGCTTTTCGAGGCGCTTGAAGCCTCTCAGCACGGCGGCTATGAAGGCGAAGACGGGTTGCCAGCCGGGCAGACTCTGGCGGTAGTAGAGATAATCTTCGCCGCGCACGCCGATATAGCGGCGGATGTCTTCGGGCGTGAGGTCGCGGAAGGCTTCTCGGATGCGGGCCTCTGAGATGTCGTCAGCCGGATTGGTTGGCGGGGCGTAGCGCAAGCGGGCGAGCGAGAGGCGGCCCAGCGATAGGATGGGCTTCTTGCGTCTGCGAGGGTGCGGAGATGCGTTTTGCGTTTCGTCTTGCTCATGATGAGATGTGAGAGGTGCGGGCGCATCGAGCAGCGAAGGGTCAAACCCAAGCCGCGCGGCCAGCCGCTCCTGCATATTGCTGCGGGCGCTGTGGGAAAGCTCGGCTGAGGGCAAGCGGCTGGCCCGTTGTGCTACCGCCAGCAGGTCCTCTAGCTCGGCGCGCTGCTCCGGGTGGCGGGCGAGATAGCGGGCAACGTCAGGCGGTAGCTCTTGCCCTGAGGTGAGAGCTTGCAGACACTGCTCCAGCAAGTCTTCGGTGCGCATGTGCTGAGTGGTCCCCCGTAATAGCAAGTCTGGAGCGTGGAGCATATCCGATGGGTATGCCCGATTTGCTATCTAATAGTATAAGATAGTCCCCTCCAAATATCCAAACTGTAGAACGTCATGGCGCAAAGTTTGTTACGCAAAGTACTAACTCTCTCCTGTTTTCTCATCCTGGCGGGCCTGTACCAGTAGCGCCACCCGCTCCACGATGAGCCGGGCGCTTTCCGTCTTTGGTAAAGGCGGCAATTGCTCTACATTGCCATCTTTCGAGATAAAGGTGAGGGCGCTGGTGTCCGTGCCGATGCTGGCTACGGCGTCGTTAGCTATGTTCAGGTCGAGTTGCTTCTTCTCCAATTTCTGGCGGGCATTCTCCAGCAGGTCTTGCGTCTCGGCGGCGAAGCCTACGCGCACGAGGTTGGGGAGGTCCATATCGGTAAGGCCGAGTAATATGTCGGGGTTGCGGCCAAGCATGAGGGTGAGGTTCTCGCCGGTCTTCTTTATCTTCTGCTCCGAAACCTCAAGGGGGGCGTAGTCGGCTACGGCTGCCGCCATGATGAGCACATCAGCGTCCATTACCTCGCGGCGCACGGCGGCCTCCATTTCGCGGGTGGTACGCACGTTCGCCACCCGGACGCCATACGGAGGGGGCAAGGCGACCGGGCCGCTCACGAGCGTGACATCGGCTCCCGCGTAATATGCTTCCTCGGCGATTGCGTAGCCCATCTTACCCGACGAGCGGTTGCCGATGTAGCGTACCGGGTCTAACGGCTCCTGTGTGCCCCCGGCGGATACAATCACGCGCCTGCCAGCGAGTGGGCCGTTCATGCCAAGCGTGCGCCGTATACTCGCCAGTATCTCCGGCACCTCTGGCAACCTTCCCACGCCTGTCGCGCCCGATGCAAGGTGACCCTCTGCGGGCTGCATTATCACGGCCCCTCGGCTGCGGAGGGTCTCGAGGTGCTGCTGGGTGGCAGGGTGGAGAAACATGCCGCTCTCCATCGCAGGCAAGAGCAATAGGGGCGCGCGGGTGGAGAGGTATACGGCGCACAGCAAGTCGTCGGAAAGGCCGAGCGCCATGCGGGCGATAGTGTGCGCGGTGGCGGGGGCGACCAACATGAGGTCGGCGTTGTGGGCTAGGCCGACATGGCCGGTGTCTTCGCCCAGCCAATCGGCATAGATGTCGGTGCGGACCGGGCGCTTAGTGAGTGCCTGGAAGGTAAGGGGAGTGACGAAGCGTTGCGCGCCCTCGGTCATAATCACGTCCACGAGCGCGCCCGCCTGCGCCAGCTTGGAAGCCAGATCGGCCACTTTGTAGGCGGCGATGCCACCCGATACGCCCAGGATGATGCGCTTGCCTTTGAGCAACTAGTCCTCCAGCACTTCCAGCTTGCGCACCCGTAGCGTGTCGACTTCCAACTCTCCGATTTGCAGGCTGCCAATGCGCATCTTGCCTATCGCCACGCGCCCCAGGGCTATTGCTCCTACCGCCAGCGCGCCGATTGCCACCGCGCCCACCGCCCGCGCCAGCGACGCCTTCACTGGCGCGACCGCACGCCCCTTATCTTTACCCATCTCAATATTCCTCCTGATAAAAACCACCCATCCCGCATCGCACTTCACGTTTTACGTTTTACGTTTCACGATTAAGCTCATATATGATCCGCAGCCCATCGAGGGTAAGGTTATCGTCCACTATCTCCATGCATTCTGAGTGGGCCGCTATGAGGCGCGCCAGGCCGCCGGTGCCTATGATTTTGGCTTGCGCGCCCATCTCGCCCATGTCGCGCTTGATGCGTGCGACCATGCCTTCTACCAGGCTGACGTAGCCCCACACCACGCCGGACTGCATCGAGTGGACGGTGTTCTTGCCGATAGAGGAGCGCGGGGCTACCAGCTCTATGCGGCGCAATTGGGCTGTGTACCTGAAGAGCGCGTCAGATGCTACCACGAGGCCAGGAGAGATTGCCCCACCCAGGTACTCGCCGTCCGGGGAGACCACGTCGAAGGTAGTGGCGGTGCCGAAGTCTATCACGATGGCGGGGCCACCGTAGCGGGTGTGGGCGGCGATGGTGTTCACTATGCGGTCCGCGCCCACCTCGCGGGGGTTGTCTACGTTCACCTTCACGCCCGTCTTGATGCCCGGCTCTACAAGCATGAGCCGCGTGCCCAGGTACTTCTCAACCATCTCGCGCAGGGCGGTAGTAGCGGGCGGCACTACGCTTGAGCAGATAGCGGCGTCTACGTCCCCCAGCTTGTAGCCGCGATGCCCCGCCAGCGTTATGAGGGCAGAAGCCCACTCGTCCGCCATCTTCTCACGCACGGTGGACATACGCCAGTCCGCGACCAACGCCTCCCCATCGTAAAGGCCGAGCACCGTGTTCGTATTGCCTACATCTATGGCTAGCAGCATATTCAATTTCCGAGTGGTCAGTGGTCAGTGGTCAGTGGTCAGTGGTCAGTGGTTAGGGATCAGGGATGAGGGGTCAGTACCAGCATAACTTACGCAACACGTACTGCGCAATACGCATCACGTTTCACGTTTCACGCATCACGAAATTGTCAATCAGGCGCGTGTTGCCTATGCGCACGGCCAGTGATGCTAATGCTTCCTTTGCTTGCTCGCTGTCGTCAAGCTCTTGTAGGGTGTGAGGGTCGGCTACGCTTACGTAGTCGGGGCGGGCTAGAGGCTCGGTGGCGAGTACGTGTTCCATGGCTTCGCGTAGGGGTGTGCCGCGCCGCTCGCCTTGCTCCCATAGGCTCCTGGCTGCGCTCAAAGCATTGTGCAGGACGAGTGCGGCCTTGCGCTCCTCCGGGGTGAGGTAGACGTTGCGGGAGGACATCGCCAGGCCGTCCGGCTCTCGCATCGTCTCGCCCACTACTATCTCCACCGGAAAGTTGAGGTCGCGCACCATCTTGCGGACGACCACGACCTGCTGCGCGTCCTTCTGGCCGAAGTAAGCGCGGTGGGGCTGTACTATGTTGAATAGCTTGGCTACGACAGTCGCCACGCCCTGGAAGTGGCCGGGCCGGACCGCGCCTTCGAGCCTGCTCGTTACCTTCCGCACGTCTATATAAGTAGAATAGCCGGGCGGGTATATCTCCTCAGCCTTTGGTGTGAAGACCCAATCCACACTCGCCTCTTTCAGTAAGGCAAGGTCGCGCTCCATATCGCGGGGGTAGCGGCTCAAGTCTTCGTTCGGGCCGAATTGCGTGGGGTTGACGAAGATGCTTACCACCACTATATCGTTCTGGGAGCGCGCCATCTCCACCAGCGAAAGGTGGCCCGCGTGCAAGTAGCCCATAGTAGGCACGAAGCCGACGGCTTGCCCGGATGGCTTAGAGGCGCAGAGGGCACGCGCTTCGGTAATGGTTGTTGTGACTTGCATAGCCTGAATAATGTAAGAGCTACTAAGCCCCGGTCAAGGTCAGCCTGCTCTCACGTCTTGCCTTCTTTATCGCTTTCGCTATTTTCTTGACGTACCAATGCGCCGTCGAGCTAACTATCTCAACCGGCCCTTCGCTCGTGGTAATGCTCAAAGTGTAGAGAGGATATGGCTCAGGGACTTCCTCCACCTTCTTTACTTCAGGCTTAATTCTTCGACGTAGCGCCCCTACTGCTGACACGAGTATCACGAGGAAACGTACGATGTTGGATAGAGCTGTGGATACATTCGCGCCAAAATACCGCTCAATTAAGGTGATGAAGACCCAAGCTCCTGCTATAAAGAGGATAGGGAGAGATATTTCGAGCGCCGGGCCAGCCCAGGCAGGTATTTCTGGGGGTTCAAACTCTATGACCAGCTTTCGAATATTGACTCCTCGAATTTCATCCCATCTGTATAGCGTCCCATGTGCGGCCACTCCCGCGATGCTCACATGCACGTCGGAACTTGTGAAGTAAACATCCTCTGATGGATTTTCCATAGGCGACAAGAAAAAGAGAGGGGTCGTGACTTCCCTATATCCTTATCCAGCCCTGGCTTGCTCAGGGGCAGGTTTCGCGGCTTCTTCCTTGAGTAGCTGCTGCTCTCTCTTGAGCACTTCCTCTAAGGGGAGCGGTTCCCAGCCTGGTATCTGCCATAGCAGAGGCAGCCTGGGTAAGTCGCCCCAACGGTCAAAGTCGAGGAAATCTATTATTTCTACTCCTGCTATCTTGTCGGTTTCCTGTTCATTCTCATCCAGGACACGTAAAACAAGTACCTGGAACTCATCATCAGGGTCCACACCCCACGGGGTGGGAGTAGGCTCAACAAAAAGATATAGTATATCTCTCGTAGGTCCGTCCCACGTAAAGGATGCTTCTACCGTTTCCATAACAGATCTTCCTTGCGGATAGCCCGCCGCAGCCGTCTGTGATCTACGATATGCAATGAACGAAGAGTATTGTTGGTATCAAGTATGGCGATGCCGGACAGGACCTTACCATCTTCTTCCCACGAGGTAAGGGCTTCCCTTCTGTCATACCTGGCCTGCCGTATCTCGAATATACCCAGGAGCGCACGTTCAATACGCTCAGGCTTCCGCGATATTCTGGGGTCCACTATCACATGATACAAGTCAGACAGCGTGACCGTAATCCTTTCGCCATTCGGGATTGTAGTGCCCTCACGCAGATACTCACGCCATATCGCTTCGGCATTAGCAACGGCTTCTGCCGTGAGTTTTCCCTCTCTAATTAGACGCTCAGCACGCTCTCTCGATGTTTCATTAGCATTGCTCACCCTTGCTTATTACTTCCGCTTCGACGTGGGCACGTACTTCCTGGGCGCGGGGCCGACGTATTCGGCGTTGGGGCGGATGATGCGGTTGTCCTGTAGCTGCTCAAGGATGTGGGCCGACCAGCCACTGATGCGGCTGCACGCGAAGAGGGCAGGCATCATATCGGGCTGGAAGCCCAGGGTGTAGAGGAGCGGGGCTGAGTAGAACTCTACGTTGGGGTAGATTTTGCGCTCGCTGAAGTACGGGTGGGTGTGCGATATGTCGTCTATCTTCTTGGCGATCTCGTACCACCTGGTGTTGCCGCTGCGCCCGGCCACTACTTTGGCGTGCTCGTTGAGTTGCGAGGCACGGGGGTCGTAGGTCTTGTAGATGCGGTGGCCCATACCCATCAGGCGGCGCTTGGTGCTCAGGGCGTAGTCAATGAACGCCTGCACGTTGTCAAGCTCGCCTATCTCAAGCATCATCTCCATCGCCTTCTGGTTCGCCCCACCGTGCGCTACGCCCTTCAGCGAGCACATAGCGGCCACGATGCCCGAATAATAATCGGAGAGGGTGGAGATGACCACCTTTGCCGTGAAGGTAGAGGCGTTGAAGCTGTGCTCGGCGGCCAGCACGAAATAGGTGTTGAGAGCGCTGGAATCCGCGTCCGGCACGGTGTCGCCGCGCATCATATATAGGAGGTTGGCCGCGTGGCCCAGGTTGGTGTCGGGGTCTATAGGCTCTTTGCCGTTGCGGAGGCGGTCGTATGCGGCCACTATCGTGGGCATCTGGGAGGCGAGGGTGAGCGTCTTGTCAATAACCGCTTCCGGGGAGGTGTTGTTGCGGTCCAGGTCGAGCAGGGAGAGGGTCGAGGCTACGGTGCGAAGCACGTCAATAGGCTCACCACCCTTAGGGAGGATGCGAAGCACAGCCATAGCGTCGGGGGGCAGAGTGCGGCGCTGCTTCAAGGTGTTCTCAAGGCTTTCAAGCTGCTGGGAGGTGGGTAGCTCCCCGTATAAGAGCAGGTAGAGCACTTCCTCGAAGGAGGAGTTGGCAGCGAGGTCCCCGATCTGGTAGCCACGATAGGTGAGGCGGCCCTCCGTCCCTTCCACGAGGCTGACGGAACTGGTGCCGACGACTATACCTTCTAGGCCCTTAGGTTTATTATCAGACATATCTTTGTTCCTTTCTCCATTGAAAAGCTAATTGTTTTGCATTGCTGCGAAGTTGGCCCTTCTAAGAATCGCTATAGTATAACCATACATGCCGGTTTTGTGAATGGAGGCGTATTGCGTAGTGCGTATTGCGTAAAACGTGATGCGTGAAACCTTACAAAGCTGAGCGTCTCTGCGCTTCTGCGGTTCCATTCACATTATCTTAGTGCTCTTTGTGCCTTTGTGGTTCAATAATACGCAATACGCAATACGAACTACGTTTCCAGCCCCTCAAGCAGCGTCTCGTCCATTGGGAAGGAGTTTTCTTGGGCTGGGAAGCGGCCTGCTTGCACGTCGGATATGTATTCTTTGAATGCGTTGTCCAGTATGGGACCCAGGTTGGCGTATTTGTGGGCGTGCTTGGGGGTGTAGTTGGGGTCCCAGCCTAGCACGTCGTGGACTACCTGGATCTGGCCGTCGCAGCCTGCCCCCGCGCCTATCCCGATGGTGGGGATGCTCAGGCGGTTGGAGATAAGCGCGGCCAGAGGTGTAGGTACGGTTTCAAGCACCAACGCGAAGATCCCCGCCTCTTCCAGCAATATGGCATCGCGCAATATGCGTGCCGCCGACTCTCGCGTCTTGCCCTGGATTTTATGGCGGCCAAAGACGTTTATGGATTGGGGAGTGAGGCCCAGGTGGCCCATGACGGGGATGCCCGCAGCTACCATCCTCTCTACCGTAGGAGCCACAGCCGCGCCCTCCAATTTCACCGCCCTGGCACCTGCCTCTTGCATGAAGCGGGCGGCGTTTCGCAGCGCCTCGTCGGGGCTGAGGCTGTAGCTCATGAAGGGCATGTCGCCTATTACGAGGGCGCGCCGCACGCCCCGGCTGACGGCCTTAGTATGGTGGATCATGTCGTCCATCGTCACGGGCACGGTGGAGTCGTATCCGAGCATCACCTGTCCGAGCGAGTCGCCCACCAGGATGGCGTCAATACCTGCGCCGTCCACGAGGCGAGCCGTGTAATAATCATAAGCCGTAATCATGGCGATCTTCTCGCCCCGGCCCTTCATAGCCTTGAGCTTGGTAATCGTCACTCGCTCGGCGCGTGCTTGTGCCCCCTCCGAGGAGTTGCCCGAAGGCGCATCAATTATGGTCACTTACCCAACCCCCTCTCAAATGCGGAATGCGGAGTGCGGAATTATGAATTACAAATTACGCGATACGAATTACGAATTACGTCTTACGTCTTACGTCTTACGTTTCTCGCCTCTTCTACTAACCTGGCGATATGCTCGATGTGGCTTTGGTCGTGGCGCAGGCCGTTTAGGAAGCGGCGGGTGGCGTTGATCGGGGGGACGCCTTCTCGTGGGGTGTAGGTGTTGTCCAGGTAGGGGTGGTCGGGCCACATTTCCAGGCTGGCCAGGCGCATGCGGCGGCTCTCTTCCAGCCTTTGGCGGCATTGCTGTATGGTTGTGACTGTGCGCCAGGGGAGTTCGCTGCGCGAGCGCCCATGCCACTCTACGCCACGCGCAAGCTCCGCCGCCAGGGCCGCGGACTCTTCAGCCGAGGCTGTGGTGTGGACGATTACGTGGCCCAGCGTCCAGGGGAGCTTTACCTCGTCTTCGCTCGAGGCTACAGGGTCGTCGGCTTCCGGGTCGGAAGGCTCATGCGTCACGTCCGCGTCGGTGCAGTCTGAAATCATGCTCAACATTGTATCGATCATCTCATTGGTCAGGCGGCGCAGGTCGTCCTTTGTCACGCCTTCGACTGACTGGGGTATCTCTATGCTTATCAAGTTTTGGCCTTTCTCATTACGGTCTTGTAATAAATCCTCTAGTTGTTCGATGGCCGGCTCATCAAGGTGGCCCTTCTGCCGGGCCATCGGGAGGGTCAGGCGGGCGAGGTGGCGGTAGAGATGGGCTAACTCCGAGGCGCAACACTCATCCAACGCGGCGAGGTGGCGAGCCACCGTGCCTGCGTCGCCGCGCACCAACGGCCCGGTGAGGGCGGCGGGGAGGCCGAGAGCATCGAGGTTATCCACCGTGCCTTTGAGGAGGGGCATCAGGTAGTAGAGGGCGGTATTGGCGTCGGGCGCGATACCCCGGCGCACCAGCAGGTTGGAGGCGAGGGCCGCCAGCGTTACCGTGTAGTTGGAGGCGATGGCGGCGGCGGCATGGTAGACGGTCTTTTCCTCGGAGCGCAGGCGTAACGGGGTGCCATTCAGGAGATCAACGAACACCTCAAGTTGTGCTACCAACTCGTCGTCGCCCTCTAGCGCGAAGGTGGAGCCGGGCATGTGGGTGAGGGCAGCGTCCAGGCTGGCGAAAGCCTGTAGCGGGTGGAAAGAGGCGGCCAACGCACCCGCGTCCCGCGCAGGTTGCAGCACGTCGCTGGGTAGAGCGCCGCTGCAATGCACGACACCGTGCCCGGCGCGCCAGCCCCTCTCGTCAGCGATTTCTTTGCAGAGAGGGCCGATGGCGTCGTCGGGCACGGTGAGGAAGACGATATTAGACATCGCGAGGGTGCCTGCGCGATCCAGGGTGGCGCTCGCGTCTAGCCTGGCGGCGCGCGCCATGCGCTTACCGTTGTCAAGCGTGCGCCCCGACACCCCGGCTATGGCCACACCGCGAGCGTGCAGCAGCGTGGCAAGGGCGGTGCCTACCTTCCCCGCGCCGATGATGCCTACGGGTCCGGGCAGAACCTTGCTGCGCGAGTTGGCCTGTCCAAAGTCGAGTATAGCAGCCATAAAAACGCCCTCACGCTACGTCACGGAAGCATGGAGGGCGGAGCGTGGCAACGCACGCATACAGAGTCATATTCCGCCATCTCGGTCCCGTGCGGGATCCAAGTGGTCCATGTTTATTATAACATAAGGGGCCAGGGGTCAGGGGTTAGGGGTCAGGGGTTAGGGGTTAGGGGTTAGGGGTCAGGGGTTAGGGGTCAGGGGTATCGCAAAGTCGGGATTGCGTAGGGACGGCCACCCCACCATCCTTGTCATTCTGAGCGCAGCGAAGAATCTCGTCCCTCGCGTATTGGCTTGTAGACAGTTCAACAGGTGAGACTACCTTTTAGAGAGGGCCTATTTCTATGCTCAGAAGCAGTCAAGAGGATGCGCGAGGGACGAGATTCTTTGCTTCGCTCAGAATGACAAGGGGGAGTGTGTTCGCTCTCGTCAGGCATACATTCGACCTCGCAGCCGCCCTGGCGGGCTGAGATGAGTAAGGGGTGCGATGTATCGTGGGCCT
Organism: Chloroflexia bacterium; assembly: GCA_036399775.1. Classification (GTDB taxonomy): domain Bacteria; phylum Chloroflexota; class Chloroflexia; order QHBQ01; family JADMIH01; genus JADMIH01. The sequence goes on along the minus strand of DASWMJ010000031.1, from coordinate 9,140 downwards.
TACTCATCTCAGCCCTAACCCCTGACCCCTAGGGTATCTGACAGTTGGAGAAGAAGGTGTTAGCCACAATCTTGGAGGCTTGCCCTCTCGTTACGTTGTTGAACGGGCGGAAGTATGGCCTGTTCTGGTCGTCGCATGGCTCTGTGAGTACCGTGTTGCAGGCATACCCTCCCATCACTCCCAGGTCGGATAGCTCCTCTATCCATAGGTAGAAGATATTGTCGGGTGGCACGTCCGCGTACCTCTGCCCTGTGGGGGTGCCTACGATACCCCTGGCAGAGGCCACTATCTTGGCTAGCTGTGCCCTTGTGGCGTTGGCGTTGGGTCTGAAGTATGGCCTGTCACGGTCCCCGCACGGTTCGCCTGTGCCACCGCACGGGTACCCACCCATGTGGCCTCGCATGCTCAGGCGGTTGATCCAGACGTAGAAGGTATTGGCTGGGGGCACGTCCTCGTATGTCTGGGTGCCTGCGGGTTCGTTGAAGCCTGCGGCGTTGGAGACCACCTTGGCTATCTGCCCCCGTGTGATGTCGTTATTCGGGCGGAAGGTGCCGTCAGAGTAGCCGCCGAGTATGCCCTTGCAGGCCAGGCACGTGATGTTGGCGTAGAAAGTGTTGGTTTTAGGCACATCCGTGAAGTCCACTACACATGTGGTCGGTGGGACAGCAGTTGAGGTAGAAGGCACAGACGTAACGGTCGCGGGCGCAGCCGTATTGGTAGATGGAGGGACAGGCGTATCGGTGGGTATGGCAGTGTCGGTTGGTATAGGGGTAGACGTGGGCGGCACCGGCCCCTGGCAGCCAGGGAAAAAGGTGTTGATGATGGTGGTTGCAGCTTCCGCACGCGACAGAACGGTCGAGTCTGGCCGGTAGTACGGTCTATTTTCCGGGCCGCATGGCTCCTGCGGGATGGTGCCGCAGGGGAACCCCTCAATTATGTCTCTAGCAGCCAGACGCTGTATGAAAGTATAAAACTGGTGGGTGGATGGCACGTCCTCGAAGATTTGGCCCGACGGAGGATCGCTGAACCCAGCCGTCTCGGAAACGACTCTGGCGAATTGCCCCCGTATCTGAGTGGCGGCCAGTCGGAAGTAAGGGCGGTTCCCCGGCGATATACATGGCTCGCTGGGCACCGTGCCACATGGAAACCCCGACATGAGATTTCTGTGAGTCATCCTGTTGACGAATGGATAAAACGGGTTTTCCGGCGGTACGTCCTCGTATATTTGTGGACCGGGGTCTTCGGTGAAACCCCCAGCCGTAGATAATGCTCTGGCGAACTCGGCCTTGAGGTTGAAGTTGGCACCGGGCCGGAAGTAGGGCAGATTGTCAGGGGCTTTGCACGGTTCCTGCGGGGTGGTGCCGCAAGGGAAGTAGTCCATTATGTAGCGGCAGGTCGCGCAGAGAATACCGTTATAGTCCGGGTGGCCGGTCGGCACATCCTGGAATCTGAGTACGCAGACGCCGGGGGTGTTTGTGGGCCTGGGGGTATTGAGCACGGGTGTAGAGGTGGGTGAAGATGGCGTGGCTGACGGGCTGGGTGGGGTAGCGGTAGGCGTGGAGGTTGCAGGACTGCCTGTGGGCGTCAGGGTAAAGAAAGGGGTAGGCGTCGTCAGGGGTACCCTTGCATCTACCGAGAAGTCCGAGAGAGTACTGGTTTGCGCGTGCCCGCGAACGGATGCTCTCGCGGATTCCGGCGGGCTGTAGCTGTGGCTATTCCCGGCGATTGACTTGTTGTTTGCGGCAAGCGCCCCCGTACCCTCGGTCAGGACCGTCAAGGAGAGCAATAGTGCCAATAGAGAGCAAGCCAGACAGATGAACATTCTCGGATTCATATCTACCTCCCCGGTCACCGTTGCAAAGTTACTAACTCCTCAACCCCTAATCACTAATACGTGTTAAATGGAGCAATTGTGCAATGTAAGTATAACGGAAGTTCCCTCCTTAAGTTGCACAATTGCTCCCAGAATTTGCAGTAACTATGGCGTCACGCACCCACGGAAGAAGGTATTGCCTACTATCTTGGAGACCTGTCCCCTGGTGGCGTTGGCGTTCGGGCGGAAGTAGGGACGGTTGCCTGGGCCGCAGGGCTCGCCCACGCCGCCGCATGGGTAGCCGCTCATTACCCCGCGACCTGTAAGACGCTCTATCCAGACGTAGAAGGTGTTGGTGGAGGGCACGTCGTGGTACGTCTGGCCGTTCGGCGGGTCGGTGATGCCTGCCGCCTCCGACACTATCTTGGAGATTTGGCCTCTTGTGGCGTTGGCGTTGGGGCGGAAGTAGGGTAGATCGCCCGCCTCACACGGTTCGCCCGCGCCACCGCAAGGATAGCCGCCGATGATGCCCCTGTCCGCCATCCTGCCTATGTAAAGGTAGAATGTGCTGGTTGAGGGCACGTCCTGGAAGGTCTGAGCGGTAACGGGATCGGTGAAGCCTGCTGAATTAGAGACTATCTTAGACAGTTGCCCGCGTGTGATGTCGTTATTGGGGCGGAATGTGCCGTCCGAGTAGCCACCTACAATGTTCTGGCATGCCAGGCAGCGTATGTTGGCGTAGAAGGTGTTTGTAGTAGGCACGTCGGTGAACTCGATAGCGCATGCCGTGACAGTGGGCGGCGCGGAGGTGGACGTGGAGACTACCGTGGTGCCCGCCGTGACAGTCGAAGATGCGACCGAGGGGGTGTTTGTGCCTATCGCTGTACCTGTAACTACGCTTGTAATTGTGCTTATTGCTGTAGTGGTAGGTGTTGTGCTTGCGGTGTTGGTAGGCTTAGGGGTGGCCCCATCGGTGACGATCTCCAGGCACCACTGGCCGATGTTGCCACCGTCAACGCTGGATACGTCGTCCACCACGTACAGGCTCCAGGTGCCATTGGCAGGGGTGCCGTTGAACACGGACAGGGCGGTGGCGTAGGGCGGGGCGGGCGCGGGCGCGGGGAAGCTATCAATTGTGTCGTAGTTGGTGGGGCGGTAGGTGCCCGATTCGATCTGGTCATTCTCCGGCAACGTGGAGGATGCGCTGTCGTCGAATGTCAGGTTGAGATTCGATATGTCGAAGCTGCTCCCGGCGTCCGACATGATAATCACTTTTTGCCCGCCTGGGCCTACGAGCAGGATGTCTACATCGTTGGGCCAGCTATGGCTGACGTTGTTTAGGGTCACGTTGACATCCACGATGTTGCCGCCCTGGACGATGTTGACGTTCGAGGGGTAGGGCGTGGGGTCGCCACTGTCGGGGATGACGATGGGCGTGGCATTGCACCCTACGGGGATGACCGGCGTGTTAGTAGCTGTGGCTGTGTTGGTAGGCGTGTGGGTGGGGGTAGCAGTGGGCGGGGTGCCAGTCACGGTGGGTGTGGGGGTGCCCTGCGAGCAGTTGGGGATCTTGAACGAGCCTATGCGCGTGCGCCAACCTGTGCTGCTCGTGGTCTGGTAGTACTCGCCCGTGTACCAGAAGGTGCAATCGTCGGTGGGGTCTACCGTAAGCTGGCTGTAGTCGCCCCACCTGTTGGAGCCGGTCTGCACCCCGCCGCCCGCGATGAGGGTAGCCTCGCCCAGAGATAGCTGGCCCAGGGGGTCGGTAGCCAGGCGGCCCGCGTAGCGGACTGAAGGCATAAGGGCGCTGCCGCCCGTGCTGAAGCCGACGGCGATATTGCCCGAAATGTCCATCGCCATGCTGCCCATCCACCGGGCGTTGGTGTCGGGGGCGAAGGTGCCCTGCTGGTGGATGACGGGCGTACCGCTCAGGCCGCGCAATTCGTACCAGCGTATGCCCGCGTTCCCCTGGTCGTCGCCAACTACGTCTACCGTGTGGTTGAATACGATCGACTCGTGGTCGCCAAAGTTGCGGTAGGCCATGCGGTGCATCGTCCACTCGGCGATAGCATCTAGACGCTGTGAGGTGCCCGGCTGGCGGATGCAGCTAAAGGTCAGGTTGGGGCAAACTATACCGTCATAGGGCGCGGGGAGTAGCTCTGCGGCCAGCGTGAATGTGGAACTGGCAGGCGTCACAAAATCGACGTGGAACCTGAATACCTTGAGCACGTCATTGGGCGCGTTGAAATACTGGTTGTCACGGTGCCCGATGATATAGTTCGGGCTGCCCGCAGGAGGCAGGGCCGTGCCATCCAGGTCTGAGGGCAGCAAACCGGCCCAGGTATCGGTGTTGTTCTGGAAGTATATGTAGGTGGCGGCCTGCCCAAGCAACATCTTTGAGCGGTCGAAGGCGTATATGCCCATGCGGGTCGGCTCGTTGGCCGTCATGTAGTAGCCGTCGGGCCACACGCCAAACTTGGGGTAGTCCGGGAAGCGGTTGGAGGGCGTGGCGAAGGCGTAGCGATGGTAGCTGCCTGTGGGGTCGCCCGTCGCGGAGATGGCTATGCACTCGGAGGCGGGACCACTGGCGAACTGCGTGAGCATCCACCTGTCGGCAATCTGGTCGTAGAGCACAACGGGGTCGCCCTCGTTGCTAGTTTCGCACGTGCCGCCGAAGCCCTGGAACAAGGTGTTGAAATCGGCAGGCCCGAACACCGATACGCCGCTCTTGTTGAATATCTGGAACTGCACGTTCACCATCTGGATGTAGTGGTTCGGCCCCACGTCGCCACTTGGGTCGGGCGGGGAGCATCCACCGCAGGCCGCAGGGTTGCTCTGGCCGTCAAAGTTGAGGATGGGGGTAGGCATAGCGAGCGGCCCGAACGACCTCTGGACGATCGGGTCGCTGTCGGGGCGGTTCACCAGCCCTGTTCTGTTGATTTCGCGCTCGCTCTCGTTGTGGCTTCGGCCCGCCGGGGAGCGCAGGGGCCTCATGCTCCGCAGGGGCGGCGAGGTGTCATTCTTGACTGAACCGGACACCAGGGGGCCACTGTCCGAGGTCTGGACGAAGGAGGGCGCGGAGTACGGGGAGAGATTAGAAGGTCCCCGGCCAAACGCCTGCGCCTGTTCGGAGGCCGTGCTGGGTGCGGTACCAGGCGACCGCCCAATCGCCAACCCGACAAGAGCTACAAACAGTAACGCCAGCGTCGAGAATAGCAGTTTGCTCTTAGGTGATGCCATCGGTCCTTCCTTTGCATAATAGGGGTGGTAAAATGGACCGGCAGGAGGGACCGGCCTGGTCAGTGGGGTATTAGGCCGCTCTATAAGCAGCCAGGTAATCGTAGCAGATTATCGGTTATTTAGCAATGGTGGCACCGCTTGTACAGCGCAAACGAGGAGAAGTTTTCTTTTGTTTCAGTGCGAAAATGGTGGCAAAACCACCATTTTCGCACAGAAACAATTTCCTTTTTCTCATGTAAGGTGTATTTAGCGGCTTTGATACAGCCCTATTTCCAGGTAATTGCCTATTGACAGGGCAGCCATATAGATGTATAATCAGGTTACTTCGGATGTTGAGCTTTGGCTCTTTTCTGAAGGAACAGAACTCCGGATGATTCGCAAGGATTGCCTGGAGTTCTTTATTTATCCCCAGCCGGGACGTTGTTCCGGTTGGGGCTTCTTTTTAATTGGAGGAACGCTGTAGAGAGGAAGGAGATAAAGCCGTGTCGCAATTCGAGGCAAGCCACGTGGAGAGGAGCGCAACCATAACCCTTTTGGCCCCGCCTGGCAAGGTATTCCCACTGTTCGAGCCTGTAGGGGAGAAAGCATGGGCGGCAGGCTGGGAGCCACGCTTCGTGTACCCGCAGGACGAGGAGGCCAGGGAGGGAGCAGTCTTCAAAGTAGAGGCCGAAAGTGGGCCGGACACCATCTGGGTCATCAGCCGCTACGACAGGGAGCGCCATATGATAGAGTACCTGACCGTCAAGTACGATACGCGAGTAGGACGCATCTGCGTCGAGGTAGCGGGTGGAAGCGAGGGGACATCGGTAGCTAAGGTCACTTATACGTTCACGGCGCTCACCGAGCAAGGCAACGCCCTGAACGGTAGCTTCACCGAGGACCATTACCGCCACAAGATGCATTGGTGGGAGAAAGCCATCAACCACTACCTGCGTACGGGCGAGACGTTAGTGCATCACGAGTAGGACGAGTGGTCAGTGGTCAGTGGTCAGTGGTCAGTGCTGAGTGCTGAGTGCTGAGTGCTGAGTGCTAATTATGCCCTCCGGTCACTGACCACTGACCACTGACCACTATGATACAATAGGGCTATGAGCGCACAGGAACGATTTGTGGTGGAGAGGCAGGGGGATTGGGCACGGCTGGAGGCGCTGATTTCGCGCGTGCAGATCGGGCAATTGCGCGCGTTGTCGGCTGGCGAGCTTGAGGAGATGACGCGGCTCTACAGGCTGGCGGCGTCGGACCTTGCGCGGGCGCGGCGCGACTTCCCTGGCGATAGGGTGGTATCGTACCTCAACCGCCTGGTGTCCTCCTCCTACGCGCACGTCTATAGCGGCACGGGGTTCAGTTGGAAGGACATCGGCAGGTGGTACGCGGGAGGGTTTCCGCGCCTCTTCCGCGCTACGGCAGGCTACTACCTCTTCGCCGTGCTGCTTTTCTTCGGCACCGGCATCCTCTCCTTCGTGGCTACCATCAGCTACCCGCCCGCCGCACAGGCCCTCCTTCCCTCCAATGTGTACCAGTCGGTGGCGTCCTACGCGGAGCGCGGCATGCTGTGGACGGAGATACCGTCGGTGGAACGCTCGCTTGCCTCGGCCACCATCATGACCAACAACATCCAGGTGGCGATGCTGGCTTTCGCGGGGGGCATGCTGCTCGGCGTGGGCACCGCGCTCATCCTGGTCTACAACGGCATCCACCTGGGGGCGATCTTCGGTATAGTGACCACGCACGGCCTGGGCTGGGACCTGCTGGCGTTCGTATCGAGTCATGGCGTGATAGAGTTGAGCGTAATCTGCCTGGCGGGTGGCGCGGGGATGATGCTGGCCGACTCTATCCTGCGCCCAGGCATGCTCACGAGGGGCGAGTCGTTGCGCCTGGCTGCCCAGCGCGCTATGCAACTGCTGTTGGGGGGCGCGTCCCTGCTGGTAATAGCGGGTTTGATAGAAGGCTTCCTCTCGCCGTCCGAGGTGCCCGACGTGGTGAAGTTCGGGACGGGGATTCTGACGGGCGTGCTGCTGTACGGGTACTGGCTGCTGGTGGGAAGGGGTAAGCAGAAATATAGTTGATGCCATGATAGACCAGATCAGGCCCAGGCTAGAGGAGAATACCCTTCTGCGCCAGCTTGCCCTCGTGCTGCTGGCGCTTGGCGTGGGGGTGGCGGGCGGGCTTGCTATAGTGGCGGGCAACCCTGTCGTGCCGTTTGTGGCGCTCATGGGCCTGCTGGCTTTGCCCTGGCTGGTCACGCGCCCGATGGCCGGTATGCTCCTGGTGGTATGTACGGTTACGCTGCTACCGTTCGCGGCGTCGCCCGTCCGCCTGGCGGTGCTCACCCCCACCCTCCTTGAGGTCGGGCTGCTCCTCCTCTATATGGCATGGCTGCTGCGGATGCTCCTCAACACCGGGGAAGGCTTCGTGCGCACCCCTCTTGACGTGTGGGTGATGCTGTTCATGGCCTGCACTCTCTTTGCATTCGTGCTCGGCCTGGGGCGGGACGCTTCAACCGACGTGGTACACAACTACTTCAAGATGCTGCTGTCAATAGGCATCTTCTTCGCGGCGGCGAACGTCATACGCACCTGGGAGCAGGTCGCAACTGCGCTCAAGGCGCTCATCATTTCGGGCGCGGCGGCGGCCTCTATTGGGATCATCTTGTGGAGGCTGCCCGATACGTTTGCGGCCAGCCTCCTCACACGTCTTAGCGTGATCGGCTATCCAACAGAGCGCGTGATCCGGTACGTGGAGGAGAACCCCGCGCTGGGGGAGCGGGCGGTGGGCACCCAGGTAGACCCCAATTCGTTCGCGGGCATGCTCGTCATCATAGCGGCTATCACCGGCGTGCATTTGCTCTCTCGAAGGCCGCTACTGCCTCGCTGGCTGCTCGCGGGTATGCTCCTGGTGGATGTGGCGGCAATCGTGCTCACGCAGTCGCGCTCGGCCCTGCTGGGCATACTGGTAGCGGCGGGGCTGGTGGCTACTATGCGCTACCGCCGTCTCTGGACCTGGGGCGTGGCGGGCGCGGTGGCGATAGCCGCGCTGGGGGTGGGCAGCGGCTACTTTGCTCGCCTGACGGCGGGCATCCGCTTCGAGGACCAGGCGAGTATCATGCGCCTGGCCGAATATCGCAACGCCCTGGACATCATAGGGCGCTATCCGGCCTTCGGGGTGGGGTTCGGCAGGGCGGGCGAGCTTGACCTCACCACGGGCGTATCCAGTATCTACCTGACGATAGCCGAGCGCACCGGGCTGATTGGCCTTGCGCTATTCCTGCTGGCTATGATTGTCTTCCTGGCTAAGACGCTGCCCGCCGTCGTAGAGGCAAAGAGGCGTACCCCGCCACCCGGAAGCGTATCGGAGAGAGAATGGTCTGCTCTCGACTCGGCCCTGCTTGGGGGCACGGCGGCGCTGCTGGGCGCGCTGCTCGTTGGCCTGGTGGACCACTATTATTTCAACATCGAGTTCCCTCACACAGTCGCCCTCTTCTGGCTCGCGGCGAGCCTGGCCCTTACAGGCAGGAGGCTGCTCTCCTCCCACATGGAGAGATGAGATTAGACTAACAATAAAAAGCCTGGGCAGCGCTCCGCGCTGCCCAGGCTTTTTATTGTTAGTTTAGCAGGATGTTTATGCTGCGTTAGACTCTTGTCTCGCGGTCGGTCTCCTGGACGACTGTGCCGGTGGTGCGGTTGGTGCCCAGCATAAGGCTGGCCAGTTTGGTGACGAGCCACCCTATGAGTACGTAGACTACTATCGCCACCAGCGACTCGAACTCGACTATGCCGGTGCTTGCCGCGCCTGGGTACGTTAGGGGGCGTCCGAAGAGGCCCGCGAACGGGGCCACCATCCAGCCCGTCAAGCCGTAGATTAGCTGCGCGAAGCCTGCGCTTTCATTCGCGCCCGTGAGCAGCAAGACGAAGCGTATGGCGAGCAAGATTGCCATGAGGCCCACGAGGAACCAGATGACCCTGCTTACCCAGTCTACAGCCGCCGCCTTCTCTGCCGCGGGGTCCACCACGCGCTCGGCATAGTTATGGGCCACTACCTGGTCGCGGGGCGCTGCGGCGGTGGTAGTGGTCTGGACCGTAGAAGCCTG
>DASWMJ010000030.1:0-180580 GCA_036399775.1 Chloroflexia bacterium | reverse complement strand
AGTGCTGCACCCTGTGAAGGTAAGCCGGGCACAGATGACGGCACAGGGCGCTGTAGTATGGGGGCAACTGCCGATAGCAGGGACGTGGATGGGACGCATGCCGGGCAACTGGCAGGTAGAGGTACGCCTCGACCAGAACCCCGACATGCTTGCCAAGACCCAGTTCACCCTGGCTCGCTAATAAGATACCTTGCTTCGTGGGGAGAACGGGCAGCCTCCCCACCATCCCTGTCATTCTGAGCGAAGCGAAGAATCTCGTCCCTCGCATAGTAATTCAGAGTAAGGGGTAAAGCAAAGTCAAGTTACTGCGCGAGGGCTGAGATTCTTCGCTTCGCTCAGAATGACAAAGGCTAGAGGGTTCGTTAACCTCTACACCATGCCTCGCTTGTATCTGCCTTGCTAACCAAAAGTGGAAAGGTTGCACTTACGCCCGCTAGCATGTATAGTACTCTGCATAAGAACAAGGCAACATAGGACGCACCAACTTTATAAAGGGGGAGCATAATTTTGGACAACCATAACATAGAGCCTCAGGAGGAGCGCGCAGCCTCTACATCGGAGACGGTAGTCGCCACCGCTTCGGAGACACGCCTACCGTTCGAGCCACCCCGGTTGCTGTGGAGCGAGCCGTTCCAGCCCGTCGCCTACGGCATGGCATGCGGCAAGCAGGCGGGGCAGCAGAATATCTGCAACGCCTCCCCTAACTTCAGCTGATAACGCACTCGCTCACCCCATCCTCCCACGTTCTACGTCCCACCGCCCCAACGTCCCGATACCTCAGCACCCGCGTATAATCCCTGGAGATAAGCCTTGAAAAAAGGTGTAAGCACTCTGCTCAATCAAATGCTGATTGAAGCGGAAGAAAAGTTCATCCCTATCAGCGTGCTCGCTGAGATTACGCACAGGTGTAATTTCGATTGCGTGCATTGCTACCAGGCGCACCAGCACAAGGCTACGCGCTCCGAACTGACCACCGACGAGTGGCGCAGGGTGATAGACGAAGCAAAGGCGCTGGGCACGTTCTTCCTGACGATCTCAGGCGGCGAGATGCTCGTCCGGCGCGATTGGTTCGAGATAGCGCAGCACGCCCGCAAAGCAGGATTGGCCCTGCGCCTCTACACCAATGGTGCGCTCATAACTAAGGATGTCGCTGATAAGATGGCCTCGCTGGACGTGATGGGGGTGGAGATCAGCGTCTACAGCCACAAGAGCGATGTGTTTGAGGAAGTCACCCAGAGGCGAGGCTCGTTCAAGCGCACCCTCGAAGGCGTCAAGCTGGTGCGGGAGCGCAACATCCCCCTGACCATCAAGACGCCTATCATGAAGCAGAACGCCGACAGCTACCGCGAGCTTATCACCCTGGCCGAAGAGCTTGGCGCGTACTATATCCTGGACGCTCAGATGGTGCCGCGCAACGACGGCGACCTCACCCCCCTCAAGTTCCAGGTGGATAATACCCAGCTAAGCGCACTCTATACAGACCCGGTACTGCACGACCAGCCCTGCACGATAGGCAGCCGCGAGTTCGACGCGATCATGAATTCTGCTCCCTGCGGCAGCGGGCGGCGCATTATGGTGGTGGACCCATACGGCGAGGTGTACGGCTGCTTGCAGATGCTACGGTCCAACGGCAACGTGAGAGAGCGTTCCGTTAGCGATATTTGGCGCAATGGCGCGACCTTCCTTGAGACGCGCGGTAAATTACGCAAGGACCTTGTAAGGTGCGAGACGTGCCCAGGCCCGCCCTATTGCTCGCCCTGCATGGGCCTCAGCCAGATGGAGCACGGCGAGATAGTAGGCCACTCCAAGATCGCCTGCCGCCAGAACCATCTGCGCTACCGGCAGGCGATGGCAGCCCAGGGCATCCACGTTGACGTGCCGGAGCGTCTGGGTGGCAACCCCACAAGTAATACGCCCGCCATCCGCGAGGCTTCCGCGATAGCCACCCCCATCACCCTCATGGGCAGGGAGAAGTTCCAGCGCCTCAAGGAAGAGGCCGTCGTCGAAGGGTAACAATAAGATGTCATAAAAATGCTGGTTCGGCGCGCAGCGCCGAACCAGCATTTTTATTGCTTGTTTACCCTCAACGCCTCAGCAGGAGGAAGCGCAGCCTCGCCAGGTGGCGCGCCCTGGCCGACAGGAGCGCCCTCCGCCCACGCAGGCCGTACCTCAGCTTCATCCAGCGTTCGCTCGGCCACATCACCCGCAAGATAGCGCCTGCCATGCTACGCACGTTGGGCAGCAAAACGAGGTGCGGCACTACCAGCCCCAATGCGTCAGGCCCGGCGCTGGGTGGAAGCGTGCCCGGCACCGGAGGTGGAAGCGCTCGCCTGACAAGGCGACATTGCCATCGGGGGGGCGCTTGCGTGACGTTAGCGCGGTAAGTGCTGCCGAAAAACTCATCCACCAACTCGAATGTGCGCCACAGGATGACTTGCGTGCCCGAAGCCTGGGAGAGCGCGTTCAGGGCGTCCCAATCCACCTGGCCGGTGTTTGCCATCAAGAGGATGTCGACCAGGCATCGCAAGCCCTGGAAGTGGTGGCCCGCCGTAGCATGCAGGCATAGGTGGAACAGCGTATCGGTTGGGTTGAGAGTGGGGTAAGGCTCCCCTGCTATCGGGACCTGTTGGGGGCGGGCAAAGATGCGGCCCTCCGGGATTTTGAGGCTGGGGCGCACCCACCAGGCGTTGGACAGGTGCCAGTGCAGGTCAACGGAGGCTGGCAGGTCGAGCCGTCCACGCGGCGCGAACTCCAACTGCCCGCCGAAAGCTGCCGTGAACTCAGGCGAGTAGGCCGACGAGACGCGCCGCAGCCCAAGCTGCCGCAACACAGTCTCAGCGCGGAGCACGTCGCCGGGCGCTACCCATATGTCGAGATCGCCCACCGAACGGGCAACAGGCGTGGGGTAAGCCTGGGCCGCCACCGCCATCCCTTTGAGCAGGCGGAAGGGGATAGCAGCTTCGTTCAGAGCGCGGGCCAGATGGGCAAGGGCGTAAGCCTGCTGGGCGAAGTTGGCCTGGTTGCGCCTCTGCTCCGCGCTGAGCCTGTCACTCACGCCTGCAGGCACTCTACCAAACACCCCTTGCGCCTGAAAGTGGGTTGCCGCCATAGGAGCTAGCCTCTCGGCGACCATCAATCGCAGGAGGTTATCCCACTGCTCGTCGCCCAGCCCGGCGACGGCTGCGGCCAGTTCAAGCGCGGGTAGAGGGCGCGCCCCGGCCAGGAGCGCCAGCCACGCGGTAGACTCGGCAGGCGACATCGCTAACGCGGCCCCCGGCCAACCAATGCGCGCAAAGTCTGTTTCAGCCGCCACGCTACCGGGTAGAAGATCGGGCTGAACGGAGAGACCCAGCTATACAGCCAACCAAGCCGGCCATGCCAACCTCTATCGAGGGACACCCTGCGACCTCCCCTGTGTAACGCCACGACCTTCCCCAAAACAGAAGAAGGCTCCCACCACCTGTCTGCGCGGGCCAGCGAGTCGCCCTTAGTGCGGACCTGCCACGACCCGCCCTTTGCGCGCCAGCCTATCACCCTATGTATGATGAAAGCCTTGCCGTCAGGCGTACACACCAGCACCATGCCGCGCCTGGGCTGCCGGGGTGGCGGCCCCACCTCCGCTAGCTCGCCGTCGCGGATGAACGGAGACATGCTGATCCCACCCAGGCGCACGCGCAGCCTGCCATCTTCCGGCAAGGCCCTCAACGCGCTTATCAGTAGCGCGTCCGAATGGGGTTGAGCGTATGATAGAGCAGGAGGAGCTTCAGGAGCGGCCATTGCGTGATTGTAAGAGAGGCGTTTAGCCGTGTCAAGCGTAACGCTTCAGACCATGCTTCCCGTTGCCGTGTGCGCCGAGATGAAATCAAGGATGCGCTTCCAGGCATCGGCGGAAGCTTCGGCGAATTCGGTGGCCTTGCGGTCGAAGAAGCTGTGAGGCGCGCCCTCGTAGATGACGATGTTGTGCTCGACCCCCGCCTTGTCCAACTCATCGTCAAGCTGGCGCACCATCTCCACCGGGATGCCCTGGTCAGCGCCGCCGTATAAGCCGAGCACGGGATAACGTATGTCGTGGGCAGCCTCCAACGCCGTGCGCTCGCCCCCGAAATTGCGAGAAAAACCTGAGTAGAAAGCAATCAGGCCAGCCAGCTTGAAGTCCTCGATGCCCGTAAGCAGAGTCAGCGACCCGCCCATGCAGAACCCAACTATAAACGTCGGACGGTCTTCATTCCCCCCAGCGTGCAAATAATCGAGGGCGGCGGCAACGTCGCTGTAGAAGCCGGTAAGCTGTATGTGCTGGACATGCGGCATGTACTCGAACGAATCGTCACGGGCGGTCAATCCAGCCGTCCGTCCAAAGTAGTCTATAGCCAGCGCATCAATTCCCTGCTCAGCGAACCTATCGGCCAGCGCCTTATAGAAGCCGTGCAGCCCGCGCACGTCAGGATAGATTAACACCTGCGCGCCCGTAGTATTGCCCGAACGTGCAATGTAAGCGGAGAAACGGTTGCCGTCCTTCCCGGCCAGTACTATCTCTTCTGCCTGTACTGCACCAGCCTGACCCGGTGGCACAGGCGGACGATCTTTATCATCGTAACACAAGTTCGTTATTCTCCTTTTGGGGTTAGGGGTCAGGGATTAGGGATCAGGAATTGCTGCCATTTTTATGAGCTAGATGCCACAAGCACTATGAGAAGCACCTGTAACACCTGACCCCTGACCCCTAATCCCTGACCCCTCGCGCCGCGACTTCCTTTTCCAGCGCCTTGAAGAACTGGCCCGCGACGAGGTTCGCGCCCGCGTGGAGAAGGCGCTGGCCTACACCCGCTATCTTGCCGCCTACCTGCGCCTGGCCGGTGTAGCTTAGGAGCGTCTGTTCGCTCTCCTCCCCGTTGGGTGCCAGGGTGAAGTCGCCCCGCCCGTCTATGAAGCCTGCGCCACCTTTGGCCGACACTTTCAGGCTGTAGGAGTCGGGCGGCTTCTCGTCCAGCAAATGCACCGTACCCGTGTACGCCCCCTTGATGGCGGCGATGCCGATGCTCAGCGTGATGTTGTAACTGCCGTCAGGCTGCGGGTCGAACTTCTGACAGCCCGGGAGGGTACGCCTCAGCGTGTCTGGGTCGGTCAGCACCTCCCACACGATCTGCTGCGGGGCGTCGAATTTGTGAGAACCGGACAGTTCCATAAAGCTCCTCTCATGGGGCAAATTCAGCCTATCATAGCACAGGTCAATACACCTTACAACTTCGAGTCGTCGTGATTTGAACCGCAAAGGCACAAAGAACCACAAAGTTCGCAAAGGGATTATACGGGGATTGAACCGGAGACCATCTCACCTTTGAAACTTAGCTGGCAGCAAACAACTTAAAAATCTTAGCGAACTTTGCGATTCTTCGCGCCTTTGCGGTTAGAACCCGCTGTTGGGCTGGTTAGCGTGAAACGTAGATTTGTGTTATTCTATGGGCCAGCAACAGTGCCGTTGTGCGTATTGTTGGTGGTGTCACGTTCTGCATGCAGGAGCCTGATTGCCTTGATCTCCGAAACTGATAGGCTGCCTATGGATAGCGCCCGTTCTGCCGCGCCCGCCATCAGCCTGCGCGATGTGGGGATGCGCTACGGAGGCGCGGGCAACCAGGCTACCCTCGCGCTCGCTGACGTGACGCTAGATATAGCGCCCGGCGAGTTCATATCGCTCATCGGCCCCAGCGGCTGCGGCAAGACCACCCTCTTACGTCTGATAGGCGACCTTATGCAGCCCACCGCAGGCACCATACGCGTCCAGGGCAAATCTCCCGGCGAGGCCCGCCGCAACCGCGACTACGGCCTTGTGCCCCAGGCACCTGTGCTTTATGATTGGCGCACGGTTATCAAGAACGTAGAGCTACCACTGGAGATAATGAAGGTATCAGCCGCAGAGCGACGCGCCAGGGCAACCGCTTTGCTCGACCTTGTTGGGCTGTCCGACTTCAAGCAGCACTACCCCTGGCAGTTGTCGGGCGGCATGCAGCAGCGCGTTTCCATAGCACGCGCTCTTTCCTTCAAGCCCTCCATCCTGCTCATGGACGAACCTTTCGGCGCGCTCGACGAGATGACCCGCGAGAGGCTGAACGGCGAACTCCTTACCATCTGGCGCGAGACCGGCACGACCATCATCTTCGTCACCCACAGCATCCCGGAAGCCGTCTTCCTCTCCACCCGCGTGGTAGTCATGTCACCCAGACCAGGGCGGATAGCGCACGTCGTTCCCGTTGACCTGCCCGCCGCGAGGGACGTAGAGACGCGGGAAGCGCCACGCTACTTTGGGCTAATTTCGGAAGTTAGAGAACATCTCCGAGACATGCATTAGTAATCCGTCACTCGCCGGTTGTAGGAGATAAGAGTGTTATGGACGTTCGGAAACCATCGCTGTTTATAGGCTCATCTACGGAGGCAATACGTATAGCACGTGCCATTGAGTACCAACTTCAGCGTGATGCCGAGGTTACAGTATGGGATGAGAACCTATTTGGCCTCGGCAACACTCCATTGGAAGCACTTGTAAACTCGCTGGAACGCTTTGATTTTGCTGTGCTTGTCCTTACACCTGACGACTTTGTTATGAGTCGTAATGTACCCGGATACAGTCCGCGTGATAACGTCATGTTTGAACTTGGATTATTCATGGGATACTTGGGCCGCTCGCGCACTTTCATTGTATTTGATCGGGATGCAAGGCCGGAACTCCCAAACGACCTGGCTGGCGTTACTTGCGCGACTTATAGCGGCAACCGACGCGATGATAACCTTATAGCTGCTGTTGGCCCAGCCTGTACGCCTATTCGAGAAGCCATAAGAGGCTTAGGGGTTTCGGACAGCAAGAGTAAACAACAATTAGAAAGGGCCACACATCAAGTGGAAGGTGTGTCTGCTTCGTTAGAGCGTCTTATCTATTTGTTGGCGCGCTCACGAGCCGTAGAGTTGGACCTCATTGCACAGCAGTTCGGCTCACTTATATCGCCGGAATTCTTGAAGAAGATGCGCGCTGATCTGAAGGACCTTGAGGAATCAACACGCAAGGGCGACACCGCCCTGATTTAGACAAGCAGTAACAGCTTGAGGATAATTTGAATTGGATTTGGGCTTTTCGATATCTGATGCCACTACACGGAAGTCTGACGCCAAAGGCGTTAGAACGCTACCGCGCCTCCACCTGCGCCCTCTGCTCGCTCCCACGCTCACCATAGCCATCATCGTGGCGATCTGGGAGCTAATCGCATACGTCCGCCTGAGCGGGCTGGAAGAGGGCACATTCGCTTACCGGCAGCAGCAGAGCTACCTCCCCTACGCCCACAAGGTGCTTGAGGCGTACATACTCAACGCGGAGAGCTTCTTCAACGCCGGGATGGTGACGCTGGGCAACGCCTTCGCCGGGTTCGTGATAGGCGCGCTCATCGGGTACGCCCTCGCCCTGATGATGTCTCGCGCCCTGTGGGTAGCTCGCAGCTTCTACGTCTACATCATCGGCTCGCAGATGGTGCCCGTGATAGCCCTCGCGCCCATCCTCTACGGTATCATCCGCGACGAGACTATCCTGAAAATAACGGTAGCCGCATACCTGACCTTTTTCCCTGTGACCGTCAACGTGCTGAGGGGGCTTGGGAGCGTAGACCCCCGCGCCCTCGACCTGATGCGAAGCTACGCCGCGCCCGCGCTGGAGGTCTACCGCAAGCTGCGTATGCCCGCGTCCCTCCCCTTCCTCTTCAACGCACTCAAGATAGCCTCCACAGGCAGCCTGATAGGCGCTATCGTGTCGGAGCTTATGGGGGGCAACAAGGGGATAGGCGTGCTCATCCTGTCGCTGCAATACAACAGCTACGGCGGCAGCGACAAACTGTGGGCGTTGGTGCTGGAAGCCGCCCTGATAGGCGTGCTATTCTTCGGGGCCGTGACCCTCGCGGAGCGCATATTCGTACCCTGGCAGCCGGAGTTCAGGCCCAACCGGGGCGGGAGAAGCTAGGCGTGGCCCTCATCGAGCGCGACCCCATCGCCATACCCGGAGCCACCAAGAGCACCGACCTGCTCAAAGCGGGCCTGCCCCCCGTACTGGTCTTCATAGCCGTCATGCTGCTGTGGCAAACGGGGATATTCCACCTGCTGCTCAACATCAAGACGTTCCAACTGCCTCTGCCCAGCCAGATAATAGAATCGTTCGGCACGCGAGGGCGCGACCTGTGGATAGGCACCTGGTACACCGTCGGGGAGGCGCTTGCGGGCCTGGCGCTCGGCGCGAGCCTCGGCTTCATAACAGCAACCCTGTTTACACATATAGATTTCCTACGGCGCGGGCTCATGCCCCTGGCGGTCTCGGCCAACGCTATCCCCATAATCGCCATCACGCCTATCGTGTCGCGCTGGCTGGGGTTCGACCAGCCGACCCGTATCGTGGTCGTGACCATCATGACCTTCGCCCCGATGGTGGTGAGCGCATACAAAGGGCTTACCTCCCTGGACAACCACTCGCTCGATCTGATGCACAGCTACGCCGCCACCCCCATGCAGACCTTTCTCAAGCTGCGCCTGCCGAGCAGCCTGCCCTACGTCTTCAGCGCGCTCAAGGTAGGAGCTACCGCCTCGATGATAGGCTCGGTGGTGGCGGAGTTCTTCAACTCGGCGGGTGGGGTTGGCAAGTTGATTGCCAACAACATTCAAAGTGGCGATTTCGCGCTGGCCTGGTGCGGCGTGGTGATCGTAACGCTGGTGGGCCTCCTCTTCTACCTGGCAATCAGCCTGGTGGAGAAGGTAGCGCTACCACAACAACGATAATTGCGGATTTCGAATTGCGAATTTCGGATTTGTGCGCCATGTCTAATCCGAAACTCCAAATTCGAAATCCGCAATTCGAAATTCCAAATCACAAAGGGGGAGAGTTATGAAGAGGAACAAGTTTGTGGTGTCCGGGTTGTTGATGGTTCTGCTGGCTGTGCCGGTGCTGGGCGCTTGCGATAGCGCGACGCCCGCCGCTCCCACAGGGCAGATGGACAAGGTGCGCCTGCAACTCAAGTGGCTGCACCAGGCCCAGTTCGCGGGCTATTACGTGGCGGCGGACAAGGGTTACTACAAGGAGCAAAACCTCGACGTGGAGATACTGCCGGGCGGGCCGGACGTGGTGCCCTCTCAGAAGGTGCTGACCGGGGCCGCCGACGTGGGTATTGACTGGGTGGGTAGCCTCCTTGCGAACCGCGACAAGGGCCAGCCTCTCGTGAATATCGGGCAGTTCTACCAGAGCAGCGGCCTCTACCTCATCAGCAAGAAGACGAGCGGCATCAACAGCCCGGAGGACCTGAAGGGCAAGAAGGTAGGCGTCTGGACGGGCGGCAACGAGTTCGAGTTCCGCGCCCTTATGGACAAGTACGGCTTCGACAACAGCATTGACAACAACAAAGATATGACCATCATCAAGCAGGGCTTCGAGATGGAGTCCTTCCTGAACGACCAGCTCGATGCGGCCTCCGCGATGGTCTACAACGAGTACCCGGTCGTGCTCGAAGCAGGCATGAAACCCGAAGAGATCAACATCATCAGCTACAACGAAGAGGGCGTGGGCATGCTCGAAGACCACACCTTCGTAACCGAGACCACCCTCAAAGAGAAGCGCGACGTGCTGGTGCGCTTCCTCGCCGCCTCCCAGAAGGGTTGGATAGAGGCGGTCAAGGACCAGAACGGCGCTGTCGAGTCGGTTATGAAGCGCGCCGACGCATCAACCACCAATCGCGACCACCAGGTAACGATGATGAAGGAAGTCGCCAAGCTGGTGATGCCCGAAGGCCTGGCCGCCGACAAGGTGGGCGTGGTGGACCCCGACAAGTTCAAGACGACCGCCGACATAGCCCTCAAATTCAACGTCATCAGCAAGCCCGCCGAGAACGCCTACGACAACGGCCCGATAGAGGAGGCCGCGAAGAAGAACGCTGCGAAGTGACCAGTGGTCGGTGACCAGTGACCAGAGCTTAGGGGTCAGGGGTCAGGGAACAGTAGGGTAGTGGGGGCACGACGACGCATCGTGCCCCTGTTGTTGCAGAATCGTATTTAGGATGTCTGGCGAAACTGCGATGCTAGCGTTTTGGAGGGTATACCTATGAACCAGAGCTACAAGCCGGAAGGCTATTCGAGTGTCGCGCCCTACGTTATGGCGGAAGGCGCTCAGCGCGTGATAGACTTCTTGAAGCAGACCTTCGACGCCGAGGAGATGCGCCGCCATGATAAAGCGGATGGCTCTATCATGCATGCCGAGGTGCGAATAGACGACACGGTTGTGATGATTGCGGACGGTGGAGGCCAGTTCCCGGCGTTCCCGGTCTGGCTACATGTCTACGTGCCGGACGTGGATGCGACCTATAAGCGCGCTCTTGCCGCAGGCGGGGTATCCGTTCAAGAGCCTGAGCAACAGGGCGACCCAGATCGCCGGGGTGGCGTCAAAGATCCGGCGGGCAATACCTGGTGGATTGCAACCCAGGTAGGCTAAGACCGCGATAAAGAGGCTAACCTTCCAGCTTCCCCGTTAAAGTGCATATTTTGAGCCTATCCGGTCATTTGTGCTATAATTCCCTTTAGCTGCTCCACCAGCAGCAAGAGTATCCGTCCACCGCCAGCAAGTATTGCAGGCAGCGATACCGTTACGCAATACGAACTACGCAATACGCATCATGGACCTACGCGACAGGCTCAAAGCAATGGGGGTGCGCCCCCGCGTTTCAGGCGCTTCCGGCTTTCAATCCGACAGCCCGGTGTCTGAGTTTGCGCCCTTACCCCCCATTTCGCGCACGAAAGTCACCATAGACCAGGCGCTCACCGGCTACTGGCACCACACCGACGATGGGCCTTGCTTCGTATTCGAGCGGCGCTACCCGGTGGCGCACCCACGCGGGCCGGTATCATTGGGTGCGGTGATGCAAATGCGCCCATCTACGTTGTGGCACGCGGGGCGCGTGTCGGAACTGCGCGATCTCGACCCCTGCAAGCTACTTTTCCTCGATACGGAGACCACCGGGCTGTCGGGCGGCACCGGCACCTACGTCTTCCTGGTGGGCGTGGCCTTCTTCTCCGAGAGCAGGGACGAGGTGGTCGTGCGGCAGTATTTCCTGACCGACGTTTCGATGGAGCGCCCCTTGCTCCACGCGCTGAACGACTTGTTCTGCCGGTTCACGGCGGTGGTCACGTTCAACGGTAAGAGCTTCGACTGGCCCCTCCTCGACACGCGCTTCACCTACAGCCGCCTGCGCTGCGTGCTGAGGGACCCGCCACACCTGGACATGCTTGGCCCTTCGCGGCGGCTCTGGAAGGACCGGCTCCCCTCTTGCTCTCTGGAAATGCTTGAGACGCACGTCCTGGGGGTGAAGAGGGGATTTGACGTGCCTGGGTGGCGCATACCCTCGCTCTACTTCCAATACCTGCGGGCGGGGCACGCGGGGCATATTGTCCCGGTCTTCGAGCACAACGAGCACGATCTTCTTACGCTGATGGCCCTTACCGGCCACGTCGGGCGCATCCTGGACCAGCCGGACGAGATTGATTTGCAGGCCGCCGAACTCTTTGGCCTGGGCAAGCTCTACGAGGACCTGGGCAGGTACCCTGACAGCCTGCGTGCCTACGAGCGTGGGTTGGCCCTCAAGCCTTCGGACGAATTGCGGGGCCTGGCTTTGCGCCGCCTCAGCTTCCTCTACAAATATTTGCAGCAGCGCGACGAAGCGGTGGCTATTTGGGCGCGACTGGCCGACGAGGACACCCACCTGATGTTCCCCTACCTTGAGCTTGCCAAGCACTACGAGCACCGCATGAAGGACTACCCTACCGCCGCGCAGTACACCCTCATGGCACAGGTGCGGGCCGCCAACGCCGTCGAGCGCGCCGAGCTTGAGCACAGGCTGAGCAGGATAAGGGCGAAAGCCGAGCGCGAAAGAGCTAAGAATTAGTCATGCTGATCTCAAACAAACCTCAACAAGCTCGAACCCAAACTGTACGCTTGTAGTCTTTGCATCTGAATTCCATCCTGCACCGGAATTACAATGTCTCAGCGGGACCGGGGGTAAGTGATGCCCCCGAATAACGTTGAGCGCAGGGAGTGTGGCTATGACCGAACATGCGGTGGTGATCGCCGGAGGAGGCCCTACAGGGCTGATGTTGGCGGGCGAGTTGGCGCTGGCAGGCGTCGACGTTGCCGTTATCGAGCGTCGCCCCAGCCAGGACCTCGCAGGCTCGCGCGCAGGCGGTCTGCATTCACGCACCATCGAGGTTCTCGACCAGCGTGGAATCGCTGATCGATTCCTCTCGGAGGGGCAGAAGGCGCAGGTCGCGGGGTTCGCCGGGACTACTTTCGACATCAGCGACTTTCCCACCCGGCACAACTACGGCCTCGGGCTGTGGCAGAACCATATCGAGCGCATACTGGCAGGCTGGGTCGGTGAGCTGGCGGTGCCGATCTACTACGGCATAGAGGTCACTGGTTTCACGCAGGACGACACCGGCGTCGAGGTCGCGCTATCCGACGGACCAAAGGGACGCCGGTCTCTAAGGGCGCGGTATCTCGTTGGGTGCGACGGAGGGCGCAGTCTGATCCGTAAAGCAGCCGGCATCGAGTTCCCAGGGTGGGACCCGACGACCAGCAGCCTGATCGCCCAGGTCGAGATGGCCGAGGAGCCGGAATTGGGCATCCGCCGCGACGCCCTCGGCATGCATGCCCTGGGCAAGGTGGAGTACGAGATCCGCGACGGCAAGGTGGTCTACAAGGAGGGCGGGGTGGTAGGGGTCATGTTGACCGAACCGCACGTCGTAACTACTAGCAGCGAACCCACTCTGCGCGATCTCAGGGAGGCGCTCATCACCGTCTACGGGACCGATTACGGGGTCCACAGTCCGATCTGGATCTCCAGGTTCACCGATATGGCTCGGCAGGCAGCTTCCTACCGCAAGGGACGGGTGCTGCTGGCGGGTGACGCCGCACACATCCATCCCCCGGACGGTGGGCAGGGCCTCAACATTGGTGTGCAGGATGCGGTGAATTTGGGGTGGAAGCTGGCCCAGGTGGTCAAGAAGACGTCGCCGGAAAGCCTCCTCGATACGTACCATGCCGAGCGCCACCCGATCGCTGCCCGCGTGCTGCGCAACACGATGGCGTCAGTCGCGCTTCGCCGCCCGGACGACCGCATCAAGGCCGTGGGCGAGATTATTTCCGAGCTTCTCAGCATGGAGGAGCCTCGCAAACGATTCGCCGGGATGATGTCCGGCCTGGACATTCATTACGACCTCGGCGAGGGACACCCACTGCTCGGACGCCGCGTGCCCGATCTCGACTTGGTCAGCGCCGGTTCTGCTTCGCATTCAGGCCCGGTGCGGGTCTTCACCCTGCTGCACGATGCCCGGCCCGTGCTACTCAACCTCGGTGAGCCGGGCGGCTTCGACATCGCTCCCTGGGCACACCGAGTCATGTTGGTCGATGCCAAACACGAGGGCAATTGGGATCTTCCAGTCCTGGGCCAGGTAGCAGCCCCCGCTGCGGTGCTGATCAGGCCCGACGGATACGTCGCCTGGGTGGGTGAGGGCACAGATACCGGGTTGCGCGACGCGCTGACTACCTGGTTCGGGTCACCATGACGCGAACCATGACGCGATGCTCGGCCTGGCAGTGGTTCACACTTTACTGGACAGATTAAGGGTGCTCCAAGCGTGTCAATCCCATAATTCCAAGTGGCAACCATACCTACCATCTCGTTAGCTCTAGCCGCTAACGACCTACTCTTATTTCCCCCTGAAGGCGTCACGCCCGAAGAGTTGCGCGGACAGTTGCAGGCTGCGGGCTGGCATGGGCGTATCGTGCATGACGCCCGCCGCAAGTGCCTGCGCGCCCTGCCCATAGATTACCTCGCTATCTGTGCGGCGTTGCGCGGGCATTACGCCCTCAAGAAGAGCTTCGACCTTCGCCCCGCCCTACCCAACGCGGTGGAGGTGAGGCAGCAGCCGAGGCCGTACCAGTCGGAGGCTATAGGGGAATGGAAGCGTGCCGGGTACAGGGGCGTGGTCGTGCTGCCTACGGGCGCGGGCAAGACGCTGGTGGCGTTGATGGCAATATCCGCACTCAACACGCACACCCTCATCTGCGTGCCCACGCTCGACCTGCTGGGCCAGTGGCGAACCTCCCTGCTGTCTAACACCAGCCTGGGAGAAGATGAGGTCGGCACCTGGGGCGGCGGCGAGAAGGAGTTGAAGCCGGTCACGGTCATCACCTACGACTCGGCTGCCATACACGGGCGCATCCTGCCCAACTTCGGCCTGCTGGTATTCGATGAGGTACATCATCTCCCCGCCGACACCTACCGCACGATAGCGGAGGGGGCGATAGCGACCGCGCGGTTGGGCTTGAGCGCCACCCCCGACAGGAGCGACCTGCGGCATGCCGACCTGGACCGCCTCGTTGGGCCGCTTGTCTACGAGCGTATGCCCTCTCAGTTGCGCGAAGACAAGCACATTGCCGACTACCGCACCGAGCAGATAGCGGTAGAGCTTACCGAGAGCGAGCGCACCGACTACACCCGCGCCGCGGAGGTATACAGGGGCTACCTGCGCAAGCACCGCATCAGCATGCGCTCAGGGAGCGACTACGAACGGTTCCTCATCTGGCGAAGCGGTTACGACCCTGCGGCGCGGGAAGCTTTGCTGGCGCACCAGGCGGCGCGCAAAATCGCCCTCAGCGCGTCAGGCAAGCTGGATGTGGTTGCCCGGCTCCTTTCCAGGCACAAAGAGGACCGGGTGCTGATATTCTCCGAGTACAACGCCCTGGTGGATACGGTAGGCCATCTCTTCTGCCTGCCCACAGTCACGCACAAGACACCCGCAGCCGAACGCAAGGCTATCCTCGAAGGCTTCAGGTCGGGCAGATTCAGCAAGCTGGCGACGGGGCGCGTGCTCAATGAGGGTGTAGACCTGCCCGATGCCAACGTAGCCATCATCCTGAGTGGCAGCGCCACAAAGCGCGAGTTCATCCAACGCCTGGGCCGCGTGCTCCGCCCGAAGGTGGCCGAGGCCGTGCTCTATGAAGTAGTGACAGAGGAGACCACCGAGGAGCATATCTCCCGGCGTAGGCAGACGCGGGTGAGCGAGCCACAAGGGTAAAAACAATTCAAAATCAGGCGAAATCATAGCTACTTTATCTATATGTCTATAGGACAAGTGGACTATAGGTGAGGCGCTCCGGCTACTTTATCATGTAGTGGAGATAATGTTGCTCAGACTCCGCTTGGCATGCGTTCCTATGACTGCCAATGCTATGGGTGTTTGAGATGGGATTATGAGCCACTCTTGGAGGAAGCCGGTATGCGCCGTTACGGTCTATTGCTACTTCTTATAGCTTTATTCTTCTTGCTGGCAGGTTGCGACACAGGCGAGCAGGCCGCAGATGCTGATGCTGCCGCTGCTGCGGCGGAAGCCACGCCGTCCATCACGCCCTCGCCGGTGCCGCCCACCGAAACCTCCACTCCGACGCCTACGTCCACAGAGACCCCCGTGCCCGTAACCGTTGAACCGACACCTACAAGGCAGGCGCTACCCGAAGAGCTTAAGATGCCTATTTGGGAAGTGCAGGCGGGCGCGGCTTCCGTGCGCGGCCTCAGCCCCATGACCGACGTGCCCGAAGCCCTGATTACCCGCCAGCAGTTTCGCGACATGATAAAGAAGGAGCTGGAGGCAAACGACTCGAAAGAGGAGATGCGTCTATACGTCCGCCAGCTATGGCTCTTGCGCCTGGCGAAGGACCCCTCGATAGACTGGTACGAAGTGAGCGCCGACCTCTACAGCGACGGCATACTTGGCTATTACGACCCCACCACCAAAGAGATGTTCATAATCACCGATAAGAAGGAGCTTGACCCGGAGTCGAGCGTCACGGTGGCCCACGAGTACGTCCACAACCTGCAAGACCAAAACTACCATCTCGACAAGATGATGCCCAAAGACAACACCGACCAGGACCGCATCATGGCCTACCGCTCGCTGGTCGAGGGCGACGCCACCCTGTCCGGCTATGCGTGGGCGGCTACCTTCATGGGCGAAGCTGACTACGATAGCCTCTTCGGCAAGCGCGAAAGCATCTCGCCCGACGTAATCAATCGCACGCCGCGCTACTTGGGCGAGGGCACGATCTTCCCTTACTCCGAGGGCACAAACTTCGTTAGCGAGATAATAAAGGTGGGGGGGTTCTCAACGGTGAACGTGGCCCTCTCCGACCCGCCCAGATCGACCGAGCAGATAATGCACCCGGAGAAGTTCCTCAAGACGCCCATTGACCAGCCGGTGGTGGTGTCGCTGCCGCCGCTCACAGACACATTAGGCGCGGGGTGGACCTTCAAGGAGACCAACACGCTAGGCGAGTTCGACCTGAAGATAATGCTTGAGGAGAACGGCGCGGGCGACCCCTCAAGGGGCGCGGCGGGCTGGGGCGGCGCGCGATACGCCGACTACCAGAACGGCGATACATCCCTCCTATATACACTCTCCACCTGGGACACCGAGATGGACGCTGTTGAGTTCGAGGGCGCTATGGGCGAGACCTTCAGCAAATACCCCAAGGACGGCGACTTCTGGACCGACGCGGGCCGCTTCTTCGCCATGAAGCGCACCGGCTTCCGCGTGCTCTTCGTCGCCTCCACCGACAAGGGCGCGGTAGAGCGCGCAATGTCGGCCAAGTAGAAATCAGAAATCAGAAATCAGAAGTCAGCTTTCTAAGTCCTGACTTCTGATTTCCGATTTTAAGGCTAAGGCAAAGTCGGCCATGTGCCAGGCGTTAGCGAACCCACTCCCCCTTGTCATTCTGAGCGAAGCGAAGAATCTCGTCCCTCGCGCCTTATCTTGCCCTGAGAATCTTACCTTCGCTTTACTCCAGGCCGATACGCGAGGGACGAGATTCTTCGCTTCGCTCAGAATGACAAGGATGGTGGGGTGGCTTACCTCAGACAATATTATTAGTGCAGCATTAAATAGGCTGATTTCTGATTTCTGATTTCTGATTTCTCTCCCCGTTTGACACCCCTCCCGCCACGCACGTATAATGGGCTTGAGGTCCCATTTCTATTTAGCGTGCTTCCGTAACCCCAACAAATGCAAGTAACAGTCTATACAAAGCCTGGGTGCCACCTGTGCGACGATGCGCTCGACCTGCTCGACCGCCTCACGCCGCAGTACGGCCTCGACGTGCGCCAGGTGAACATCCTCGAAGATATGGCCTTCTACGAGGCTTACCACGCGCAGATACCCGTCATCGAGGTAAGCGACGGCAAGTTCGGTAGGTTAGTGGCCCCTATAGACGAGCCGGAGTTGAGGGCGTACCTGGAGATGGCGCGGCGGGAGAGCCTGCCCACCCCTCCTGTGCCTGCCCGTCCGAGCGTGCTGCCGGAGAATGCGCGAGAGCCGTTCGTGGACCGCATCGCAGGCTCTATCGGGCGGCACTGGCTGCGATGGGTGTGTATGGCGCTGGCGATATTCGTCGGGATACCCTGGCTCGCGCCCGTTTTCGCCGCACAGGGGTGGTTGGGGGTCTCGGACCCCATCTACACAGCCTACGCCCTTACCTGCCACCAGTTGCCGGAGCGAGCCGGATACGTCTTCGGCTACCAGGTGGCCTTCTGCTACCGCAACACCGCGCTCTACCTCGGTATAGCCTTCTTCGGCGTGTTGTTCGGGTTGGCGCGGGACCATGACGTTGCGTGGCTGCGCTGGCTGAAGCGGCCCGCGCCCTGGTACGTATTCGTGCTGCTACTCCTGCCGATGATAATTGACGGCGGCTCGCACATGCTGGGGCTGCGGGATACCATGCCGGATATGGTGGAGCCAACTTTCAACTCCTTTTACATCGGCTCGCAGATCTGGTCGCTGAACTGGTGGCTGCGTGTCTTGACGGGCGCGACGGCTGCACTAGGCGCGGTGTGGTTCGCCTTCCCGCGCATGGAGCGTGCCATGCTGGAAGCCGAAACGTTGCGGCAGATGTACAAGCAAGCCGCCCTACGCAGGCAACAGAGGGCGATGCAACAGAGCGTACAATAGGAACCAGGAGGCCGAAGCCTGACCCCTGACCCCTGACCCCTGGAAACAAAGTAGATAGGAAACAGCCCATGGAAGCACCTTCACTTTTTATCGCGCTGATTGCAGGTCTCGTATCGTTCTTATCGCCATGCGTCCTGCCGCTCGTCCCTGCCTACATCGGCTATATGGGTGGCTCCACAGTCATGAGCGCCAGGGCAGCCGTGGCCGGAGGCAACACAACGGCGTCAACCGCTGCGGCACGCTGGACCGCGCTTTCCCATGCCCTGATCTTCGTGCTGGGCTTTACCATCGTCTTTGTGGTGATTATCGGCGGGCTGGCGGGCGCATTCTCAATCGTCCTGAAGCAGAATATCCGTATCCTGCAATGGATCATGGGCGTCTTGCTCATAGTCTTCGGCCTCCATATGATTGGGGCCATCAATATACCCTTCCTCAACTACACCCGCCGCCTGGAGCTACGGCCCGCGAGCAACCTGGGCTATCTGCGCTCCTTCCTCATCGGCATGGGCTTTGGCATTGGGTGGACGCCCTGCATCGGGCCTACCCTGGGCATCATATTCACGCTGGCGATCAACGGCCAGGAGGGCCAGGCTTTCCTGCCCGCTATCGCGTACTCCATGGGACTGGGCATACCTTTTATCCTGACCGCCCTGGCGATGGGGCAGATTTCGGCCTTTCTCAAGAAACTGACCCGGCGCACTTACTCTCTGAGGATAGGCAACTTCACACTCATTGATGAGGTGAACGTCGTTTCACTCATCAGCGGCATCCTCCTGATAGCGATGGGCCTACTGGTGATTACCAACTCTATCGCTATCCTCGCCCGGTTCGGCGCGCCGATTGACATTTAGATGAGCAAGACCCAGCCACGCGAGGTGGCAGACCCAGGCTTTGAGGTAGAGATAAAGAGCGGTGGGCGCGCCTATGACGCTGGCCTGCCCCGCGTAGAGCCTACCCTGTCGCCCGCGCGCGCCGCCGCTAAAGCGCAGGCCCGCAAGCGCAGGCTGCTTGTCATGGCCCTGTGCGTGCTTGGGCTTGGCTCTATCATGGCGTGGGCATGGCTATCTAACCCTAACTCGCTGGTGCCTTCGGACGCGGTGGCGCGCGTCAACGGCGAGTACATCTACGAGCGGGACATCAACCGCGAGCTTGACCTCACGCGCGCCTTCAACGAAGTGAGCCAGGCCCATTTCAACGAAGCCGCTGAGCTACCGAGCGCGGCGGTGGTGCTGGAAGACCTTATAAGCCGCAAGATGCGCGAGCAGGACGCGCGGAAGGCCGGTGTGAGTGTAGCGCCCGCGGAAGTGGACGCGGAGATCAGGGCCGTTTTGGATGGGGTGGGCATGTCGGAGGAAGAGCTTGCTGCCGTCTTCGGCAAGTATAACCTCAAGATTGACGATCTGCGCGGCGTCCTGGCGGGCACCGCGCTGCTACGGAAGTATGTAGACGATTACGTACTTGCGGGGGCCACCGGCGAGCAGGATCGCCAGACCCGCCGCAACGACTGGCTGACCAACCTGGCGCAGACCAGCAAGATAGACCGCCTCAAGCCCGCAGGCTCAGGCCCGGCCCCACGTGTCGGCTCGGAAGCGCCAGATTTTACGCTCAAGGACCTGGGCGGCAAAGATGTCAAATTGAGCGGCTTGCGTGGCCGCCCGGTCATGGTCAATTTCTGGGCGACGTGGTGCCCGCCCTGCCGCGCCGAGATACCTGTTATCACTCAGCTATACCAAGAGGCCAACACGGCAGGTAAGTACGAAGTGCTGGGGATTGGCATCCAGAGCGTCCAGAGCGATGAGCCGACCATCAGGGCGTTCGCTGCCGAGTTCGACATGCCTTTCCCCGTGCTCATTGACGCGGGCAGCCAGGTGACGAGCCTCTACCACGTCCTTCCCATCCCCACCAGCGTCTTCATAGACAAAGATGGCATCATACGTTATATACATATCGGCCAGGTTGACCGTGCCCTGATGGAAAAATGGCTATTGGAATAGGTATGGTGGCCTGCTCCATGCGGGCCGAAGGGGCATATTATGCGCCTGCCCTCCTCTCACGTCTCCCCCGGCATCACCCTCCCCCGCACTTCCTTCCGCCGCTCGAACAGAGGTAAAATAAGATCAATATGTGCCGCGCTCCCAGGCAGCGTCTTTGCTTTCATATCGCTTGGAACTGCGCTATTGGCTGGGGCTACCCGCGCAAGTGTGGCGACACTTTCTATGATCGCACGCTGGTGCAGCGTTGGAACGGCACGCAGTAGAGCGTTGTCCCAAGTCCCGGCAATAACCTAGCGCCTCTGCGGTTCAATTCAAAAACCTTAGTGCTCTTTGTGTCTTTGTGGTTCATTACGTTTCACGTTTCATGCATCCGAGGAGGAGTGGTATGTTTAGCGAGATGGGGCTGACGGAAGAGACGCTTGACCCCTCGGATTGGGGGGAGCTGCGGGAGCTGGGGCACCGCATGGTGGACGATATGTTCGCCTACCTGGAAACGGTGCGGGACCGCCCTGTGTGGCAGCCTATCCCTGATGACGTGGCCGAGTCTTTCGGCGCCCCCCTGCCCCAGGAAGAGCAGGCCGCCGAGGCGGTCTACGAGGAGTTCCAGCGCAACATCTTGCCTTACCCGTTGGGCAATATCCACCCGCGCTTCTGGGGGTGGGTGATGGGTAACGGCACGCCCCTCGCCATGCTCTCGGAGATGCTGGCGGCGGGCATGAACCCGAACATGGGCGGCGGGGACCACGTCGCCAACCGCGTAGAGATGCAGGTGATAGAGTGGCTGAAGGAGATGCTGGGCTACCCTGCCGAGGCGAGCGGGCTGCTGGTGAGCGGCGGCTCGATGGCTAACCTGCTGGGGCTGGCGGTAGCGCGCAACCACAGGTGCGGCTTCGACGTGCGCACCGAGGGCGTGGCGGCGTCTCCCCAGCCGATGACGATGTACGGCTCATCGGAGATGCACTCGTCGCTGCAACGGGCATCGGAGGTGCTGGGGCTGGGCAACTCCGCGCTCAGGCGCATCCCGGTCAGAGACGACTACAAGATAGATGTAGCCGCTCTACGCCATGCCATCAACGAGGATGTAGCAGCAGGGTACAAGCCCATCTGCTTGATAGGCAACGCGGGCACGGTGAACACAGGCGCGATGGACCCACTAGGCGAGTTGGCCGGTATTGCCGAAGAGCACGGCATGTGGTTCCACGTAGACGGCGCGTTCGGCGCGCTGGCATACCTGTCGCCCGATCTGCGCCACATGGTAGCGGGTATGGAGCGGGCGGACTCGGTGGCCTTCGACCTGCACAAGTGGCTCTATCTGCCTTTCGAGGCGGGGTGCGTGCTGGTGCATGACAGGGAGGCCCACAAGCGCACCTTCGCGCTGGTGCCCGACTACCTTAAACATGGAGATCGCGGAACGGCATCAGGTCCGATGTGGTTTAGCGAGTACGGCCTGCAACTGACGCGGGGCTTCAAGGCGCTCAAAGTGTGGATGGCGCTTAAGACATACGGCGCGCAGAAGATGAGCAGGCTAATCCGCCAGAACGTGGCGCAGGCGGCCTACCTGGGCAAATTGGTGGAAGAGTCGCCGCAGCTTGAATTGCTCGCGCCCATCGAGTTGAACGTAGTGTGCTTCCGCTTCGTGCTGCCTGGCCTGGACGACGCAAAGCTGAACACGCTCAACGAAGAATTGCTCATACGGCTGCAAGAAGCCGGACTGGCCGTGCCCTCAAGCACCCTGCTGCGCGGGCGCTACGCCATAAGGTGTGCCATAACCAACCATCGCAGCCGCCAGGAGGATTTTGACGCGCTGGTGGCGGATGTAGTGAGGATAGGGGAGGCTTTGATCGCTGAGGAGTGGGGTGCATGAGGCACCGCCTCGAAAGATGCTCTCAGAAGGGTAGGTGCTCATATAGCTCCACCTCAACGTTTGTTTGCCCGTTGCTTCCTTGTTGTGTCTCTACAGTGATGCTAAAGAATGAGGCATCTTCATCAGCACTACAACAAGATAGTGTTAGCTGACCTGCTTGCGAGATGGTGCCTCCGGAATTGTACCAGCCATCTTTAGCAAGTTCGTTAGCGTAGTAGTCTAGGACTGCCGAGGGCGCGTCTTGGGTATGGAACGTAACAACCTGCCAGGTTTGATTCGGATCTTTACTCATATCCTGCGTGTTCAGATTGAGGGCATTTGGATACGGGAGTATATTTCTCGTGCTGTCAGGCAGGGAACGCTTAACAAGAGGTAGACACGCCGTAACTATCAGTAGCATCAGGACACAAAGCGCCATATGGTAGCTTCTCAAATTGCTATACCTGCCACATTTCATACCTTATACCTTCCAGGTAGAGACCGTAATATTTTACTCAACGCTACATGAACCGTTCAAAATATAACATTTAAGGCGCAGCGTTTATGTTAGGCTCCAGGGCAAACGCATCAATATTGAGTGGGCGCCAAATCAAACCATGCCATTCTGAGCGCAGCGAAGAATCTCGCTCCTCGCGTAGATGCTTATTGTAAGTCCCTAAAATCAAAGGCAAGAGGATACACGAGGGATGAAATTCTTCGCTGCGCTCAGTACAGCACTAACAAAGAAATGTCTGCGTAGGGGCGACCCGGTGGGTCGCCCTGGTGGGGATGGCGAACCAACTTTACGCGTGACCCTGGCAGGGCGACCCACCGGGTCACCCCTACCTTACACATTTTATTCCTGGACATAACTTTGTTAGTGCTATGCTCCGAATGACAAAGGGTAGTGGGCTTTGCCAATGGGTAGAGAGTCCTCTATGCGTGCGATTTTGATACGTTTGCCCTATGTTAGGCTCCCGAATACTTGAAGAAGAAGCGCTGCTTATACCGCTTCAGCAGACGCAACACCGGGGGGCCGAGGAATAAGATCAGCAAAACATTGCCCGCACTCTTCCACAGGTCCCAGGGGAGCGAGGTAGCGAGATAGAACGTGAGGTAGCGTTGCACCGCGTCGAGCAGCCCCGCTCCTGGGTGCCACACCTGCTCGGCGGGGAAGGCCGCCCCTACGATGATATAAGGCCAGAACCACAGGTTCATTATCGCCCCAAAGAGGATGCCTGCCAGCGCGCCCCATGCCGCCAGTACCCACCGCTCCACCCTACCACGCCACATACGTGATATGGCCCTCTCCGGCAGCGCCGACGAAGCAAGCCCCACCCACCCCACCACAAGCATCTGGAAGGGCATCCAGGGGCCGACCCCGCCCGTGAAGATGGCCGAGACCAGCACCGACACCGCGCCCAGCAAGAAGCCGAACAGCCCGCCAAAGACGTAGCCGCACAGGATAGGCAGGATGAGGAAGATCGAGAACCCCCCCGGCCCCTGCAACGGCCTGAGCAGCGAATTGGTCGCCACCAGCACGCCCAGCAGCGCGACCGTCTTGCTGTCAATAGCGCGCATCTCCATGTCGGCCACGATAGCGGTCAGGCACAGCCCCATGACCAGCAGGAAAATAAGCGGCGCATCGGCGGCGTGCGAAGTCGTCTCCTCGCCGGGGTTAGGCGGCAAAAAGAAAGGATAGAGGAAAGCCCACAGCCCCAGCAGCGTAGTAAGCAGCAAGATAAGCGCGCTCAAGGATTTCGAATTTCGGATTGCGAATTTCGGATTTGGGCTGGCGGCAACTAGAGGCTCCACCTGCGGGGCCTCCCTACTCTTCAGCAATTGTGCATCCTGTTTGCTCATCGCTCACACAATACGCAATACGAATTACGCAATACGTTTCGCGTTTTACGCTCCACGCCTCACCCGCACCACATCTTCTACGGTTACGAACGCCGGGTCGCGGAAGAGCTTGCTAACTTGGGAGGAGAAGACCAGGGAGCCGGACATCACCTCGCGTGAGGGGCCGTCGGCTATTATGTCGCCATCGCCCAGCAGCACGACGCGGTCTGCGAGGTGGGCGGCAAGCTCTACGTCGTGGGTCGCAAGCACAATTGTGCGCCCTTCGTCGCGTAGGCGGCGCAATATCTCCACCAGGGCGTCCTTCTGCCCGTAGTCGAGACCACGCGTCGGCTCGTCAAGGATGACCGCCTGGGGGCCGGAAGCCAGCACCGCAGCCAGGGCCACGCGCTGCCTCTCGCCTACGCTCAAATCGCGGGGATCATGCTCGCGGTAGCGGGTGAGGCCCAGATCGGCGAGCAGCGCAGCGCCATCTGGCGGGAGATGGTGGGCTCGGCGGGTGAAGTCAATCTCCCCCTGCACCGTGTCGGCGAAGAGAAGCACGTCCGGCTGCTGAGGCACGTAGCCCACCTGCCTCGATATTTGGTCCAGGGAAGCGTGGCGGGTATCCAACGTGAGCGTCTGCACCCTACCCCGCGACGGCTTGAGCAGGCCAAGTATCAACTTCAAGATGGTAGTCTTGCCCGCGCCGTTTCGCCCCATCAGCGCGGTTATCTCCCCGGCGCACAGGTCGAGGCTAAGCCCGCGCAATACCTCCCTCCCCCCATAACCAAACCAAACATCATGCAAGCTTATAGCTTGCGCATTTTCGATTTTGGATTTTAGATTTTCGATTTGTATCTCGCCCCCTGTATTCTGATCCCTGACCCCTGGTCCCTGACCCCTCTTCCCTACCGCCTGACCACTGACCACTGACCACTGACCACTCGACACGAACTTGCGTGCTTCTTTGATCGTGAGGGGGAGGGGGTTCCAGCCGAGCAGTTTGCCTACCTGGGCGAGAGGCGGGGAGAGGGGTATCGCGGCCAGCACTTCTCGCGGGGGGCCTATTACCGGCTCGCTGCCGGGGGCTATGTAGAGGATGCGGTCGGCGTGCTCCACCACACGCTCAAGGCGGTGTTCGGAGAGAACGATAGTGAGGCCGAGGTCCTTGTTGAGCTTGACCAGCGAGTCCAGCACCTCCTCAGCCGATTGGGGGTCGAGTTGCGAGGTTGGCTCGTCAAGCACCAGCACGCGGGGCTGCAAGGTCAGTACAGCAGCGATAGCCACGCGCTGCCGCTCGCCGCCCGAAAGGGTGTTGACGCGCCTGCTCCTGAGGTGTTCAATGCCGAGGGCGTTCAGGGCTTCCTCCACGCGCTTGCGCATCGTCGGCAAGGGGAGGCCCGCGTTCTCCATCGCGAAAGCCATCTCGTCTTCTACCGCTTCGGCCACGAACTGCGCCTCCGGGTCCTGGAAGACCAGCCCTACGGTGTCGCTCATCTCGCCAGGCCCGACACCAACAGGGTCGCGGCCCGCCACGCGGATGGAGCCGGAGAGTTCCCCGCCGTAGAAGTGCGGCACCAGCCCGTTGAGCAGCCGCAACAGCGTAGATTTGCCCGCGCCAGACACACCCGTGACCAGCAAGAACTCCCCCTCTTCAACATTGAGAGAGAAGCCGCTCAAAGCGGCGCGCTCCGAGCCAGGGTAGGTATAAGTTACATTGTGTAAGCTGATGATATCGTTTGTCACGTAACCTTCTCTCTTAGTCCTCTACGAAGCAAAAATACGGGGCTAGCTACCCGACCATCCTTGTCATTCTGAGCGCAGCGAAGAATCTCGTCCCTCGCGCATCCTCTCGCCTTTAGAGCTGACTATAAGCATCTACGCGAGGAGCGAGATTCTTCGCTGCGCTCAGAATGACAGCACTCACTTTTGTCGCTACCCCCAACCAATTTGTATGTAGAGTAATGAGATAGATCATCATCATTTACGTTTCTGTCGTCACGCCCCTCACCCGTCCGACAAACACTGGCACAGCCAGGGCCACCAGCGTACAGGCTATCACAGGGTCGAAAGCGGGCACGTATATTCGCAGGCGGGCGAGCGGATCGTAGATGAGGGCGGACGGCTCGAACAGCTTATAGATCAGCAGGATTGCCAGTATCGCCAGCGAGACGATCGCTAACAGGGTGTCGGTGCTGCGCCATACGCTCCTGCGATAGCGGCTGCGTTTTATGCCCGCGCCTACGGCTCTGAGGGTGAGGCTCACCAGGAGGACGCCGGACGCAATACAGAGCCAGCCTATCCAGGGTGTTGCGGCGAAGAAGGCCAGGAGCGCACCACCTGAGAGGACCAGCCCCAGCCCCAGGGCAAGCCCGCTTTGCGCCACGATGGGAGCGACCCGCCGAGCGCCCGCCGGACTTCGGCTGAAGCCCCGCGCCTCCATCGCTTCCGCCAGGTTCATTGAGCGCTCCATGCCGCCCGCCAGTAGAGGCACGACCAACGGTACGAGGTCGCCCACGCGCCGCACGCGGTGGCCTCTCAGCGCCTGGGCCTCCCGTATCTCGGCGAAGCGGACCACCGTCTGGGGCACGAACGTTATGGCGATGGAGGTTATCAGCCCTACTTGGTGCATGAAGGGAGGCACCGACCTCAGGAGGGCGTAGTAGTCGGCCCCGTTGGTGAATGCCGCGAAGATTGCCAGCACCGCGAGGAGCGATAGCGCGTCCAACCCGGCGAAGGCCATTGCTTCCAGGGTGATAGGGCCGCCGATTATAGGCCACTCTTCCGGCAGTGATAATAGTATGGTGGCTCCCACGTGTATGCTCATGCCCTTCACCAGCGCCACGACTACAAGCAGCCAGATGATAGCCTTGAACAGCATGCCCCGACCGCGCTTAGCTGAGTCTTTGCCTCTAAACTTTGGCTCGCTTACTTCCCCTCCTCGCGCTCTATCCAGCCACGAGCTGACCACCAACCCTACCACGATGAGCAGCGTCAGGTAGAAGGGATTGCGGGTGCCCAGTGCGCCCAGCATAGCAGGCAAAAGCCATAGCAGCCACGCGCCAATATGGAACTCGACAGGGGCGTTATTCCACACGCGCGCCGCCTCCCTTCCTCATGGGCCGTACTCTACTCCACAGCCCCCATGCCAGCAAGCCCAGGATGGTAGCCCCGCCGATAACTATACCGACCGTGCCTGCCTGAAAACCGCTGTTGGGTGTTGGGTGTTGGGTGATTGGTGTTGCGGCTACGGTAGGGGTGGTTGTGGCCGTAGGCGGCAAGGTGGGTGTAAGGGAGGGAAGCGGCGTACTGGTCTTGGTTGGTGTATTGGTACTGGTGGGTATAGGCGTGTTAGAAGGCTCAGCCGTAGGCATAGGAGGGTCAATCTGCGGGGTATTGGTTGGTAGCGCAGTTTCGACCACAGGTGCGGGCTGCGCTAGTGGCGCTGTTGGGTCTGGTTTGCCTGTTGCCGCAGGCTGAGGCTGCCGGGTGGGCGACGGTGGAGGGGGCGGCTCCTTCGTGCTCGTGGGCACGGGCGGCGCAGGTGTAGGCGATGGCGGCGGACTCGTGCTGGTGGGTTGTGGCGGGATAGGTATAGCCGTAGGCAGGGGTAGAGGAGTGTCCGTGGGTGCGGCCTGCGTCACTCCGCATATTTGCTCGAAGGTGTAAACGGCGGGAGGGCTGCCGCTACTCCACGCCCAGCCTTCTACGTCGCCATTGCGCACCTTGTAGGTAGAAGCTGCCACGCCGGACGCTCTCCACTTGCCCTCTTTGAGGTGGTGGTAGCTCCAATACACGCCGCCCGGACCGTACGACTGGCAGACGCATGGCTGTTCGGGGAAGTTGCACCCATCCGGGCCGATCTTGCACACCAGAGCACCCAGTCCACCTTGCGCCTCTACCGTAACTTCGAGGCCCGCCTTGAGAAGCACGTCCAGTCCGGTGATGCTCTCCTCACCGAACGCTACGCAGTAGGTCTGCGTGCTGCCATCTCCATACTGCAATACCAGCCCGGCTCGGCTCTCCTGTTGCGCGCCAACCGGGGAGGCATACCCACCCTCAAGCGTTAGAACGGTCAGCAGCGCAAGTATAGCTACGCACAAGACTGTTGCAAAATTGGATATATGCCAAACGGAAGCAAACCCTCTCCCCTTTGTCATTCTGAGCGCAGCGAAGAATCTCGTCCCTCGCGCATCCTCTTGCCTGAGTGTCACACCCTTAGCCCAACTAATACGCGAGGGACGAGATTCTTCGCTGCGCTCAGAATAACAAGGATGGTGGGGTTTCCATCCTTTAGCATCCCGATTTTGCATCAGCCCTTTAGTTATGCGGATTGGCCTTGACCTTTTGAACATCTCTCTTGCCATGTGAGAAAAGGAAGCGTGGCTTCATCGAAAGTGGCCTGTTGGGTCACTTTCGATGAAGTTGTCGATTGATTATCGCGCTACCACCCTGCGCTTTGTGATTATGCCGGTCCCAAGCGCCAGGGCCGAGAGCGCCGCGAGCGCGATTATAGAGGATGCATCGTTGCCGCCCGTGCGCGGCATACCCGGCTGGGGGGCGGGGTTGGTAGGGGTCTTCGCACCCGTTGGTGCGGCCAATGTGGCACCCAGAAGGGCGGGCACGGCCTGGTAGG
The DNA here is from genome assembly GCA_036399775.1 of Chloroflexia bacterium. Lineage (GTDB taxonomy): Bacteria > Chloroflexota > Chloroflexia > QHBQ01 > JADMIH01 > JADMIH01. Next base: position 152,205 of record DASWMJ010000030.1, on the reverse strand, counting down.
TGGCCCCGGCGTTGTCGTCAGGCTCGGACTGCTTCCACTGGAACGCGCCGTTGGGCTTCTGTAGAGATAGGAGGTATTGCATCGGCTTTACCGCGTCCTCGGTACCGCCTACGGACAGGAGAGCCTGTATCACGTACGAAGTCGAGTTCACGTCGCTTTCGCTGCCGAACTCGCCCCCCTGCTGGTAGGGGAAGCCGCCGTCCGGGTTCTGTTGCGACATCAAGTACAGCCACGCGGCACGGAGCATATGCTGGTGCGACTGGTCGTTCACGCCCAGCGCCACGTATGTCTGTACCACGACGGATGTAGTGTTGGTGTCGGCAGCGCCCGGCCCTTTCTCCCCTGAGAAGGACCAGCCGTTCTCCGGGGTCTGCATGCTGTCGAGGAAAGCTATCGCCTTGTCCGGTACACTCTCCCCGGCAGCCGTCAAGCCCAGGAGTGAGTAGGCGTGCCCAATCACGTCCGGGCCGTACTGGCCTGTGCCGGCGTTGTAGGTGGAGTTGATAGTGTCAACAAGATTTATACCGCCGAACGATTTACCGTCCATGCTCAGCGTCTCTACGACGTGGAGCAGCTTGCCCGCCCCGCCCGGCGCTTTCACGATGTCGGCAGTCTTGCTTTCGAGGAACGATATGGGGGTATTGCCGCCCTGCGCGTAGCTGGCGGGGTCCTGCCCAGCAGCCACGATTGCCAGAACCGCATCCATTGTCGAGCCTGCGCCGAAGCCCGCGAACGAGCCGTCGGGCTGTTGCTGGGTCTTCATCCAGGCCAGCCCTTTACGTGCAGCCTCCGGGTAGGTCTGAGCAGAGGCCGTGCCTGCGAGAGTAACAAGGATTACAAGTGAAGCGAGGCAGGCGGCGCTCCACTTTCTCACTTTAGCTGTAGCCGGAAACATATACTCCTCCTCTTATAGATTCCCCAAATAGAAAAACCCTTGCCGGTGCGACAAGGGTTGTATCAAGCGTAAATCGCTTCGTTTTCGATGCGCGGGTGACCCCATTATGGCGGGCCATGTGGCTGGGTCTCTGCTTGCGTCATCGCTCCTACCCCCTTTCTCGCGAAGGTGTTGGGAGTCTCACAGAGGCGGGTATCCTGGCTCTCCTCAAACCCTGTCAGGGTCCTGGGATTACAGTTGCGGGACAGCGCCGGACTAATCACCGGCTTCCCCCATTGCCGCCCTTGCTTCCGTGCTTTGGGCGACCTCCGTGGCAAACTCGTATTCAGTTGTAATTGCTCCGAGTATAACACCCCTCTAAAGGGGAGTCAAGATTGCGTTCGGTCCGTTTCCCCTTCCTAAACGCCAAGACGCAAAGACGCCAGGGACCACGCCAGGTTCATGTGGGAATAGTTGGCCAGGCACTCACCGCATTGTTGTGAAACCAAACAATAAAGCTCTTGGCGGTTACTTGGCGTCTTTGCGTCTTGGCGTTTAGCCGCTTGTTGGTCGGCCCATATTCATATAAAGGGCCGAGATAGCGTCGTATAACTCGGCCATGCTCTCAACGACTGCATCGGCTTCTTCACCAGCCTCTGCGACAGTGCTCCATTCGGTGCCGTGCAATCGCGCCGTGTTGCGTGCCTCCGCGACAAACCAGATCGCAGACAAACCGGCAGCCTTCGCGGTGCGAACATCGTAGACGGCATGGTCCCCGATATGCACCGCATCGGACGGTCTTGCTCCCAACCGGCTCACCGCCCTGCGGAATATCTCAGGGTCCGATTTGTAGATGCCCTCTCCCGCGCTCGTCACTACCTCGTTGAAGTACGTGCGCAGACCTAGCTTCTCCAACGCCATCTCCACGAACAGCGGGTAGCCCGCGCTCGACACCACTCCCAGCAGGCAGCCGGCATTGTGTAGCTGTCGTAGTGCCACATCCGCGCCTTCGACCATCTCTACTTCCGGCAGACACTCATTTTCAAGCTCGGCCACCACACTTTCGGTCTCAGCCTGGGGCACGCTGTAGCCCAAGCTGTCAAGTACCTGTGTCACGCCCTGCACCGCGCTAAGCTCGACCCCACTTTCCCGGACACGCTGGCGCAACGCCTTGAAGTGCGCCGTTGCTTCACCCGTCCTTTCTCGCGCACCAGCATCCAGCACGCCCCGCCCCGCCAATCTGGATAGCGCCAGCCCAGGCAGGGTCGTGATCTCAAGCTCAAGCCAGCTAGCGCAGGTCGCCAGCGTATTGTGAAAATCGAACAACACTACCTTCTTCATCTCGCTTCTTCCCCCTCCCGCGCTCCGATTCTAACCTTCTGTGCAACATCAGGCAAGCGCCTTTCCAGTTGCATGGGCTGTAGAATGCGTCGGGATGTACAGGAAGCCACCCGACCATCCTTGTCATTCTGAGCGCAGCGAAGAATCTCGTCCCTCGCGCATCCTCTTGCCCTTGCTTTACCCCTGTACCCCAGCTTATACGCGAGGAACGAGATTCTTCGCTGCGCTCAGAATGACAAAGGGTAGGGGGTTCGCTCTCATTAGGCAGTTATCCGGCCTAGCATTCATCTTGCCCCCTTGTTCAGCCTGAGAACGCGCGGAAAATTGGCGCGCGAATTGTGCATAACTCCCTTGACACGAACTAATGTTCTAATCTATTATGGACCTACGAATTAGAACATCAGTTCGTAAAGGCAACGGAGGAGGCACATGATGAAACTCGGTAGGTTCTATACGGCACCCCGGTGGGCAGAAAGTACGGCGCCCCGCGCATTGCTCCGGCGGGAGATGCCCTCGCTGCTACTCATCAACAGGCCGGAGGAAGACTGCTACGTGGTCGCCACGTTGGAAGAGTCGGACGCAATCGCGAACCCAAACTCCTTCCTGGGCAGGCTACTCCGGTCACATTGCGCGCTGCTATCGCTGCCGTATACGTCGAGCAACTAGCGCGCTAAGACTAATTGAGACTTTTCAGAGTTCTAACGAGTAATTTTGAATTCTGAGTATTGAATGGGACCTCGTAATTCAACATTCAAAATTTAGAATTCAAAATTGGCTAGCGAGACGGAGGTAAAGGAAGATGGCTACTCAATACACAAAGGCGCACGGAGCCAACGCGCGCTCCATCAACTGGGAAGATGCTGCCGATGAGGACCGCCCACGGCGCGGCAACTGGCTTCCCCTGGACGATCTGGACGACGACCTGTACGCCGGCACCCCCAGGCTCCAGACGATGCCCGCCCCGCGCCGCGCCATGCCCTCGGCGCAGCCGGAGCATGAGCGTCTACGCCCTACAAAGCCTCAACCGACGCGACCGGGAAAAAAAGCCGCGACCGCCCCGGCCACCCAGACCGTGCAGGCAAGGACGATCGCGATGCTGGCCGCAGGAGCGCTCACGCTTCTCGCCCTCTACGTCGTCGTAAGCTCGGCGGTGGAATGGACGCAGGTAAAGCTGGACGACCTGCAATATGGCCGCCCGCGCACTATGCAAGTGGACGCCTATGTGGGCCATTCCGAGGCTGAGGGCGTGCCTTCCCACTTCGTCGCGATGAACCTCAACCGCCGCGTAACCATCCTTGAAATGCCCGGCTCCGACAGTTCGAAAGTCAACACTATCGTCGGCCCCTATCTCTTCGGGCAAGGCGAAGACCTGACCCCTGTGCAACTCAACGTGCATGACGTGAACGGTGACGCCAAACCTGATCTTATAGTATCCGTCAAGAGCGAGCAACTAATCTACCTCAACGATGGCGCGACGTTCAAGCTAATCACGCCTGAAGAGCGGGCCGCGCTGCAAAAGGCTCTCTCTGCCCCTGCCGGTGTGCAGGCCGTCGTTGAAGAGGGTGGCAAGTGAGCCGCGCCGCATCGAGCGTGGCTGTCACCCTTGACGACTACGAGGACGCGCCCTCACCCAGGAGAAGAGGCCCATATCATCTCCTCGGCCACGATGAGAGGCGACCCGCGACAACACGGGCACACGATTTCGAATTGCGAATTTCGAATTTCGAAAACAAATCCCAAATCCGAAATTCGCGATTCGAAATCGTACGCGAGGATCAGGACTACGAGGCATTCGCTGTTCAGCCACCAATTCCGCATTCCGCGTTCCGCATCCCGCAATTGTCCCCTTGGAAGCGTGTGGTGGTAGGGCTAACCCTCGCTCTGCTGACAATAGTGCTGCTTGGTCTGGTGGTCAGTCCGGTGCTGGCCCGCGCGGCCTCTTCTGAGAGTTTGCGGGTCAGGCTCAGTGGATACTCCGAGGTCAATGCCCAGGTTGCCCCCCAGGGCGATGTACCGCCCGTAGTTGACGTGTCCACGGAACCTCAGCCTGCTCCCCAACCGGCGCCGCCGCAGGAGCAGCCGCCCCCCCCGCCCGCAGCCGGTGGCTATGAAGTGACGGCACCCCCCAGCCTCAGCGTGCAGCAGATCGAACGGGTGCTCCAACAATACGGTTCGCCCGCAACCGGCAAGGGACAGCTGTTGTACGACACGGGTGTGCGCTACGGCATAGACCCGGCGTACGCGCTCGCCTTCTTCGTCCACGAAAGCGGTTGCGGCACAAAAGGCGTGGCTCGCTTCACCCATTCTCTCGGCAACATCCGGTGGACGGAGGGCTTCGACAACTACGAAGGCTACCGCAAGTACCCCAACTGGGAGACCGGCATAGAGGACTGGTACAAACTGATTAGCAACCTCTACATCGGCGGCTGGGGTCTTCGCACCGTAGACGCCATCATTCCCGTCTACGCTCCCTGGGGCGACAACAACCACCCCCCCACCTATATCGCCTCCGTCAAGCGCATGGTAGATAGCTGGCGAGGCAAGTAACCGGACGAATTACGAATTACGAATTACGTTCAATTCATCATTCGTAATTCAACGCGGCGTGTAGACCTTCACCGCGCTGATTGTGGTGTAGCCGAGGCGGGCGTACAGGGACATGCCTTCGTTCGACGAGAGCAGCGCGCTGGAACTGTAGCCCAGGGCGCGCGCTTCGGAGAGGGCATGGCGCATCATGCCGGTGGCGATTCTGTGTCGCCTGTAGTTGCTCAGCGTGCCGACGTTCCATATACCCGCGAGACTCTCACCCAGCACCAAAGATATAGTGCCTACGGGGTCGCTGCCGAGCCATCCCAGGTAGTGGCGTATATTGGGAGCACGCAGCGCGGGTTCTGCCATGATTAGCTCCACGTCGTCAGGGAAAATATGGAAGGTCAGGCTGAGTATGGTACGAAAGGTGATTAGCTCGTCCTCATCTTTGATGGGTTCCACGCGCAAGCGCGCTGGTTGCGGAATATCAACAACAGACTCCGCATTCCACACTCCGTATTCCGCATCTTGCAGGTCGTCCAGGCGCATAGCAGGGATGGAGTCGTATTCCCGGTAGCCCAGGGCTGGCATGAGCGCGTGGGCATTAGGCGCTAGCGCTTCTAATGTGATAAAGGAGTAGGGGCGGCCATGTGGCACGAAGTAATCTTCCAGGTCGCTGAAGGTGTTCCGGTTGATTTGCGCCTCTGATAAGATCGCGGCCCCGTTGAAGACCGGCACCATAGACGAGGAGCGCCAACACTGCACGCCGCCGACCCTCTCCATTACCCCATCGGCAGGCATACATATGGCGCTGAAGCCCTCGGCAGCGGCGATTGCCATCTGCAAGAGTCTGTCGCGAGAGGAGTATCCCCCGGTGAGTGGGTGTTGCGTGCGTGCGGGTGCCATGTGCTATACCTCTAGTTTTAGAGTATAGCACCAGTCGCAGACGGCAAACAACACACCTGCCTGGACCTTTGCACCGAGCAGGTGTGTTGTCTCTTCATGCCAGGAGGTCTGCGTTTTATGCGGTCTGAGATGGTGCCGGTGGCTGGTTGGATGCCTGGCTGCCAGGAACGGTTGCGATCCCAGGAGTTTGGTTTTGGGGAGGTGGTGGGGGCGCATCTGGTCCGGGCGCGGTAACAGTCAACGGCAGCGTATTGGGACACTCATTTCCATGCACAATCAGGCCAACTCGGACCGGGGGATTTGCGGCCATAGCAGCACCGGCTGCCGCCGTGCGACTCGACGGCCAGTCGCCCCCGCCGGGGTGCTGAGCAGGGATCGTGAACGTGATGGTCCCGTCGCTCCAACTGAGCGCAGGCGCGTAGACGGGGAACCCATCGAATGTTATCAGGTTGGCCCCCTGCTGGTCCCCAAAGCCTGCACCTGTGAGTGTGACGACTGTGGTCCCCGCGACCCCGCCCCCCGGCACCAGGCCGGTAAGCCTCGGAACGTCAGTCGTAACCAGCTTCTTCCCCAGGTATGCCCCCTGGCCGAGACCCATCAGGACCATCAGCGACGCGTCAATATCGGGAAGTTGCGGCCTTGCCGCGCTCACTTGTACGACCACAGCTACCAGGAAAACGCCGATTGCCACTAGCGTCCAGGCCAACATCTGCATCTTGCTGAGGTCAGGGAACCCATCATCGTCGGTCGCTATGGCGCTCACCCCTGTGGCGCTGTTAGCCGTAGCGTTTGTAGGCGATCCGTCCGTAGGCGGGGGATTCTTGACGAGCCGACCGCTACTTACGTAGGCTGATGTGATCCCTTTTGCGGCTGTCACAGTGGTGAGACTAAAACCCATAGCGAGCAGCAGATTGGGCGGTATGTTGCTGATGGCCTCCATCTGACCATGCCAGAATCTGGCCGCCCATATCGCGCCGTAAGCGTAGAGCACCACGACCGTCCAGAGGAAAAATTGTAGCTTGGAAGTGCTTGGGCGGTTATCCGCGCCGATCACCAGCGCGAGGGGATTCCAGGTGCCGCCCACTAATCCATACAGCACCCAGATTGCCGCAAGCAAAACAAACCCTATCCCAAACGCGAACAGTTCCATTTCAGCCCTCCATCTGTGTTTTCATCTCGATTCCGGGAACCACCGAGAATGCCTGTTCATTTAGAGATGGGAAGCTAGCAACCATATGTCAGGCAATGTTCTGCCTAAGCTGTTGCCGCGACAAGCCGTGTGCCTGTGGTTATAGAGGGTAGAGGTAATTGTGACAAACTGTAACCCGCTCGGCGGTTGCATAGGCCGAAGATGCTACTCAGCGCCTCGCCAACAAGAATATACCACGTCAGAGGAAAAAGTACCCGTGCCATCCGGGCGAACCGAGGGATGACACGGGTACTGCTTTAGCCTTCCTGCGACAGCTTCGTTAGTAAAGCGCTCAGCCTGCCATTTTGCGGATTTCCTCAGCTATGGCCGCTATTCGCATCCCGTACTGAGCGCCTGGGGTAGCCCAACCCGTTCCGGTGGGGTTGTGCTTCGCGCCAAGTGGCTTGAGGGTCCGGGCCGAGCCACGCAAGGCAGAGCCAAGCGGACGCATGCTCAGCGCGAAGGCAATCAGCGCCTTCTGTTCGTTTGTGCCTTGACCTTCAGGTATAGCGTAGGCCAGCAGCCTGCCGATCTGGGCACGCACCGCCTCCTCCCAGTTCTTGAATGATAGACCCGCGCGCCAAACTGTGGGGTTATCCGTGGGATCGCCCGCCCAGTTCTTAGGATCGGGTGGCGGTGTGCTTCGCACTCTGCCGGTCACACCTAGACCTGCGGGGTTGCGGCGGGGCCGTTGCGCCCACCAACTCGAAATTGGGTGGCCTTCAAAGCTTGTTTCATGGATGCACTGAGCCACCGCCAGCAACGGGTCCAGTCCTACGGGAACAGCCTGATTCCAATAGTGGCTTGTTATGAGGCTGATATCCTCGTTGGTGTAAGCCGTGCTTCCCCGTTTTACGATATAGGCCTTTGCCTGCTCCTTGCTGGCGCGGGGCGCTGCCAGGAGAGCGCTATTCTCGGTAATACGCTCGCCCGCCGCACTCGGCGCAGCCGCGAGCGGATCATTTTTATCGAGGGAATTATTGGTCATGATCTCATTCCTCCTGGTGACATGTAGACCTGTACAACCGCACAGTGCTACTACCTATCTCATCTGACAACTTTGCCGGAAAATGCGTCGCATTTGCCGCATTTGCCGCCGGCAATTTTTCCAGGGATTGCCATGTATACCGTTGATCTACAGGTGATGTAGCGTCCTGTATACCTCCTTTCCGAATCTATACATCATCAGGCATTCCTGGGAACTGAACGTGACTATAGTATACGTACTGTTTTGCTATAGTAAGTGTCACAAAAAGTGGCACAAAATAGCCGGAGACTGGCTAAAAAATATGAAATAATGAGTATCGGCAAGGTTATACCTATGGCTTAGAAGGATTGGCGTGAGAAGGGCTGGGGAAGTGTCAAGGTTTGTTCTTAAGTCGCCAGAGGATGCCCACGGGGTATCCCAGCATTTTGGCTATATCGCCGGTGAGCCGGATGATGGGCACCAAGCAAAGGGCCTTGAGCGCGGAGCGTATGGGGATGCTGTGCAGCATGGGCAGTAGGCGGGCGTAGGGGCGGCGGCAGTAGGCTGCGGCGAACAGCGCGACCAGCAGAAGCAGAGCTTTGCCGGTGGCTAGTTGCCGGTGCCACCAGGCCCACGCGGCAAGGGTTGGACCAAACAGGTAGGTAGCGTAGCGGATGGCGTGGCGCTTGCGCCATAGGCCGGCTTTGCCGTCGCCACGCGCGTAGCGGTAGTATTGGAGGAAGAAAGCGCGCAGGTTGGAGCGCGGGCGAAAGTAGACCCGCGCTTCGGGCACGAAGATGGCGCGATGTCCCGTCGCCAGGAGGTTCATGTCAAAGACCAGGTCTTCGCAGTAATCGAGCCATTCAGGGTAGCCGCCTGCCGCTTCCCAGGCTACCTTGCGAAAGGCGACGGAACGGCTGGAAGGAAGAAACGTATGCGGGTCTATGTCATCGAGGGCAGGGAGAACGGTCGCGCCCATCGCCCGCTCGAAGGCGGTCTGCGGATCGGCTACGAAGAAGCCCGATACAACATCAACATGCGGTACCTTTATCGCGAACGGGCGCATCAGATTTTCCAGCCAGCCGGGGTCCAGCCGCACGCCTGCATCGGTGGCGGCGATAACGCTATGTTTAGCGGCGCGTATGGCAGCGTTACGCCCCTGTGAGATGTTAGCGCCCGGTAGCTCGATAAGGCGCAACGGGAGTCTGTCCGAGTAGGCACGCACAACGTCCTGCGTACCGTCGGTTGAGCCGCCGTCCACTATCACTATCTCGTCAGGGAGAAAGCGCTGCCCCATGATACTCTCGAAGAGCGCAGGCAGACTGGCAGCTTCGTCGCGGACGGTCATGATGAGGGAAACGGGGGGTAGGCTTGTCATGGGCTAGGCGTGAAACGTAAAACGTGAAATGTGATGCGTGAGTTCGCGCGGTGAAACTGCGTGTTGTCGAGCGCAAATCCAGCCCTTGTCATTCTGAGCGCAGCGAAGAATCTCGTCCCTCGCGCAGAATCTTGCCTTTAGAACCTTGAATAAGCATCTACGCGAGGAGCGAGATTCTTCGCTGCGCTCAGAATGACAGGGGGGAGTGGGTTCGCTGCCAGATACATTAACTGCGTCGAAAGAGGGCAAAGATTGCATGAGACTGTGTTTTAGGCTGCTGGTCATCATACCTGCTGCTCTATCGTAATGCGCTTCGCCGTAGGAGGGATGAGTAGCTGGTTGTCGCGATGAGCGGCGGGTTGGGTGTCCACCGTTGCGCGAGCTATCGGCGCGGGCACCCTCCAATACATCTCTTCAGGAGGTGTATGCCACTGCTGGTCAACGTCAAGGTGGAGGGTGCGCGGGTCGCTCCACCGGATTGTGTAAGTCAGGGGGCCGTGTATGGTTGGGGCTTTCTCTACGGCTATCTCCCCAGGCGACTGTAGCCACTCGGCAGGCAGGGCAGGGGTGATGGTCAGGGTCTGCCGGTGCTCCGTAAAGAGCAGGGCGCGCACCAGCAGGAGCCATTCTGCGGAGGCCCAACCATGATGGCCGTCGCCCGCGCTGCCACCAAGCGAATGTGGGTGGATGGCTTCGGGCCAGTTGTAAGTAGAGGATGCATGGGCCAGCAGCCAGCGCATGAGGTCCCAGCCTTCCTGTAGACCCTGCACGATGCGGCAGCCCGCCACGCGCATATTCAGGTAGGTGCCCCAGCCGGAATGGCCTGTATTGACAAAGAGCGCGCCTTCATGAAATGTGGCCTCTTCCAGCGCGGCCAGCGTGCCCTGGAGGAGAGGGCTGCATGTCGGCAGCAGGTCGAGGGGGAACCATGCTACCAGGCTGCCTGCCATGCCGAGGTCAATGCGCCTGCCGGGCGCGGCGGGTATGGCAGGCATGCAAAGTGAGGCCGCATCGGTCTGCCACGACCTGTCTAGCAACTCGCGCAGCCCGCGAGTTACCCTGTCCAATACAGACCCGCGCCCCAGTATGGCCTGCGCCGCTTCCAGACCTGCGAGCGACCACATGGTGTCCCAGTAGTAGCGGTCGGGCGGCCCCAGGTGCTCGGATGAAATGCCAGGGGGCATGAGGCCATCGGTTGACTTAGCCAGGGTGCGCGCAATCCAGTTCGCGCCTCTCTCTATTGCCCGGCGCAATTCTTCTTTGAGCGTAGGGTCCGGGTGCATTAGCAGGTGGCGCGACATGGCCCACAACGCCTGGCCCGTACCGTCCCACTCGCCATAGTGCGAGACGAACGCGCCGTCCCTTCGCTGCCGCTTCACGAAGCCCTGCAACAATTGGCTGGCGGCTTCCTCATAGCCACATGCCGACAGAGCGTGAACCATGTAAGCGGCATCTCTAAACCAGAAGCTGTGGTAGATGTCGGGGCCTGGGGTAATCTCGTCGCCGTCATGCAGGGCGAGCAAGTGGGCGCGGTTTGCTTCCCACGAGGCTTGCAAATCACGGTGAGGCAGGCTGACACGCATACCACTATCGAGCAGAGAGCGCCATGTGAGAGTGGTGGCGGCTTTCAGGCGGCTGTACGACCTTTGGTCGAGTTGTGAGTTGTGAGTTGTGAGTTGTGAGTTATGTGGCGATGGCAGCGAGGGTGTGGCAGCCCCTGATAAGTTTAGAGTATGGGACGTGGCGGTGAATAAAGGTGGTAAGGATAGCTGGCGGCGTGGGTGAGGGGTGTGGACGGGGAGGAAGGCCAGAAACTCTGCTTCCTCCCAGGGTTCGATGTTGAAGGTGTAATTGAGCGTGCCGTGCGCGAAGCCATGCGGGTCGTGGAGGCTCTGGGGCTGAGTGGTCGTGTGTTGTGGTGGTTCTGTGTTGACACTGATCCCTGATCCCTGATCCCTGATCCCTAATACGCGCTTTGGCTGCGTAGTGGCGTGTGATGGTGCGTTGAAGAGGTCGCCTGAGCGGACGTTGGAGAGGGACCAGCCTTCGGGCGCGGGCCATGTTATAGGGCCGGGGCGGCCTCCGGCGAATAACGTGACCCCATCGCAGGCTATGTTGTAGATGGGAGATATGCCCTCCGGGTTGTACGGGCGCATTGCGAACCGGAAGACGCCCCGCAGAGGCAGGTCGGCTATGTTGAAGAGGACAACCTGCATGGCGGCCCAATCGCCGTCGGGCAGGGGTAGCATCCATGCCTCGCTCGATACGCGCAGCCCGTCCCCTTCGTAGGCCGACACGACCACCGGGAGGTCTCCTTGCAGGCGCTGCACAACCTCGAACTGCGATGGGGCCATAGTGCCGAAAGCGCCGCCTTCCACAGTCACCCACCAATCGAGGGAGGGGCCGCCAGGCACCGGCGTGAGGAGGCCCCAGGGGTCAACTATGCTCTCTACGGGATGGCCCGACCCAGGTATACCGAGAGCGGTCCAGTTGCGGGCGGTCTGGTTCAGCATTATGTTGGCGACACTGCGCGGGGTGAACAGGGGCGAGGTGGGGTCCGACTGCCGCCGCATCCAGGGCGGGAGGAGCCAGCCGTTAAGCAGGGGCATAGCAAACCTGTTGAGATAGCCCTGGGCAAGCACCCGCGCGCCAGCGGGGATCAATTCGGGTGGAGCAGGCACAGAGCCGGGCACGCCCAGTCGGGAAGCAGCGCGCAACAGGCGCACGGCTCGCGCCATCTGGGGGCGCATATGCCGGATGCGGGAGTTAGCGCGCCTGGGTGGAGTGGCACGCTTCAACCCCAGCATCCACGCGTCGAGCCGAGAGTGGCGTCTCACTCGCCGCCTCCACTCGCGGTGGATTGGCCCACGCTCACGCCAAGCACTTCACGCAACACTTCCTCCGTGTGCTCTCCGAGCATAGGGGGGTGGCGGCGTATGGTGGGTCGGGTGCTCTCCAGCTTCAGGGGTGAGGCCACCATACGCACCGGACCGATGCCGGGGTGGTCCACGCTCTGCACCATGTCGCGGGCCACGGCCTGGGGGCTGTTGAGCGCGCGATCTACCGTATTGACGGGGCCTGCGGGCACATCCGCCTGGGCGCACAGGGCGACCCACTGGTCCGTAGTGCTAGTCAGGAAGATAGCCTCCAATATCGGAACGAGGATAGCGCGGTGCTCGACGCGCGCGTGGTTTGTGGCAAAGCGAGGATCGGCCAGGAGATCGGGACGCTCAATAACAAGGCAGAATCGCTGCCACTGCCGGTCGTTGCCGGTCGCGAGCACCACCCAGCCGTCGGAGGTGGCAAAGGTCTGGTAAGGGACGATATTGGCATGTCCGTTGCCGTAGCGAGCAGGCACCTCACCCGAAATGAGATAATTGCTGCCGACGTTGGCGAGCCACGCCAGGTGGGAGTCGAGCAGGGAGATGTCAATGCGCTGGCCCCTGCCGGTGAGGTCGCGCACCCTGACGGCGGCCAGGATTGCGGAGCAAGCGAACATGCCCGCCGTGAGGTCCACGATGGCGACGCCTACCTTCGCGGGCGGGGCGTCCGCCTCTCCCGTGACGCTCATGATGCCCCCTGTGCCTTGCATCACATAATCGTAGCCGGGCAGGTGAGCGTCGGGGCCGGTGCGCCCATAGCCTGAGATGGAGCAGTAGACGAGGCCGGGGTTCTCAACAGATAGCGCCTCGTAGCTCAACCCCCACTTCTCCATCGTGCCGAGGCGAAAGTTCTCCACGACGACGTGGCTACGCATGCCAAGCTCGCGGGCAGTATCCTGACCTTCAGCCGTGCCCAGGTCGAGTACGATGCCGCGCTTGTTGCGGTTGCAGCAAAGGTAGTAGGCCGACTCGCTGCCCTGGTAAGGTGGCCCCCAACGGCGGGTATCATCGCCCTCCGGCGACTCCACCTTTATCACGTCGGCCCCCAGGTCCCCCAGCATCATCGTGCAGTATGGTCCCGCGAGCACCCGCGAGAAATCAAGGACGCGGATGCCCTCCAAGGGCATAGGGCTGATTTCCGGGTCTGAGGGCATGGACAAAGTATGTCATAGCGGCCATAGGCAGTCAAGCGGGACGAGTGGCGAGGGGCGAGGGGCGAGGGGTCAGGGATCAGGGGTTAGGGGTTAGGGGTCAGAGGTTGGGTGTTGAGCTAACGAAGGCCGTGGTACTGGTTCCTGATCCCTGACCCCTCGTTCCTGACCCCTGACCCCTCGCCCCTCGCCACTCGTCCCTGATCCCTGACCCCTGATCCCTGACCCCTAACCCCTGGCATGAAAAGTGCCATTTAGTGATTTTGTTCCAGGAATACCTATCCTCCCCATATTAACGTAGCGGGGGTATTCATACGTCTCTATGCAAGTTTATATGGGTCCAGGCGATAACGATCACTCCATAGAAGTGGTTGCAGACGACCATAACTCTGTGCTTCGTACTCTCGCGGGGTCAGGCATCTTCATGTTCGTGGGGTACCTGGCGTTTTTCCTGTTGCTACAATCATCTTCCCTGTGGTTTGCATCAACGTTGCTTGCGGATAGATTCCCGGCGGTGTACGCCCCGCTCAAGGATATGGTGGTCAAGTTCCTCGATGACATAAACAGGGGGGGCGATTACGGCGTGCTAAACTCCCGCATATACCTCGGCATTATGGCATGCCTCTTCGCGATTTACTTCATCACGCTGGTGCGGCTAATCAAGGGTAGGCTGGCGCTGGGGAAAAGCAGCAAAGGCGCGCTGCGAGTTATCCTGCTTTTTACCGCGCTGGTACTCCTTCTGCTCCTCTTTCTACCCGGAACGTTTACAACCGACCTGTTCGCCTACGCATGGTACGGGTACATATTCGCCGTGCAGGGCGGCAATCCATACATAGACGTACCGATACAGTATGCCGCGATAGACACCGGCAACTGGATGCAATACCTGTTCTGGAAAGACCAGCCCAACGTGTACGGGCCGATCTGGACGCTGCTCGCGGGCGGTATAGCCAGGGTTGCCCAGGCGGGCGACAACGACCTCCTGAACCATCTACTTGGACACAGGCTGCTGGCTAGCGCGGCACACCTGGTTAACGTATGGCTGGTGTGGAAGGTGTCCGGGCTAATCGCCAGGCGCTACACGTCCATGCAAGATGGGCGCGAAAACGGCAGGGTTCACGCTCAGCCCGGCGCTGAAGAGGCTACAGACGCAGACATAGCGATATATGCCGGTTGGGGGCCGCTGGCACAGGTCGCCGCCACAATCACCTACGCCTGGAATCCACTCCTCCTGGTCGAGTTCGGCGCGAGCGGCCACAACGACGTTATGGTGCTGACAGCCTCGCTCGCGGCCATATGGCTGCACCTCGCCGGGAAGTGGCGGCTGGCGGTGCTCGCGCTGACTGTCGGCATGCTCATAAAGATGCTGCCAGCGCTCTTCTTCCTCGCCGCCTACGTCGCATACCTCTTCTGGCAAGAGCAGAGGATTGGCTCACTACCCCTATTGGCGAGCAGGGTCGCCAGGGTAGCGCAGGCCGCGATTATAGCGGGCGTGGTGTGGGTGGTCGCGTGGCTTCCCTTCCTGGGGCCGGTAAAGACGGTAGAGGTATTCACCAACAGCCCCGGCTCCAAGTTCTACATCCACTCCATAGGGACCATCATCCGCTACACTATACCCGACGACGTAGCTGTCTACGCTGCCGAGCATAATTGGCAGCCCCCGGATCAGTGGAACGCCTTCGCGCTAGGCCAGAGATTGGATAAGCCGACCCGCGATACCCTATTTCTGCTGACGGCGGTAATGATCGCCCTGCACCTGTGGCGAGCGCGCAGCTTCCGGCGGATGCTGCTGGCTATGGGGTGGGCAACTATGGCCTACGTGCTGCTTGGGTCAACCTGGTTCTGGCCCTGGTATACAAGCTGGCTTATCGTGCCTCTCGCCCTGGCGGGGCCTGGCCGCCTCTACAAAGCAGGGCTGATAATGTGCATGAGCAGTATGCTAGTCTACGCTGTCAACCCCACCACTTCGGTAGCGGCGTTCACCAGGCCCTGGGCGTGGACCGGGCTGATGATAGCAGCCCCGCCCGCGCTTTACCTGCTGGGGTCGTGGCTGTATGAGATAGTACAGCGCCGGGTCCGTAAAGAGGACGCGCATGTCGAGCAATGGGTCTCCGAGAAGCAGCCCGAATACGCAGGGGAAAGCATGGTGGGGGCCGAGTAACGGCAGGCTTCAGGCCTCTCCGCGTTGACCTCGTGCCCACTATCCGTTATAATTGAAAATGCAATCGAAACCAGGGCAGGCAGATAGCCTGGACAGCCTGCGGGCAATAGCCGGAGAGCAGTACTGCTACCTGACCACCACAGGGCGCAAGACGGGCAATCCGCACACCATCGAGATATGGTTCGCCCTATCGCCGGAAAGCTCGACTATCTACATTCTGTCGGGTGGCGGCGACAGGTCGGATTGGGTGAAGAACATCCGGCACAACCCAAACGTACAGGCTCGCATCAAGGGCACGACGTTTGAGGGAAGCGGGCGGATAGTTCAGAGCCAAGAAGAGGAGCGGACAGCCCGCAAGCTGGTAGTCGCCAAGTACTACGGGCGAGAGGAAGTCCACTCAACCGGCTGGGAAGCTACCTCGTTGCCGGTCGCGATTGACTTGAAAGTAGAATAGGTACAAGCCGAAGTGGCGGAACGGCAGACGCGCCCGCCTCAAAAGCGGGTGGGGGTAGCCCCATGTGGGTTCGAATCCCACCTTCGGCACAATTGGTAAAGATCTTCTAATACCAGGCGTGAAAAGGAGGCCAAACTGGCCTCTTTTTCTATCGTTGTCATATATTGTCACGTAATCAGGCATACGCTAGTCTGTACCGCCCTCTATAAACGGGGCGATGCACTATTTTATACGATGGTCTATTCTTGATATATGGATATTAGCAGGCAGTAAGCACTATGGCTGATTTTTTTACAGCTTCAGCTCTATCGGGAGTGATCGGGAACTCAGCCCATGACTGGGTGAAGGCGCAAGTCCGTCAATTTACTCAGAAGTCATGGGAAGAGCTTTATATGCAAGCTTTTAAGGATACGACAAGGGAAAATTCAAAATGGATAACCAAACGTCACGGTCAAGGTGTCACGACGCTGAACATAGAGGAATTGCATAACACACTCCACCAAGATCTTCAGGCTAATATTGATGCTATGTCCTTCAGCGAACTTAGCGAGCCTAGTTTCAAGAGAAGCCTGGCTAACGCGATGGTAAACCGTAACGTACTTGAGATAGATGGACACACCTATACAGAAGAGGACTACTCTAGCATAAGTCTCCGCCTCGTTGAGCATGCTACGTCTCGGTTCGGAAATCTCATCTTAGGAGACGTACCCATGTGGGGGCGAGCGCTATTTGCCGAAGCGCTGGCAAACGTGGAGCGCGGAGTGCAACTTGCGGCCTTCCTTCAAAAGGAGCTTGGCATTAGTGCAGAGACCCTAACCCAGATGTTCTCGACACTAAAGGAAACGAATGCCTACGCCAAGTCCTCTTACCAAATGCTTGAACGTCTTGTACAGGCCATGCTCTCTAACGCCATGATTAGTAGCATAGACGAGGCCAGGTTGACAGAGACGACGAGTGCGTACAACACGTGGTTGGTAGAAGGAACGGCTCACTTCTCGATACCCGGGTTACGGGTTACGCTCCCTATTGACTCTGCTTGGATTCAACTACGTGCCTATATACCAGATACCGAGAATAGTGATAGCGTTGCTAGTGCTATTACATACCGCGAATGGGAAAAGTTAGCGAATCTTGGTGCTAATGACAAAGGTGTCTTTCCAGCTGAACGGGTAGCAGATAGGTATCGCCTGACGCTGCTGGTGGCCCGAGGTGGTGCTGGAAAGAGCACGCTCTTGCGGCGTTTAGCCTATAAGCTGGCCATAAGCGAGAAGAAGATACTGAAGGTCAGGCTCCCAGCGGTTGCTGCCCGACTACGCTCAAACCGTGAAGAGTCTATTGAAGAGATCTTGATAAAGGTGTCCGCCAGTGGCTCCTCAATGGATGCTGGAGATCTGTTACCTGCTCTCGCTGACATCGACTATCTTCTTGCGGATGGTCTGGAGGAGTGTGGCGCGGCTGCTGGGCTAGTCGCACAGTCATTGGCTGATTGGGCGCGCGGCCATGTGAAAGCTCGTATTATCGCCACCACCCGCTATACCGGTTACGACCCATCATTGCTGCAAGGTTGGACCGTGGTAACGCTCCTGCCGCTTAATAAAGACGAGATTAGAGGGCATGCGAAGCAGATCCTTGCTGCACTATATGAGGATCAAACCGCAGCAGATAAGAAGCTCGCCCTCTTTGAGAAGCGGCTAGCTACCCATGAGTACGCGGCCTTCATGGCCTGTAATCCACTACTTCTGGGCTTCCTCATCGCTCTGTTCACACAAGAGGTTCCGTTTGGAGAGAGAACGTACGATCTGTATGAGCGCATAGTGCAACTAGCGTACCGAGGACTTATGCAAGACCGTGAGGCACCCACGGAAATAGATGAGACAACCGCCATGCATATACTGTACACATCTGGTTGGTACCTGCTGCAAGAACAGCTTTTAGCTAGAACAGAGCTATTAGAGCTAATCGGGTGTGAATTGGAACAAGCTCTCAGCTTAACCAAGTTGCAAGCGAAACGGCAGGCAGAAGAAGGTCTAAGATTTTGGGAGCAGCGACGCATCCTGGAAACTCTATCGGGTTTAGTGTCGGACTCAGTAGTTTTCACTCATCCCGCTCTGGCCGAATATGCGGCAGGTCAATACGCTGTGAGCCTGGATCGGCAGGCCCTACGTAGGTGGATAGCTCAGGTTTGGGCCGATCCCAAGTGGCACGATGCAATCCTCGTCGCATCGGCAGCTGGAGCTAATAATGAACTCGCAGCGTTTTTGTTGGAACCCGAAGCAAAAGATCCACTGTTCTCAATCAAGCCCCATCTTGCGTCGGAAGTGTTAGCTGAGGCAAAGTCCCCTTCGAATGAGCAGGTGGAGGGAGTTGTAGTGCTCTTGAGCAACCAATTGCAATCAGGCATTCCGCTACTAGCCTACCAAGCGGTTAATGCTGCTGTGAGGTTGTCGGCACATTCACCACAGCTTCTAGGGCAACTTGCTCAAACTATGTCACGTAGTGACCAACCGTGGACTCGACTTGCGGGCCTAAGGCTGGCTATAGCTTGTGGTGTGGATTATGTAGACATGGATGCCTTAGAAATGGTACTAGATACGGATTATACGCAGCTTAGGCCCGGCCCATTTGGTATGCATCTCGATAGCAGCGGGGGCTGGCAGGTTTGGAATAATGTACTTGCTGAAGGATTACCGCTACTTATCGAGCGTAAGCCAGGGCAAGGGACTTTTGATAGGGTCCGGAGAGTAATCGAAAAGAGCAATTACACATCCAAAACGCAGTCCACATTGACCAGGCTTGTAAGTACCAAGCCCGGCTACGAAATTGTTGCGGAAGGCTTCTCCAGCAAAATACAAGACATGTTTAAGAGCATTTTAGAATGGGGCGCCGACGCTAGGTCTCAATGGCCCAAAGCCGAGCAGGCGATATTGGAGGCCATATTAGAGGTAGCGACTCCTAAGGGCACAAATGTCGATGACCTACTTGCACACACATCCAAGCCAGAAGAGTACAACAATCTAGGTAGTTTAATTGACGGCATGGGCTTTGTAGAGGCAGAGAGTGACGCTTGGTTTGTACTCACAGAGCGCGATGAAGCTGCGGCAATGCATACCGTTCTACAAGGAGTGATCGCCGCGCTTGACATAGACCCTGATAAGTTAGCAGTAGAGGCAAGATGGGCCTTGGAGGAAAGTCGGACTGCGGACGGATTTCGGATTATTCTTGCCTCTTTGCCTCCATTCAGGGGTACTGCGGACTGGTTAAAAGCTAAGCAACTAGCTCTCCCCGCCGCCGAACTTGTGCGAGCACTTAACCATCCGTCGGCAGTGATTGCCACAAATGCCGCGCATATCTTGAATGCTAGTATTGACCAGCCCGAGGCTGCCGTTCTCGCTAAAGAGGTGCTGGCGAGCGGCGGTAAGGATGCGCTTTACGCATTGTCGCAGTGCGTTGCAGGGCTTTGGGGAGAAGATGCACTCGAAATAGTGCTTACTCGCCTAAACACTGAGCCACTACCGGGTACGGAGGCACTGTTGTTCTGCCTGCCAGAGTTATCGGGCACTTCTACTGACGATCGCGTCTTTACTGTACTACTCAAGTCACTTACCTCACCGAGGTCTGTGGTAAGCCTAGTAGCAGCCGATCTACTCAGCCAGTACGATTCCGCTATTCTTGTGCAGCACATCGAGA
Source organism: Chloroflexia bacterium (assembly GCA_036399775.1). Taxonomy (GTDB): domain Bacteria; phylum Chloroflexota; class Chloroflexia; order QHBQ01; family JADMIH01; genus JADMIH01. The sequence goes on along the minus strand of DASWMJ010000030.1, from coordinate 132,686 downwards.
CGTTGCGAGACGCCTTTGCGCATTGGACGGAACAAGGTGTGCCTTGCGAAAGACATAAGGATCCCATAATAGTCAAGAAAAGCTCTTGCCCCAAATGTGGCCTCGTGCTACATAATCCAAGAGAAAAGTTGCTTACCATCCTGGTGGGTCTGAAGGGATGCACTTACGACGAACTAGTGACCCTCTGCAATGACCCACACGATGAAGTTCGGCGAAAAGCGCAGAGTGCCATAGTTGAAATGGCTGTAGCCTCGGAGGGAGCCGAGCTAATTGCCGACATCGTGCAGAGAATCAAGGCAGACACGCTTCCGTTCGGCGTACTACATGCCCTCCTGGAAATCCCTGTCGAACGCTTGGCTCCTCTGAAGGCCAAACTGCTCGCTCTCCTGAACTCGCCGTCTCCATACGTTCGAAGCCGAGTGTTAAATTCCCTCACACGCAGATGGATGGGCCGCAACGAAGCTATTGAGTACGCCCAAAGAGCACTTGAAGATGAGTCGCCTGATATACGTGATACGGCTGCTCGTGTGCTCCGGATTATTCTGTAAAGTAGTCCGCTCAAGCGTGGCTGGATTGCCAAAACTAATACTAACCCTTTAGTGCGGCTTCCTAAGGTGGCTCCCTGGAACGCCGTATGCCTGGAAATTATAGCTGTCCCATTTCGTGGTGATACACTGATCCCCAGCTACAGGCCTATGGAGGGCACGCACCGGGCCGAACGCGTTAAGGAGCTTTCAGCAATGCCTACATTAGCGCAACAGGTGGTCCTCAAAGAGGGCGGCGTCTTTGTGGTCAGCCATGAGAACGGGGATATATCCGGGAACGAGGGGCTGGGCCTCTATTACAAGGATATGCGTTATCTCTCCCTCTTTACTTTGCAGCTAAACGGCCAGGCACCGCCTCTCCTCAACTTCTCTGGCTACCGGAACTTCATGGGCACCTTCCAGCATGCTAACCCTATCATGCACTTGCCGGGCGAAGTCGTATTGCTGCCTGAGACCCTCAGCATCCGCCGCAGCCGCTTCATCCACGACGGCCTCCACGAACGCATCGAGATAGTAAACTACAACCGCTTCCCTGTTCCTATCACTCTATCGTTGGCGTTCGGCTCAGACTTCCGCGACCTGTTCGACGTGCGCGGCTTCCAACGGGACAAGTGGGGCGAACTCCTACCGCCCACCTTCGAGGATGGCAGGCTGCTGCTGCGATATATGGGGTTGGATGGGCTGGCTCGCAGCACGGAAGCCACTTTCGACCGCCTGCCGGACAGCGTTGATATTGTAATGCCCCGGTCGGATAGCCCAACTATAGAGCCTGGCATTATGGTGCCGGTGGTTGGAGCGCCGTCCTACCACATCACTATCGAGCCTGCCGTTGCCACCCTCACCTGGAACTTCAACCTTGAGCCACATACACCCATGTCGCTCTCGTTTCATGTGATGCCTAGAAGCGGCAGCGTAGAAGCACAACCCCGGCAAACAGCAGGCAGTACAGGGCGCTTCGACCCAGACGTGGAGCGTATGCGCGCAAGCTATCAGGATTGGGATACGCAGAGCACCGAGTTCTGGACGGACAATCAAGATTTCAACCGGCTCTTGAAGCGTAGCAAGTACGACCTGCGCGTTTTGAGCGAGCCGGTCGGGGACGGCTACTTCCCCAGCGCGGGCATACCGTGGTACGCCTGCCCGTTCGGGCGGGACAGTCTAATCACTGCGCTCCAGACTCTCTCACTGAACCCATCGCTTGGAGTAGGCACGCTGAGGATGCTGGCGCGATACCAGGGCACGCGAGAAGACGCCTGGCGCGAGGAGCAGCCAGGTAAGATACTGCACGAATATAGAAATGGAGAGATGGCGCGCCTCGGCCTGGTGCCGCACTCCCCCTACTACGGCTCCGTAGATGCAACTCCTCTCTTCGTCATGCTCTTCGTGGAGACGATGGGCTGGCTGGATGACGATCTGCTCTACAGGGAATTGCTGCCCAACGTGTTGCGGGCAGTCGAATGGATAGACCGTTATGGCGACGTTGACGGGGATGGTCTCGTGGAATACGTAGCCGCCGCCACTAAGGAAGGCATCCGCAACCAGATTTGGAAAGACAGCCGCGACTCGACGCAATTTCCCGACGGCACCTTTGCCGAGACACCCGTTGCCGCCGTAGAGGTCCAGGGCTACGTCTACGCAGCCAGGCTGGGCCTGAGCCGGTTGCTGCGTCGTAAGGGCGATGAGGAAGCAGCAGACAGGCTGGCTTATGAGGCCGAGGCACTGAAAGAGCGTTTCAATAGCGCCTTCTGGATGCCGGAGTCGGGCTACTTCGCGCAGGCGCTCGACAAGGACAAGCGGCCCGTTCCCACCATCACGAGCAACCCAGGACATGCCCTGTGGTGCGGCATCGCGGACGAGGAGAAGGCCCGGCTAACGGCCCAACGCATAGTGCAGCCCGATATGGTCTCCGGTTGGGGGTTACGCACCATCAGCGACGAGAGTCCCTCCTACAACCCGATGAGCTACCACAACGGCAGCATATGGCCGCACGACAATTCTATTATCGTGGCGGGCCTAAAGCGATACGGCTGCCACGACGAGGCAAACAAGGTCATCACCGAGATAGTTGATGCCTCCCAGTACTTCCCATACGATCGCTTACCCGAATTGTACTGCGGGTTCCGACGGGATTACGCCCACGCCAGCGGCCCTGCTGAGTATCCGGTCAGTTGCAGCCCTCAGGCGTGGGCGGCGGCAGCCCCTATTTTGATGCTACAAACTATCCTGGGGTTGCAGGCCGACGCCGCTCAACGTCGCCTGAGCCTTTGCCCCAGGCTACCGGACTGGCTGAACAACGTGCGTTTGCACAACCTTCGTGTGGGCGAGCAGCGAATTAGCTTGCAGATAGACAAGCAAGGCGACCACGCCCATGTATCTCTGCTCAACGGAGATAGCAGCATCGCCTTAGATATAGAGTAAGAGCGTCTAACAGGAGACCTCCCCGAATTTTGGATTTGCGCTGGACTAGCGGTAAATCTTTAGTTCAAAAACAAGAAAACAGGCGGCGCAACTGCCTGTTTTCTTGTTTTTGAACATATTCATTCTAAGAGGGCGTGCCGTGCCTGTGCAGCCAGTCCAGGAGCGAGCGAACGCTGCCGGTCGCCAGGGCCATGCAGGTATCGGCAGCGCCGTAATACAGGTTAATGGTGTCGCCGTCGGCACCGATTGTGTAGCCGCAGGGAAAAACCACGTTCCCTACGTCGCCCAGAAGCTCATACTCGGTCTCCGGCCCGAATATCCAACCGTCGCCGCGCAGCAGGCACACTTCGGGCCTTTCCAGGTCGAGCAGGGCCAGGCCGAGGCGGTAGATGCAACCGGCACAGGTGGTCCGCACCCCATGGTAGATGAGCAGCCACCCTTCCGAGGTCTCGATAGGCGGGGGAGAAAGGCCGATCTTGCGGGAGTCCCACCAGCCGCCCTGCCTGGCTTCTAGCACCATCGTGGGGTCTTGCCAACGGCGCAGGTCGTCTGAGTACGAGACCCATATGTGAGCACCGCCACGCTGGGGGTCAGGCCCGGGGAAAGGGCGGTGGACGAGTGCCCAGCGCCCGCCAATCCGTCTCGGCAGGAAGGCCGCATCCTTATCCTCCGGGGGCATAGCCACACCCAGCCTACGGAACTGGCGAAAGTCTTTGGTAGCCGCAAGCGACACGCCAGGACCGTCCGGCCCATACGCCGTGTAGGTGATTACATATTCCTCCAATTCGGGCACGTAAGTGATGCGTGGGTCCTCTACACCCCATAGCTCTTCAGGGTAGTTGTCGGGGTCGGCGGCGAAGGTAGGCTGCGGGTCTATCTGCCAGCCATCTATGCCGTTCTGCGAGCGGGCCGCGCACAGGTGAGAAAGGCCGGTCCTCTCCTCAACCCGGCAGAGGAGGAGCGTCGTCCCATCCGGTAAGAGCGTCGCGCCCGCGTTGAACACGGTATGGACGGGGTAGGGCCAGTCGGCAGAGGTCAGGATAGGGTTATCGGGGTGCCGCCGGAAGAGCATTTCATGTTGGCCGTTCATTCTCTGTCTCCCTGTGTTGAATGCGGAGTGCGGTATGCGGAATGCGGAATATCACTCAATCTACTGTATTACTCCCCATTACTATGGTTCCATGAGCCGTACGATGATGCCTTCGTCCGGTGCCAGTGTCAGGTTCGCCAGATCAACTTGGCCGCTACGGCCCGGCACTGTAGACAGCGCAATCTCCGCGACGGCGCTCTCTGAGCGCATCTTGAAGACGCACGGGTCGTGGCTGAAGTTCAGCACGACGAGCATTCGCTGGCCCCCATGCTCACGCATGAAGGAGAAGATGTCCGGCTCCTCTGCGGGAATGTCTGTGTAGCCACCGACGCTTAAAGCGGGCGATGACCGGCGCAGCGCGAGCAACTGCCGGACGAAGGTGAGCATCGAGTTGGGGTCGTCGCGCTCGGTGGCGACGTTGTAGAGTTTATAGTCGGGAGCCACAGGCAGCCAGGGCTGGCCCATCGTGAATCCCGCGTGCGGGCTGCTACCCCACTGCATAGGCGTGCGTTCCGGGTCGCGCCCCAGCCCAAGCCCCGGCTTGCCCAGCTCTTGTACATCCTGCACCATGTCCGGCGGTATCTCTACGTCCACCATCGCCAGTTCGTCCCCATAGTAGCACGTTGGTGTGCCGCGCAGCGTTAGCAAGAGCATGTTGGCGACGCGGGCCTGTGCCCGGCCAACGCGAGTGGCTATGCGATGGTTATCGTGGTTGCCCAGCACCCAGTTCGGCCAGCCCTGCGGCGGCAGCGTGGCCTCATACGAGCTTACGGCGGCGCGTATTATATCCGCGTTCCAGGGTAGAAGGATAAGCTGGAAATTGAAAGGCAGGTGGGCCTCGTCGTTGTCATGTCCGTAATAAAGCATCAACTCCGATTGTGGCAGGTATATCTCCCCGATCATGACGCGGTCGTCGTACTCATCGAATAGCTTACGCATGCGTCGAATAATGGCATGCACTTCCGGGTGGTTGAAGGTGTATACCTGCATTTGCGAGCGGTACTCATCCTGGCCCGGCTCGAAATCGGGGTCGGGCGGGTTGTCGCGGAAAAGCTCGTCCTTGAGCAGATAATAGATAACGTCAACCCTGAAGCCGTCTACGCCCTTGTCGAGCCAGAAGCGAGTGGCGTCGAACACTGCCGCCTCTACTTCCGGGTTGCGCCAGTCCAGTTCCGGCTGCTCGACTGCGAAAGAGTGGAGATAGTATTGTCCGGTCGGCTCGTCCCACTCCCATGCGCTGCCGCCAAACACGCTGAGCCAGTTATTAGGTGGCCCGCCGCCGGGCGCAGGGTCGCGCCAGATGTACCAGTCGCGCTTCGGGTTGTCGCGGGACGAGCGCGACTCGATGAACCAGGGGTGCTCATTCGAGGTGTGGTTAGGCACCAGGTCGAGGAGCAGCTTCATCCCGCGCCGGTGGACCTCGGCCAGCAAACGGTCGAAATCGTCCATCGTGCCGAAAAGAGGCTCGATGCCGGTGTAGTCGGCAACGTCATATCCAAAGTCGGCCATAGGCGAGGGGTAAATTGGCGACAGCCAAACCGCATCTATGCCCAGCCATTCCAGGTAATCGAGGCGGGCCAGGATGCCCGGCAGGTCGCCCACCCCGTCGCCGTTGCTATCCATGAAGCTGCGAGGGTAAATCTGGTAAATAGTGCCCCTTTGCCACCAGAGATACCGTTCTTCCATGCATTCCCTCCACTTTCGTAAGTTATGAGTTTTGAGTTATGAGTTTTGAGTTGACGCATATAACTCAAAACTCATAACTGGTCTATAGTTCCTCGTCGGGCGGAACGGCTCCTGCACCTGGGGGCGGCGGGAAATTGGCGAGCACCGGCGCTTGCATGTGAAGATAATGCTGGGCCATCAGGGAGACGATAGCTGCGAGCGCCAGGGCCAGGATGATGCCGAAGGATAAGGAGACCACGCAGAGGAAGATCACGACCAGCGCGAGGCCGAAGTTTGCACCGGGCATCCTCAGCGTGAGGATTGCCGCGTTTCGCATGACGTGGCGGAGCGGCATCTCCGGCTGGTTGACCAGCAACGGCCAGGCGATGAGCAAGAACTCCAGCCAGACGATCAGCACGTACAGCATAAATATGCTGCCGATGTTCAAGAGCAGCAGGTTCTCACTCATCAGGTCCGTGTAGAAGCCCAGGTCCGTCAATAGAATAACGCTGACCAGGAAGGTCACGAGGCCCAGACCCCACGCCCGCCAGAAGTATTGCCGCAAATAGAAGAAGAATTGGCGCGGCTCTCCGCCCTGGCCCGTAGCGGCATCGCGCGCTACCCCCAGCATAGCAGCCGTTGCCGGAGGACCGCCGACCACCGTCAGGACCAATACGATCCAGAAAAAGTTCATTATGGAGAAGGGGATCAGCCCGTAATACCAATCCTGGATGGCTCGCGTGAATGCAAGGCGTAGCGGTCCCGCCGAGCGCGGAGTGCGGAATGCGGAATGCGGAATGCGGAATATGGAATGCGGAGTGGAGTTACTCGCCGGGGTCATTGATACCGAATGCGGAATAGCATCATCCAAGTCTGATTTAGATCCCGCATTCCGCATTCCGCACTCCGCATTTACTTGATGCCACTATAGGAGACGCCCTGAACGTAGAAGCGCGAGAAGAATACGAACAGCAGCACCATCGGCAGGGTGTTGAACATAGAGCCTGCCAGCACCACGTTATAGAACGTGCCGTACTGGCCCTTCAGAAAGCTCAATCCGACCGTTAGAGGATACATCTCCGGCGTATTGAGCAGCACCAGTGGGCTGAGGAAGTTGTTCCACATCCCCTGGAAGCTGAGCAGCGCCATAGTTATCAGCGCGGGCTTGGCCAGGGGCAGAACCACCCGCCAGAAGGTCGTGAAGATGCTCGCCCCGTCAATATAGGCTGCCTCGTCTAGCTCTTTCGGAACAGCCCGGAAAAACTGGGTGAGCAGGAATATCATGCCTGCGGCGGTCAAGTTTGGAAGGATAATCGCCCCATACGTGTTGACCAGGTGCAGAGCGTTGAGGATCTGGTACTGGGGGATTATCAGCACCATGCCTGGGATCATCAGCGTGGATAGCATAGCCGCGAAGATGAAGCCCTTGGCCGGGAAGTTCAGGCGGGCGAAGGCGAAGCCGGCCACCGAGCAGAAGAAGAGATGGGCGACCGTGACCGTGGTCCCCAGGATCAGGCTGTTCAGGATCCAACGCGGGAAGTAAGAGTTCCCGTTCGCGTCCGCCAGCGCATTCCAGACGTCCGCGTAGTTCGCCGTCCGCCATACCTCAGGCAGAAAGGTTGGCGGCCATGCCAGCACTTCCTGCGTGCTCTTGAAGGAGCCGAGCAGCGCCATAACGAATGGGCCGATTAAGAATATAGTTACCAGGATCAGCACGATATAGCGGATGACCAGTATGATGTAGTAGTTCGGTCCCTTATCTAAATCTCCCGTCTTGTTGGCGGGAACCACGGCCTCCGCACGTTGCGCTGTGATTGTGGTCGCCATAGCTAGCCTCCCTCTAAATCTCAGACGGATCAGCGTTCCGTGTTGCTCCCGCCCAGGAAGCGTTGCTGCACCAGGTAGAGCGTGATAATCAGCACGAACAAGATGCCCGACATGGCTGCGGCATAAGCGAAGCTGTAGTCGGTAAAGGCAGAGCGGTAAATCAGCAGGTTGATCGTCGTCGTCTGGTTGAGCGGCCCGCCATTTGTCATGATGAGCGCCTGGTCGAAGATTTGCAGCGTGCCGATAGTGCCCAGCACCACCACCAGGAAGATTATAGGCCGCAGCATGGGCACCGTGATCCTGAAGAAGCGATGAGCGCCCGTGGAGCCGTCGAGACTTGCCGCCTCGTAGACCTCCTCCGGGATGTCTTGCAGCGCCGCCAGGAAGTAGAGCATAAACGTAGGCGCTGTCGTCAGGATGTTCAACATCATCAGCGCGGGCAGTGCCGTGTGGGCGCTCGCATCGGTAAGCCAGGCTACAGGTTGGAAGCCGGTCCAGCCGAATAGCGTGCTGAGGAGGTAGTTCAGTATGCCCTCTTTCTGGAATATCCAGACAAAGATCAGCGAAATTACCACCGAGGAGGTAACACTTGGGAGGTACCAGGCGCTGCGGAAAAATTGCTTCCCGGCGATCTTAGCATTGAGCGCCACCGCCAGGATCAGCGCCAGCCAGGTCTGGCAGAACGTCACCACGCCTGCGTAGAGAACTGTGTTGATGACCGCAGTGTGGAATAACTTGTTGCCCAGGACCCTGGTGTAATTGTCTAAACCGATCAGCTTGGGTTCGTTCAGCAGTTGCAGATCGGTGAAGCTCAGGTAGAAGACGTACAGCATAGCCCCGAAGGTGAAGACAATCGCCGAGATGATCCAGGGCGAGACAAAGAGATAACCCGTCAGGGCCTCTTGACGCTTACGGTTCATCCCGGACGAGCGCGGGGCCGGGCCGGCCTGCACCTGTGTAGCCATAATATCCCTCCCCTTCTTCGTAATTACGAATTACGAATTACAAATTACACGTTGTAGGAAGCGTAATTCGTAATTCGTAATTCGTAATTGGTGAGATTACTGGCCGGCAGCCAATAGAGGATCGACTTCCTGGCAGGCCTGGTCGAGAGCCTCCTTGGGCGTCTGCTGCTTGGCGTATACGCGCTCAGTAGCGTCCTTGAACGCCTTCTTTATCTTCGGGTCGTTGATCCCGCCGAAGTAGGAAGGCGTACCGTAACTGGCCGTCTCGTAGATCAGCTTGGATATCTTGTTCTGCACTCCGCCCCCCTGGAAGTAGGGATCGTTCTCAAAGCCCTTCAGCGCGGGGAGCGCGAAGCCGGTCTGCAAGATAGCGCCTTCGTTCTCGCGGCTGCCCAGGAATAGTGCAAGCGCCGCCGCCGCTTTCGGGTACTTGGACTTGGCAGAGGCACCCCAGGCGTTGAAGAAGAGCAGATCGGCCTTGCCGCCGTCCTTACCGACAGGCAATGGTACCGCGTCGTACTTGACGCCAAAGGCGGCCTTCGGATCGTCCAGGAAGGGGATCATCCAACCGCCCTGCGGCGCGCTGGCTACGCGCTTCTTGGCGAAAGCTTCGCCCGACCAGCCCGCTCCGACGTCGGCTGGGATCGTGGCGGCCCCATCCTTGTACAGGCCATACCACCATTCCAGCGTCGAAACACCGGCTTCGCTGTTCATGGCACACTTGTTATTGTCGATAATCTTGGCACCGTTAGCCAGCGCGAACGCGCCCCAACGCTCGAAGTCGGGATCGGCAGAGAAGCCGAAGACCTGGGCCTGGCCGGTACCTGAGTTGTTCTCCTTGACGAAGGCAGCGAATTCTTCCTGGGTCCAGCCTGCCTTAGGCGGGCTTTTAACCAGTTCTGTATTGTAGAAGATCGCCAGCGAGCCGAAGTCCTTGGGTACGCCGTATACCTTGCCGTCCTTGCCGACGAAGGTATTCATGATGGACTCGAAATAGTCGTCCTTGCTGCGCCCTACCTCAGTCAGGGCAGGCGTCAGGTCCAACAGTACGCCGTTGGGGATGAGCTGGAAGGCCAGGCCCGGATCAACATAGAAGACGTCAGGCTGGGAGCCGCCCGAAATTTGGGCGAGCAGCTTCGTCTGGTAGTCGGTCGGTACAGGCTCATAGGTGATCTTGACGTCGGGATAAACCTGCTTGAAGCGGTCCAGCGCGGCGTTGTTCACTCCCTGCTCGGAGGTATCGCCCCAGCTTGAAACGCGCAGGGTAGCGCCGGCCTCGATTTCATTCTTCTTGTAAGTGGCCGGATCGAACTTGGACATGCCACTGGTGCCGGTGGTCTCAGTCGCATCCTCTTGCGGCATGGCCGCTACAGTGTCGGTAGGTACCGCCACTACTTCGGTCGGGGCTGCCACTCCGGTGGTGTTGGTGGGGGCGGCTGCCGGGCTGCTTTCACCGCAGGCGCTCAGCAACATCGAGCAGATAATAAGCAGAGAAACCGGGAACGTCGCTTTCATAGATTTTCTCATTGTAGCTTTCCTCCTTGGTTCCTTACGCTAAGTCGCAGGACTAGCGGCTCGCGCTGCATATTACTAAGACAGTTTGGCTATCTGAGTAAACATAACCTTCAGGGCCACCCTGGCGCGTGAAAATAGCATCAGGCTCTACTCCTAGCCCCTGGTTACTGATTCCTATTTTCAAGAGCAAGTACGTTCAATAGCCGCTTGCACATCCCTCCTTTCACGGGTTGGCCGCGTTAGACAATCGTCGAAATAGGTAACAGCAGACTCCATGCCCTCAGATGAGCAACCTGTGCTAAGCACCAACTTGGGACGCTGCCTGGCCGGTTAACCGATGCGCCAGTAACCGGCGTTGCCGCCCTGTGCCTCGCCAGGCTCCCTGTTTGTCGGCATGCGGGTATCTTCTTCAACGACGCGTTCCACACCGGCATTCGGGTCATTCACGATACCCATGACCATAGCAGGAGACGCGGTAGTGATGAGCGGTGCGCCACCGTCGGCGCTCTGCGTGTTCGGCATGCTGATCACCGGGCCTGTATCGCTGGTGCCCTCTGCGGTGCCGGTGTCCGTTCCGGCGTCTGTGCCGCCCACGTACATCAGTTGGCCGCTTTCGCGCAGATTCTTGATTATTTGCATCGCTGAGCGTTCGTCCAGGCCCAGCTCTTGTTTCAACGTGTACCGCATCTGATCTTCGCCGCGTTGACTTGGGCCTGCCAGTTGCTCACCCAGATGTCGGCGCAGGACAGCCATTGCGTTGTCCAGGCTGGTCGCATCGCTATCCATTGGTTGTCTCCTTTCTGCTTCGAGCGATGAGACTGCCAGCAAGAGGCGTGCCCCCAGCGTTCTCTCGCAGATAGCAACCTCCTTTTCTCCACCCTAAGTCCTAACCATTAATACACCTCAACTCTGTTGCGGAAGTTGAATTGCTGTGTTAGAGTCGCCGGATAGGCATTGAAGCCAACCTTTACCCCTAACTGTACTAATTTCTCAGAATTGATGGTCGACCCCAGCTATGTCCATCCAACTTCGTCACTTAACCAAGCATTACCAGGTGCATCGCAAGGCTGCCGGCCTGCGCGGTTCGCTGCGTAATCTCTTCCGTCGCGAGTACGAGACTGTCAAGGCGATAGACGGCGTCTCCTTCGACATCCAGCAGGGCGAGATTGTCGGCTTCCTGGGGCCAAACGGCGCGGGCAAGACCACCACGCTCAAATGCCTGTCCGGCCTGCTCTACCCGACATCGGGCAGCGCCAGCGTGCTTGGCTTCGTGCCCCACCACCGCGAGAGGGCTTTCCTGTCGCAGATCACTCTGCTGATGGGCCAGCGCAACCAGTTGCTCTGGGACTTGCCCGCGATGGAGACCTTCCTGGTCAACCAGGCGATGTACGGCCTGCCTGAGACGGAGTTCCGCGAGACCCTGGACGAATTAGTTGCGCTGCTCGACCTGGAGCCGCTGCTGACCAAGCAGGTCCGCAAGCTGAGCCTGGGCGAGCGGATGAAGTGCGAGATCGCCGCCGCGCTGCTGCACCGTCCCCGCGTGCTATTTCTCGACGAGCCTACCATCGGCCTGGATGTGACGGCGCAGGGCGCTATCCGCGAGTTTTTACGCGCTTATAATCGCAACCAGCAGGTCACGGTACTGCTGACCAGCCACTACATGGCCGACGTGGTGGCGCTGGCCCAGCGCATCCTGGTCATTGACCAGGGCCACCTCATCTACGACGGCGACCTCCGGGCGCTCATAGAAAAGACTGCCCCCTACAAGCTGCTCCGGCTGACGTTCTCCCAGGCTGTGGATGCGTCCGACCTGGAGAATTTGGGCGAGGTAATGGAGTCCGATGGCCTGAAGGTAACGATACGCGTACCACGCGCGAGCAGCACGCAAGTAGCTGCTCGCGCACTCACCGCGCTGCCCGTCCTAGATATCGCCGTCGAGGAGCCGCCCGTTGAGCAAATCATAGGCGAGGTCTTTCGTGGAGGGGTGGGGCGTGAATAGGCTCGTGCGGTCCTATGCAGCGTTGATCCGCATGGGGCTGGCGGAGGCGGTGGCGTACCGCGCCCAGGTCATAATCGGCCTGACGCTGGCGCTTGTGCCTCTGATCATGATGGCGGTCTGGCTGGCGGTCGTGGACCAGGTTGGCCCGGCTACCGGCTGGCAGAGGGCCGACTTCATCGCCTACTACGTGGGCGCGGCTATGATCTACCAGTTCACCATCTCCTTCACGGTTTGGGAGTGGCAACACGAGATCCGCAACGGCGACCTCTCATCGCGCCTGCTCAAGCCGCTCGACCCGTTTCATTTCTACCTCAGCCGCCGCCTGGGCCGCAAGATATTCGACGTGTTGTTGCTCACGCCGGTGGTCATACTGGCGACCTTGCTGGTCCCTGAGTTGAGTTTTCCGCTTACGCCAACCCGTTTCGCTGCGCTCGTCATTAGTTTGCTGGGGGCGTTCCTGCTGAGCACGCTCATGGGCACGGTGTTCGGCATGATCGCTTTCTGGTCTACCCAGAGCGCCAACCTGTACCTCCTATGGTTCGGCATCGGCCAGTTCCTCTCCGGTTGGATCGCGCCCCTGGCCCTGTTTCCTGATTGGTTCAGCCAGCCTGCATACCTGCTGCCATTCCACAGCACGCTCGGCTTCCCGGTAGAGATTTTGATTGGGCGGGCCGACGACCAGGCAATCGTCATGGGCTTGCTGCTCAGCATCTTCTGGAACGTTGCTTTCGCGGTGCTGTACCGCCTGCTGTGGCGGCGCGGACTCGCCCGGTACGAGGCAGTAGGGAGCTAGGGATGAGGCGCTACCTCCGAATGCTTGCCATTTTTTATAAGAGTGCGCTGATAACAGAGCTTGAGTACCGGCTGAACTTCTGGTCGAACATCGGGGTTAGCCTTTTCTGGCTCTTCTGGGCGGCTCTTGGGGTGCGCGTTTTCTACTTCCACACCGACCAGATCGCCGGCTGGAGCTACAACCAGCTACTGGTAGTCGTCGGCCTTTTCTTCGCCATGAACGGCTACCATCAAGCTGTGCTGCAACCCAACCTGGGCCAGCTTTCCGATTACGTCAGGCTCGGCTCGCTCGACTACGTGCTAACCAGGCCAATAGACAGCCAGTTCCTGGTCAGCCTGCGCTTCATCGGGGTCTACAACTGGGGCGACCCGCTGCTTGGACTTGGCCTGATCGCCTACGCCTGCTGGCAGCTTAATTACACGCCCAGTCTTGGCTCACTCGCCCTCTTCGCCCTCTTGTGCCTCGCGGCGATGGTCCTCATGTACAGCTTGTACTTGATCCTGCAAACGACCGCCTTCTGGGTGGTCAATATCGAGGAGGTGGACCACGTGATATGGAGCCTGGTAGAGGCGGCGCGCTTTCCGGTGAGCTTTTATCGCGGCTGGGTCGGCTTCTTTCTCACGGCGGTGGTGCCGGTAGCCTTCTTTACCACCTTTCCGGCTCAAGCTCTGCTAGGTAAGCTGGAGGATTGGATTGCGGTGGTGGCTGTGGTCGTCGCTGCTTTGTCGTTTGTGCTGGCGCGGGCCTTCTGGCGGTTCGCCCTGCGCCATTACACCGGGGCAAGCAGTTAGTCAGTCCAAACCGTGCAATAATAGACTGCTGCTCTAATAGTTGCCAAGTACTATCAGCGGGAGGAAATGCACTTAAGGCTGGGAAGCCAGCTTATTTCTGGTGGTTATTGATCTGAAAATAGAATAATTGTATAATACCGAAGTGGCGGAACGGCAGACGCGCCCGCCTCAAAAGCGGGTGGGGGTAGCCCCATGTGGGTTCGAATCTCACCTTCGGCACAATTAGTTAGGTTGTTCTAAAGTTACGCAGGAAATGGGGGCTATAATAGTCTCCATTTCCATTTTGGCACAATTTTGGCACGAACAGATTGGCCCATTGCTAGTGCTACCGTCGTAGGCTCTCTCCTAATGCTGGCCTTGCACTTGTTCCGCCTGCCCGAGCGCCTCTGGTAGCACCCGACGAGATAGCTAATTGTCTATCTAGATTGGCAGCAAAATGCCCCAGACCATATATACGGATATATTCCGTATATTTTGTTAGCTCGCAGTGACCATAAGGAAACATCGCCCGAAGTGTACCGACCCATGAACCACATCAAGTCGAAACAGCGCGTCGCCGACCACGGGGAGGTCTTCACCCCGCCGTGGCTGGTCGAGGCGATGCTCGACTTGGTGAAGGACGAAACGGAGCGCATCGACTCCCGCTTTCTGGAGCCGGCGTGCGGGAGTGGGAACTTCCTTATCCGCATACTGCAACGGAAGCTCGCCGCCGTCGAACTTAAGTTTGGGAAGTCCGACTTTGAAAGGCGGCACTACGCCCTTCTCGCTGTGATGTGCACCTATGGGATTGAGCTCTTGGAGGACAACATCGCCGAGTGCCGTGCCAATTTGCTGGAGGTCCTCGCCGACTACCTGAAGCTCGAGGAGTCGGACGATCTCTATCGGGCTGCTTTCTACGTCCTGTCGCAGAACCTCGTCCATGGCGATGCCGTGAAGATGCGTACCAGTGATGATCAGCCCATCACCTTTGCGGAGTGGGGCTACCTGGGCAAGGGTAAGTTCCAGCGGCGCGATTTCCGCTTGGACAACCTAGCACAGTCGTCGTCAATTGGCGAGGAGGGCCTGTTTTTCACTCAACGCGACAGGCACGCGAGTTTGACGCCGACAGGCACCCGCTACCGGCCGATGACGGTGAGCGAACTGGCCACCTCCACCATTGGAGACCCCTCGAAGGCGGCCGTATGAGCACCCAAGCCAGCTTTACACTACGCAGCCGCAACCCGGATGTGCTGACGTGCATCGCCAACCTCTCTAACGACGAGGTCTTTACGCCGCCCGAGTTTGCGAACCGGATGCTAGATACGCTGGCCGAGGCATGGGCGGCGGCCAACGGCGGCGCAGACATCTGGGCGGACAAAACGGTGAGGTTCCTCGACCCATGTACCAAGTCGGGCGTCTTCCTGCGCGAGATCACCAGCCGTCTCAACAAGGGCTTGGCCAACGAGATTCCGAACCTCGATGAGCGCGTCAACCACATCCTGACGAAGCAGGTGTTCGGTATCGGCATTACGCATATTACGAGCCTGCTTGCGCGGCGGAGTGTCTATTGCTCGAAGCACGCGAAGGGCGAGCACTCCATTGCGAAGGGATTTTACAGCGATGACGGTAACATCTGGTTCGAGCGGTTGGAACACACGTGGGTAAACGGCAAATGCAGGTACTGTGGTGCACCACGAGCGATCTTTGACCGCGAAGAAGGGCTTGAAACCCACGCCTATGCGTTCATCCACACCAACGACATCAAAACTCGTATGGCCGAGTTGTTTGGAGGCGATATGCAGTTCGACGTGATCATTGGCAACCCGCCGTATCAGCTCGATGACGGGGGGCACGGCCGCAGTGCGTCACCGATTTACCATCTCTTTGTGGAACAGGCGATGCGGCTCGATCCACGCTATCTTACGATTGTAATTCCATCGCGCTGGTTGGGCGGAGGGAAGGGGCTGGGCGATTTCCGCGCCCGGATGCTGGCAGACGATCGCATCCGGAAGTTGGTGGACTATGAGAACGCCCAAGAAGCGTTTCCAGGCGTCGATTTCGCAGGTGGGGTGTGTTACTTCTTGTGGGATCGAGATACTCGCGGCTCGTGTGAGGTGACGAATATCGCTGGAGATTCGCGTATCATCGCGGAGCGACGACTTGATGAGTTCCCCGCTTTCGTGCGGCACAGTGCCGCCGTGCCGATCATTCGCAAAGTGACTGCGAAGAATGAACCACGGATGAGTGAGCAGGTTTCCAGCAGGAAGCCATTTGGGCTTGCTACTGATGCCCGGCCAGAGAAGGCTGGCGACCTGACTCTCCGCTGGGAGAAAGGGGAAGGACCGTACCCACGAAAGAAGATCGAGGTCGGGGCCGAGATGATCGACAAATGGAAGGTCATAACGTCCTACGTTGGCTATGATCACGCCGGCAACCCCGGCAAGGATGGTCGGCGAAGGGTACTCTCTCGAATAGATATTCTTCCACCGGGTACAATCTGTACTGAGACGTACCTAGTTGTTGGTAGTTACGAGACCAAGATAGAGGCCTCCAACTTGGTCGCCTATATGAAGACACGGTTCTTCCGGTTCCTCGTAGCGCAGTTCATGTACTCGCACCATCTAACCAAGTCGGCATATGACTTCGTCCCTGTCCTCGATATGACTGCTGAGTGGACAGACGCAGAACTCGCGAAGCGCTACAACCTGACCGAGGACGAGGTAAAATTCATTGCTTCAAAGATTCGGCCATATGAAAACACTGATACAGAAACGGAATAATGAAAACACATTGCCGCACTGGCAAGAGTGAGCGCCAAGATAAACACAAAGAATGGAGGTAAGTCCATGACACACTTCGCAGAAATCGGGGAGTTTCGCGTGCTACTTGAGGCAGAGGTTGCCCCCACTGCGCAATCCGAGTTTGAACAGCACTACCAGACGGCGACCGGTGTTGCTGTTACCCCCGGCCATCCACAGCACTACCAAAGCCAGCCCAATAAATGGGGAACCGAGTTGCGCGTGTACTTCAACGATCCTGCCATGGCTGTTTCGCTCGAGGCTCAGGGTGTTCACGTTGAGTACCCACGCCGGGGTTACATGTCTGGCGAGTATCAGTACCGCTTCAATGACAATAAGCTATGGTGGCAGCTGGTAGAGGTTTACGGCCTGCGGTTGGGTATGAACTAGCGCCAGTGTTGGAGACGCGGATGACTAAGACCATTGAGGAGATCCTGGCGCCCAAGCCCGAGGCCCGTCCGCGCATCTACGCATACTCGATTGACGACGAGGCGCACAAGGGCCTCCTCAAGGTGGGCCAAACCACGCGGGGTGTGAAGCAGAGGGTGGCCGAGCAAGTCAAGACCGCCACAATCAAGAACTATAGGATCGAAATCGACGAGTCCGCCGAGTGCTACGACGGAACCATTTTCAGTGACCACGAGGTGCGCTCGGCCCTTGTGAAGAAGGGCTTCGAGAAAGTCGAATTGGAGTGGATGCGTTGCACGGTCGAAGACGTGAAGACCGTACTCACCGAGCTGCACATGGGCCGGCGGTTCACAGGCACGCACCACGAGACATTCGTGATGCGACGGGAGCAAGCCGAGGCCGTAAACAAGACGCACGCGTACTTTCACTCCATCTGGCAGGAGGACATGCACGCCGTCCCGCGCTTCCTCTGGAACGCGAAGATGCGCTTCGGCAAGACCTTCACCACGTACCAACTTGCCAAGAAGCTCGGCGCCAAGCGCGTCCTCGTGGTCACCTTCAAGCCCGCTGTCGAGGACGCGTGGCAGACCGATCTTGAGTCCCACGTTGACTTCGACGGCTGGCAATATATGTCGCGCAATTCCGGCAGCGACCCGACGCGCGTCTCAGCCAGAAAGCCGCTCGTCTATTTCGGTTCCTTCCAGGACTTGCTGGGCCGCGACGACGCGGGGAACATCAAGCCCAAGAACGAATGGGTCCACAAGGTGAAGTGGGACCTCGTGGTCTTTGACGAATACCACTTCGGCGCATGGCGGGAGACAGCCAAGGAACTTTTCGAGGGCGAGGAGGAGGCGGTTGCGAAGAAGGAGGTCAAGTTTGAGTATGGCAGCGAGCTGGGGAATGTAAACGAAGACCTCAGCGAGCTATCGGCGAAGGAGACCGAGTTCCTGCCCATCACGACCAGGGCTTACCTATACCTTTCAGGCACACCGTTCAAGGCGCTGGCCACGGGCGAGTTTATTGAGGAGCAGATCTTCAACTGGACGTACACCGACGAGCAGCGCGCTAGGGAGGAGTTCGCGGCGGAGAGGCAGGGAGAATGGAACCCTTACGGCGCGATGCCGCAGATGCGCCTGCTCACCTACCAGATGCCGCACGAACTGCTGGCGATCGCCAGCGCCGGGGAGTTCGACGAGTTTGATCTCAATGCGTTCTTCGAGGCGTCGGGAACGCGCGCGAAGGCTCAATTCAAGCACGAGAGCGACGTGCAAAAGTGGCTGGACATCATTCGCGGCGGATACACGCCTAAGTCGGCCGAGTACCTGAAGATCGGCTCGCGGCCGCCGTTGCCGTACTCGGATGTACGCCTGTTACCCTACCTGCAGCACTCGTTCTGGTTCCTGCCCAACGTCGCGGCCTGCCACGCGATGGCCAACCTGCTGGCCGAGAAGCACAACACCTTCTGGCATGACTACGAGGTGATCGTCGCCGCAGGTGCTTCGGCGGGCATCGGTCTGGATGCGTTGCCGCCTGTGCGCAAAACCATCGGGAGCGGATTCGAGACCAAGACCATCACGCTCTCATGCGGCAAGTTGACCACCGGCGTCACGGTGCCGCAGTGGTCATCGATCTTGATGCTGCGCAACCTCAAGTCGCCTGAGACCTACTTTCAGGCAGCGTTTCGCGTCCAGTCGCCGTGGTCCATTAATAACCCCAACGGCGACAATCCGAACGAGGAGGAGATCCTCAAGCCCATCTGCTTCGTGTTCGACTTCGCGCCCACACGCGCTTTGAGGCAGATTTCCGAGTATGGGATCGGCCTCTCGCCCAATGAGCCGAACCCGGAGAATGCGGTCAAGGATCTCGTGTCGTTCCTGCCTGTGCTGGCTTATGACGGCGCGAAGATGGTGCAAATCGACGCGGGCGGCATCCTCGATTTCGCCATGTCGGGCACTTCGGCCACGCTGCTGGCCCGTAAGTGGGAGAGTGCGCTGCTCGTGAACGTGGACAACGACACACTGCGCCGCATCCTGGACAACCCTGAGGCGCTGGCCGCCGTTGAGCGCATCGAAGGCTGGCGCTCGCTCAGCGACAACATCATCGAGACGATCATCAACAAGAGCGAGAAGGTCAAAGAGCTCAAGAACAAGGCCAGAAACAGAGACCTGACGGACAAGGAGAAGAAGGAACTCACCGACGAGGAAAAGGAATACAAGTCGAAACGCAAGCTCGTGCAGGAGAAGCTGATCAAGTTCGCGACGCGGATTCCTGCATTCATGTACCTGACCGACTTCCGCGAGAACACGCTGCAGGATGTCATCACCAAGCTGGAGCCGGAACTGTTCCTCGCCGTCACGGGCCTGACGGTGAAGGACTTCCATATGCTCGTCCGGCTCAAGGTGTTCAACACGGAGCAGATGAACCAGGCCGTGTTCGCGTTCCGGCGGTACGAAGACGCGTCGCTCCGGTACACCGGCATAGAGAGCCACTCGGGGCTGACCCATTACGGGCTGTACGACACTGTAGTGGCAAGGGAGTGAAGATGGCGTGCGAGGAGGCACCATTTGGCTCCTTGCTGGAACAGATGCCGCGTCCGAAAGTCTGAACCTGTAGACCCTCGGCACCCTCCAAGTGTACAGGATTTTCTATCCCAACCTTGCATGCGAACACCAATCCAATATGGTAAAATAGCAAAAATAAACTAGCATATGGAGGTGGCTTTGTATGGCAGTGTATCGCACGATGGTTCGCAGCAAGATACACCGGGCAACCGTAACCGCGGCAGACCTTCATTACATCGGCAGCATCACTATTGATACGCTGCTGCTTGAAGCTGCCGACATCCTGCCTTACGAGAGAGTGCAGGTCGTGGACGTGACCAACGGCAACCGGGTAGAGACCTATACCATAGCGGGAGAAGCGGGCAGCGGCGCGATCCAGCTAAACGGCGCGGCAGCCCACCTGGTCAATGTTGGGGATATGGTAATCATCATGGCATACGCTCAGGTCGAAGAGCCTGTGCCGGGCCACTGGCAGCCCCGTGTGGTGCTGGTTGACGAGCGCAACATCATCACCGAAGTCCGCCCTCTACCGCCGGGCGGCATGGCCCCTCCATCTGCCCCACACTCGCCTCTCGACGCCGCCTCCTCGATGGATATAGACGAACTTATGAGGGAGCAGGTCCCCTATACGGGCGTCAAGTTCCGCGACTAGCCGCAGCCGCGACGGAACCTTCGACTCCTATAGTGCTTTCCTCCGCAGGTGGAGCCTCCTCTGCGTCTGGGACCGCGTCCGGCAACTCCTCCTCCAACCTTGTCAGCCGGGGATAGAGTGCCGCGACGATAGTCACCAGCACCATCAACGTGCCCATCACGATAAAGAGCAGCCCTATACCCCGCCCCGGCCCGACACCTATAACCTGCCCTACGCTGCCTGCCAGCGGGCCGCCTTCAACCAGGAGCGGCCCAAACACGTAATCTGCCAGGGGACCGGCCACCAGGAACGCCAGGGGCACCGTAGACCAGCTCATCATACGCTGCGTGGCGAACACCCGCCCCTGTAAGCTGGGTGGGGTCTTGCTCAGCCAAATCGCCTGGTCGCTGCCTGTAATGATAGGGCTTACGAACAGGTAAACAAACCCTACGGCGGTGATGAGCAGGGCGCTGGGTTGCAGCCCGTCAATGATGATGAGTACCCCCTGCACAAACGCGAGTGCGATTACCACGCCCATGCGCCGCCCAGGTTTCGGGCCACCCCATACGCTCATGGTGATGCTGCCCAGTACCATCCCCGCGAAGGCCACCGACAACACGGTGCCCAGCACCTCTACGGTGGTGAAACTCAACACCAGGGGTGGAATCAATACGCCGATGGCAGCCGCGCTGAAGTTGACGGAGGCGAAGAAGAAGAGCAGCGCGAAGAGGCCGCGCCTGGCCCTTACGTACTTCCACCCGTACCCCACGTCCCGCCAGAACGAGCCTGCCTCCACCGCGTCGTCCGGGCTTTTCTTCGGCATAGGTATGCGCACCAGCAGCAGGGTCGTGACCGCGAATAGGAACGTCACCACGTCAATCAACACGACCCCACCCAGTTGCACTACCACGATCAGCAGTCCTGCTATCACGGGCGACACCGTCTGCGCGGCGGCCTGCCCGAACTCCACCATCCCCCCGGCCCGGCCATAATGCTGCTTGGGGACGAGCAGGCTGATAGAGGCGGCGAAGGCGGGCCAGTGGAAGGAGCTGAACGCCGAGCTTATACCCATAAGCACGTATATGTGCCAGGTCTCAAGCTGGCCTGTCATTATCAGGAGCGCGATGGTGAGAGTGCTGAGGGCCGCGCCCGTATCGCTGAGTATCAACACCAGGCGGCGGTCAAAACGGTCCACTATCGCCCCCGCCAGTGGAGAGAGCACGATACCTGGCAGCGTAGTAGCGACTGCGATCAGGGCGAACTGCGTGGCCGAACCCGTGCGCTGGTACACCCATACGCCCAGCCCGAAGCCCGTCAGCTCGGACCCGATCAGCGAGATCACCTGCCCAAACCAGATCAGCAGGAAGACCCGCATGCTAGAGATTGTCGTGCGGAACGTCATATTGCCCCTTCTGAGGTGATGTCCCTTTAGCTACACGATCATGGTAAATAAGCCGTGCCTAGAAGGCCACAGGTAGCGACTTCAGGCCGCGCAGGGAGAGGTTCTCCCTCCTGGGCGGGTTTTCTTCCAGGAGCCGCAGGTTGGGCATCCTGCGCAGCATCGTTGTAAAGGCTATCTGCCCCTCCTGGCGCGCAAGCGGCGCTCCCAGGCAGAAGTGCGCGGAGTAGCCGAACGCTACGTGCCTGTTGTCGCGCCGGGTGATGTCGAACCTGTCCGGCTCCGGGAAACGCTCAGGGTCCCTGTTGGCGGAACCGAGCACCTGCAAAACATTCTGGCCTTTCAAGATGCGCTTTCCGCCTATCTCGATGTCGTCCTTTGCCATCCGCCCCGCGAACTGCACGGGGCTGTCGTAGCGCAACATCTCCTCAACCGCGCCTGGGATCAGCGAAGGATCATCTTTGAGCATTTGCATCTGGTCGGGGTGGCGCAGCAGCGCGAGCAGGCCGTTGCCTATCAGGTTGGTGGTTGTTTCGTGCCCTGCGAAGACGATTAGCACGCAGTTGGCGTAAAGCTCCTCCGCGTTCAACTTTTCTCCCTGCTCCTCGGCGGCGACCATCGCGCTCATTATGTCGTCTTTAGGGTTCTTCCTGCGCTCGGATGCGTGGTAGCGGAAGTAGTCGGTGAATTCGTCCAGGTTGCGCATCCTCTCCGCCGACTCCTCTAGAGTAAGCTCCCGAACGTCGAATAGCTGCGCGAAGTCGTTCGACCATTTCTTGAGGCGGATGTGGTCCTCCGGCGGGCAGCCGAACATGCTGGCAATCACGGTGGTTGGTAGGGGGTATGCGAGGTCGCGGATCACGTCCATCTCGCCTTGCTCCTGGACCGCATCCAGGAGGTCGTCAACGATGCGCTGCACGCGAGGGCGCAACGCTTCGACGGCTCGCGGGGTGAATGCCTTGTTTACCAGGCTGCGCAGGCGGGTATGCTCCGGCGGGTCCACGAACGCCATTTGGCGCGCGAGGCTCTCGTACTGCGGGCGTTGCGCCTCCCGTTGCGCGGGGGGCAGCCCCTCCAACTCCGGCAGGATGCGCTCAGTTGACATAAGTGGGTCGTGTAGCGAGGCGACCACGTCGGCGTAGCGGGTCAGCACCCAGACATTCAGCGTGTCCCACCAATGCACCGGGTCGGTGGACCTGATTTGCTGGTATAAAGGGTACGGGTTGTCAAGCATTCCGGGGTCATCCAGGGGGCTTGGGGCTTGTTCAACTTCCTTCAGCATAAAGTTCCTCCTCTGAGGATAGGGATTGGGGATCAGGTGTTAGAGCCTGATGCTGTTTTCGTTTGTTATGATAGCTTACCGGAGCATGGTTTCTGAGAAGAGCAGACGTAATATACCACACATGATGGGCGTCTTGCACCTCCCTTTATCTCATGCCTTACCAACCGAAACGAAACCGCTATCTTGTGCCACTTTTTGTGCCACTCACTATAGCAAAACAGCAACTATGATAAAGGTGATAGAATGGGGGCATGGTAGTGAAGACAGACCGCTGCGAACACAATTAGACATCTGTTGACATTGCAAGTAAGCAGCCAATGAGCAGGACCGATTGCTGGTCAAGGAACTCGCCAAACAAGTGTAAGAAGTGACAGGCGACATGGTAGACGTATTATTCCTAGACGCGGTGAACAGGAAGTCCAGCAAAGTGAGCAGAATGTGAGCACTTCTTGGGCTGGAAAGTGAGTAGAAGTTCGGCATAGAATAGGCTCATCGGATACGTAGCAGTTTAGTGATTTAAAACTCTATGCAGTCGCCTGCTCTTGTGATATAATCTTTGTCGGTCCTTATGATATACATGGAGGCGCTAAGTGCGCATACATTCTGCCGACCCATCTCTCTACCTGTTAGAGCCATCTAACCTGGACGGAGATGCGCTGCCCGACGTGCTGCTGGCTTATGGAGAGCCGCTCAAGAACGTGCTGTCGTGGTCCAGGGAGTTCCTCAGCAACCCGCACCCTGACCTGGGCCGGGAGGGTGCCGTCTGCCCCTACACTCAGCCTTCCCTTGAACGGAACCTCTTCTGGATGACCGTCTACCCAGGCGCGCACCCTACTATGGACGAGGTTCGAGCTGTGGTGATGGCGTATTGCGAGTGGTTCCTGGAGCTTGTGCCCCTTACGGGCCGGGACGCCCAGTACAAGACTATCCTTATACTATTCCCCGACCTCGCGCCCGACCTAGCGCCCGGTATCATCGACATCATCCAGGCCACTCTCAAGCCTGAGTTCGTCCCCAAAGGGCTTATGATCGGGCAGTTCCACGCCGTGTGCGAAGAGCCAGGCCTGCGCAACCCCCACTTCCGCCCCCTTCGCACGACCGTGCCTCTGCTGGCGATACGCCACATGGTGCCCACCGATTTCCCCTTCCTCGCTAAGAAGCCTGAGTGGATTGCCGCGTACCTCCAGATCTTCGGGGGCAACCTCCCCAAGCGAGTCAGGCGTGAGGTGCAAGAAGTTGCCCTCGCTTACGGGTTTGTGATCCCTGAACCTGAACCCCAGCCCGTCACTAAATAATGTTGGCGCGCCCGACCGTAAGCCTCTTATGCACCCCCACGTCGCCGACACGCTAGATAAGGCGGGAGTGCTCTACCGCGTCTACCGGCACGCCGATTTCCATGACCCCATACGTAGCCCCGCCGATTTCGCCCACGCCCTCGGATACGCGCCTGAGCGCATCGCTAAAACGCTCTTTTTCCGCTGCCAACCTTCGGGCCAGTACGGCATCCTCGTTTGCGCTTCGACCATGCGAGCCGACCTGCGCCTGCTGGCTCACCACATGGGGTGCCGCCGTGTTCAGCTTGCGGGGCCGGGCGAACTGCTCGCTATCCTGGATTATCCGCCAACAGGCGTTTCACCGCTCGGCGCAGATGCGGTCCCCGTCTTCATGGACGAGCAACTGCTGACGCTCCCCACTGTGCTTATCGGAGCGGGCGAAGCAGGCATAGAGATAGAGATAGCGCCTGCCGACCTCAAGCTAATCACCGGGGCGACGGTACTGGATGTCACGCAATGAGAAGTCAGTCCGTATCTAACGGCGGTAACGGGAGCACTATGTCCGCAACGATGCTACCCCGCCCATTGCCAGCAGGAGAGGCTCCAATCCCGCCCTTCAACCGCCAGGGCCGCCACGTAGCCACCGCCAGGCGTCAGGTCCACCAGCGACCAGCGCGTAGCCTCGCCGGGTTCGCCCGCCACTTCCAGCTTGAGCGGTCCATCCTGGCCGCCCCAGACCTCAACCCGGTCCGGTTCGAGGCTCAAGCCGCACCCCCTGGCCTTGAGATAAGCCTCTTTGCGCGTCCACTGGCGCAGGAAACCCTCGCCGGCTTCCTCTAATGGGCGTGAATGGAACGCGGCCCTCTCTCGCATGGAGAAATATCGGTCCGCTATCTGCGCGCTTTCGGAAACGGGGCGGATTAGCTCAAGGTCAATCCCCACCTCCCTTCGTGCTACAGCGCATAACGCCAACTCCCCGGAATGGGCAAGGTTGAAGTGAATAGCACCCTCGCCCGCGTCTCCCGGCAAGGTAGGCTTACCCTGCTCCCCATACGAGAATCGAACCTCGCCCGGCTCTATGCGCAAGTAGCGCGCCAGGACCGCTCGCAGAAACCCCCGCCCCGCGACAAATCGCCGCCGGTCAGCCTCGAAATGGAAGCGCGCCGCCCTCTCTTGCTCGCCAGCCGATAGCGTCTGGGCCAATGGTCGCCCCGGCTGCCCGTCCAGGGCTGCGCGCCAGACGTGGACTTCCCCCTCCTGCAAGCTCAACTCTGCGGGGGCTGCGCTCCATAAGCAAGCCTGAGGTGCCATGCTGCCTCAGCCATACGCTTTCAACAACGGCGCGAGGTCGGACGTGATTGCCTGCAAGATGGCGGGGTAGGCGCTGTGCAGGAAAAAATGCCCGCCGGGCATCATGCGCAGCCTGAACTCGCCTGTGGTCTGCTCTCGCCAGGCTTCCAGATCGTCGCGAGTCACCTCGCTGTCCTGCATGGAACGGAAGATGGAGATGGGGCAATCGAGCGGCGGCCCGGCGACGTAGGTGTATGTGTTGACTATCTCGAAATCGGCCCTGAGCGCGGGCAGTAGCAGTTGCAGCAACTCCTTGTTTTGCAGCACGTCCTCCGGGGTGCCATCGAGGCGGCGCAACCCCTCGATGAACTCCTCGTCGGGCAGATGGTAGATAGACGGGAGCCAGGCCGGGCGCTGGGGCGCTTTGTGCCCCGAAAGGAAAAGGTGAGCCGGGCCGGGACTCCCCTCCCCATGCAGCCGCCGCGCGACCTCGAAGGCCACCAGCGCGCCCATGCTGTGCCCGTAAAAGGCGAATGGGAGGTCTGCGTACCCTTGCATGCTTCGCGCCAGGGCCTCCACGAGCGATGGCAGGTGGCTCACCGGGGCGTCCGCCAGCCGCCTCTCACGCGCGGGAAGCTGGATCGCCCCCAACTCGATCTCCGGCCCCAGTACGGCGGGCCAGGCGCGAAAGATAGAGGCGCTGCCCCCGGCATAAGGGAAGCAAAAGAGCCTCACGCGGGCCAGGGGAGCGGGCTTAGGAAAAATTACCCAGGGGTCTTGGCCGGGCCTCATCGCTCCTCGACCCGCGCCGCTTCAATTATGTACGTAGGGGACTGCGTGGGTAAGATGCGCGCCAGCTTGAAGCCCGAAGCGGCCAGCAATTCGCGGTACTCGGCCTCGGTGCGCTCTCGGCCACCTGTCATCGCCAGCATTATCAGGTCGGAGTCTACCACGCCTGACGGCTCACTTACGCGCTCCGGCATGAGCGCCTCGAGCACCAGGAGCGTGCCGCCTGCGGGCATAGCCTCACGGCAGCTTTTGAGTATCTGCAAGCAATGAGCGTCGTCCCAATCGTGTAGCACCTGCGAGAGCACGTACAGGTCGCCTCCGGCAGGCACCGCCTCGAAAAAGTCGCCCGCGACGATCTCGCAACGTTCCAGCAGCCCTTCTCCTTGCAAGTAGCGCCGGGCACCCTCAGCGATAGTCTCGGTGTCGAAGAGCACTCCTCTCGCCTGGAGGTTGGCTTTGAGTAAGGCAGCCAGGAGCGGGCCGTACCCCCCACCCACGTCAACTATCCTGCGGAAAGCCGAGAAGTCGTAGGCATCAAGCGCCGCCGCAGCCGTGTCGGTGGTCAGGGCGACCATGAAATTGTTGAAGCGCTCGCCCGCCTCCGGGTGTTGCTCAAGGTGGTGGAAGAACCCCGTGCCGAACGCGCTGTCGAAAGCGGTCTGCCCGCTTCTTACCGTTTTGAGCAGCGCGCCCCACGCCGGATAAAACTCCTCGCCGCTCAGGATAGCCAGGTCGCGCAATGAATTGGGCACGTCGCTCCGCAGGAACTCTCCTATGGGCGTGAGGCCGAACTGCCCCTCTTCATCTTCGATGAATACGCCGACATTCACCAACCCCCGCATGACCCGGCGCAGGGCGTGCTCGTCCGCGCCAACTTTGCGGGCAAGCCCAGGGCTGGTGCGCTCACCTTCGTGCATATGGTCGGCTAGACCCAGGCGCGCAGCCACGTAGACCAGTCGCGAGGGCATGAAGCCGTACATCATCTGGAACAGGGCCAGGTCGGGCGGCGTCGCGGGCGTATCGTTGTCCTGCATACAGGTCTCCTAAGAGCCTTGCTCTTCCATGCGCTTGCGCAGGCTGAGAGGCCGCATGTCGGTCCACACTTCTTTGATATAGGCCAGGCACTCCGCCTTCGTCCCGCTCTTGCCCGCGTCCCGCCACCCTAGCGCGTTCTCCCGGTCGGCAGGCCAGATAGAGTACTGCTCCTCGTGGTTCATGACCACTTTGTAGATAGTGGTGTCTTCCCTTTCGTCATCCCTGTTCATATTGCCTCCTGTAAGTGTCTTGACAATGTTAGATTAGAAATCTGGCTGTGATCCCGGTGCCTGGGCCAAGACTCGGCTGGTCAGCCATGGCACTTGCCTGCGATTCTCTCTGAGCGTAGGCGGTGGCCTTACTGGGTTAATGTAACATTGTCAAGGTGTTCAGATTTGCCGTAGGGGCGACCCGGTGGGTCGCCCTGGTGGGGTTGACGTACCATGCCTGTATGATGGCCGGACGGGGCGACCCACCGGGTCGCCCCTACGGAAACATCGCTTCCTTTACCCTAAGTTGCCGCTACCTCAGACGTCTCACGCAAGGGACTATTTGCCTGGGGAGCTTCCAGGAAGCCACTCTGGACGAGATACCTCATATAAGTGCCGAGCAGATTGAGGTCCGCCGGTGGGCAGACGATAGAAGCCTTTGCCAGGTGCTCAAACGTGCCCCGGACGTCGAACTGTGGGAAACTCTTCTTGGATGGGGCCTCTTTTTCCTGGTAGAAGATAGGCAGCATCGGCTCTAAGGCGTTCTCCACCGAACCAACTGCGCGGTTGAGCAACCCGGCGCGCCAACTCTCGTAAGGCACGGTATGGAGAGGGTAACCGAAGTGGCGGATGCCGTCCACAAACTCGCCCCACGAAAGCTGGTCGGTGTTGATGATGTGGAAGGTCTTGCCCAGCGACTCCGGCTGCCTCGACAGGTAGACTATGGCTTTGCTCACGAAGTCCACCGGGGCCATATCCACCGGGATGTCGAGGTCGGGCGCGCTGCCGAGCTGGATGCAGCCCTTTATGTACCGGGAGAAGAGGTCGCCCGCGTTGCACAGGCCGGTCTCGCTCTGGCCCGTGATCCTGGCGGGCCTGTAGATGCATGCAGGCAGGCCCAGGTCGCGTGCGGCCATGATGAGGCGTTCGGCCACCCATTTGCTCTGCGAGTAGCCGTCGTCTATCCCTTCGATGTCGTCCTGCTCGTCGTCCTCATGTATCACGTCGGCGTCGGTCTTACTCTTAGACAGGAAGACGGAGAGGGTAGACACGAAATGCACCGCCTTCCGCCTGGTGTCGCTGGCGAACCGCAGCACTTCTACCGTGCCGCCCACGTTGGCCGTCTTGAGCGCGGCGTAGGGCTGGACGAAGTTAACCACCCCGCCGTTGTGGTAGATAACGTCCACCTTGCCCGCCAGCGCGCGGTACGTCTCGTCCGACATGCCAAGCATCGGGTCGGATAGGTCCCCAACCACCGGGCAGACCCTTGCGGCCCGGTCTTCACGCCAGAGGCCGTAGGTCTCAAGGTTGGCCTGTATCTTCTTTTTGCCTTGCGCTTCGTCGCGGGCGCGCACCAGGCAATATATGGCCGCGTCCGTCTGCCGGAGCAACTCGTAGAGCACGAACGCCCCCAGGAAGCCGCTCGCGCCCGTTATAAATATGGCATCAGGCTCGGCCACGTTGCCGAGTGGCACGAGGTCGGGGCGAATCGTGGGATCCAAGACGATTTCGGCCTCCCAGTCTACCACCTGGGCGGACGGCGCATCTGGGATGCCGGACGCACGCGCTAACTCTATCATGCGGGCGAGGCCAGCTACCGTAGGCTCCTCAAAGATGCTGCGCAGGGGCAAATCTACACCAAAGGTGCTGCTTATCCGCGTCATCACCTGCGTGACCAACAGCGAGTGCCCGCCCAATTCAAAGAAGCTGTCCTGCACGCCAATCTGCTCCGGCGGTAGGCCCAACACCTCGGCCCATATCTCCGCCAGCCCCTTCTCAACAGGGGTGCCAGGCGTGTCAAATGCATCGCCCGCCTCGACCCTGCCTGTGGTCGGTGCTGGCAGCGCCCGACGGTCAACCTTGCCGTTGGGCGACAGGGGCAACTCCTCCAACTGTACATAGGCGCTAGGCACCATGTAGTCCGGCAGCTGGCCTCGAAGGTAGGCACGCAAGTCGCCCGCCACGCACTCCTGCCCCGGCTCTGGGACCACGTAAGCTACCAGGCGTTTGCTCCCCGGCACGTCCTCGCGGGCCACGACCACGCCCTCCCGCACGGTTGGGTGCGCGCTCAACGCCACCTCGATCTCGCCTATCTCGACGCGGAACCCCCGAATCTTTACCTGGTGGTCCCTACGCCCCAGGAACTCGATACTCCCATCGGGCAGGTATCGCGCCAAATCACCCGTCTTATAAAGCCGCGCACCCACCGAATGGGGAGTGCTGAATTCGGATTGCGAAACGAACTCAGCGCTCGGCACCTCGTACTCAGTACTCGGTACTCGGTACTCGGAACTGGCAAACGGGTTGGGCACGAAGCGTTCTGCCGTCAGGTCGGGGCGGCGGTGGTAGCCTCGCGCCAGCCCCGCGCCGCCTATGTGCATCTCTCCTGCTACCCCGGCGGGCACCGGCTGGCCGTAGCGGTCCAACAGGTATATCCACGTATTGGCAATCTGGCGGCCTATAGGCGGCTTTCTGCCGTCGGGGACGCATTCTATTATGGTGTTGCAGATAGTCGCTTCTGTCGGCCCATAGGTGTTGAAAAAGCGGCGGCCAGGTGCCCAGCGCGCCACCACTTCGGCGGAACAGTTCTCACCCCCGACCACGATGCTTCGCAGGGCAGGCAGGTCGGCGTCTGGCAGCGAGTTCAGCACCGAAGGCGGCATCAAAATCGTGGTAACTTCCTGCTCCTTCAGCAGCTTGACCAGCGGGGGGCCTGGGAGCAGGTCGTCCGCCGGACTCAGGGTAAGCCTCGCCCCAGCAACGAGCGTGGTGAAGACCTCGGCCACCGAAACGTCGAAGCTGAACGCCACAAATTGGAGAACGCGACTATCCGGCTGCACGCCGTAGGTGCGAATCTTCTCGGTGATGACGTTGCACAGACCCCGGTGCGGCACCAGCACCCCCTTCGGCAGCCCGGTAGAGCCTGACGTGTAAATGGTGTATGCCACGTTCTCCGGCGTCACCCCTACCTCTTGCTGGTCAAGGTCCGTTCCGCTCTCACCCTCGATAGTCGCCCACTCCCTATCGATGTAGATCACCTGCGTCCCTTGTGCATCTGCTCCACTATCGAACAGGCCCGACATGGCCCGCTCCTGCGTCACCAGCACGGGCGCTTGAGAGTCGTCCAGCATGTACGCAAGCCTGTCCTTCGGATACGTGGGGTCAAGAGGAACGTAAGACCCACCTGCCTTGAGGATACCCAGCAGCCCCACCACCATCTCTATACTGCGCTCTACGCACAGCCCCACCAGCACCTCCGGCCCTACTCCCAGCTTTCGCAGGTGGCGAGCTAGCTTGTTCGCACGGCTGTTCAGTTCGCTGTAGATAACTTGCTCCTGCCCGAACACCGCTGCCACAGCATCAGGTGTTCTCTCTACCTGCTCCTCAAAGAGATGGTGTATGCACCTGTCTTGTGGATAGTCTCTAAGAGTATCGTTCCACTCCACGAGCAGGGTATGTAGCTCCTCCTGGGTGAGCAGGGGCAATTCGGATATACGGCTGTTGGGGTTGGCTACTATCCCTTCAAGCAGGGTCTGTAAGTGTCCCAGCATACGAGCAATGGTTGGAGCATCGAACAGGTCCGTGTTGTACTCGATGAACGTTTCCAGCCCGTCATTTGTATCGGCCATCATCAGGGTAATGTCGAAGGCTGACGCTCCCCTGTGTACGTCGAGGTAGCTGAGGGTCAGGCCCGCCACGTCCAACGGCGGCAGAGGGGCGTTCTGTAGCACGAACATCACCTGGAAGAGCGGGTGGTAGCTCAGATTGCGCTCAGGCTGTAGCTCCTCCACTAGCCTCTCGAACGGCACGTCCTGGTGGTCGTATGCCCCCAGCGCCACTTCCCTTACCCTGTGCAGCAACTCTCGGAAGGTAGGGTCGCCGCGCAGGTCGGCCCGCAACACCAGCGTATTGGCGAAGAGCCCGATCAGCCCCTCCACTTCGGGCCGCGAGCGGTTGGCGATGGGCGAGCCTACTACTATGTCGCCCTGGTCCGTATACCTGTGGAGCAATGCGTCGAACGCCGCCAGCAGCGTCATGAAGAGGGTCGCGCCTTCTCGCCTGCCCAACGCTTCCAATTGGCGAGCCAGGCTCTTGGGCAGGACCGCCGATTGGTACGCGCCCCTGTAGGTCTGCGCGGGTGGACGTGGGCGGTCGGTGGGCAGTTCCAACAGGGGAGGCGCGCCCGCCAGTTGGGCCTTCCAGTAATCAAGCTGGGTTTGTAGCGTCTCGCCTTGCAGCCACTCTCGCTGCCACACAGCATAATCGGCGTACTGCACTGACAACTCAGGGAGGGGCGACGGTTGCCCTGCCTTAAATGCGTTGTAAAGCGGCCCAAGCTCCCCTAATAGCACCCCATACGACCACCCATCAGCAATGATATGGTGGATCGTGAGCAGTAAGACGTGCTCCTGCTCGTCCAATTGGAAGAGGTTGGCCCTCACCAGGGGGCCGGTAGATAGGTCGAACGGCCTGCGGGCTTCCTCTTCCGCCAGGCGCTGGACCTGCCCCTCCCGCGACTGGATGGGCATGTGCCGGAGGTCTGCTAGAGGCACATGCAGCGACGTGGCGGGCGCGATAACCTGTATAGGCTTACCCTCCACGGAAGGGAAGCTCGTGCGGAACACCTCGTGGCGGCGCAATATCTCGCCAACGCTCCGCTCAAGCGCGGCTGTATCGAGTGCACCCGACAGGCGCATGGCGACAGGGATAGTGTAGAAAGGGTTGCCCGGCTCTAGCTGGTCGAGGAACCATAGCCTCTGCTGGGCAAAGGAAAGCGGCAGGTTTGCGCGGTCCTTCTGCCTGGTAAGTGGCGCGGGTTGCCCACCGCCATCTTCCTCTTCATCTTCGTCCAGCAAGAGCGCAAGTAGTTCGCGTCTTTTCGCCGCGAGATCGACGGGGTTAGCTTTATTCTCCATTAGAGAGTGCCTCGTTTCGCCTGCTGTTCCTGTATCGTGCTCAATACTTCGGCCTCCGACATACCCTCCAACTGTTGTAGGAGCTGGGCCACCTTGAGGGTGCGTCCGGGCTTCGCTTCCTGGGCGATCAGCGCAGCCGACATGCCCGCGACTGTTGGGTCTTCAAACATCTGGCGGAGAGGGAAGTCCACGCGGAACGACTCGCGGATGCGGGAGATAAGCTGCATCGCCAGCAGGGAGTGCCCGCCTAGCTCAAAGAAGCTGTCGTAAACACCCACGCGCTCAAGCCGCAGCATCTCGGCCCACATACCGGCCAGCACTTCCTCCACGACATCACGCGGGGCCACGTAACCGCTATCCTCTTCGAGACGCCCCTGCTCAGGCGGTGGCAGCGCCCGCCGGTCAACCTTGCCGCTGGGCGTCAGGGGCATCGCCTCCAACAGCACGAGGGCCGAGGGTATCATGTGGTCGGGCAGCTTCTGCCTCAAGAAGAGGCGCAGATCGCTCGCGGCAGCCCCTTCCGGCTCCCGCAACACCACGTATGCCACCAGCCGCCTGTCGCCTGGGCTGTCTTCGCGGGCCACAACCACGCACTCACGGACGGCCTCGTTCCGCGTGAGGGTGGCTGCTATCTCGTCCGGCTCAACCCGGAACCCATGTATCTTCGTCTGGTAATCCGCCCGCCCCAGGTACTCGATGCTCCCGTCCGGCAGGTATCGCCCCAAATCGCCCATCCTGTACAACCGAGTACCGAGTGCAACGTCCTGAGATAGCTCGGTACTCGGTACTCGGTACTCGGTACTGGCAAAGGGGTTGGGTGTGAAGCGCTCAGCCGTCAGATCGGGCTTGCCCAGGTAACCCCTGGCGAGGTTGGCCCCGCCCACGTATAGCTCGCCGGGCACTCCTATGGGTACGGGCTGCATGTGGCGGTCGAGTAGATAAACCTGCGTGTTGGCGATGGGGCGGCCAATCGGCGCTCGTGAGAGTTCGATGCTTTCCCGGCTCAAGTCGTACCAGGTCACGTCGGCGGACACTTCAGACGAGCCGTAGATGTTCAGCAATGTGCGCCCGGGCAGCAACTCCTTGAAGCGTTGCGCCAGTTCCGCCGGGAGCGCCTCGCCACTGGTCGCCCATATATTCAGCCCGGGTAATTTAGCGTCCAGGTCATTTGTCGTGTCGAGTAGCACGCGAAGCAAGGAGGGCACGAGCACCAGGCGCGTGACACCGCTGCCTGCGAGCGCTCCCAGGAAGAGCACAGGGTCCTTCAACACGCCATCCGGGATGATAACTAGAGGCACCCCTTGTAGGAGCGGGCCGAAAACCTCCCAGATAGAGTCTACGAAGCTCAAGGCGGTCTTCTGGCAGCAGACCTCGCCCGCCTCGAAGGGATAGGTCTCCCACATCCAACGGAAGCGGTTGATGGCCCCACGATGCAGGCCCATCACGCCTTTCGGCAGGCCGGTGGAGCCTGACGTGTATATAGCATACGCTACATTCTCTGGTGTGACACCTATTTCTCCCGGAGCAAGGTCCTCTTCGCTCTCATCATTTACCGTTCCCTGGTCCCCATCCAGGTAGACCACCTGCACGCCGTGAGATAACTCACCTGCCAGGCTCAACCCCTTTTGCGTGACGAGCACCGGGGCACGGCTGTCCTCCAATATGTAAGCCAGCCGGTCCTTCGGGTAAGATGGGTCCAGAGGCACGTAAGCCCCTCCTGCCTTGAGTATGCCCAGCAGCCCCACTACCATCTCTATACTGCGCTCTACGCACAGCCCTACCAGCACCTCCGGCCCTACTCCCAACTTGCGTAGGTGGCGAGCTAGCTTG
This sequence comes from Chloroflexia bacterium, assembly GCA_036399775.1. GTDB lineage: Bacteria > Chloroflexota > Chloroflexia > QHBQ01 > JADMIH01 > JADMIH01. The sequence continues at coordinate 98,677 of DASWMJ010000030.1, read as the reverse complement.
TTGGCGCGGCTGTTCAATTCCGTATAGGTGACTTGCTCCTGCCCAAGTATTACCGCTACCGCGTCAGGCGTTCTCTGCACCTGCTCCTCAAATAGCTGGTGTATGCATCTACCCTGCGGGTAGTCTTTACCGGTAGCGTTCCACTCCACCAGCAGAGTATGTAGCTCCTCCTGTGTGAGCAGGGGCAACTCAGAAACACGGCGATTGGGGTTGGCTACTATCCCTTCGAGCAGGGTCTGGAAGTGCCCCAGCATGCGCGTGATGGTTGACGTGTCGAACAAGTCGAGGTTGTACTCCAACACCCCATGCAGCCCCTCCTCGTCATTCTGCATGTCCAGACTCAGATCGAACTTGGCCGTGCCGCTATCCACGATAAACGTGTTCGACTGGATGTCCTGCAACTGCGGGTTGGCGATGGGCGCGTTCTGTAGCACGAACATCACCTGGAAGAAGGGGGTGCGGCCCAGGCTGCGCTCCGGCTGTAGCTCCTCCACCAGCCGCTCGAATGGCACGTCCTGGTGGTCATACGCCCCCAGCGCCGTCTCCCTCACCCTCCTGAGCGCCTCCCGGAACGTGGGGTCGCCCTCGAAGCTGGTCCGCAACACGAGAGTGTTGACGAAGAAGCCTATCAGCCCCTCTATCTCCTGGCGGGTGCGCCCCGCTATGGGAGAGCCAACAACCACGTCGCTCTGCCCGGTGTAGCGGTGGAGCAACGTATCAAACGCCGCCAGCAGCACCATGAAGAGGGTCGCGCCCTCCCGCCTGCCCAACGCTTCCAATTGGCGAGCCAGGCTCGTTGGCAGGTGTATGCTCTCGTGCCCTCCCCCGTAAGTCTGCGCGTGCGGGCGGGGGCGGTCGGTAGGCAACTCCAACAGTGGTGGCGCGCCCGCCAATTGTGCCTTCCAGTAGTCTAGCTGGGCCTGTAGCGTCTCACCTTGCAGCCACTCTCGCTGCCACACCGCATAGTCAGCGTACTGCACCGGCAACTCAGGCAGGGGTGAAGGCTGCCCGGCCGTGTAAGCGTTATACAGCGACTCCATCTCCTCATAGAAAACCTGCATGGACCAGCCGTCGGACACGATATGGTGCATCGTCAGCAGGAGCATATGATCTTGCTCGCCATTTCGCAGGAGGGTAGTGCGGATAAGCGGCCCTTGCGCCAGGTCGAATGGCTTGCGGGCCTCCTCTTCGGCCAGGCGATGCGCCTCGGCCTCCCGCGCTTCCACAGGCAGGCGGATCAGGTCCACTATGGGCAGACTCGCCTCTGCTGACGGGGCGACCACCTGCACCGGCTCGCCTTCCACAACCGAAATGGTAGTGCGTAAGGCTTCGTGGCGGCGCACGATCTCGGCCAGGCTGCGCTCCAATGCCTGCGTGTCGAGCGGCCCTTTCAGGCGGGTGGCTACGGGCACGTTGTAAAACGCGCTCCCCGGCTCCAACTGGTCAACCAGCCACAGCCTTTGCTGGGCGAACGACGTGGGGAAGGTGCGCGGCTTCTTGCGCTTGCTCAACTGCTGGGCCAGCAGGGCGCGCTTCTCTTCAAGGGTAAGGCCGGCCAGCGATGCCGGGCTGGAGTCGCTATTCATTCGGGCTACTTTCTTTCGCGTAAGCATTGAGAAGCAGGTCAATCTCCTCGCCGGAGAGGTCGTTCACGTCTAATGCCTCATCTTCCCCTTCGCTTTCCCTGGCTAAAGCCGTGATGGGGGGAGGGACCTGCTCCTGCCCCACCTTTTGCTGCGCCCGCGTTATCGCCAGGCCCAGGCCCTCAATCGTCGGCGTCTCGAAGAGGCTGCGCAGAGGCAATTCGAGGCCCATAGTGTTGCGCACCCTCGACACCATCAGCATGGCAGAGAGCGAATGGCCTCCCAGCGCGAAGAAGCTGTCGGTCACCCCTATGCGCTCCTTTTGTAACACGTCCGCCCATACCTCCGCCAGTTGCGCTTCCAGGGGCGTGCGCGGCGGGATATACGCGCCCCGCCTAGCCGAGCCGCCTGCGCTGCCGGGGTCGGGCAGGGCCTTGCGGTCCACCTTGCCGTTGGGCGTGCGCGGCATCTCCTCAAGGAGTACGAAGGTAGGCGGTATCATATATTCGGGCAGCCTCGTTTGCAGGTGAGCGCGCAACTGTGCCGACGACGGTGCCTCGCCCGGCTGCGCCACCACATACGCCACCAGCCGCCTGTCCTCCTGCCCGCCCGCGTCCCAGCCGCTCCGAACCACCGCCACCGCTTCGCGCACCGCCGGGTGCTGCCCCAGCGCATCCTCTATCTCCCCCAGCTCGATACGGAAGCCCCTCACCTTCACCTGGTGGTCAATCCGCCTCAGAAACTCGATACGCCCGTCCGGCAGGTACCGCGCTAGATCCCCCGCCCTGTAGAGACGAGTGGCGAGTGCTGAGTGCTGAGTTAGCTCGGTACTCGGTACTCGGTACTCGGTACTAACGAAGGGGTTGGGTGTGAAGCGTTCAGCCGTCAGGTCGGGCCTGCCCAGGTAGCCCCGCGCCAGGCCATCACCACCTATGTATAGTTCGCCGGGCACTCCTACGGGTACCGGCTGCATATCGCGGTCTAATAGGTAGACTTGCGTGTTGGCGATGGGCCTGCCTATGCTCACCGCAGCCGCGCTCTTTCTATTGTCTCGGCCCGCTAGCTCCACCTTCTGAGTGGTGGACCAGATGCACGTCTCGGTGGGGCCATACATGTTCCAGACCTGGCCCGCCCGCCCGCATAATTCCTCTGCCAGGCCAAGGGGCATAGCTTCCCCTCCGCACAGAGCCTTCAGCTTGCCGGCTGCCTGGGCGGGCCACGCATCCGCTATGAGCAGGAGCCGCCACGTCGAAGGCGTGCCCTGCATGGCCGTGACGCCCTTATCCGCGATCTCCCTGCCCAGCAACAGCCCATCGGCGGCTGTCTCCCCGCTCGCCAGCACGAGGGTAGCCCCCACGACGAGGGGCAGGTACAATTCCAGGGCGGCTATGTCGAACGAAAGGGAGGTAACGGCAAGCAGCACGTCCTCCCCCGACAATCCAGGCTCGTCCTTCATGGACCAGAGGTGATTGGTGAGGGCGCGGTGCGGCACCTGCACCCCCTTTGGCCTGCCCGTAGAGCCGGATGTATAAATGACATAGGCCAGGTTGTCCGGGCCAACCTCCACGCCGGGGTCATCCGCCTGTTGCTTCTCAATTTCGTCCCAATCGCGGTCGAGCAGCACCGTTCGCATGCCGGGGCCGGACGCTTCCTGGGCGAGTCCCGCCCGCCCCTCTTCCGTGAGCAACACGCCCGCCCCCGAATCTTGCAGCATATAGGCCAGCCGGTCCTGCGGGTACACGGGGTCGAGGGGCACGTATGCCCCACCCGCCTTGAGGATGCCCAGCACGCCGACCACCATCCCAACGGAGCGTTCCACGCATATGCCCACCAGCGTCTCCGGCCCCACCCCCATGCCGCGCAGGTAGCGGGCCAGCCTGTTCGCCCGTTCGTCCAACTCTCTATAGGTGAGCCTCTCATCGCCAAACACCAGCGCAACCTTGTCGGGCACTCGCTTCGCCTGCTCCGCGAAAAGCTGGTGCATGCATGTGTCTCGCGGGTAGTCCCTTTGCGTGCCGTTCCACTCCAGCAGCAACCTGTGTCGCTCCTCCTTCGTGAGCATAGGCAGGTGGGTGATGCGGGCCTGCGGGTCGTCCACCACGGCCTCCAGGAGCGTCCGGTAATGTCCCAGCAGGCGGGCTATCGTGCCCTCATCGAACAGGTCTGTGCTGTATTCGGCATGCGCCTGCGTGCCCTGGAGCGTGTCCGTTATCGTGAGAGTCAGGTCAACTACGGACGTGCCGCCATCGAAGAAGGCAGGGTCGAAGACCAGCCCCGAACGCTCCCGCACGGGCCGGGGGGTGTTCTCAAGCCCGAATATCACCTGGAAGAGCGGGTTATAGCTAAGGTTCCGCTCCGGCTGTAGCTCCTCCACCAGCCGCTCGAAGGGCATCTCCTGGTGGGCGTACGCACCCAGGGCCGTCTCGCGCACCCTGCCCAGCAATTCGCGGAAAGTGGGCGCGCCGCCCAGGTCGGTTCTCAGCACGAGAGTATTTGCGAAGAAGCCTATCAGCCCTTCAACCTCGGCCTGGGTGCGCCCCGCAATCGGCGCGCCCACTATAATTTCGTCCATGCCCGTGTATCTGTAGAGCAGCACCTGGAACGCCGCCAGCAGCGTCATGAAGAAAGTGACGCCCTCCCTCTTGGCCAGGTCTTCCAGCTTGAGGAGCAGTTCCGGGGGAAGATCGGCAACCTGCGTAGCGCCCCTGTACGTCTGCGACGGTGGGCGCGGGCGGTCTGTAGGCAGTTCGAGCAGGGGTGGAGCGTCCCTGAGTTGCCCCACCCAGTAATCTAGCTGGGTTTGCAGGGCCTCACCTTGCAGTCGCTCGCGCTGCCAAACGGCGTAGTCACCATACTGGATAGGCAGCCTGGGGAGCGACGATGGCCTGCCCTCGGTGAAGGCTGTATATAACGCTTGCAGTTCGTCATGGAAAATGCCGGACGACCACCCATCCGAGATGATGTGGTGCATCGTCACCAGGAAGAGATGTTTATCCTCACCCAGCCGCACCAGGAGAGCGCGTATCAACCGGCCTTGCGCCAAATCAAAAGGGCGCTGCGCCTCCTGGGTCAGCCTCTCCCGGCTCGCCTTCTCGCGCTCCTGGGCGGGCAGGTGGCTCAAATCTACTAGCGTCAGTGGCAAATCCACTTCGGGCGCGACCACCTGCACAGGCTGCTCCCCCTCCATCACGAAACTGGTCCGCAGGGTATCATGCCTGCGCGCTATCTCGTTGATGCCGCGCTCCAACGCCCCCACATCGAGCGGCCCGCGCAGCCGTGTGGCGAACGACACGTTGTAGAACGCGCTCCCCTCCTCCATGCGGTCGAGGAACCACAGCCGCTGCTGGGCGAACGACAGGGGGTAGCGCCTGGGAGCGGCGGCCCTCTCCCGAAGCTGGCGCGCGAGGAGGGCGCGCTTCTCTTGAGGCGACAGGTCCGCGAATGGTCTGTCTGTAGCGCTCATAGGCATAACCCTTACTGGCCCGCCATCATTTCTCGCAGCAGCGCTTCCACTTCCTCGTCCGAAAGCTGGTCCAGGTCCGCCGGTAGCTCTTCCTCTACCCCTATGCTCACTCTGCTGATAGTCGTCATGCCCTTTTGCGCGTCGCTCTGCATCTCGGTAACCGCACTAGCCAGCCCCTCTATCGTAGGCGTCTCAAACAGGCGGCGCAGGGGTAGCTCCACGCGCAACGCCTCTCGCACCCGCGACACCACCTGCGTAGCCGCCAGCGAGTGCCCGCCCACCTCGAAGAAGCTGTCATGCACGCCTACGTGCTCGATGCCAAGCACGGAGACCCATATCGCGGCAATCGCCTCCTCAACCAGGTCGCGCGGCGCTACGTACCCCTCATCTCCCTCCGCGCTGCCCAACTCCGGCGCAGGGAGGGCGCGGCGGTCTATCTTTCCGTTGGGCGTGAGTGGCATCTCATCCAACAGCACGAAGGCCGAGGGCACCATGTAATCAGGCAGTTTCTCCCTCAAGTATTGCCGTAACTCACTCGACGTTGGGGGTTGGCCCCGTCGAGGGTCGCCCACTATATAGGCTATCAACAGCTTGTCACCCTGAGCGTCCTGGCGCTCCCTGGCAATCACCACGACATCCCGCACAGAGGGGTATTGAGCCAGCACCGCCTCTATCTCGCCCAACTCGATGCGGAAGCCCCTGAGCTTTACCTGGTGGTCAATGCGCCCCATGAACTCCATACTACCGTCCGGCAGGTAGCGCGCCAAATCGCCCGTCCTGTACAACCGAGTACCGAGTACCGAGTACCGAGTACCGAGTGCGGAATGTGAGGATGACTCGGTACTCGGTACTCGGTACTCGGTACTGGCAAAGGGATTTGGGACGAACCGCTCGGCTGTTAGCTCTGGCCGGTTGAGGTAGCCGCGCGCCAGGCCATCACCCCCGGTGTATAGCTCGCCGGGCACTCCTATGGGTACGGGCTGCATATGGCGGTCCAGCAGGTAGACTTGCGTGTTGGCGATGGGCCTCCCAATGGTGACGGAGTCGCCTACCTGCGATGGGTGGGTCATGGGGTGGGAGCAGGTGGTAAAGGTGGTGTTCTCCGTGGGGCCGTAAGCCGTGATAAGCACGCTGCCCCCACTTTCGCCTTCACTCGACTCGCGGAGTTGCTGGATAGCTCTCCTGACGTGGGGGGCCGATAGCACGTCGCCGCCCGTCATCACCTGGCGCAGATGCGTCAGCCCGCGCAGGTTGCCGCTCTCTACCATCTGGTGGAACAGCCCCGTCGTGAGCCACAGGGTAGTCACACCGTACTTTCGGACCGCGCTGCTCAAATCTTCTAGTAGGGGCACGTCGGCGGAAGGGTAGATCGCCAGGCGCGCTCCGTTGAGCAGGCTGCCCCAGATTTCGAGCGTAGATGCGTCGAAGGAGATCGGCGCGAAGAGTAAAAATACCTGGTTTGAGGAGATGTCCGCGAAGTTGGTGTTTTTCACGAGGCGGACCACGCCCCGGTGCGTCGCGCCTATCCCCTTTGGCTGCCCGGTAGAGCCGGAGGTGTACATCACGTATGCCAGGTTCTCTGCCGCCACGTCGCCGGGAAGGTCCTCGGTACTATGTCGCGCAATATCGCCCCAATCCGTCTCCAGGCACACGGTTCGCACGCCATACGCCGACATCTTTTCCGCCAGGGAAGATTGGGTCAGCAAGAGCAAGATCTGGGTGTCATCTATCATAAAGCGCAGGCGCTCTTGCGGATAAGTCGGGTCCAACGGCACGTATGCCCCACCCGCTTTGAGGATACCCAGCAGCGCGACGACCATATCTATGGAGCGGTCCATGCACACGCCCACCAGGGTCTCCGGCCCTACTCCCATCTCTCTCAGGTAGTGTGCAAGCTGGTTGGCGCGCTCATTTAGCTCTCGGTAGGTCCGGCTCTCTTCCCCGAAGACGAGCGCGATGGCACCGGGCGTTTGCCGCGCCTGCTGCTCGAACAAGCGGTGTATGCACTCGTCTCGCGGGTAGTCCGTGCGAGTATCGTTCCACTCCACCAGCAGTTGCCACCGCTCGGCCTCCCCCAGCAGGGGCAGCTTCGACACCTGCTGCTCGCATTCCTCAACTGCGCCTTCCAGTACGGTCCTGTAGTGACCCAGCATGCGGCTGATAGTCGTGGCGTCGAACAGGTCGGTGTTATACTCCACCTCCACCGAAAGCCCCTCTTCCGTCTCTTCCACGATGAGCAACAGGTCGAACCGCGACGCGCCCATGTCAACTTTGTCAATCTCGACGCTCGTGAGGCTCAGGTCGCGCAGTTGCAGGGGCACTACGGGCGCGTTCTGTAGCACGAAGGCCACCTGGAATACCGGGTGGATGCCCTGGTTGCGCTCAGGGTGTAGCTCCTCCACCAGCCTGTCGAAGGGTAAGTCCTGGTGGGCGTATGCCCCAAGCGCCATTTCCCTTACCCTGTGAAGCAACTCCCGAAAGGTAGGGTCGCCCCGCATGTCGGTGCGCAAAACGAGAGTGTTGACGAAGAACCCTATCAGCCCCTCTATCTCAGGCCGTGTGCGGTTGGCGATGGGCGAGCCTACTACTATATCGGTCTGCCCGGTGTAGCGATGCAGCAGCGCCCCGAACGCCGCCAGCAGCGTCATGAAGAACGTCACCCCTTCGCGCTGGCTGAAGGCTTTCAAATCTGAAGCCAGGTCACCGGGAAGGAGTTGTACCTCCCTGGCCCCACGATAGCTGAGCATGGGCGAGCGCGGGCGGTCGGTAGGCAGCTCAATGACGGAAGGCGCGCCCGCCAGTTGCCCCTTCCAATAATCAAGTTGCGCCTGTAGAGCCTCGCCTTGCAGCCACTCCCGTTGCCAGAGCGCGTAGTCCGCGTACTGCACGGGCAAGTCATGGAGGTATGGCTTCTCCCCGGCGGCAAACGCCCTGTACAACTCGGCCAACTCCTGCGTCAATACGCCCATAGACCAGCCGTCGGATACTATATGGTGCATCACCAGCACCAGCAGGTGCTCCCTCTCTCCCAGGCGCAGCAAATTAGCCCGCAGCAAGGGGCCGCGCGCCAGGTCGAAGGGGCGTTGCGCTTCCTCTCTGACCCGCCGTTGGGCCTCCGCTTGCCTGGCCTCGCCGGGTAGGCTGCTCAGGTCCACCAGGGGCAACGCCACATCCAGGGTAGGGGCAATCACTTGCGTCGGGCGGTCCCCCACCACCTCAAAAGTAGTCCGCAACGCTTCGTGCCGCCCGACGATGGCATTGATGCTAGCCTTGAGCGCGTCTTCATCCAACGGCCCATCCAGGCGCATCACGACGGGGATGGTGTAGGCAGCGCTGGCGGGCATCCACTGGTCGAGGAACCACAGCCTCTGCTGCGCGAAGGAGAGGGGCAGGTCCCCGGTACGCTGCATACGCTGTACAGGCGGGGCAGGCGCGGCTGAACCCCCCTTCAAGGCTGCCTCTACGCTCTCGCCCAATTTAGCTACGGTAGGCGTCTCGAAGATGCGGCGCAGAGGTATCTCCACGTGCAACACGTCGCGCACCCTGGATAGCGCCTGCGTCGCGAGGAGCGAATGCCCGCCCAACTCGAAGAAGTTGTCATGTACTCCCACCCGCTCAACGCCAAGCACCGAGGCCCATATACCCACCAACGCCTCTTCCACCGGGCCGCGCGGGGCGACGTACTCCCTGCCGTCCCCCCTATCCAATTCGGGCGCGGGTAGTGCTCTCCGGTCTAACTTGCCGTTGGGCGTGAGAGGCAGCTTCTCCAGCAGGACGAAGGCCGACGGCACCATGTACTCCGGCACATGCTCCCTCAAATAACCGCGCAGATCAGCAGGCGTGATAGCCTGACCAGCCACCACGTAAGCCACCAACCGCTTATCTCCCCCAACATCCTCCCTCACCATAAGCACCGCATCCCGGACAGCAAAATGCTGCCTCAACACCGCCTCGATCTCCCCCAACTCTATACGAAAGCCCCGCAACTTCACCTGGTGGTCCAACCGTCCGAGGAACTGTATATTCCCATCAGGCAGATAAGCCGCCATATCTCCCGTCTTATACAGCCTCTCCCCGCCCACTGCATTCGTAATTCGTAATTCGTAATTCGTAATTGACTCGGTACTCGGTACTCGGTACTCGGTACTAACAAAGGGGTTGGGCACGAACCGTTCGGCTGTGAGGTCCGGGCGCTTCAGGTAGCCCCGCGCCAGCCCAGCACCTCCCATGTATAGCTCGCCCGGCACGCCCACCGGCACCGGCTGCATAAGGCGGTCCAGCAAATAGACCTGGCTGTTGGCGATGGGCCTCCCGATATGCGGCAATCGCGCGCTCCCCTTCTCCATCAGCGCGAAGGTAGAGTAAGTAGTGTCCTCCGTCGGCCCGTACAGGTTGAACACCCGGCACCCCGGCACTCGCTCATATAGCTGCTGCACGATGGTTTGCTGCAAAGGCTCTCCGGCGAGGTTGACCACGCGCACCGACGCTGGCACGCCATCTGTCCGCAATAGCTCGGCAATTGCGGATGGCACGGTATTTACCAGGGTGACGTACTCGCCCGGCGCAAGAGAAGGCAGGTGCAGCGCGTTCTCCACCAGCACAACCCGACCCCCACAACTCAACGTCACAAACAATTCGAACACCGACAGGTCGAAGGAGATCGAAGTCGAGGCCAGCACCCTGGAAAGCTCTTCGGGCGTGTAAAGCTGCGTTGCCCACACTATAAGTGCAATCGCACTCTTATGCTCGATGCTCACTCCCTTCGGGCGTCCGGTTGAGCCGGAAGTATAGAGGATGTACGCCAGGCTGTCGGGCTTTACCCCACTGGCAAGATTTACCTCGTCCTCCTCGCCAGCACCCTCCCACCAACCATCGAGATACACGACAGTCGCCCCATGCTCAGGCAACTGCCCTGCCAACCCTTGCTGCGTCAGCAACACGGGGGCCTGCGAGTCGGCCAGCATAAAGGCCAGGCGGTCTTGGGGGTAAGCCGGGTCCAACGGCACGTATGCCCCACCCGCCTTTAGCACCCCCAGCAGCGCGGCCACCATGCTGAGAGAGCGCTCCACGCAAACGCCCACCGGCACCTCCGGCCCAACCCCAAGCTCCCGCAAATGGCGCGCCAGCCTGTTAGCCCTACTGTTTAGCTGCCGGTACGTCCACTCCTCGCCCTTGAAGCTTGCCGCCACCGCGCCGGGCGTCCTCTCCACCTGCTGCTCTACAAGTTCGTGTATGCACTGCCAGGGGATGGGCGTTGCGCTCTGGGTGTCGTTCCACTCGACCAATAACTGCCGCCGCTCCTCTTGCGCCATCAAGGGTAGCTGTGAAATGGCGCGGTCAGGGTCGGAGACGATACTTTCTAGCAAGGTCGTGAAATGCCCTGACATTCGAGCGATAGTTGTATCGTCAAACAGGTCTGTGCTGTACTCCAACCGCCCCGCCAGGCCACCCTCGCCCTCAACCATAGACAGGGAGAGGTCGTACTTCGCGGTTTCGGCACCAACGTCGATAGGGCTGGCGGTCAGACCGGGCAGGTCCAGGTCGGGCGGTGTGTCTTCGAGCGCAAAAGTCACTGCGAACAACGGCGTGCGGCTCAAATCGCGCTCAGGCTGTAGCTCCTCTACCAGCTTCTCGAACGGCATATCCTGGTTGGCGCGTGCCTCCGAGACTACCTCTTGCTCGCGCCTCAGCAACTCCCGAAAGCTAAGATTGCCGTCCAGCATGGTCCGCAACACCAGCGTATTCGCGAACGGGCCGATAGCGTCTTCTACTTCAGGCCGGGTACGCCCCGCGATGGGCGAGCCTACCACGACGTCGCTCTGCCCGGTGTAGCGATAGAGCAACACCTTGAAGGCACCAAGCAGCGTGACGAACAGGTCCGCTCCCTCCGACCTGCTCAGCGTCTTGAGCGCACCTGCCAAATGAGAGGGTAAATCCAACGATTGCTGCGCCCCCCGGTACGTCTGCATAGGCGGCCTGGGCCTGTCGGCGGGCAGGTCGAGCGCCGGGAGGCCGCCACTCAATTGACGCTTCCAGTAGGCTAATTGCGCGCTGGCATCGTCACCCCGCAGCCACTCTTGCTGCCCGGCGGCGTAGTCCGCGTATTGCACCGGCAAGCTGGGGAGCGAAGGGGATTCCTCATCAGCGAGGGCCTTGTAAATCGCGGCCAACTCCTGAAACAGCACCCTCACGGACCACCCATCGAAGACGATCTCGTGCGCCGTCAGGAGTAACACGTGCTCCTGCTCTCCAAGCCGCAACAAGCCAGCCCGCATCAATGGCCCCCGGCTCAGGTCGAACGGGCGCTGCGCTTCTTCCTTCGCCAGCCGCCCCGCCTCCCGCTCTGCTTCAGGGAAACCGCTAAGGTCCGATAAAAGCAGCGAGACAGCTAAAGAGGGGTCTACGGCTTGAACGGGCCGCCCATCAACCACCTGGAAGCTGGCCCGCAAAACGTCATAGCGCCAGGCGATCTCGTTGAGGCAGCGTTCCAACAGATACGGGTCGAGGGGTCCGGCCAGCCTGTAAGCAGTGTGAACGTTATGCTGCGCGCTGCCTGGCGAAAGCTGGTCCAAAGCCCATATACGCTGTTGAGATAGAGAGAGAGGGTAGTAACGGAAACTCGCCGCCTGCTCCTCGGCGCGTGGCAACGCAGATGAAGGGGTTGCTATACGATCCTGGGTGCGCACCATCCAACCTCCAACGATGCTCTATTCCAGCGCATCTATAATTGCGCCCAATTATACCAATCTTCCAAATCCGCTACAACCTCGATTAGCATTCAAGTTCCGCTAACAATCACGTCTCTAACCGCCAAGTCGCCAAGTCGCTAAGTACCCGCCAAGAATGGTTATGGTAACCTGGCCTTTGTATATCTTTTTACCTGACCACTGACCACTGACCACTGACCACTGACCACTGACCACTGATCCCTAATAATCTTAGCGTCTTTGCGGTTAGACCTCGATTATCGGTAGAAACCATGCAGGCAGGCCAGGTGCAAAGTAGAGGGGGTCCTGGATATCTGTTAATACTTCTGTAAGAAGTTTCACCGCATCGTAATGCCTCCTTCATATTTATGGGATACTGTACAATAGGGTGATTGGCGAGAGCCTAAGCCACCCTCTCCCCGTTCCTGGGCTACATTTCACTTCACGCAGCATCATGCAAGGAGCTTACAATGCGAAATCGGCGGCGTTATCTGTACAGGTTGGCGATAATACTGGCCTTATTAGGCGTCGGTAGCCTGCTTCTTCTGGTAGGAGGCGGCGAGCCATCGATGGCGGCTCCTCCTCTACCGTCCAACTTCACCGTCACGCCGGGACCGAGCGGCACCCCGCGACCCAGCAACACGCCCAGGCCGAGCAGCACGCCCACCCGCACGCGCACGCCCCTCCCCACGCCTCTCCCTTGCGGCGATTGGAGGCATTTCCCCAGCCCCAACGCCAGCAGCCAGAACAACCACCTGCGCGGAGTAGCTGTAGTCTCTCCGAATGACGTATGGGCCGTAGGCGACCACAGCTACCCTGAGATGCACCCTCTGTTTGAGCATTGGAACGGCTCTACATGGACCGTGATGACCACCACCGTCCTCGGTACGCTTGAAGCAGTAACCGCGATTGCCCCCGATGACGTCTGGGCTGTCGGCTATAACCCCGGTTCGCCCGGGCACACGCTGACGATGCATTGGGACGGTGTTACCTGGGAAACGGTGCCAAGCCCCAACGTCGGCACGAGCAGCAGCTACCTCTTTGGGGTAGCAGCCGCCGGACCGGACGACGTGTGGGCCGTAGGTATGGGTTCTTCCCAGGCGCTCGCTATCCATTGGGACGGCACCGCATGGAGCGTCGTGCCCACCCCTACCTACGATTCCGCCCAACTACAGGCAGTAACGATAGCCGGGCCGAACGACGTTTGGGCAGTTGGCCGCCAGAGCACCTACCTCCCTTATACCTCGCTCACTCTCCACTGGGACGGCACAAGCTGGACGCGCGTCGCCAGTCCCAATCCGGGGTCGCAGCGCAACGAGCTTTCGGCGGTGACTGCCATCGCTCCCGACGACGTTTGGGCCGTAGGCTGGTGGACGGACGCCGCCATCGGATACAACGGGCTGATTCTGCATTGGGACGGCACGCAGTGGGAGGTAGCATACGGTCTAAACCAGGGGAACAGCCCGAATACGTACGGCGTCTACCTGGAAGGCGTGTCCGGCGCCTCGGCCAACGAGGTATGGGCGGTGGGCCGCAACTACGTCTCGTCCTCCGACACTCTCCTGGTAATCCTGCGCTGGGACGGGAACGAGTGGACGCAGGTGAACGCCCCCAACCCCAGCCTCACCATCAACCGCCTGTGGGCCGTCGCCGCCGTAGCGCCGGGCGAAGCGTGGGCGGTCGGTACGCACTACCAGAGCGCGGGGGGCTATATGTCGCTTATAGAGCGATACGGCCCAGGCTGCGGCACGCCCACCCCCGCGCTCCCCACCAACACGCCCGCATCGGGGACCGGCACTCCCATCCCCGCGACCGGCACGGCGGTACTCCCAACGGGCACCCCTGCACTACCAACCGGCACGGCAGCCCCGGCGACTGAAACCCCGCCCGTGGCCGAGACTGGCACACCCGTATCCGACGAGACCAGCACGCCCACTCTACCCACCAACACATCCGTGCCTGTCACGGCTACCCCCATCGCCTGCGCTGGCCTCACCATAACCGGCGCACTTACCCTCAACGATCCCACACAGGCGGGCCGCCTGAATACTCTGCTGGACGCCTCTACGTGTGAGACCCCTAGAGATTGCCCAGGCGTGATTGACGACATCGTCCCCAGGCACTACGACGCTTACACTTTCGTCAACACCAGCGATGCGCCCGCCTGCTTCACGGTGGACGTGGAGGCTGCCTGCCTTGATGAGATACTCATACATAGCTCGGCATACCTGGGCACCTTCGACCCACAAAACCTCTGCCGGAACTACCTCGCTGACGTAGGGCCGGGCATTCTGATAGACAGCCAATACTCATTCACCGTCCCTGCGGGCATGAACTTCGTAGTGGTGGTGAACGAGCTAGCTCCCAACCTCCTCTGCCCCAACTACACCCTTACAGTGTCAGGTCCGGCGTGTCCTGTACCCAGCACACCCGCGCCCAGCAGCACGCCCATACTCCCCACGATCACCGTGCCGCCCCTCCCGACGGTGGAGGCGTGCGACACCCACTTCAGCGACATGTCAGCCAGCAATACCTTCTACAACCCCGTAATGTGCCTGTCGTGCATGGGCATGATGAGTGGGTATGCCGACGGCACGTTCCGCCCCAGCAACGAGGTCACACGCGGCCAGCTAGCCAAGCTCGTGTCGAACACGGCGGGCTTCAACGAGACTAATCTGATCAACAGGCAGAGCTTCGAAGACGTGCAGGTGGGCAGTGTCTTCTACATGTACGTGGAACGCGTGGCTTCCAGGGGCATCATCAGCGGCTACCCGTGTGGCGGGCGAGACGAACCGTGCGGCTCTGAAAATAAGCCATACTTCCGGCCCAACGCCAACGCCACACGCGGCCAGATCTCCAAGATAGTGTCCAACGCCGCAAGGCTCAGCGACACCCCATCAAGCCAAACCTTCGAGGACGTGCCGCCGAGCCATGCTTTCTACACCTGGATAGAGCGTCTAGCCAAGCACGGCATGATGGGCGGATACGCATGCGGAAGCGCGGGAGAGCCATGCGGAGCGGCCAACAAACCCTACTTCCGGCCCAACTCCAACGCAACCAGGGGCCAGGTCTCCAAGATAGTCGGCAACGGCTTCTACCCGGAATGTAACCCTATCATCCGACCGTAAAGGCAAATACCAACCGGCTCGAAGCGCAGAGTCTATAAGCAAAAATCGCCTCAGTGGAGAATCCCCCACTGAGGCGATTTTTGCTTACCTTGCAAAAGGCAAATCGAACCACTGACCAGGGAATATGCAAAGTCGGATTTATGCCCAACGTAGGCGAACCCACTATCCCATGTCATTCTGAGCGAAGCGAAGAATCTCGTCCCTCGCGCATTCTCTTGCCCTTGCGCTCTCGCCTTTACTTTATCTAGCAGGGTACGCGAGGGACGAGATTCTTCGCTGCGCTCAGTACAGCACTAACAAAGTTATGTCCAGGAATAAAATGTCTGCGTAGGGGCGACCCGGTGGGTCGCCCTGCCAGGGTCACGCGTAAAGTTGGTTCGCCATCCCCACCAGGGCGACCCGCCGGGTCGCCCCTACGCAGACATTTCTTTGTTAGTGCTGTACTCAGAATGACAAGGAAGCAGAGTGGGCTTTTTCTCATCATCCCGATTTTCCATCAATTCCGTACATCTGGACACTTACCCGTGGTGGACACTTACCCTACTGTGTTATTCACCGACATGGTATTATATCCCTATGGTTTACCCCAAACAGCAGAATATAGCCGCCCGCGCCGGGGCCGAAAACGCTCTTGAGCAGGCTGAGAAGCAGCTACAATTCATCGCCAACGCGACACCCGTGCAATTCGCTTATGTGGATGCGGGCCAACGCTATGCTTTCGTCAACGACGCATACGCGAAGTGGCACGGACTCGCGCCTGAGGAGATCACCGGCAGGTCCGTCGCGGAGATAGTGGGCGAAACGCTCTACAATAGCATCCGGGCCAACCTGGAAGCCGCGCTTTCGGGCCGCACCGTGACGTTTGAAGTGTCCAGCCCTTATAGAGACAGGGGAGTGCGCCACCTATCTATCTCTTACGTGCCCGATATTGACGCCCAGGGCCGGGTCAATGGAGTGGCTGCGACTATCAACGACATCACCAAGATCAAGGAAGTGGAAGCGGACCTGCGCCGCAAGGAGCAGGAGCTTCGAGACTTCATTGAGAATGGGGCTGTTGGCCTGCATTGGGTGGGGCCGGACGGCACGATACTGTGGGCCAATCGTGCCGAACTGGAATTGCTAGGATATAGCGCGGACGAATACATAGGCCGCCACATAGCCGATTTCCATGCCGATGAGCACGTAATTGGAGACATCCTGCACAGGTTGAGCGCCAAAGAAACCTTACACAACTACGAGGCACGCATGAAGGCCAGGGATGGCTCGCTGAAGCACGTATTGATTAGCTCCAACGTGCTCTGGGACGACCAGGGGCGCTTTGCCCATACTCGCTGCTTCACGCGAGACATTAGCGAGCGAAAACGGGCCGAAGAAGCCCTCCACGAAAGCGAAGAGCGGCATCGCGCCGTGCTGGAACAGGTTTCTGAAGCCATATTCCTGCTCGACCCCGACACCGGGCGTTTCGTTGCCGCCAATCCCGCCTTCCAACGCCTCCTGGGCTACACCGCCGAAGAGTTACTCGGTATGACAATCTACGACGTGCTGCCCTATGAGCGCGAGCGTATAGACCGCACGATCCGGCGCGTGCTGGACGAGGGCGAATATCACGTAGCCGACAGGCTTTACCGCCGAAAGGATGGTTCCCTGGTAAACGTCGAGGTTGGTATCACGCCGGTCGCTTACGGCGGCAAGCGCGTGTTATGCCAGATTATCCGCGACATCACGGAGCGCAAGCGGGTCGAAGAAGAGCGCACCCAACTCCTCTTTAGAGAGCAGGCCGCGCGCACTACAGCCGAGGAAGCCCTGCGAATACGGGACGAATTGCTGGCTGTGGTCTCGCACGACCTCAAGAACCCCCTGGCGGCTATCAAAGGCAACTCCCAACTGATGAGGCGGCGTATAGAGCAGGCAAATTTGCCCGACACCCAACCGTTGATGAGCGTCCTGCGGAGAATAGACGAAGCGCAGACCAAGATGAACGTGCTCATAGACGAGTTGATGGATTTTGGCCGCCTTCAAGCCGGGTTGCCGCTAACCCTTCAGCGCCGTCCCACCGACCTCGTGGCGCTCGCCTCCCAGGTAGTGTCGGACCAGCAATACACCACCTCCCAGCACAACATTCGCATTGAGGCAACTATGCCGGAACTCACGGGGAACTGGGACGCCGAGCGATTGGAGAGGGTGATTGCGAACCTTATATCAAACGCCATCAAGTACAGCCCAAATGGAGGCGAGATAACGGTTGAATTGAGGCAGGAGCCAGCGCCGGACCCGGCAAGCGGCGAAGGCGGCAAGGCGGGTGCATGCGCCGTCATAGAAGTAAAAGATTGCGGTCTTGGCATCTCTGCTGAAGATATGCCCCATATCTTCGAGTGGTTCCGGCGTGCGGGCAGCGTTGCCGGGCGCATAAGCGGGGCCGGTATCGGCCTGGCAAGCTCCCTGCACACCGTCAACCAACACGGCGGGACTATAGAGGTAGAGAGCCAGCTTGGCTCAGGATCAACCTTTACCGTGCGGCTACCCTTAAGCGCCGGCTTATAATCAGGAGAGACAGGATGAACGTAATGGAGGCTATCCGCAGGAAGCGAGCGGTGCGCGACTATACCCCTCAGCCCCTGCCCGAAGAGGTTGTCCGGCAGATCCTCTATGCGGGCAGGAGAGCGCAGTCATCGAAGAACACCCAGCCCTGGCATTTCATCGCTATCCGCAACCGCGAGACGCTAGTCGCCCTCGCAAAGATGGGGGACTTCGCCACCCACCTGCCTAACGCCGCCCTCTGCGTGGCTATCGTGACGCCCGACCCGGCATCGCGGTGGGCTATCATGTTCGACGCAGGCCAGGCCGCAGCCTACATGCAACTTGCCGCCCTTGAGATGGGCGTCGGCTCGTGCCTGATAACCCTCCACCGCCCAGAGCCGTCACGCGATCTGCTGGGCTTCCCCGAAGACCTGCACCTGAGGGTACTCATCGCGTTTGGCTACCCCGCCAACCCCCAGGCGCTAGAGCCTGCCATGCGGCAGGGCGGCAGGCGCGACACCGAGGAAACAGTCCACTACGAGCACTGGGACTCCCAGGCGTAGAAAAACCTATGGAATCTTTAAATCAAAAATGGGCGGCGCAGCCGCCCATTTTTGATTTTGATTTTTTACTAGCTCCAGTTGACGCTATCCGCACCATTGAGGCCCGCCACGGCGTTGAACTTGGCGCTCCAGTTTACGCTGTCGGTCGCATTGACGCCCGCCACTGCGTTGAACTTGGCGCTCCAATTGACGCTATCAGTTCCGTTGGTGCCAGCCACTGAATTGAACTTGGCGCTCCAGTTGACGCTGTCGGTCGCATTGACGCCCGCTACTGTGTTGAATTTGGCGCTCCAATTGACGCTATCCGACCCGCCCCAATTTACGCTCGCCAGGCCCTGGGAACCGTGTCGGCTCCAGTTCACGCTATCGAGTGACGATCCTACCATTGCGACACATGCCGATGCTACCATAAGTGCTGAAGCCGCGACTGTTGCAACTATCTTCTTCATCTCCGTGCTCCTCTTTCTTATTAGGGTATCAGATTGATGTTGATGTTTAGAATTGCTTCCTGTTTTCTCCTGCCACCAACAGTTTAGCTCTACGCAGGGTCTGCCACATCAGCAAGATTACCCAAAGTATCGCGGAAAGATGAGACCGGCACGGATGGGTATAATTACCCATCCCAAAGACAGGCACCTTATGAGCATCATTCGGCAAGCTCGATCAGGTTGACATTCATGAAGCGTCGCAACGGTAACGTCTCAAGCAAGCTCATCACCGCATCAGCCGAATCCGCGCTATAGACCGCCCACCCCGCCGACATATCGGCAGCCAGGAAGATATGGAGCAGCACGCCCTTCTCCTTCTTGTCCTGTATCCACGCTTGCTGCGCCGGAACGAGGGATAGCATCTCGTCGTCCATAGCCTGTTTCCAGGTGAAAGCGTTCATAATCTTTGGCATAGTGTTCCCTACTCCCACAACAACATGATCTTTGAGGCGATATTCAACGAGAGCCGAGCGCACCTGGGGCCAACAGGATTATCTCAACCGTTGGCTTTTGCTTTAGCACGCTCATTGCTTTTCTCCATGTGCCGTTTACTGTATATAAGTATACAGTGGGGAGGTAGGTCAGTGAAAATTCGCAATCTATACCCGTACCAGCGTGTCGCCTTAGCATAACTTCTCCGTATTGGGTATATTTGTCGGGCCTTGAAGTATGACAGTAGTGGGATGAGTGACCTGAAGGAGGGCAACGATGGATGCTCATCAGATGGACGACCAAATCTTACAACTGATGCAGCAGGCGGAGGAAGCATACTCGGCCCGCCGCTGGCCGGAAGCTGTGCAGTTGTATACCCGTGTACTTGATTCCAACCCCAATTTCGTGCCTGCCTATGTGCAACGCGGCCTCATCCTACAGGAGATGGGCGATACGGCTAGCGCCGGTCAAGACTTCGATCAAGCGCTCCAACTGGATCAGAGCTATGCCCCGGCTTACTATGGGCGAAGCTGGGTGCGCCACTATCAGGGCGATTACCAGGGGGAGATTGAGGATGCGGAGACTGCTATCCACCTCGATCCTGGGAATGCCGAAATGTACTTTATCCGGCTGGGAGCGGCTTATCATGGGCTGGAGCAATACGATAAAGCCCTTGAGCTATACACTAGAGCTATCAACGCCCATCCTGATGTGGAAGGCCCTATCTACAATCGTGGGCTATGCTATTACGAAATGGGAGACTACCGGCGGGCAATCGAAGATTTCAACCGGGCGTTGGAACTCGATCCCGGTTGGCCCTGGGCGTTGCGCTCAAGAGGCATGGCATACGCTGCTCTGGGCCAGACCGAACGGGCCTCAATAGACTTGACCGAGGCCATTAAGAATGCGCCCGACGATCCAACATCATATCTCTATCGGGGTCTCGTTTATAGCGATCTTGACTATGACAAGTGGGCAAGAAACGACCTCAAGAGGGTTCTTGAGCTGACGGATGACTCGGAGCTGAGGGAAACTGCGGAGGAGGCGCTTGCCCAACTAGGAGGTGACCGGCAGGGAGGAGTACTGGCTGGGTTTTTCAAGAAACTTCTGGGCTGATGCCATCAAGTTCCAACTTGTATCCCACTTTATTGTGCTTATATAAAGGTATAAGGCTCGCCAAGTAAGCTACTTCCCAATGCAAAAATTACGGAATATCTCGTCCAGCAAGTCCTCCCCCACGCTCTCCCCCGTAATCTCCCCCAGCGCACCCAACGCGCTATGCAAATCCACAGCCACAAACGCCGCAGGCACGCCCGCCTCTACGGAAGCCAGCGCCGCCTCCACGTGCCCTTCCGCCCGTTCCAGCGCGTCCCGGTGGCGCACGCTGGTTATAGTAGCCTCCCCCGGCGCGGGCGCTACCTTGCCCCCCAACACCATCCCAGCCAGCTTCTCCTCCAGGGCGTCCGTCCCCCCAGGCGTCACCGCCGACGCTCTGACCACCTCGATCCCACCAAGCATCTCCCTCAGCCTCTCCTCATCAAGCGCACCCGGCAGGTCCGCCTTGCTCACCACAGCCAGGCATAGGGCGGGTGTTCTCCCCTTCGCTTCCTCGATAATAGCCACATCAGCGTCGGTCAGGGCCTCCGAGCTATCGAACACCACCACCACAAGGTTCGCCTCAGCGAGAGCGCGGCGCGTGCGGTCCATCCCTATCCGCTCAATAGGATCGTCCGTTTCGTGCTGACCGCGCAGGCCCGCCGTGTCCGTAAGCACGAGGGGCACTCCCCGCACGTTCGCGACCTCTTCCAGCGTATCGCGCGTCGTGCCAGGAATAGGCGTCACAATAGCCCTCTCGGTACGTAGCAACGCATTCAGCAGGCTCGATTTCCCCACATTCGGCCTGCCCACCAAGGCGGTACGAACCCCCTGCCTGAGCACGATACCCGTGCTCGCGCTCTCTATCAACGCCCGCAAATCTTCCAACGCGTCCAATAATTCGGGCGACACATCGGCAGGCGGCACGTCGTCCTCCGGGAAATCGATAGTAGCTTCCAGGTGAGCCAGCGCGTGCAGCAGCCGGGCGCGTATCCCCTTCACCCTGCTGGAAACCCCACCCCCCAGTTGCTCCACAGCCAGCCGCAGACCCTCTCCCGTGCGCGCCTTCACGACATCCAGCACCGCTTCAGCCTGCGCCAGGTCGAGCCGCCCATTCAGGAACGCCCGCAACGTGAACTCCCCCGGCTGCGCCAATCTCGCGCCCTCTCTAAGGCATAACCCAAGCACGCGCTGCACAGGGACCACGCCGCCATGGCAGTCTATCTCCACTACATCTTCCCGCGTATACGAGTGCGGCCCTCGCATAAGCACGGCCAACACTTGGTCCACATTCTCCCCACTCCCAGGCTCACGCACATACCCAAACACCAGCCTGTGCGACTCCATCTCCCCAACCCCAAACGCTCTTCCCGAAGCAGCCACAAATATCCGCGCCAGTATCCCCTCAGCCCCCGCCCCGCTGAGCCTGACCGTCCCAATCCCCCCCTCCCCAGGAGGCGTTGCTATAGCTGCTATGGTATCACTGTACATAATCTATTGCGCGTATTGCGTATTGCGTAGTACGTACTGCGTATTACCTAAAACTTCTAAATCTTACCTACAATCCTACAAAATACTTTGTGCTCTTTGTGCCTTTGTGGTTCAACAAATACGCAATACGCAATACGCATCACGTTCCCCGCATCCGCTCCTCCACACCCGCCCTATCCGGTATGGCTGACGTGCCTGCCCCTTCTATGGCGATAGCGGCGGCAGCGTGCGCGAAGCGGGCCGCCGTCTCCGGGTCGCCTGTCTCTCTATACCTTACAAACAGCGCGGTAGCAAACACATCCCCCGCGCCCGTCGGGTCCACGCTCTCCGACCTGTAAGCAGGCACCTTAGCTGCCCTCCCATTACTATAGATGGTGGCTTCCCCCGCCCCCTCTGTAATCGCCACCTGTGGCGCGAGGTTGACATAAGCATCAACCAAAGTAGGAGCGTAACCCAGGTCCTCTATGCTTAGCACCAGGAAGCTATTCTCCGGCAAGTCTCGCAACGCGGCTGCTATAGGCCACGCCGAGTGAGTAACGCGCCCCTCCCCATCCCACGACCGCATCCACCCCTGGGGCGTGATCCCAAGCAAGCACTCCTTAAAGAGCCTGGGCATATTTCCGTCCAACTCCTGCGCTACGGGGCCGAGATGAACGATAGCTACATCCCTCCACGCCTCCGGTATGTCCCCATAAGCTATAGGGCTGGCCTGCGCGCTAATAATCTGCGTCCTATGCCCCTGCGCATCATAGATGTTGCGGAAAGTAGTAGTGTGGGGAGCCTCTATCGAGCATACCCATACGCCCGCCTGCCTTACCTCATCCAGCAGGTAATCGTCGTCACGAGCGCAGGCCGTCACTATCGCCGCCTGCAACCCCAGGCGCTGCGCCGCCAACGCCGAGTAACTGGCCGTCCCGCCGGCCCTAATTCCCCCAGGCAGCAAGTCCTTCGTGACGTGCCCCACCACCAGGTAGTCGGGACGGCCCTCTATATCACTCAATCTCATTCCTGGTACAAAAAGAGGGCAGCCTGTGGGCTGCCCCCGTAATCGCGCTCGACCTACTTGGGGAGCACTACCACTCTGCGCTCCGGCTCGGCCCCGCTCGACTCTGTCGTGACATCGGGGTGCTCGGACAGCGTCATGTGGATGATGCGCCTCTCATGCGCGGGCATCGCCTCAAGCGGGATGGCCTGCTGCCGCGTCTGCACCTGGTCTGCCGTCCGGCGCGCCAGGTTTATCAGCGCCAGCTTCCTTCGCAGCCTGTACCCCTCAACGTCCACCACCACCCGCGCCCACAGGTCCACTTTGCGCCCCAGCATGAGGTTCACCAGGAATTGCACCGCGTCAAGAGTCTCACCGCGCCTGCCAATCAGCAGGTTCTGATCGCGCTCGTTCAGCCCCACGACGTTCAGCACAACCGAGTCGCTATCGTCGGGGAACGCCGCCTCGCCCTCCTCATGCTGCTCGCGCCGCACGATCGTGCCCCGCAACTTCATCCCCACCAGTACATGCTGCAAAATCTCGGCAGCTACCGGCGCGATAGCGTCCTGGGGCGTGGCGTGGTCGCCCATAGTCTCATCTGTAACCTGCAACGACTCGTCTAGCAGCACCTCTCCCGGCACGTCATCTTCAACCCGTGGTGGCCCGCTCTCACGGTAGCGCGGCGGACCCTGCCTGTTGTACCTGTTGCCGTCGCCACCCACGTATCTCTCCGACCTGTCGGGCCTTTCTCCTCTATCAAACCTCTCCGGTCTATCCCCTCTGTCAGGTCTATCCGGTCGCTCCCTGTCACGCGGCGGTTGCGGCCTGTAGGCCCGGTCCGGCCTGCGCTCCGCATCAGCAAGCGTCCGCTTGCCCCTGGGCGACACTTCCTCCGAAGAGCCTGGCCTGTCGGGAGCGATTACGCGCACCAAGACCTCTTCACCACCCGGATCGGTGGCAAGCACTTCCACCTTCACCTGGTCCCGCGTACACCCCAACTGCTCTAGAGCTAACCTGACCGCCTCCTCAACGCTGAGGGCCTGAATATCTACCTGTCGCAACCTCTATTCCTCCCTCTCTTAGTGCGGAATGTGGAGTGCGGAATGCGGAAGATTGTAGGTTATGACCGGGCTATAGACGATGCTGTTCTATGTCTATAGGTATCACCCATCAATTATTCCGCATTCTGCATTCCGCACTCCGCACTTGACTTACCGCTTGTTCCGCTTCTTACGTGGCAATTGTGCGGGTACTTCACCTTCGCCGTTCTTACTTACGAAGCCGTTGCCGCTCGACCCGTTCGTACTTGTCGCTCCATTGCCGTCCGAGGCATAGTGGCGCACTTTTGGCGCGGGGGCAGGGGCCGCTGCCTTCTTGCTTGAACTGCTGTAGCTATAGCGATTGTTCGCCGTAGTAGCTATAACCGGCTCCGTCTTGGCCTCCGGTACCGGCTCCCGCCTTATTTCCGGTCTCGTTTCTCGCTTAGTCTCTCTCCTGGTTTCGCGTGGCGTCTCCGGCTTGGTTTCAGCGGTGGCGGCGCTGCTTCCTCCATCCTCGGCGGCCTTCTTCTGTGCTTCCTGGGCCTCCTGTGCCTTCGACATCATCCACGTCATCACGCCACCCTTGCTCTTCGCTGCCCCATCAAGCGGGCGGGCGGGCGGCGCGGGCGGCACGAGCGGTTTGCGTGGGAGGAAGCCCAGCCCAGGAAGGTCGGGCAGGCTGCCGAAGCCTGTGATGAAATATTGCTGCACCGCGCCGAACAGGCTTGAGAACGCCCAGTAGATAACGGTACCCGCCGCGAAGTTCGCTGAGATAAAGACGATATAGATCGGCATGAACTGCATCATACCATTCATCATCCTCTGCTGCGGGTCCATAGGCTGGTTGGGGTCGCGGTGGGGCATAGCCATGCGGCTCTGTACAAACTGGAAGATACCGGACAGCACGGGCCAAATGAAGAGCGGATCGTGCTGGGCAAGGTTGGGCACCCACAGGAAACCGGAGCTAAAGTTCGCAAACGGCACCCATGCGTCGTTGAACAACACCGACCGCAAGGTAGCTTCCTGGGCCGCGATATGAGCCGCGTCGCCCGTGAACGCCTGGAGAGTGAACTGCAACGCGCTATAGAGGCCGAGAAAGATGGGAAGCTGCACCAGCATCGGAAAGCAGCCCGCCGCCGGGTTGATGCCGTACTCCTGGTAGAGCTTCATCGTCTCTTCTTGCTGCTTCGCCCTATCCTTGCCGTACTGCTTCTGTATCTCCTTGATCTTCGGCTGGATGGCCTGCATGTTCCGGGAGGATTTTAGCGCCTTCATCGTCAGGGGCACGGTCAGAAGCCGCATGAAGAGCGTGAAAATAATAATGGAGACGGCGGGGAAATTGACGACCGAGTTGATCGCCACAAGGATATTGAGTAGTAGGTGCCAAAACGGGTCCCAGATTGTGGTAATTAAATCCAAGTCATATCTCCGTTTATCTTATGTGTGCTTTTTCTGTGGGACGGGAGGCACCGGGTCAAACCCACCCGCGCTCCAGGGGTTGCAGCGCATAACCCGCCACGCGGCCATCGCGCCCCCCTTGAATAGCCCATACTTCTCTATAGCCTCATATCCATAGTGCGAGCAAGTGGGATAAAAGCGGCAGGTATCGGGTGGCAGGGCCTTAGCGAGAGTGCGCTGGTAAAGGCGTATTAGCCACAAAGCTGGTCTTCTCATTCTCTTTCCGCGCCGGGCCTGGGTTCCATAGAGTTTGACGGTACGCTTGTGTCTTGGGTAGCGGGTGCCACCCTATTTCTATCTATTATACGCGATTGCGCCCCGTCCGTTACGACCTCTCCATACTGGGCCAACTTGCTCCGCCGTAGAAGATCGTCCACAGCATTGCTCACCGCGTCGAGCTTGACGCCTATGATACCTGCGCGAGCAATCCAGACGAGGTCCCACCCCGGCTTGATCGTGGAGAGCCTATGTCGCACCGCCTCCTTCATGAGACGCCTGGCCCGGTTGCGCTCCACCGCGCCCCCCACTTTCTTGCCTGCCACAAACCCGCAACGGACGCTACCTTCACCATTGGGCGCGGCGTTCAGCACCACCAACCCCGATGCCCAGGTCCGCCCCACCCGCCGTACCCGCTCAAACTGCCCGTTGCTCCGTAAAGTCTCCACATTTTAGATTTTAGATTTTAGATTTTGGATTACCCGCGAAACTTCAAATCTAAAATCCAAAATCTAAAATCTAAAATTAGCTAACGCCTTTGGGTTGGTCGCTGATAGTGAGCCGCCAGCGCCCTTTGGCGCGGCGTGCGTTCACCACGCGACGCCCACCTTTACTGCGCATGCGGGCCAGGAATCCATGCTCCCGCTTGCGCGGAATACGCTTAGGCTGATAAGTACGCTTAACCATCCTTCTCTCGCTCTCTCCTCTTGCCCCTCATTAAGGGCATAATATTCCAGTTTATTTCCAGCCATTATACGTGATGCGTAGGGGGGTGTCAAATATCCCCTCCCTTCCACACTCAAGCAAATTGTGCAAAACTTCTCTCAAAATCCCCACCAAAACATGTCCCGTTTTGCCACCCAAAAGGGATTAAGTTAATAGAGAATGCATTCATCCCTCCCGTTACGCGGCGGGAGGTCTCAGGGTCTAGCTGGTGCCCCTGTATAGAGGACTAACCTCCTCAACCGCCCTTAACAACGGCCTTCCAACAGCAGAGCCGCATACCAACTACCGAACGCTGACAACTCACCACTGAGTACTCAGCACTCAGCACTCAGCACTCAGCACTCAGCACTCAGCACTCGGTACTCGGTACTCGGTACTCGGTACTCGGTACTCGGTACTCGGCCCTGCTAATCACCGGCCCAGGTCCCAATGGCTGTCCGTGCCCTCACACCGGCACAGGCAGCCGGGGCCTGGGACCGAGAGGTGTGCCAGTCGCGCACAACCAGGGGCAGCGTCTCCCACCGAGCCGCTAGGTATATTCGCCTGCCCGCTAGACCCTATCCTTATCTCTATTATCTTCGTGCCCTTTGTGCCTTTGCGGTTCAAAACAGCCAAAACTTGGCGTCTTGGCGGTTAGAAACCAAAACAACAAGAACCTTTGCGAACTTTGCGTTCCTTCGCGTCTTTGCGGTGAAACCCGTTCCTTCCCTACCATCAAACTACCCCAAGCAGACAACTAGACATAATTACCTATTGCACGCGCATCCAACACATGCTATGATGGATGCGAGCACCCAAAAAATCTCGTGGATGTGGATAACCGCTCATTATCCCTAATCTGGAGGACATTTGTGAATAATAAACCTGCCACCCACATGAGCGCGCCGGGCAGGTGGGTGTTGATCGGCTTCGTATCCCTGCTTCTCGCCGCCGGTCTGGTCACAAGGGTAGCCCACGCCGACACCAACTACACCGTCCAGTCAGGCGACAGCCTCACCGGCATCGCTGCCCGCTACAACACCACTATAGACGCTATAGTTACCGCCAACTCTCTCCCCTCACGCACCATCTACGTGGGCCAGGTGCTCAGGATACCCTCTTCTAGCCCCGCGTCCGCCCCCGCCGGCCAGCCCATCCCGGCATCGGGCCAATACACAGTCCAGCCCGGCGACACCCTCAGTGGCATCGCCCTGCGCTTCGGCACCACGACCGACGCCCTCATGCGCGCCAACAACCTCACTTCCACCACCATCTACACGGGCCAGGTCCTCAGCATCGTCGCACCCAACGACGCGCCGCCCTCCCAACCTACCAGCGCCCCACCGCAGGCCAACCCCGACACTTATACCGTCCAGGCGGGCGATAATCTCATCACCCTGGCCTCCCGCTTCGGCGTGACAAGGGAAGCCCTCGCCGCCGCTAACGGCATCTCGCCCAGCAGCCTGCTCTATATCGGCCAGGTACTACGCATACCCAAACCGGGCGAGCAGCCCAAGCCGCCCGCCGCCCCCACCTCCACGCCCAGGCCACCTGCCACCGACACGCCCCAGCCCCCCACATCTACGGCCAAACCCCCCGCAGCCGTGCCCACGACCACACCCCAGCCCGTGGCCGCCCCCGCGAACGCCACTCCCGGCAAGCCCGTACAATACACCGTGCAGGCAGGTGATAACCTCTCCTCCATAGCCGCCAAGTTCAACACAACCGTCCCCGCCCTGCTGGAACTGAACAACCTCGACGACGGCAACCTGCTCTACGTGGGCCAGGTGCTCACTATCGTAAAGGGCAACGACCAGTCCAACGCCCCGCCCGCCAAGACCGCCGCGCCCCAGCCGAGCGTGCCTATGGGCAAGCACGGCCCCAAGTGGGTAGATGTCAACATCAGCGCGCAGCTAATGACCGCCTACGAAGGCCAGGTGCCTGTCTACTCCTCCCGCATGAGTTCCGGCACCTACAAGCACCCCACCGTCGAAGGCACCTACCGCGTCTACGCCAAGTACCGCTCCACCAAGATGGAGGGCGGCCAGGGCACCCCCGACTACTACTACATCCCCAACGTCCCCTACACCCTCTACTTCTACTCAGGCTACGCCCTGCACGGCGCGTTCTGGCACAACAACTTCGGCCAGCCCATGAGCCACGGCTGCGTCAACCTCCCCGTAGACGTCGCCAAGTGGATATACGAATGGGCACCCATAGGCACGATGGTGGTCTCCCATAAATAAGTTAGATAACATAGCAGGTCGCGTCTGCCTCATCACAGGCGCAAGCGGTGGGCTTGGCAAGGCAACCGCCCTGGGTTTGGCACGCCTCGGTGCCCACGTGGTTATGGCCTGCCGTGACGTAGGACGTGGCGAAGCAGACCGCGCTGAGATTGAATCCGCTTCCGGCAATAGCGATGTTGCACTTATGCCTCTGGACCTGGCCTCTCAGCAATCCGTGAGGCAAATGGCCGCGAGTTTCAAAGCCGAGCATGCCCGGCTTGATGTGCTTATCAATAATGCCTCAGTTTTCAAAGGCAAGCGCACCACGACCCCAGACGGGCTGGAGACCATGTTCGCTACCAACCACCTGGGGCATTTCCTCTTCACTAACCTTCTCCTGGATGAGTTAAAGGCCGGCCCCCAGGCACGCGTTATCAACGTCACTGCCCCCTCTACGAGCAAACTCGATTTCGATGACCTGCAAGGCGAGCAGAAATTCAGCGCGCTATCTGCCTTTGGGGCGTCCAAGATGTGCAACCTGCTCTTCACCTATGAACTAGCGCGGCGACTGGCAGGGACTGGTGTAACTGTCAACGCATTGCACCCTGGCCTGATGAAGTCAAACCTGATGAGCGAAGCGCCTGCTCCTATACGCTGGCTGACGCGCCTCTTCTCTACAACTCCTGAGCGAGGCTCGGTAAGTCTCCTTCACCTGGCTACATCTGCGGAGGTGTTAGGAGTCACAGGCAAGTTCTTCAAAGGCACCAAGACAATCCGTTCTAGCGCCTACTCCCACGATGAAGCTGTGCAGAAGCATTTGTGGGACGTGAGCATGGAATTGGTCGGGTCGAAACGCTCTACCTGAGCTTCTCTAACTCCTCCCGCGAGCAAGTCAGCCTCGGCTTCTCCGGGTCGGACAAATCCATCTTGTCCCAGGGCACCTTGTACCCACCATTACCTTTCCCACCGAGCAAGCTTGCCACCGCGCTCCCCAGCGACATAGCAGACAACCTCTCAAACAGCGCGGCAGGCCCAATGTGGTACTCCTTCACCACCCACTCCCCGCCCTGCTCCTCTGCGCGCACCTCCTCTATCCGCCCTGCCGGTTTGCCCTCTTTGTCCAGCACGCGCTTGCTCAGCAGCATCTCTATATGTACTTCATGGGTTGCCATCAGCCGCTCCCCGGAATACGCCCGATCACATTCTTGCTGAGCCACCGTTCCAAAGCCCCAATCGAAGTCTTTTCAAGCTCCTCGTCTAACTCTACGTCTATGCCAACGTCTTTTATCTTCGCATACGCGATGCGATAGGGCATACCACCCTCCCCGAACTTCCTCGCCAGCTTCTCCGCCCACT
This sequence comes from Chloroflexia bacterium, assembly GCA_036399775.1. GTDB lineage: Bacteria > Chloroflexota > Chloroflexia > QHBQ01 > JADMIH01 > JADMIH01. The sequence continues at coordinate 69,228 of DASWMJ010000030.1, read as the reverse complement.
CGCCCAGCCTGGGGTGCAGCCGACTCGCCAACACCGTCCCGCCCACCTCGATGTACGCCAGGCGGGGTGGCTTCCCCTCCCGCAACTCCATGATTATCCCGTCTACCTTGCCCATTTTCTGCTTGTGGCGGTCAATTATCTGGTTGTCCAGCACATCTTTGACAATATCCCGTTCCATTCAACCCCCACCTATGATTTCCAGCGGTATCGCCACCACCGCCAGCACGAAGGCCAGGCCGATTACGAATACCACCACCGTATTGCTGACCCACCCGTTGCGATGCTTGCCCATGTAACGCTCGTCGTTCATCAGCACGAGAAACGGCACGATAACCAGGGGCAGGATCGCCGCCGTGAGCGCCATCGTGAATAGCGTCAATTGCAAAGGGTCAATCCCCGCCACCATGAGCAACGCCGACAAAAATATCATCACCGTGTATGTGAGGCTGAACCGCGCTTCCTTCTTCGGCTTCTGGCTCTCACCCCAGTTCCACCCAAACGCCTGCGCCGTGATATAAGCCTGGTCCAGGCCCACCTCCAGCGATGCACCGAAGCATGTTATACCCAGCGATGCGGCGAACAGGACGAAGCCCAGGAAGCCAAACGGCTCTACCAGCGTCAGCGCCACCTGGTCGTAGCTGTCCACCGATATCCCCTTTGGGAAGAGCGTGAGCGCGGCTACCACAAGCACCGAGAGCGACACGATGCTTCCAAATCCCATGCCCAGGCTCGCCACAGCGCGGTTGACTCCCACGTAGCTCTCGTCCCACTTATCCTCGACCGCGCCCGACGAGTAGAAGAAAAAGAGATAAGGGCTTATCAGCGCACCCAGTATACTCACCGCTATGAACAGGTAGTGCGCCGTGTCGTGCCGGGCGAGCGTCGGCAGCAGCCCCGCCGCCATCTCACCGAACGGCGCACCCAGCGTAAAGACGGCGACCACGAATACCAGCGTAACCAGGCCAAGCAGCGCGACCCCGTTCTCTATGATGCCAAAGTTCCCTTTCCAGAGCAGGAGCCACAGCGCGAATGCCACCGGGAGCGCCCACCACTGGAAGCTCACCCCCGTCACAAGCTGCAAGGCGATTGATACCCCACCTATCTCAGCCGCCAGCACCAGGAAGTCAATCGCGATCTCCACTACATACTGGATGAAGTGGAACCTGAACCCGAACCTCTCGCGCACCGCGTCGGCCAGGGTATGCTTGCTCACCGCCGACAGCCGCCCCGACATCTCGACGAGGAATATCACGCATATAGTGCCCAGCACGATAGCCCAGATAAGTTGGAACCCGAAGGCCGCTCCCGCCTGCGCGGACGTCGCGATGGCCCCAACATCCAGGAAGCCCCCGATGCTGGTCACGATACCGAGCGCGACTTCGAGTATCCTCTTCATTCGTCCGCACCCAGCCGCCTGGCTATCCTGTCTAACGCCTCTTCCTCTGCCGATAGCTTCTCGACCTGCCCTGCTACCGCCGCCCTATCTTCCTTCTCAGCCGCCGCAGCTATATCCTCTACGCTCTTTTCGATGCGTTGCAGGTGATCCTGTAAAGTCGTGCCGTCATCCTCAGGCTTTTGGGCCTCCGGCAATTCCACCAACGCTTCCACCGCGCTCTTGAGTTCCCCTTCTGCCGATTGCAGGGAGTTCTTCGCGTATGCCGCAGGCACGTTGCCATGCGCCCAGGCATCCGCCACCATATGGGCGGTAGCCGCGTTAGACTTCACGCTTTGCAACTCTGCCCTAAGCTTTTCCATAGGCGATTGCGACCCGCACCCCACGAGCAGCGCGGTAAAAGCAAGAGCTATGATACCTAAAATGCGAATAAGCAAATCAGGTCCCGCCTTTTACGCTGAACCAGCGACAGCGTAATTCTTGTCGTTACGCCCTGGACGTTTCTACTTTAAACCAAACGAAAAAGAAAGCCCGATGTAACGCATCAGGCTTTCTTATTCATCTTCTTAATTCCCAACTGGGGTGTGGGCTGCCGGAGCCTACTTCCGCTTGGTTACGACTTTATACGCTCGCTCGAAGTAGCGAGACGCCTGCTCGTGCTGGCCCCTGCCCGCGAGTACGTGTGCGTATCGCTGGTAGATGTCGCTGGACACCTCGGCGGCCTCTGCCGACTCGATGATGCCAATCGCCTCATCGAACAGCTTGTCCGCCTTCCCGGTGTCGCCGCGCTGCGTAGCTATCTCGCCCGCCACCGCCAGCGCCTTCGCGAGCACCTTCGGTGCATCGGTGCTGCTCTGGCTCTGACCTGGCCCTGACAACTGCGTTTGTACTTGCTGCTTGCCGGCCGCGCCTTTGCCGCCATTTTGCTTGCCCTGGTTAGACTGCGCGTTTTCCCGGCTTATCTCCACCGCCTGCTGCGCTCGGGCTTCGGCGGCCTCAAGGTCCCCACGCTTCATCGACAGCAGCGCCAGGTCTGCCAGGGCAACGGCCTTATCGCCGCTACTGTTGAGGCTCTCGGCAAGCTCCAGGCTGCGCGTCAGGTAGCCCTCGGCCCCGTCCAGGTCGCCCATCTCAACCAGTATGTCGCCATACTTCATCCCCAGGCGAGCCACCATCTGCATGTTGTCCAACGCCTCGTATACGCTGAGCGCCTTCACCGCGTTGAACCTGGCAAGCGACCATTCAAGCTGCCCGGCGTAAAGCGTTGACATGTCCCAGAATATTCGCCCCTGCCGCTCGATGCTGTTTATCTCGTTCAACAGGTCGAGTGCCGCCTTGTAAGTCTCGGAGGCCCGCTCGTTGTCGTGCAACGCGGCGTAGTCCTTGGCTATGTTGCTGTACACCAGCAGCTTGAAGTTCGGGTCGCGCACGCGGTTGGCTTTGATCGCCTCCATGCAATTCCCATGCTGCTCTAAAGCACTTAAGGGCTGATCTGCCTGATAATGGGCTGTACCCAGCAGGTTGCGCATACGCTCCAGCCCTTCGTTATCGCCGGTGCGCTGCGCGATCTGCATGCCCTTCTGCAAGTAGCCAAGCGCCTCGGTGGAGTCGCCGCTGCGCACCGCCGCCAGAGCCGCCAGGTAGTAGATGCGCTGCACCTGCGACAATTCTAGCGGTCGCTGTTGCTTGGTGGTGGTCCCTGTCTCCTCCGGGATGAGGGGGCGCACTATTTGCAGTGCGTGGGCGGCACGGCCCGTCAGCGCCATGATCTCGGCTTCCGCCAGCTTGATGTCTATCTGTACCGGGTCGAGAGCACCCATGCCATTCTTGCCGCCTCTCCGGCGGCGCACCCGGCGCGGCAACGCCTCGGCGTCAAAGGGGGCAAAACCCTGGGCCTCCGGGTCGAGCAACGTGCCCGCGGGCACCTCAAGCCGGGCCGCAATCCTTTGCAGGGCTTCCAGCGACGGGCGCGTCTTGCCCTGCTCTATAGCGGATATGTACGACTTGGAATAATCGTCGCCCGCCAAGTCCTGTTGCGTCAGACCCCGCCGGGTGCGTAACTGCCTTACGCGCTGTCCAAGAATACGCGCCGTTAGTGTTGTTATCATTGGTTTCCTCTTATTCATAGTATAGTAGATTCCTTTTGCACTTCGCCCTTCCTGTCAGATAGTTATCGTCTAGCCTCAGGGGTCGTTGTTAGTTTAGAGATAGTATCAAAGACAAGTAGGATTGGTGCGCGGCTACATTTCCAGTGAGGCAAGAGGTTTTAAGGTGATGAAACTGGACTTAGATATTATTCTACCATAAAACCCGCAAATTGCAACACCGAACCTCGAATCGCCAAAGGAATTGGTTATTTTCACCAGTATCCACTATTTCCGGTTTCTCGTCAAGTGTCCTACTACCCGTAAGAAAACATTCGTAGGGGCGAGATTTATTACGCCTTGCGTGAGATCGTGCTCTCTGTCAGTTTGCCACCCACACGAATACGCGATAAATCTCACTCCTACACCCTTACTCCTAACTCTTACGACCCCAATACGCAAATTAGCTCTTGTCCACTGATCGCCTGAACTTAGGGCACAGGGTAAAGAGCAAAGCGCTAAAACCCACTATTCTGGACATAAAAGGGGATAGAATAACTCATCTGAGTTGCCCTATCCCCTATATAACGCTATTACCTGTAATGTCGGATTAATCTCACTTGGGCATGTTCTTCAACATTGTAAAGGCGGGCCGGTTGCTGAAGTCGGGGTTGATTACCGCCCAGGGCACCTTTTCGTCCTCCGGTGGCAGCCCAAGCGTGGAGAAGTTGAGGTTCCAGATGAACATCACGCCCATCCAGGGGTAATCATTCTTCCCTTTCTCAAGGGCGCGCACCAGGTACTGACCTTGAAGCTCCGGGCTGATAAGCTGGCCGTATTCATAATTAGGAGCCGTGTTGTAGGTGCTCCAGCCGAACTCCGTCAGCCACATCTGCTTGTTGCCGTCGCCGTTTGCGTTCATCACGGCATACTGCTGCTCGATGCGCCTGAAATAGAAGGAAGGGTGATCGCGCCAACAATTCCCTTCATTGCTTGCGTACTTGGGTGGGCAATGCCCGTCGCCCGGCTGGTCGGGCCATAGCTGGTCGGGCGTGTTGTTGTTGGAGCCGGGGTGAGCGGCCAGCACGTCGAAGTAGCTCTTCATGATGCCGCCCTGATAGGCGTAGGCCTGCTCCAGATACTTGACATCATCTATTGCGACGTTTGGATCAGTCCTACCGGTGGGGGTGAGGCCACCGAAGAGCACCGCCGCGGTCGGATCGGCGTACTTGACCCCGCTGTAGCCGTACTTGAGCAATTCGATGTACTGCGCCACGTTGACCGGGCCGCCCGACTCGCCCTGAAGGTTTTGCTCGTTCCAGATCTCGTATGCCAGCACCTTGCCCTTGTAGCGCCGCGCCAGCATGTACATAAAGTTGCCCAGGTCGTGCGGGTTGTCGGGCATGCCGAAGTTGGTCTTGGGCGAGGCCCACTTGGGCGACTTTGCTATGGAGAGCATTATCTTCTGCTTGTTGCGTATCGCCGATTCCACTACCGCGTCAAGCTCGCCCCACGCGTAGAAGCGGTTCACACCCTGGATGTCGGCCCACGACACCTGCTGCCGCGCCCAGTTGAAGCCTGCCTCGCGGGACTTCTGGTGTACCCTGTCCTTATCGGTGTAATAAAGCTGTACGTTGAAGCCGTAGTCTATGTGCTTCCTCTTGAGGGGGAAGTCGGGGTTCATCTTGCCGGGGCTGAGGTAGCGCCAATCGCGGTAATGCGCGCCGATATTACCCATTTCCACCTGGAAGCCTACCGGGTTAGAGGGCGTATAGGTGAGCACGCGGCGCTCGAACGCCTGGATGAGCGTATCGGCTGGCTTGCCTGCTATCTTTATCTTGGCCCAGTAGGCGTCCGAGATAGGGCGGCCCGTGCCATAGAACCAGGGGGAAGAGAGCGGCTCGCTCACTATCTGGTCGCCCTTCTTCACCTGGTCGGTGGCGTTCAGGAAGTCCCACATGGCTTTCGGTATGTTGTGCTTGGTGACTTCGTCGTAGTAGGCCACCTCTACGCCCGGCACGTTGGCCTTCGCCGGGTCGTTGCCCACCGTGCCGTCCCTGGCGATGGTAGTTATGACCTTCTCGCCCATCTTGCTAGGGTCGGGCCTGTCGCCGCCCGCGTTGGCCTTGCCCACGAACGATGCGTAAGTAGGCGCGTTAGGGTCGTCAAAGTCGCCCGCCACGTTGACGTTGGCTGGCTTGCGGTCCTCGAAGGTGTTATTGCCTATCTGCATCTTGCCGGAGATAAGCTCCACCGTCAGGAGGCCATTCGTGATGTAGAAAGGGTCGCTCTTGTTGCCGTTGGGGTTGTTTATCTCCATGCGTGCCTTGTCCCAGTATTGGACAAGGCGGCTCTCGGTGCCGGTGGGATCGTCCACGTATAGCTCGCGGGTGGTCCAGTACTCCTGCGGCCCCCAGAACCAGGAACGCTTCACTCGGCTGGTAGCCACCAGGGAGTCGGTACGGTCCCACACCGCCTTGAATGCGCTCGTATCGGGCGGCACGTTCGGTGGAGCTTGAGCCGCGAAGCTTGTGCTCTGCGGCAGCCCGGCCGGGAGCATTGTTACCAGGATAGCCGCAGCTCCTCCGATGGAAAAGAGCTTTTGCTTGTTCAACTTTCTCCTCCTATGGGTCATGTTGTTACTACGGTGTATCAGCACGAGTGTAGAATGGGTATAGATTCCACACTATTATAACGCGTTTACTTTGCAAGGGTTCTTTTGTGGAATACGGTAAAATGCGTAATGTTGGCACGGTTTTCCGCTTTCCAAACTAAGCCGCGCTCATCGAAACTAGCCTCTTCTCCCCATTATCCCACCTCCACGCGGCCTCAGCGCCCTGTAGATGCACCCCGCCCAGCCACCTGTCTATGCTGTTGAGCGTCACCCAATCCGCCTTACCCTCGGCAATCGCGCGGCCCTGCTCGGTCAGCATAACCTCTTGCCCCAGGAACTTCCTGTTATCCATACATTCCCAGGGCATGCGGAACGTGCCGCCACCGGCAAGGCTGAGCAGGGGATTATTGCCCTGACACATGCTGCGGACGTGCGACCACAGCGTAGTATCACCCATGAACGCGTTTCCTTCCTTTGCCTGTGCGGCCAGGAATATCTCGACGGGACTATGAACGCCTGAAGCGACCACCTCAAGCACCTGCCGCTCGGTGCGGGAAAGGCCGTTATAGGTCGAGGGGTACTGCTCGAAGTGCCTGAGCAACGCGCCTCGAAGGAACGGCAATGCTTCCGTACCGCCGTCAAGCAGCTTTTCTAGAGCCGACGGGTCGGAAGCACGATAGGCCCGCCATGCCCTCCCACCCACCGCCAGCTCTTCAGCCGACACCGTATGCCGCGTGGGGAAGAGTTGAGCCAGTTGGGTAGAGCTTAGCTCGCCGAGGCCCCGAAAGTCAGGGAGTTCGGGGTGGCTGCCTATGCAGATCATACTGATGGTAGTCTTGCCGAGGTCGCGCCTGGAAAACCAGTCCAATATCTGGATAAGCTGTAACTGGTCGTACAGGTCGTGCTCGAACCAGAGCACGACCTCATCATGCTCGCCAAACCGCGCCAGCGCATCATCCCGCCTGGCGAAATCGGCCCGCACCTTCTCATAGCTGCCCCACCCCGCATCCGCTATAAACCGCGCCCGCACGTCACTCATCCTGTCGAGCGTCAACCCGGCGGGAATAGGCCCCTCATGCAGCACGTCGTTCCACGCCACCACATCCCCAGGCACCCCCGCCTGCCTGATCCTCTCCCCCGCCGATTCCCCGTTAGTAATATGCAACATACTCCATCCTTTACTTGAAATAGGGGTCAGGGGCCAGGGATTAGGGGCAAGAGCCTGATGCCATTTGCCCATCTAAGGCCATAATGCCTCTAACACGTAATACCCATCACCTGATCCCTGATCCCTAACCCCTGATCCCTAACCCCTGATCCCTAACCCCTGATCCCTAACCCCTGACCCCTACGGATTAGGCGTTGGCTTTGGTGCCGCGCCACCCCCACCCGGTATCTGCGACGCGGAAGCTACTATGTACCAGTTGGGCCACGCCTTGTAGGTGCTGTGGTACTGGTCTACCCTGTCAGGTTGCCCCGGAACCACTATGCGCCGCGTGATAACGGTGGTAAGGCCTGCACGCGCCGTCTCGACCTGCTTCTTAGTTCCTTGCTCAAGGCGCGGGTCTACCTCGTACACGTCAGATGGCGGCGGAACGCGGTTGCTGATGGCCGGACCTTCCAGCTTTACTTCGCCCGGCATCTTCGTGCCGTACATATTCACGATAAGTGTTTCATCCCCGACGGTTGCCTCCACCAATATGTATCCCGGCGTGTTGTTGAGGAACTTCAAATCCACGCCTGGGTCGAACACCGCCGCGTCAAAGCCCACAGGCTCGCCGTCCGCCTCGTACCACCCCACGCGGTAGGAGTGCTGGTTGCGCTCCGTAATCTCCACCCCGCTCCAGAAAGCCGCTCGGAAGGCCGTTGTGGATACCTGGCATACGCCCCCACCTACGCCACGCTGGGTCCTCTCCGCCGCGATAACGTACCCTTCAACAAAGCCGTGCGTCTCGTCTATGCCGCCCATCACGTCAAGAAATGAGAAAGTGCCCCCAGGCGGCACTACCGCGCCGTTGAGCAGGTTGGCTGCCACCTGTATGTTGATAGCCCGCTCCCGCGATGAACCCTTGAAGGTGGACTTGCCCGTGCCGATTAGCTCCTTGATGCCAAGCGCGCCCAGGTCCTTGCTCGACACGGTAGGCGTGATTACCTTGCCGGGTAGCTCATATTCGCGCTTCTCCGGCCCGGCGGAATGTTCCTTGATAGAATTCACTACGGTGGCGGTATCGGTGTCGAACCCGTCAATCGACTCGGTCAGTATGCTCACCGCGCCGCCGTTCCACCCGAACCGCGCATTCTGGGGCGGGCGCGTGGCTTCTTTCGCCCACTTCTCGCCCACTATCTTAAGCTCGTTATCCTTCCAACCCAATTCGATGTGCCGTTGCGCCGTGCGGTCCGGGTTGCGCTCTATCGTGGTGAAGCGCATGAGGGCGTCTTTGTCCAGGGTGAAGACCTTTCCCATCGCGGTGGCCGTGATAGGGCTGCTGATACGCACCGCGAGCAGCTTCTCTATCTCGCCAACTTCCTCCGCCGACACCGTAGGCTTCGTCACTTCCACAGGCAGGTCCACCGTTACCGGCTCCAGCTTAGCCACGCCCTCGCGCACTGCTGCTATCGCGTCATACACTCGCAAGGCGCGCCCCTCTTTGCCGGGCAGGGCGACCACTTCCGGCCCGTTCAAGCGCACGTCGCCCTCAAATAGCTCCTGGTCTATCTCCTCCTTCGCAATGGTCGCCAAGTAAGTGTGCAGGGCAGGCTCGCTGAACTGCACCGTGAGTGGTATATTATGCCCCGACTGCGAGGCGAACCACTGCTGCGACACGTTGCCGAACGTGTCCGACCCCCTCCCCAACTGGAACGCCTCGTTGACCGTCGCGTCTACGTCTATGCTGATGCCTGCCTGCTCGGCGCTGGGCCGCCATTCCTTGCCGTTCCACTTGAGCACTACGGGCTGCGCCATGAAAGCCTGCACCTTGTCGCTCAGAAGCTCTTTCGCCTCGTCCGGCGTCTTACCCGCCAGGTCAATATCGTACACCGACACGCCCGCGTATATCTTGCCCGCATACTGCCCCTGCCACGCCAGACCAAAGGCAATCGCACCAATCAAGGCTATAGCCAGCACGCCTAAGAGCGTCCATAATATCCACCACGGCCCACGCTTCCTGGGCACACCCGTCACGTCCACGTCTATCGAGAGGTAGCGGCTGCTGTCATAGTCTTCCGTGCGGCGGGTTGCCTTGCCCCTGGCGCGCTCCTTCGGAATGGCGGCCTGTGCGCGGTGGGCGATTCTCTGTTGCGCGGGGTATTGCTGCGTGCGCTCTAACTCACCGTACTGGTCGTACTCGTCATAACCCTGCTCTTCCCCCTCATACTCCCACCCACCCGCCTGGCGCGGCTGTGGTTGCGCCGGTTCAGCATAATAATCTCGCTTTCGAGGTTGAGATCTGGGGCTTGCCTGGGGCTGCGGGCGAGACGCAGGAGCCGCTCTACCACTATCGAACCGTGAAGGGTCCACGACAGGCAGCACGCGCGTATCCTTGGGGTCATCCTGCGCGTCAGATCTGCGGCCCGAAGTTGGGTGCGAGGTCCACTTGGACGAGGAGACACGTGCGCCCTCCGCGTTACCCTCTCTCCCGGCGTTGCCACTCTGGGCGCGCGCCCTGCCGCTCTCCGGCGGGTCGAGCCGTGGACGCACGTTAGCAGGCTGTGGCCGAGAAGGGCGCTGCGGCCACCTCGGCGCAGCCTCCTTATCCTCCCCTTCCGCCCAATCGTTTCTCCCTACAGGGTTCTCCATATCTCCCCCAATTCAACTTTAGATTTTGGGTTTTAGATTGCGAGAGCAAAAAGCTAACCTCGAAACCAAAATCTAAAATCCAAAATCTAAAATCCTTTAGTTTTCGGTCCATTTCAACCGCACGCCGCCTACACCGATGATGTCTCCCTCGGACAGGGGTGCGGGGCGCGTAACTTCGGCGTCGTTCAGGTAGGTGCCGTTGGTGGAGGCTACGTCTTCGAGCCAGGCCCGCCCGTCGCGCCAGCTTATCAGGGTGTGCTCGGCGGACACAAAATCGTCGTCCAGGACGATCGTGTTGCTTGCCTTGCGCCCCAGCGATGTTACCGCTTGCAAGGTGTATACCAACCCCGGCGCGAGATGGCTGCGCCCCGACTCCACCACCACGAGTTTCCCATAGCGGGACCTCGGCTGCGAAGCCTCAACCGGCGCGACTTGCCGCAGGTCGCGCACGATCACACGCATCACCATAAATAGAAAAAGGTAAATAAGCGCGATAAACGCGATGCGTAAGGCCAGGATAAAGATGTCGAATGGCAGAGTCTGTAGATTAGGCATAATTACCGATTTCGAATTTGGAATTTCGGATTTCGAATTTGTCGAGGCTGCTACCTAAATTCGCAATTCGAAATCCGAAATTCCAAATCCGTTTCGCTATTCTTGAGTGAACAGCATCTCGAACCCGCCGATGGAGACCATGTCGCCCGAAGCGAGCACTACTGCCTCTACCGGCTGGTTGTTGACGAAGGTGCCGTTTGTGGAGCGCAGGTCGCGCAGCAGGTAGTGGCCATGCCGGAAGGTGATCTGGGCGTGGTGGCGCGATACGCGAGGGTCGTCTATCACAAGGTCGTTGTCGAGGCCCCTTCCAATGGAAAGGAGCGTCTTGCTGATCTGGAAGTCCCTGTCGGCCATATCGCCCGCCAATGGCTGTAGGATAGCGGGTGGAGGCGCGACGGCGGGCCTCATCGCGGGACCGGGTTGCTGGCGGCGTGGGAGCGCCACCTGCGGCATGGCGTGAGTGCGGGTGAGGGGTGGGTCTTCCGTCCTGACTGTCGGGCTGCTGTGGCTTGCATTCGACATGGCGGACACCGCGGGCGCGTCGCTGAGTTGCGCCGTAACCTCAATGCCGCGCCGGGGCACGTCGTCGCCCTCCTGCAAGAGCACCCTGGGCCGCGACACCAGCGAATAGCCGCGCTCCGCCGCTAGGTCGGATATGAACTCGGCCATATTATGCTCAAGCGAATGGCGGAACGGCTCGAACGACGCGAAGTCCTCCGGGTGCAGCGTGACCTCGTAGTGGTTAGGCACGTAGGTGCGCCCCACGCTGATGGTAGGGTGGGCTTCCATCTCGCGCTCCAGCCGCTTGGCGATCTCGGCGGGCTGGATAGGGCTGCGGAAGAGGCGCGCGAACGACCCCTCCATCAACCTCTCGACGAACCCCTCGAACCTCTGTAGAGCCTGCACGTCTGGCCTCCATGCCTTCTCAATATACGGCTGAATAGCGCAAAAGACGGCGCTCCCGCCGCATCCCGATTATACGCCTTCGCTCGCGATAGGGTCAAACTGGTGGAAAGCGGTAACTATTCAGATTGAAGGTAAAGAAATATCCCCGGTAGGGGCGACCCGGTGGGTCGCCCTGGTCAGGATGACAAGTATGCATGGTACGCCACCCCAACAAGGGCGACCCACCGGGTCGCCCCTACCGGAAATCTGAACGCTTACGGAAAGCTGTAGTACCAATGTAACTGAGTTACAGGACTATTTTGTATCCCTGAAATGCTGCCTTTCGCGCCCCTTTCTCCTATAATCCTTGTGATGAGCGTACAGAGCAGCGAGGCGATAGCACGAGGAACGTCCAGACGCGCTGGCTGGGCGCGGCCCTGGGGTGCCCTGCAGAGTGGGTCGCCCGGTGCTGCCGTTGCATCCGAGAGCGTCGCGTCGCGGGATGGGCTGAAGCTGGCGTTCGCTGTCTGGCTGGCTGTGCGGATCGTCCTTTCCCTTTGGGGTGCGTTCATCATGGCCGTCGCGCCCGCCGACTCGCACGCCCACATCCTTAGAGACTACCCCGACGTGGTATTGCCCAACCACGACCTGTACGGCTACTCCGTCGGCGTCTGGAACATCTACGATACTCGCCATTACATTACCATCGCCGAGCAGGGGTACGAGGCCGACCCAGCCTGGCTGCCCGCCTACTTCCCCGCTTACCCTATCCTAATCAAGCTGGCAACTCCCCTCTTGCTGGGCGACTCGCTGCTCGCCGCGATGCTGATTGCCAACGTGTGCGCTCTCATCTTCTTCTGGTACCTCTACCGCCTTGTCGAGCCGGAGTTCGGCGCGGACGTGGCGAGGCGGGCGGTCATACTCAGCGCGATATTTCCGGCCTCCTTTTACCTCTTCATGGGCTACACGGAAGCCCCTCTCCTCGCGTTCATGGTGGCCTCGCTCTACCATGCCCGCAGGCACCAGTGGTGGCTCGCGGGCATCCTGGCCGGTGCCGCCGCCCTTACCAAACAGCCGGGCATCTTCCTGCTGCTGCCACTCGCGTTTATCTACTGGCAACAGCAACGCGGTCAGGGTTTATGGTCGTACATCAAGAGGCCGCAGTGGGCATGGTTGCTCCTCTGCCCCCTTGCCGCTCTCGCCTACACGCTCTACCGCTACCTCTACATCTCCGCGCCCATCGCGGACGTGGCCGACGTGGGCGGCAGCCAGAGGATGACCTTCCCCGGCCTGCCCCTGCTTTACGCTTTGCAGGCTATCGGCCCCGACAACCCCCTGTTGCCCTACAACCTGATGGATATAGGCTTCACACTGCTCATGATCGCCCTGGTGGCCGGGGTGACCTTGAAGATGCGCTCCACCACTCTTACCCTCTACGCGCTGGTAATCTGCCTGACCAACCTCTGCATATACATGTGGACCTACGAGTACCGCCCGGAAGTAAACATGCCTCGCCGCATGCTGATAATCTTCCCCGTGTTCATATTTCTCGCCCTGGTCACGCCCAACAAGCGCGTCTTCAGGATCGTTGCCTACACTTCGTTCGCGCTATTCCTGTGCCTGTCTGGCCTATGGGCCAATTGGATATTCGTCAGTTAGCACAATAGGAGTCAGGGATCAGGGGTTAGATATTGGAGGTCAACGGTTATATGGCACTCAAACCTGAAACAATCTCGTTGAGCGTTCCACGCGCAAGTGGGGCTGCTACAAATCAGGTTGCTTCGGCCTCGATGGAGAGCCGCCCCTGGCACTTGGCTTTCGTGCTGGCTGTGTGCGCGCTCATATCGCTGATGCTCCTTCGCCCATTATTTATCCCTGTCGTACATGGAGACCATTACCTGTACCTGGCCGAGCATTTTCTACGTGGAGAGCTTTGGGTTGACGATCTCCCGCCGGGCTATCCTGATTTTGTGAACCGGCAGGGCCACAAGTACCTGCCCTTCGGCCCTCTGCCCGCCGCTTTGCTCATGCCTTTCGCGCCCTTGATGGACCTTGCAGGGACGCGCGACTTGGCCTGGGTGGGCCACCTCTTTACGCTTCTCAACGTGATATTATTCGCCAGGGTCTTACAACAGGCGGGTGTGTTAGGTGACCGCCGGAAGTGGGCTTTACTGCTCTTCTTCGGCGGCACGGTTTACTATGGTATATCGGTGGTGGTCGCAAGCACATATTTAGCACATATTCTCGTGGTGACGTGCCTGTTGCTCGCTATCTCCGAGGCCCTGGGCAAGAAACGCCCTCTACTGATCGGCCTCTTCCTGGGACTCGCCGGAATGACCCGGTTCACCGCGCTGTTTACGCTGCCCTTTTTCCTCTGGCTGCTCTGGCGCGAGTCCGCGGTCCCAGGAGATGGTACCGCCCATCAAGGCCCTGTTAAGCGTAAGCCCCACGCTGTAGCTCGATATGGGCTGCTACTGGCGGGGCTGGCGGGACCTCTTGCTCTGCTACTTATCTACAACTATCTGCGCTTCGGCAACCCTTTAGATAGTGGTTATGGCAATGCTGTGTTGACCGACCCGGTGCTCAGGGGGGCAATTCAACAGGGCCTTTTCAGCCTCGCACACATACCGAAGAACGTCTTTATGCTCCTGTTACAGGGGCCGCTACCATACCCATCGCAAGATGCGCCCGTCTTGCAGTTCCCCTATGTCCAGCCCTCCCCCTGGGGCATGGGTATATTCTTTACGTCACCGGCCTTGCTATACGCCTTCCGATCCAAACTCAGGGAGCCTATCGTGCAGGCTTGCTGGCTGGCCGTGCTATGCGTCCTCGTGCCGCTACTCACCTATTATGGGGTCGGGTGGGTGCAATTTGGATACCGCTATGCGCTCGACTTCATGCCTTTCTTGCTATTGCTCGCCGCCTTGAGCTTTCCTAAAACAATATCGCCGCTCGTGCGCCTTCTAATTCTTGCAAGCGTAGCGGTCAATATTTGGGGAGCTTTCTTCTTAGCCAAGTGGGTATAAGCGCCTGCCGAGATTGGCACGCGAAATGCCTTGTATGCGAACAAAAGGTGTGGAAAAGCCACTTGTGCGTATTATGTCTCCTTGTTATAATCGTAACAACAGCACAAGGGCAGACGCTGAAAAACACGACGGAGTGACCATACGTAGCAGTTAGAAGGGTACAGGGCGGTATTTGATGCTAGCACGTCATTCGCCGCCTCTTGATGCGGATACTCCAGCGCGGGAGAAAGTCAAGAGGCCGCCGAAAACAGGCAAAAAAGGGCCGGGACAATCGGTTGGCCCCCAACATCTCCCCCAACAGGAGAACCCACCTCTGTCCCGCCGCCAAGACACCCACCCCCCGGAAACACTCAGCCCTCCGGCCATTCCCCTCCCCCTCGCAAATACCCAGGATAACACTCTCCCCCCTTCGGCACCCTCTTCTCTCAACGACCCAGGCAGCACGACAGGGGAGGAGTCTACCTCCAACAATGGGCTGGTCACGTTCCAGGGGATAGAGTTTCACCACGCGAGCGAGGCCGAGTTTGCGCGCCTCCTCACGTACTACGGTATAGATTGGCAGTACGAGCCGAACCAGTTTCCTTTGCAGTGGCGCGACGGCCGCCCCACCGAAATGTTCAGCCCCGACTTCTACCTGACCGAGTACGACCTGTATATAGAGCTAACCACCATGCGGCAGGCGCTTGTGCGGCGCAAGAACCGCAAGCTGCGCCTCCTGCGTGCCCTCTATCCTGAGATAAACGTCAAGCTCCTCTACCGGCGCGACTACCAGCGCCTCCTTGAGCGGTTCGGCATGCCGCCCGAAGACTTCGACGCTGAACGGCCCGGACGTGGCGACGTTGTGCTGGACATTGAGGCATACGAGTGACGCATACCACGCAAGTCCGGGCGGCGTCTATAGAGGCGTGGGATTATGAGGCTATAGAAGTCTTCATTGAAGAGCATGAGCTTCAAACTCGCGTAGGCGAAATGGCACACGAGATAGCCGAGGATTACCTGCGTATTGGCGTGTCCCACGATGATCCTCTCCACCTCATTGGGGTGCTCAAGGGTGTGGTGCCTTTCATGGCCGACCTGATGCGCGCCATACCCCTTGTCGTTCCCGTCACCTTCGACTTCATGGCTATAACGCCTTATGGCCCTGAGAGCAGGCATACGGGCGGCGTGCGCGTCCTCAAGGACCTCGATGACAGCATCACGGGCCGCCACGTCCTCATAGTGGAGGATATAGTTGATACCGGCCTCACCCTGGGCTACCTGATGAAGCTGTTGAGAGGCAGGCAGCCCAAATCGCTGCGCGTCTGCACCCTGCTTGACCGCTCCAGCGTGCGCCTCTTAGACTTGCGCCTGGCCTACGTCGGCTTCGAGATACCCGACCAGTTCGTAGTAGGCTACGGCCTCGACGACAAAGAGCGATACCGCAACCTCCCGTACATCGGCGTCTTGAAGCGGTAGAAGAAGTTGGAAGTCAGAAATCAGAAATTGGAAATTAGAAATCAGAAATCAGAAATCAGCTTTATAAGCTATACTGGTTCTAACTTCTGACTTCTGACTTCTGACTTCTGACTTCTGACTTCTGACTTCTAACTTCTGACTTCTAACTTCTGACTTCCATTGGACCACATCCAGCACCTCAGGCAGAGCGACCTCTTTCAGGGGCTTGATGGCTCTGAGCTTATGGCTGTCGCGCAAGCTGCGCGGTTGCGCCGCGTCAGGGACAGGGCTTACTTCTTTCACCAGGGCGACCCTGCTGCCGTGCTGTACGTGCTGGTAGAAGGTCGGGTCAAGTTCACCCAGCTTACGCCGGAGGGACACCAGGTGCTGGTGCGTGTGATCGGCCCAGGCGAGACGTTCGGTGCGGTTGCCGCCCTGGGCGATGCGTTCCACCCCGCCACCGGGCAGGCTTCCGGCCCATGCGTTGCTCTCGCCTGGGATGGCGACGTTATTACCGGGCTGATGGAGCGGTTTCCACGCCTCGCGCTAAATGCGCTACGCTTCCTGGCGGGCCGCCTCCAGGAGTTCCAGGACCGCTATCGCGAGCTTGCCACCGAGCGCGTGGAGAGGCGCGTAGCGCACGCCCTTCTTCGCCTCTCCAGGCAAATAGGCAGAGAAGTAGAGGGTGGCGTGCTGTTAGACCTCACCCTCTCCCGCCAGGACGTAGCCGAGATGACCGGCACGACCCTCTTCACCGTCAGCCGTATCCTCAGCGGCTGGGAGGGCCTGGGCATAATCGAGGGCGGTAGGGAGCGTATACTCATCCGCAAGCCCGACGCCCTCCTCTCCATTGCGGAAGACCTGCCACCTCTAACCCCACCTTCAAACGCATAAACGCATAATTGCGCCTCTTTACTCTGGCGCAAAGACGGCCATCTCCTTTCCTTGTATTCTGCAAATAGACGGTACGAGTAACCGTCTCTTGCAATCGTATACAAGGAGTAACAGGTTATGGCCTTCGTAATTACTGAGCCGTGTATCGGCGTCAAAGATGCCGCGTGCATGGAAGTGTGCCCTATGGATTGTATTCACCCACGCAAGGACGAGCCTGGGTACGTAAGCGCCTCCCAGCTTTTCATCAACCCTGATGAGTGCATAGACTGTGGGGCCTGCGCGTCGGAGTACCCGGTAGACGCGATCTACCTTGAAGAAGATGTGCCTGAGCAATGGCGAGAGTACATCGTCAAGAACGCACAGGCATTCGGCCTATCGCTGGGCCAGGTGTAGAAGCCCGCAGGTAAGCGCTCAGCCTTACGGTAGGGGCGACCCGGTGGGTCGCCCTGGTCGGGTTGGCGTACCATGCTTGCGTGCCGCCTCATACAGAGCGACCCACCGGGTCGCCCCTACTACAAACATTCCTTTGCTTTTATTCTGAACCTTTGCGCCCGCAGCTAGCCTTGTGATTAGGCTAGTGTTTTGTGTACAATTATGGGACGGCTTCTTAGCTGTCCCTTTTCGCATTTGCAGGCCAGGACCCTCCCAAAAACTAAAATCGACAACCAGGAGCGCACAACTTGAGTAGCAAAGCAGGTCGGAAATCCCCCCCACAGAAGCAGTCTTCCCAGAAACAGAAACGGCCTCAGCAGTCACAGCAAGCGCAGAATCGCGCTGAAGTGCCCACCAAGCCATACCCGCCCAGGACCCAGGCGGCGGCAGCTACACAAACCACCCAGCAAGTCAGGCGGGCCAGCCACGAAGAAAGGCAGGCCGCAGCGCGCGCCGCCGCAGCACGCCGCAAGCGCATGGCATCCATACGCAGGATAGGCATATTCGCGGCGTTAGCCCTGGTGCTTGCCGGTATTGTGGCCGCGCTCATAGTGCAAGAGGCGTCCAGGCCAGGCGAATCTGTCCCTATGATGGTAAGTAACCATATTGAGTACAATCCCGGCAGTCCGCCCGCCTATAATTCGGACCCGCCGACTTCCGGCCCGCACGTTCAGAGCGTGCCCCAGTTCAAGATTTATACAGAGCCTATGACCAAGGAGCTGCAAGTTCACGGGCTTGAAGACGGGGGCGTCATCATCCATTACAAGACCGGCCTCGACCAGGCTACTGTGGACCGCCTTGCTTCGCTAGCCAAGCTTTACATTGAGCAGACCGTGCCCAAGAAGAACCACGTCCTCATGGTGCCGGACCCCAACCTCTCACACCCCATAGTGCTTACTACCTGGCGGCGTATAGACCGCCTGGATGCATTTGATGAAGCCCGCATCCGCCGCTTCATTGACACATACGTGGGTATAGACCACCACGGAGAGAGTGGCTCTTAGCGAATACGGAAAGCGGAAAGCGGAGTAACTCTTAGCTTGCATGAGGCAGCCCGAAACCAGGATTTACGCTTGGCAAATGAAAGCCTGAATCTCAAAAATCAGAAAATGCGCGGCGCAGCCGCGCATTTTCTGATTTTTGAGATTCCCTGTTGAACACTAAGAAATATGAGATCGACTTCTATGCTTCTGCCGGTTCGCCCGCGAGCAGGGCGACCACTTCTTCTATGCTGTTGAATAAATAATCTGGTTCTGCCCTCGCCAACGCTTCCGGTTCGCCCGATCCCCATGTGACGGCCACCGTTCGCATCCCCGCCGTCTTCCCAGCCTGCACGTCAACTACGGCATCCCCCACATAGACCAGGTGGGCAGGTTCGACGCCCAGGCGCTCGCTCGCCACCAGCAGCGGGTCGGGGTGAGGTTTGTGGCGCGTGGTGTCTTCGTAAGTCACAAACGTATCAAAAAAGGGTGCCAGGTCAAAGAGGTCCAGCCCCTCCATCGCCACGACCAACCCTTTGGAGGTGACCACACCCAACCGCAGGCTGGCAGCTTTCAACCGCTCCAACGTCTCGCGCGTCCCCGGCACCAGGGTAATCATCGTGTCGTGAGTGGTCTGCTGGTAAGCGCGGTACGCCACACGCAACTCCTCGCCCCGCCCAGGCGCTACCTCCTCGAAGCATTCCAGGAGGGCGCGCCCCAGCGTGGGCAATATCTCCTCACGGGAAAGCTCGCGCCCCAGGCATGTGCGCGTCGTGTGCTGCCAGCAGGCTACTATGTGGTCAATAGAGTTGATGAGCGTGCCATCCAGGTCGAACAGCACGGCCTTGGGGTGTATCATGTTTGCATTATACGGCGAGAAACGTGAAACGTGAAACGTAATTCCTAAAAACCTCAGCGTCTCTGCGCCTCTGCGGTTCAACTCCAAAACCTTGGTGTTCTTTGTGCCTTTGTGGTTCCATAATCACGTTTTACGTTTCCCATCTTTTACCCCTTGACGTGGGGAATGGCGATGCTATAATAGTGCCATACATCGACATGCCCTTTGTCATGCACGTTCTCTTATTTGAAAGGAGACCTATATGCGTCGGCTTATTGTAATGCTCGTTATACTTATGATTTTCGTAGTAGGGTGCGATGCCTCCCCTGCTCCGCCTGCTACACCCACCCGACCGCAGCCCACCAACACGGTGACCCAGGAAGATGAGGAAACCCCCACGCCCAAGGCGGGGGCAGCCATGGACGATGAGGACCTGGCGGCCAAGCTAGGCCCGTCTACCGTGCTCATACTCGCCCAGTTCGCTGAGACCGCTATTGACGCGGAAGGCATCGGCGGTGGCAGCGGCATCGTCTACGACCTGGAGAACGGCTATATCGTCACCAACGCCCACGTTGTGGAAGGCGCCTCCATCATCAAGGTCGTGACGGCCGGCAGCCAGCGCACCCGCTCGGCCCGCGTGCTGGGCCGCTCGACTTGCGACGACCTTGCTGTGCTCAAGGTGGACAACACGAGCGGCCTGGAAGAAGCTGTGCTGGGCGACAGTGACAAAATGAAGGTGGGGGCGCACGTGATGGCGCTCGGCTACCCGGAGCTTTTCGAGCTGGGCACCGACCTGACCGTAACGACGGGCAACATCTCGAAGCTGAGCACCCAACGCTACCAGTTTGAGGACCTGATCCAGACCAACGCCGCCATCACGCACGGTAACTCAGGCGGGCCATTGGTCAACAACAAGGGCGAAGTAATCGGCATAAACACTCTCGGCTTCTACACCGCCGAGGGCGAGCGCGAGCCGGGTATCAACTTCGCTATCGCCATGTCGCACGCAAAGCCGATCATCAAGGAGTTGGAGCAGGGTAAGAACAGGCACTACATCGGCCTCAACCTCTACCCCAATATCTTCTCCGACTACTTCGGCACCGACGAGGGTATGGCGGTAATCGGCCTGGCGAGCGGCAGCCCCGCCTCCCAGGTAGGCATCAAGGCCGCCGATCTGCTGCTCAAGCTGGAAGGCACAACCGTCTCCAGCGAAGAAGACGTTTGCAACATACTGCGCTCCCACTCCGATGGCGATCAACTCAAGGTCCAACTCTTCCGCAAGGAGTCGGGCGAAGTGCTCGAGGGCGAAGTTACCATCGGCAAGGTAGGCCCAAGCGGCGCGGACACGAGCGGCTTGAAGGTTATCAGCCGGACGGCGGACGCCGAGCCTACTCCCACCGTGCCGGTTGATACGGACACGGGCGGCGACGGTAGCGGCGACCTGGACATAGTGATTGAGAACAACTTCGACACCGACGACGCGGGCACCTGGCCCCTGGGAGACGGCGGCGAAGGGGCCTCCACGAGTGTCGGCAACGGCGTCTACACCATCAATATCACTGCGGAAAGCCTTACCTACTACGTACACCCGGATGAGACTGCCGACATCAGTGACGGTGTGATAGTGGCCGACGTGCAGTTAGAAGGCGATGGGTGGGGTGGCGTGCTTGGGCACTATAGCAATGACGACTCCTCAGGTATTACCACGTACTACTGCTGGATCAGCAACGCGCAAGAGTTCGCCTGCTATAAGATCGTGAGCAACGAATGGGCACAAATCGTCCCCATCGAGAGCAGCCAGCTAATCAAGCCCAACTCCTCCAACCAGATAACGATGGCAATCGTCGGCACGCAGATAGTATTCCAGATCAACGGCGAGACCGTCGCCAACACCACCGACGAGACCGACCCTCTGCCCGCGGGCTACTGGGGCGTGTCGGCCAGCACAACCGAAGGCATAACCGACTTCAGCGCGCACTTCAACGAAATCCTGGTCGCCAGGGTAAAGTAGAAGCCAGAAATCAGAAGTCAGAAATCAGAAATCAGAAGTCAGAGCTAAGAAAGCTGACTTCTGATTTCTGATTTCTGACTTCCTAAACCCTTTGCAATTCCAAAAAGGATATGTTATAATCTAAACGCTAACAAGCGAACCGTGTGGCTGTAGCTCAGTGGATAGAGCGTTGGGTTGCGGACCCAAAGGTCGGGGGTTCGAGCCCCTCCAGCCACGCAGCAGCCGGCCTATGCCGGCTCTTTTATTGGAGAGGTGTCCGAGCGGTTGAAGGAGCTCGTCTCGAAAACGAGTGAGGGTTTGAAACGCTCTCCGTGGGTTCGAATCCCACCCTCTCCGCCCTCCAATTTTAGATTTTAGATTTGCGATTTTAGATTACTCTCATCGCGCATCGTGGCAAATCTAAAATCTAAAATCGCAAATCTAAAATCTGGAGAGGTCGCATAGTTGGCCTAGTGCGCGCGACTGGAAATCGCGTAGGGGGAAACTCCTCGCGGGTTCGAATCCCGCCCTCTCCGCCAACGCGGTAAGGCATTCCTTGTTTCAAGGGGTGCCTTTTGTTCCTCTTTTCGCTGATAACTATCCCGTTTAGGCCCCCAATAGTTGAAACCGGTGTATGTCTGCGAAACCTGCTCGCTTCGCCAATACGGAATGATGCGGCAGGTGTGACCTACTTCTTTCTTATGAAACCGAACGGGAACGTCCTACCTCTCTCGGAACCTGCCTCAAGACGCTCAGATGTGGTGAATCCATAGCCTTCCGGGGGTTCGGCATAGACTACAAAATCGGTATCCCGATTGCAGGATACGAAAAAAGCTATGAAGGCACGCCCGGTACTATCGCTAACCCACTCGCCTCCGTACCCATCGTTGCCATTAGTATCCTTTACATGGAACTTTGCGCCCGGTAAAGGCTTCTCACCCTCGTCCCATCTGGCGTTTGTATTCTCATCAACAAACGCCTGCGCTGTACCCTCCCAACTGCAATCAGCGCTACATCCGCCCAGTAGGGAAAGTAGGGCCACAAGCAGTAAGAGCGTAATGGCCCCTATAGAGTGGCTATTTGAGGTGTGTCCGGTGGCTCTGAACATACCTTTGAGTTTACCAGACTTTACAGGCAGACTCTAGACTGACAGCGACGCCCTAATAAGATTGGAGGTCAAGTGCCTGCTCCTGCGGCGCGCCAGGTTGTTCGCGCATAGAGCGCACCGGCGAGAAGAAGAGCCAAAGTGGAGCGATACCCATCATGCCTAACATGGCGATGAGCAGCGTCCAACGCGCGCCAATTGCTTCCCCCAGCGCCCCACCCAGGAGTGCGCCTACAGGTCCGAGGCCGCCCACCAGGAAGCCCGTGCTGGCGTTCGCCCTCCCCAGCAGGCGATCCGGCACGATGGCCTGGCGCAGACTCACTTCGCTGATGAGATAGATGGAGATCGCCACGTCTCCCACCAACTGGGTCGCCATGAGGATAGCGATGCTTACCGGCAGCGAGCCTCCGGCCAGCAATATGGGCATTTGTACCAGCGCTTCGAAAATCAGCGTGCCCATGAGCGTCGCGCCCAGCCCGAACCGCCGTGTGACCCGCCCCACCAGCAGAGCGCCCACGAACGCGCCCACCCCGCCCGCGCCGATCAGCACGCCCACTATGGCAGGCGGTATCCCCAACTCGCGCACGGCGTACAGCACATAGAGCGCATGGAAGAAGTTCCCGAAGAAGGCAAAGGTGCCGGAGCTACCCGCCAACGCGCGCAACACCCTGTTCCCAAGCACCAGCCGCAGCCCTTCCGCAATCTCCTGCCTGACATTTTCTTGCTCTTCTACCACCTTTGGCGGCTCAGGCGTGCGTATGAAGCCCACCGCTAATGCCGAGCAGACGAACGATACGACATCAAAGAGTATGGCGATGGGCGCGCTCAGCCACTGCACCAGGATGCCGCCCAGCGCGACACCTCCCATGTCCGCGACGGACCCACTTGCGCTGAGCTTGCTGTTGCCCTCCACCAGTTGGTCGCGCTTCACCAACACAGGCAGGTATGAGCGATAGGCCACGTTGAAGAATAGGGACAGTATACCCACCAGCCCCGCCACCAAGAACAACTGCTCCAACCGCAGGAGGCCAAGCGCCCATGCCAACGGTACCGAGCCGAGCAGCAGGGCGCGGCCCAGGTCGGCTGCTATCAAGAGGGAACGGCGGCGCAGCCTGTCCACCCACACTCCGGCCAGCAGCGAGAAGAGCAGCACGGGCAACTGGGCAACCGCCGCCAGCAGCCCCATCTGCGCGGGCGTGGCCGCCAGCACCAGCAAAGCGGTGAACGGCAGCGCCTGGCTCGTGATGCCCGAACCAAGCTCCGACACCGTCTGCCCCACCCACAGCTTCACAAAGTCGCGGTTGCCCCACAACCCGCCAGGTCTCCATCGCACAGCGCACCCTCAAAGGAGCTAAAGAATAAGGGCAACACGCCCCGCAGCCCACTCCATTATACGTTTCCTTCAAGGCTTAGTAAGGATGCGTTGTCAGGTCGCCACTACTACCCCACTGTGTATTACTTCCCAAAATACCCCTTGACAACTATTCTAGCATATGCTATATATTAGCTAAGCTAACTATTTGCTCAGCTAATTGCTAGCTCAGGCAACCTTCAAAGAAGAATAGTATGCATGATAACTGGTGGAGACAAAGATATGGCACGTTCAATCAGATATATGGAAGATAGGTTGGAAAGTATAGAAAAAGCGGGGGGCGAGGCAAGCGCCCAGCG
Source organism: Chloroflexia bacterium (assembly GCA_036399775.1). GTDB lineage: Bacteria > Chloroflexota > Chloroflexia > QHBQ01 > JADMIH01 > JADMIH01. Next base: position 45,531 of record DASWMJ010000030.1, on the reverse strand, counting down.
GCAAGAACGCGAGGTCTTGCGCGATGCGGCCAGGATGATGTTCGCGACGCTGCCGCACATGTTCCGCGCCGTCAAGCACCGGGCGCGCACCACAGAGCCGCCGGGGCCAATCAAAGAGATAGGCGAGTCGCAGTTGTGGGTGCTCACCGCGCTCACCAGGGGCAGGCAGCTTACCAGCGAATTGGCGCGCTCCTTCAACGTCACCAACCCCACTATGACGCGTATCGTAGACGCATTGGTGGAGAAAGGGTACGTCGAGCGCCATCCCGACGCCGATGACCGCCGCCGCATCTATTTGCGGCTGACGCGTGAGGGAGAGGCTATAGGGGAGCACGCGCACGCACAATTTAGGGCGATGCTCACGGAGTTCATCAGCCCCCTCTCCGATGAGCAGCTTGCCGACATCATACGCGCTTGCCGCCACATAGCCACTTTACTGCCCGAAGGTTGCAGGACAACAGGGAATCATGCCCGGTAAGGCCGGGAGGGGCCGGGCAAAAAGAGAACATACCAACTTTTACGGAGGCTAAATAAGCATGGATAGCAAAGTTTCAACACAGACAGCAAGTCAGGGGGCGCAAGGCTGGGGATCACAGGCTAACGATAAGCATTATCTTTCGGGCAGGCAGTTGATTGCGGTAATGGCGAGCGTGCTGCTCGGCATCTTGCTTGCCGCGCTGGACCAGACGATAGTCGGCCCCGCGCTCCCCAGGATCATAGGCGACCTGGGCGGCTTCGACCAGTATTCGTGGGTAGTGACCATCTACCTGCTCACTTCAACCATCAGCGTGCCGATATTCGGCAAGCTCTCCGATATGTATGGCCGCAAGTGGTTTTACGTGGCCGGCATAGTGATATTCATGCTAGGCTCTGCGCTGTCTGGCTTGAGCGCGAACATGCTTGAGCTTATCGCGTTCAGGGGCCTACAAGGTTTGGGTGGAGGCATACTTTTCGCGCTGGCCTTCGCCATCATCGCTGATGTCATCCCACCCGCCGACCGGGGTAAGTGGCAGGGCGCGTTCGGCTCGGTCTTCGGCCTGTCGTCCGTAATCGGGCCAACGGTAGGCGGATACCTGACGGACAACGTCGGGTGGCAGTGGGTATTCTACGTAAACGTGCCGGTGGGCCTGGTGGCGCTGGCGGTGCTGATATTCGCCTTCCCCGCCGAATCGAGGCACCACGTCAAGAAGGTGATTGACTGGCTGGGCGTAGGCACCCTTGTTGCTGGCCTCACTCCCCTGCTGCTGGCCCTGTCGTTGGGCGGCACGAAGGATTGGGCATGGGGGTCACCCCAGGTGCTCGGCCTGTTCGCTATGGCGGCCCTCTTCCTGGGGCTATTCGTGTTCGTGGAGTCGCGTGCCAAAGAGCCTATCATACCGCTCGACCTCTTCAAGAACAGCATATTCACCGTATCGGTGATAACCGTCTTCCTTACGGGCGTGGGGCTGTTTGGCGCGGTACTGTACATACCCCTCTTCATACAGGCGATCCAGGGAGATAGCGCGACCAGTAGCGGCAACGCGGTTACGCCCATGACGATGGCTATAGTCTTATCGAGCATTATCACCGGGCAGATAATCTCTCGCACCGGCAAATACCGCATCGTCGGCATCATAGGCATGTCGCTCGTGACCCTGGGCATGGTACTCCTCTACACCATGAATATGGACACTCCCCGCTTCACTACGATAGCCTACATGATCGTCATGGGCGCGGGCCTGGGCATAGCCTTCCCACTCTACACGCTGGTGGTGCAGAACTCCTTCGAGATACAGCGCGTGGGCGTGGTGACGGCTGCGGTGACCTTCTTCCGCTCGATGGGCAGCACGGTGGGCGTGGCTCTACTCGGCACGGTCGTCAACAGCCAGTTCCACGATAACCTGGGGCCGGAGTTGCGGAAGGAAGTAGCTAAACTACCCCCGCAGGTCGCCAGCCAGATACCAGTAGACCAGCTAGCCTCCGGCCTCAGCAACATCAACCCCCAGGCGCTGGTGAGCGCGGAGGGCCTGGCGCGATTGCAGGCGCAACTCCTGGAGGTAGGCGTGCCGCAGGCAGGCATAAACGGTGTCATAGACCTGATAACAAGGGCTATGAGGCCCGCGCTTTTCGGGGGCATCCACGAGGCGTTCCTGATAGGCGCGATTCTCCTGGGTATAGGTCTTATTACGACCATCTTCCTGAAGGAGGTACCGCTACGCAAGAGCAACCGTCCCGTTGGCATGGGCATGGCAGAGGGCGGTGCCGAAGGGCTGGAAATCGCAGCCACCAGGTCGGGCAAAGAGATGGCCGCAAGCGGCATGCCCGGTGGGACGATGGTCCCCGCACGAGAAGAGGTGAGGGTGGCACGAGAGTAAGTTCTGACTCTTCGAGGCACAAACATCCTGTAAAACAATCAATAAAATGCCAGGACGGGCGCGGAGCGCCTGTCCTGGCATTTTATTGATTGTTTTATTCTCCTCTCCCCACGCGTGGGGAGGGGTCGGGGGTGGGGTGTTGGAGTTCCGAATCTAAAATTCGGGATGTCTCATATACAGGCGATAGGCACGACCACAATGGTCGTCCTTTCTATTGCCGCTAAATTCCTCTAACATTGACAGGAATTGATGTCGATTCTTGGAACTGATGTTCGTCTATCATGTGTAACGGCAAGAAAACTCGTCCATTGTGGAATGCAGGGTTGCTTGCCGGGCTGTATATTATCTTTAGCGAAACTGGAGGAGAATCAGAGATGGCTAAGTACATGTTGCTCTTACGTGGCGGGAACGATGAATGGGCGAACTTCACTCCTGAGCAGGCGCAGGAGATCATGCAGAAGTATTACACTTGGTCGAGCGAGCTGAACGGCGACGGCAAAGGCAAGGTGTTGGAGGGCGACGCTCTGCGCGAAGGTGGGCGGGTGCTCAGCGTGGCGGCGGACCGCTCCATCGTGGACGGCCCCTACGCCGAGACGAAGGAGAGCATCGGCGGCTACTACGTCATCGAGGCTGCCGGTATAGACGAGGCGGTAGAAATATCCAGGGGCTGCCCCACGCTGCTGCACGGTGGCGCGGTGGAGATACGCGAAGTCAACGAAAACCCGATGGCGGGCTGATCTAAGCCATTCAACATGTAACCAGTGACCAGGATAGAATGATGGCTGAGGGACCGAACATCGTTGGTGAGAACGCAGAAGGCAAGCCCGCAAATGGATCGCCTTCTGCAAAGGTCCCTCAACTGGTGGACCATCTGTTTCGCCACCAGGCGGGGCAGGTGGTCTCCACGCTCACGAGGATATTTGGGCCGCAGCACATAGACCTGGCCGAAGACGTGGTGCAGGAAACGCTCATCAAGGCGCTGCGCCAATGGCCTTACAGGGGCATACCGGATAACCCTGCCGCCTGGATCATGCGGGTAGCTAAGAACGCCGCCCTCGACGTGCTGAGGCGCGACAGGGCATTGCTAGACAAGCAAGAAGAGATAGCCAGGCTGCCCGAATACAGCACCGGCACGCCCGGACCACAGGTAGAGTTGATCGACAACCAGTTATGGGACGACCAGCTAAGGATGATGTTCACGTGCTGCCACCCGGCCATATCGCGTCCGGCGCGGGTGGCGCTCACCCTCAAGACGCTCGGCGGCTTCGGCGTGCCGGAGATAGCGCGGGCCTTCCTTACGCAAGAGGCTACTATCGCGCAGAGGCTCGTGAGGGCCAAGCACACCATACGCGAGATGAACATCCCATTCGAGGTGCCCGGCGCTGAGGAGCTTCCAGCGCGGCTCGACTCGGTGCTGGATGTAATCTACCTCCTCTTCAACGAGGGGTACAACGCCCACCAGGGGGAAGACCTGGTGAGACACGATCTGTGCGAAGAGGCGATAAGGCTGGGCACGCTGGCGGCCCACCACCCCGCCGGGGACCGTCCAAAAGTACATGCTTTACTCGCCCTCATGCTGCTGCAAGCCTCCCGCCTGCCCGCCAGGACCACGCCCGAAGGAGACCTGCTGTTGCTTGACGAGCAGGACCGCCATAGGTGGGACAAGCGACTCATCTGGCAGGGCTTCCTCGAATTGGAGAGGTCGGCGAGCGGCGACGAGATGAGCGAATATCACCTGCAAGCGTCCATAGCTGCCTGCCACGCTGCCGCGCCCAGCTATGATGAGACCGACTGGGCGCGCATCCTGGCCCAATACGATTTGCTGGTCAGGATTACATCTTCGCCCGTGGTGGAGCTCAACCGCGCTGTGGCGTTGGCGATGGTGCATGGGCCGGAGGCAGGGCTGGTAGAGCTTGCGCGGGTGAGAAAGATGCCTGGGATGGAGGGCTACCACCTCCTCCACGCCACAGCCGCCGAGTTCTGGCGACGCCTCGGCGACCTTGCGAGAGCGTCAGAGAGCTACAAGCGGGCGCTAAACCTGACGGCTAACGAAGCCGAGAAGCGGTTCTTGAAGCGAAAGATCGGCGAATGCGAAAGCACACAGAGCTAAAAGGAGGTTTTGCAATGCAAGCTACAAGTTTGAACAGGGCTATAGAGGTAGATGTGGTGGTAGACGCAACCGTTGAGGAAGCATGGGACGCATGGACCACCGAAGAAGGCATCGTGAGCTTCTTCGCCCCGGCGTGCAATATTGACTTGCGGGTCGGCGGGCCATACGAAATATTCTTCAATCCTGATGCGGAGCCGGGCATGCGTGGGGCCGACGACATGCAAATATTGGCGGTGCAGCCCCAAAAGATGCTGTCGTTCACCTGGAACTCACCCTCCGAATTTGGAGAGGCCCGCCACCAGTGGACCCACGTGGTAGTCCGCTTGATGGAGGTAGGAGAACGGCAGACCAGAGTGACCCTGTTCCACGACGGCTGGGGCGAGGGCGAAATGTGGGACGGTGCCTTCAACTACTTCGTAGAGGCGTGGGGAGAGATCGTGCTGCCGAGGCTGCGACACAGGTTCGCTAACGGGCCAGTGGATTGGAGCAACCCGCCAAGACCAGAGGACATGAAACAAAGCCTGATGTCAAGGCTGAGAAACATCAAGATTGAGGGTCCAGAAGATTTCGCTGCCAATATTGATCTCTACATGAGTGGAGAAAAGCGTATTGATTAGAGATTAACCGTGAACCCCGGCTTCCCTTTACACACATCGAAATCACCAACAGCCCGCGCTACTTGTTTGTAGGTGGGCTGTAGCTCTATGGCTTGCTTGAGATGGGCGGAGGCGAGGTCGCACTGGTCCAGGCGGGCGTTCATGCGGGCCAGGTTGAAGTGCGCCTCGGCGTATTGAGGCTTGATCTCTATTGCTTTACCGAAGTTTATGAGCGCTGCAACGTAGTCGCCCATCTGCGCGTGGACCACGCCCCGGCTGTTGTACGGCTCAGGCTGGTTGGGGTTCAGTTCGATGCAGAGGGTGAGGTCGGCCAGGGCGGCTTCCATATCGCCCAGCATCATGTGGATGTTGCCCCGGTTGTTGAGTATATCCGCGTCCTCACCCCGCAACTCAAGCGCGGTAGTGAAGTCCTGTAGCGCCAGCGGTAGCGCACCGTCGTTCGCGTAGACGATCCCCCGGTTGTAGTAATAGCCGGGGTTGTCAGGCGCAAGCTCAATCGCCCGCGACAGGGACACGATAGCCTGCTGGTTCATACCCTGTGTCGCCTGCGTTATGCCCAGCGTATTGTACCTGTTAGCATCAGAGGCCGTACTATCTGAAGCACCCTCCGGCCCTGCCTGGCGCGTTCCGTCATCCATAATGCGCATTATATCACGAGGGGTCAGGGGTCAGGGATCAGGAACTAACCGCCAATAGCGACCACTGTGATAGGTCACACGTTCTGACCCCTGACCCCTAACCCCTGATCCCTGATCCCTGACCACTTGGGCATAAAGTCCCACGCCACACCTACCAGATGGGCTATTGCCGTGCCATGCGTGGCTGGGTAACATGGAGGGTGGAGGATTGCCATATGAGAACACATATCAAACCACGCATTCTAGCCATCCCATTGAGCCGCGACTCTCGCCAGGCAGGTAACGTCCCTGCTGAAGGTGACGAGCCGACGGCGGTTGTGCCGGGCTTGCAGTCCCTGGCTGCGGAGCTTCACCAGGCTGCTTTGCAGGGACGTTTTGATTACCCGCAGACCTGGGTGCTCGCTTCCAGGGTAGCGGCTGCTACACTCTTTCTGATAAGCCTGCTCCATACGGCCCTGGTGCTGGTGCCTGCCGTGCAAGCCTCCAACCTGCTGAGTTGGAGCGTCGCCGGTGCAGTAATTGGCCTGGTTCTGGCTGGCGTGATGGGTGTGCTGGCGCTGAACCTGCTCCCATCTATCCAGGTCACTCCTCAGGGTCTCGGCGTGTCTGGGCTGCTGGGGTGGAGGCGCATACCCTGGAAGCAAGTCGGCACGTTGCGCGTAATGGAGCTACCAGGCAAAGGGCGCTACGTGGTGATGATACCCTTCTCCGGCGCGACCCAACCTCCTATGCCCGCACCCTTCCTCAGAATTATACCCAGGTTGATGGGGGCCTCTCAGAAGGGCGAGCAAGGAGTGCTTATTACCTCTAACATCAAGAACTTCGAGCGACTGCTCCAATTGATAGTGGCATACATGGCCCAGGCGGCGGGGCAGACCGTACCTGCCATTGAAGCGTTCGTAGATGAGGCGGCTGTCATGCCTATCGCCCAGTTGGCCCTCGCGCCCGGTGCCGCGCTTGTGCGCCTGGCCCGCCACGACGCCGACAGAGTAGACACGTATGGCGTGCGGATAGAGGACGATGGGCCACCGATTTCGTGGCCGAAAGTGCTTTCCAGGCAACTGCTGATAGCCGCCGCCCCCGCGTTAGTGCTATTTACGGACTGGCTGAATCGCGGCAGCGCGCCTGAGCTTTCGGCCCCGTACTTCCTATGGCTGGGGCTGGTTGTCGCGATGGGTATGCTCGAATTACCCTTCATTGCCAAACTCACCCAGGCGGTAGGTGACCTGATGGTGGGTAGCGGCGAGTTCAAAACTTCGGTGTGGGCCTACCTGGAATTGCAAGTGCCGCGTACCGTGCTGGTCTTCCTGGGGGCTGCGCTCATGGGCGCGGGTCTGCCCGCGCTGCTGGCGCAGGTCTGCTGGTTGCTCGGTATCGCGCTAACCACTGTGCTAGCCACCCGCTTCGTGAAGAAGATATATTACCTTCCCCTCAGCCACACGCTGCTGGCCACGCTGGGCGTGCTCATCTACCAGGCAGTCATCTTCGCTCTCTACTTCGGAGTGCGATAACAAGGTTTTCTCTTATCTCTATACGAAAAATGGACGGCGAAGCCGTCCATTTTTCGTATAGAGATAACTTCTTTTACTCAAGCACTTCGAGGTCCACTATGGGCACGCGCAGGCGGCGATCGTTGGGCAGGGCCACGTCAGCTACGGGGGCCACTACCCCCGACTGAGCGGCCCTGGGACCTATGGGCATGCCTACCACCTGGGCGATCTGCCCGAGGTAATCAGGAGAGAGAAGGCGCACATTAGTGCCTATCGTAAGCTCCGGCCCGCTCTCTTCCAGCCACTTGACGGCGGTGGTGCGTGCAAGGGGAATGATTATCTCAGGTCGAGCGAGTCCCCATCGCAAGCGTGTCGCGCCGTCTATAGCTATCTCCTGGCCATCGTGTTCAGCAAGCAGCTCGAATGTGCGCGGCGACATTGGCACCGAGCCGAAGCCCTCCGTAATGACCATCACGAAGTCGGGCGGCACCGGAGACGCCATGACCGGGTTGGGCGGTGGGAAGTTCCAGCCGTTGCTGTCGGTTGTACTGGCTCCCATGCGCCATACCCCCACTGCCTGGGTCCTGATACTCGGAGTAAGTGTGTCTTGCTCCTGCACTCTGATCCCTGGTCCCTGGTCCCTGGTCCCTGGTCCCTCGTGACCGAGGAAATCCGCAAGCTCGCCGGAGCGGATGCTGCCGGTGATGACCCCTCTAGCGCCAAGCTCTATCATGCGCCGCAATGCGTCCGCCGTTACCTCCGAGCCGCCCAGCACGATGGCATATGTTACTTTGGCGTCTACCACATCCTGCGTGATAGGCTCGTCGTTGCCCGTCACGACCACCTTAAGGACGCCGTGCTGCTCACCACCCATACCGAAGATGCCGCGTATGAGCGTGGCCGGGGTCTCTATAATAGCGCCATAGTAGGGTATAAGGTCGGTGACGATGCCCTTGAGATGCGCGTGGATGCTGACAGGCTCGGCTGGCGTGGTTATAAGTCCCACACCCGTAGCGGGATCGTACCCTGTGAAGGTGCCCGCCACAGGCGATCTGGACGCGCGTGAGCCTGCCCCACCTCTCTGCGCCAACACCGACGCTTGCTCGACCTGCTGCCCCGTGCTCACGATCAGGCGCTTGGCGGCTGCGGCGGGCGAAACATCCAGGTCGTCCGCGATATACACCTTGACTGGCTCGGAGGCAAGCGTGCTCTGCGCTATCACGTCCGAAGGCTCCACCCTCTGCCCGGCGCGCACCTGCACCTGCCCAGGCACGGGCAACCGCCTCTCTCGCCTGACGAGGATGTTGGCGGCTATAGTAGGTTGCGGAATTGGGTAATACAGGCTCATGGTGTCTCCCGTGTGAGAAGTTAGAAGCTAGAAATTAGAAGCTAGAAATTAGAGACAAAGCGTTTAATGCAAACTGCTAATGCCTTTCCAACGAAATTGTAATAAGAAAGCTACCCCAGCAGCCTTGTCATTCTGAGCGCAGCGAAGAATCTCGATCCTCGCGTAGATGCTTATTCTTAGAGTTCTCAGGGTAAGATAGGGTAAGATAATGCGCGAGGGACGAGATTCTTCGCTGCGCTCAGAATGACAGGACGCGCTTGCTTTTCTTACCCTTCACCATCTATTTGGTAACGCAATAACTTCTAATTTCTAATTTCTAACTTCTAACTTCTAATCCGTCTGTTCTTGCTGCGGTGGGGCGAATGGGCCGGTCTGGAAAGTCTCGCCGGACGGGATGGCGTCGAGGGAGGACCACCAACGGCGCACGGTGCTGCGGGTGTCTACTCCCGTAGGTGGGTAGAGGGGCCGCCCCCTGGCGTCCACTATCAAACCTACGAGGCCGCCCTTTACCTCCTGGCCGGGCTGCGTCTTGAGGGGCTTGCCAGGCTCCCCGCCTCCCACGTTGAAGCCGGGTCCGGGCTTGACCGTCAATGCCGCACGCTGGTCCGGCCTCAACGGTATAACCTGGATGGAGCCGTAAGGCACCTCTACCGTCTCCGAGCCTCCCTGCTGGCGCTCCACCGTCACGGTGACGGCGGTAGGCAGTCTCGCCGCATCCAGGCCCCTGCGCGCACCGGAGGTAGGCTCCGGCGGCTCGCCCTGCACCACTATGGCGGTGCCCAGCCACACCAGGCAGTCGCGGTCAAAGATGTAAGCTGCGGCCGCAAGGTGGTGGCGCGCCAGGTTGCCCAGCGCAGGGATGAGCAGCGTGCTGTCAATCGCCAGTTCTACTGAGCCTAACCCTTCGGCTGTAGGTTGGAGCGCATCGAGGAGTATGAGCGCGGCCTGCCCCGGCCTGGGAGCGTGGGCCAGCAGCCCGCCCGTGCCTATCAGGAGATCGTAGCGTGGTGGGGTCTTCGCGTCATGCAACCGAATGGCGGCTGCGGCCAATGCCTCCCTCGCCAGCGCCTGCTCTATCGCGAGGTCACGCGCCGTCTGTGGGAGAGAAAGGGGGCGTACCACCTTGTTGAGCGCCCAATCGGTCAGCTCTTCCTTGCCCATATCGAACGGAAGCCACCGCAGCACGTTCTCCACGCCGCGCTCGGCCAGCAGGTTGCCCAGTCCGTAGGCAAGGCCCACATCCCCCAGCACCACAGCCTGATCGCGCCCCTCGCTCGCCAGGAAGAGCGAAGTGGAAGTAGCGCCCACGTCCGCCACCAGCGTCTCGCGCCCATAATGAGCGTGGAGATAGCGCGCTATAAGCCGCTCGCACTCGGCGGTCGGCACTATCCGCCCCTCCACCCAGCGCGATAGCTGCGAGTAGCCGGGGATTTGCGGAACGCGCTGCTCTCTATAGATGCCGGATAATGCGTCCTCTGCCGGGCCTATCTGCTCGGCCCCTAGCTCCGGGCGCACGTTCGGCACGCCCTGTACCTCCGGTATAGGCGCGAGCGCGCGCTTGACGCTCTCCAGGGCGGCGGGATTGCCCGCGAAGATAACTGAGGGCATGCCGGGCGCGCTCTTCCCTACACGCGCCACTCGCTCCGCGCGGCTGCTCTGCTCGCGGGCCGCGCTGGATACCACCTGGGCCAGCCTCATCAACGGCGCGACCGGGCCGTTATCCACGCCGCCTGCTATAAGCACCACGTCGGGCGGCAGCGCGAGCAGTTTATCGGTCTGCTCCTGGAACCAGGCGGTGGCTGCCGTGCTGAGAAGCGCGTCGTCTTCGGACGGTATCTCGTGCAGGCCCTCATCGAGCGTGATGCGCCCTACTATGTGGGTGTAGGTGCTCTGTACGGCCTGCATAGCGCTCACCTGGGAGATGTCGCTGCTGACTGCGGCCAGCATGAGCCGGAGGGCGGGCGCGGCGCTTGACGTGGCGATGAAGAGGTCAAGGCCGTTGCCGTCGCGCCTCTGCGGCATAAGGAGGCGAGTTTCCTCTGTGAGCTTGCGCCCTGTAATCTGCTCAAGCTCCATTATCGCGTTGTACACGCCCGACGTTACGTCATTATATGGCGCTTCGGTGGTGGTGATGGCCACGGCGCGCGCTATAAAGCGGTACTCGTCGCCCACCACGTCGAAGAGCGCGGCGCGAGTGTAGAGCGAGCCTATATCCACCGCCAGTGTCGCGCCTACGGTAGCTACGGTGGGCGCTTCGGGCATGGCCCCGGTTGCATTATCCATATCGTTAGAAGCCTGCCAGGTTGCCGACTAAATCAGTCAAGAATATCAGCCTCTCTATCAGGGCCGCGTAAAACGTGGTCGCCAGCGAGCCGAGTAACGCGCCGAACGATATTACCAGCACCCACCGCCCTACCGTTGCGAGCGCCTTCACGGGTGCCGGCCTCTGCCCGTCGGGGCGAGCCGCGAAGGTGAAGTATGCCAGCGCACAGATAACCCCTACCACGAGCACGATGTTGCCGATGATGCGTGCTATTGACCCCGCATCCAGCGTACTAAAATCAAGCACGCGCATAGTATCAAGCGCCTGCGGGACTATGGTGCCTGCCAATGCCCCCCCCAGCGCGAGCGACGCGCCGACCACCACCACGAGATTCAGCCCGAACGACGCGGGCCACGCGCCTGGGTAAGCAACGCGCAGCAGCAACAGCAAGCCCAGGGCCACAGGCACCGCCGCCAGCCACCTGTCCGCTTCGGGTGCATCCACGGGCGGCACTATCACGCGAGCCACCTGGGGCGCTATCACCTGCGTCAGAATGACCAGCGTTACATAGCCCACCGACACGCCCACCAGCAGGCTCTGCGCCACCCGCCACAAGGGGTTGGCCCCTATCAGGTAGCTGAATACCATCAGTGTCAGCAGTCCGGCGACTATGCCGCCTATCAGGTTCAAGTCCATCTTGCCAGTGGTCAGTGGTCAGTGGTCAGTGGTCAGTGGTCAGTGGTCAGAGCCTAATAGCTACTGGTCACTCGCCACTCGCCACTCGCCACTCGCCACTCGCCGCTTACCTCCTGAGTATTCTTCTTGAGCCGAGGCCGACCAGCGCGGCCAGTATTACTACCGCTACGAGCAGTTGGGCTACGGATTGCGCGTTCAGGCGGTCCGTCAGGTTGGTCATGCCCGCTTGCGAGGCGGTGACGCGGCCCTGCAATTCTAGCTGGCGGTTGTATTGCAGCGCGCCGGTGGGGCCGCTCACTACCGCCTTCAACCCGCCTATGGGCAGGTTGGTGTAGGGGCGCGCGAGCGGGTCCAGCCCCTGGGGTACGGCGGCGATTATGGGCACGTTGGTGCGCACGGATACCTGCTCGATCCAATTTCGCAGGTCAGCCTCTTCGGAAGCCAGGTCTATTATCAAGGCGAAGTCGCTCACGCTGCGTATCTGGCTGCCCTGTATCAACTGGTAGCTGTTGAGGGGCCTTCTCTGCTGGTAATCGAGGGGCATCGCCTGGGCGAAGTTGCCGACCAGCGCGCGCAACGCCGCCTCGTTGCCGGGGAGATAGCCCAGCACGAGGTAATCGCTCCCGTACTCATACCCACTCCCCGCGCCGGAGCCGTTGATTATTGACTGCGTGACCTGCTGGGCGAAACCCGGCCCCTGCGGTACGGTACTCACGGTCACGAAGCGCACCCGGCGCGACATCAGGTGCCGCATCACGGCCTCCGATAGAATTGACATCTCGGCGGAGCGCGTGGCGTCCCAGTCGTATACCACCAGCACCGGCTCTTGCTCCGGCACCGACTCTATAATGCCGTAGAACTCAAGCACGCCGGGCGCGGCAGGCGCGTTCACCTCGCCGAATGGCGGCCTGACCAGGAGGACCGCCAGTAGGGCCGCGAGTATAGCTATGTAGATCATTCCATCAGGTATGAGCCACTTGCGCAGACCCTGCCGCGCTTCGGCTTCGGCGGCCAGGCCGGTAGTAAGCCCGGCACCAGGCAGAGCGCGCCTGGTTGTTTCGCCGGTAGCGGGCTGTATGAGGGCCGCCAGCGCCTCCACCGCGCCCGATCTGGGGGAGCGCACGGGCACGTTACGCGCGATAGGCTCTACAAACGTGGTGGTGACGGTGGGTTCCGCGAACATCTCCCGGCGCTGCGCCGATTTGTCGGGGGGCACCGTCTCTTTCTGCTCTTCGCCCCCTGGCAGTGTTCGCAGCCACTCCGGGACCTGCTGCTCCTCTCGCGCGGTCGCCGCAGCCCCCTGCCCTTGCTCAGCTTCCTCGTTTTCTGCTACCGGGGGCACGAAAGGCTCTATATCATCGAGGCCCAGGTTCGAGGACTCAATAGTCTGGGGTCCGCTACCCGCCGGGGATGATTGCAACGTCTCCTGCACCGTAACATCACCCAGCCAGGGTGGCAGCCCCTGTGCGCCTGCTCCCTCGCCCTCACCATGCGCCCAGGGCATAATGTGCGACAACTCTTCCGGCTCGTATGACTGCTCAGCGCCCTGTGTCGCCCCTGCGTTCGGCTCAAGGATGCCCACCACCCACTGTGGCGGCGGCTCATTGGGCGACCCGGTTGGGCGTAGCTCGATAGGGGCTTTTACGTCGGGCGCTGCTTCTACCTGCTCAGGTGGCTGTTCGCTGGCCTGCGCGCCGCCGTCAGTCTGGCTCGGAGGAATATCGCCAGCATCGGCAGCCGGGGGTTGCGCTATAGGCGTGGGTGGCGTAGCAGGCGGCGCAGGTTTAGTCTGCGCTGCCTCCACCTGCTGCTCCTTGAGCTGCTCCGTGGGCGGCTTGGTGGCGCGATCTTGTACCCCTTGCAGCCAGGGCAGCTCGAAAGCTTCGCTACCTGCCTGCTCGGTCTCGTCGGCATGCGGCAGCGTCTCGCCACACCTGGCGCAGAAGCGACTCGTATTGCGGTTAGAAGCGCCGCATTTTGGACAGAGTACATCCATAGGGCAATTTTAGATTTTAGATTTTAGATTTTAGATTGCGTTTTCGAACTCCAATCTAAAATCTAAAATCTAAAATCGGCAATCCAAAATCATTCCAGGTAGGGCCGGTCGAAGCCGAGGAGGGCGCGCAGGCTGGTGGCTATCGCGCCGAACGCTACTCCCATGATTATGGCGCGTATGCCTGCGAGCGCGGGATAATCTAGCAGCCAGTCTTTGACGCTTGCCATGACATCTATCGGCGGGGTGGCGCTGAACGGCGCTTGCCCCAGCACCACTGCCAGGGCTACCAGCAGCAGCACTACGGCTTCCAGGTTGCGCATCTTGAGCATGCGGAAGAGGGCCGTCGTCAGGAAAAAGGCCAGGAGGCTGAACAGGGCAGCGCCCAGGGGCTGGTATATCCACTGGAAGACCCAGGCTACCGTCGCGTCGCCCGGCCCGCCCCCCAACAGCCCCAGCGCCACCACCGCGATGGCACTCCCCACCAGCACCAGGCTGTAGGGCCAGTCCGCCTCCCTCTTGATGACGCGACCTATATGCACCTTCAGCAGGTTCGCCAATCCAACCAGCAGCGCGAAACCGGCTAGCACCGCCACCCACTGCGCCAGCGTGCCCGCCAGGTCGGAGATCGCCCCTCGCGTGAAGAAGCCCACGATGCTGATGACCCCTGCTACGTAGGCGAGTATCAGGTTGAGCACTAATATGATTGTGGAGCCGATGCGGTTGGTCATGGGTTCTTATACGTGAAACGTAATGCGTATCGCGTAGTTCGTATTGCGTAGGGTGGTTTGTCTTCTCATGGGTGTTATGGGTATAAGGAGAAGAGCGTGGGCCAGTCTTTGCCCAGTACGTTTACTATTATGAAGCCTGCTATTATGATGGCGATCACTACCCATCTGATCCCGTCCTGGGCTAATAGGGAGGCGATGTGGCTCCTGCGCTGTTCCAGGTACGCGCCCGATGCGAATATCTCTTCGCCTATCAGGGTGTGGTCGGCGGTGATAGTCATGAGCGCGAGGGCTTGCGGGTCGGATGCGCCCGCGATTTGCTGCGCGCCCGAACGCCTCTGCGCCTCGGTGATGAGCAGCACTTCCGGGCCGAACTGCCCCGCCATGACCGCGTGGGACACCCTGTTCTGCCTCACGACTTCGGCGGCTGCGGCGGCGTAAGCCAGGGGGTCGCTATGTGTGAGGAAGCGCACGCCCGTATTCTCGCTCTCCATAGACCACCCGGCGCGCAGGTATCCCCGCCTGAGCGCGTTGTCGGTGAGGGCGTATGCTACGGCGTCGTTAGTGGTGGCCTGGACGGGCGCACCTGTGATGGCGCTGACGCGGGCCATAGACTCAACTATCGCCATGCCCGCTAACGTGCTGGCAGTGGTAACGCCCCTCGCGCCTACACCGCCCGTGCCGGGTGAGGTGTGCACGGCGCGGCCTGTCTCGGCGGCTGTCGCCAAGCCCTCGCGGGTGGCGTCGTAGCCGGGGATGGGCCGCAGCGTGATATTCGCGCCCTGCCCCTTGCGCCCCCAGCCCACCAGCCATAAGTAGACCACAAACAGCACCAGGAAGAGCAGCAGCGCCCCCAGCATGAAAAAGAGGAGATCGCCGTATGCGGGGCTGATGTTAGTGAAATCCATGCTTATGGCTCCGCACGCCGGTTGTCGTCGTCTAGCTGCCTGATAAGCGCGTCCACGTTGCCTTCCCGCTCAAGGAAGCTAGCCAGGCTCGCAACAGAGAAAGCGTCCCTGCGCGAGCGTATCCCCAGCGCGCCCGCGAAAGGCTGCAAAACCCACAGCATCTGCCCGCTCACCCACGCCAACGGCTTGAAGACCTGTAATGCCAAAGACGCCGGCGTGGACATACCGGCCTTGCCTATCCTGTCAGCAATAGCTTCGGCAGCCGTTTCCTGTGGGTCGTTGTCAGGTTGTAGAGATAGCATAAGGCCAGGACTCCTCGTGGGGGTGGAGGGTGTGGCCCATTATAGACGTGCCTACATACCCAGTCAAGTACGCGCCTGGGCCATGCAGGATGTGGAAATCGCTGGACGAGAAGTCAGAAGTCAGAAGTCAGAAATCAGAAGTCAGAAGCTGGAAATGAGTCATTCAAGCTGACTTCTGACTTCTGACTTCTGATTTCTCTAAGCTTCCTCTAGCTCCTCCAGCCGTTCGGGGCCGAGTATCCTGTCGGTAATGTAGCCTGCCAGCCAGGTGGCGAGCGAAGTCAGCACTAACGCCAGAAGGCCCTTTACGAGCCTGCGCGTAACGTCTTCATCCATTATTGTAGTACCTCACTTATAAAAGCATGCGTGAAACGTAAAATGTATTGCGTATTGCGTAGTCCCTTAATAATCTCTTTGCCTTTATGGTTCAAACAACAAAAACCTTAGCGAACTTTGCGTTCCTTTGCGCCTTTGCGGTTCACGCAATACGCAATACGCAATACGAACTACGCAATGCGTTTCACGTATTCGGCAACCAGGGGCTTGTCCTGCGGCGCTCCGATTCTTGCGCCTTCTCGCCTGCCGCCGTCAGTTGCAGCCTGCGAAAGCGGGCCGTTTCAGAGGCGAATTCGGCTCCCGCCAGTATTATAACCGATGAAATATATATCCACGTCATCAGGGCGATTACCGTACCGAGCGCGCCATAGACCGCCTGGAAGTTGGCGAATGACGAACCCAGATAGTAGGCAAAGCCCTCTTTCACAAGGCTCCATGCTATGGCCGCGAGCAGCGCACCCACCCATACATCCCTGAACTTTGCTTCGCACCGGGGCAAGAAGCGGTACATCAGCAGGAAGACCAGAAAGACCAGACCTACGGACGCCCCGAAGTTGACGATCTGCCAGAATATCTGCTCGCCGTACAGTTTGCCTATAGCCATCTCCGTGAGGGCGCGTGTGGTGGCGAGCGACGCCGTAACGACGAACGACAAGATGAGCATCAACGCCGCCACCGCCATCATAGCGAAACTGGTCAATTTACCTATCAGGAAAGAAGGTACCTTCTCCGAATTCCAGGCGCGATTGATAGCCTTATCAAGGGCGTCGAACGCGCCCGAAGCCGAAAAAGCCAGCGTCCCCAGGCCGACAAGCGCCAGTATGCCCGCGTTTGCCCTGCTCTCAAAAATCTCACGCAGCATTTTCTGAATGGAATCGTCCAACCCCGGCATCACGCGGGCCGTGTTGGTGAGGATGAAGACGGTGGCCTCCCTGGGGTCCATGAAGCTGCCCGCCACCGTAATAGCCAGGATGAGCAGAGGGAAGAGGCTGAAGAAGGAGTAATAGGTCAGCGCGGCAGACATGTAGGCTACGTCGTCCTTGCCGAACTCGCTGATTGTGGCTTTGCCGATGGCTACGAACTCTTTACCACTCATCGAGGGCCTGCAAGTTGCGCTCGATCAGGGCCTCGGCGTTGCCACCGAGCCTGGTAAGCTCGTCGGCCATGTCAAGGATGATGCGCACGCCTTCCAGGTTTACGCCACCCCGCGTGAGACGCCTGATGAATTGGAAGCGTTGGATGTCGTTTTGCGAATAGCGGCGGCGGTTGCCCTCTGTGCGTGCCGGCACCACCAGCTTCTTCTCTTCATAGATACGCAGCGTGCGCGGGTGCAGTCCCAGGAGGTCGGCGGCCACGCTCAGGGTGAAGATCGGCCTGTCGGCGGTTATCTGCGAGAGCCGCCCACTTCGCCCGGAAGATTGTGCTTGCGTGGCGGGCGATTTAGCACCCTCTCCACGCTCGCCTCCCCCACCGTCTATGCCACTGGCGTTGGGCAGACCATCTGCCTCACCCGCCATAGTCTCTTCGTAATCGCCCATCGCAAGGTCATCCTGCCCGCTCTTTTTGCCGCTGGGCCGTCTTGGTTTATAAGAGTATATAGAACGCCGCATAGCTTTACCTCGCGCATCTCTCCGCTCACACTCTGCACATCAGGCTTAATATATCATAGGCCAATATCACTGTCAATATAAGGTGCATCTGAACTGCCACATTAAGAGGCTGGAAGCGTGGCAGGTTCAGCCTCGAAGAGAGCGTTAGAAAGTAGCTTCTGCCCCACGCCACGGGCAGGGTGCATTCAAGGTCAGGCCTGATGTTTGGGGTCAACGAACCTATTACCCCCTGTCATTCTGAGTACAGCACTAACAAAGAAATGTCTGCGTAGGGGCGACCCGGTGGGTCGCCCTGGTGGGGATGGCGAACCAACTTTACGCGTGACCCTGGCAGGGCGAGCATGCGGGTCGCCCCTACGCAGACATTTTATTCCTGGCATAACTTTGTTAGTGCTGTACTGAGCGAAGCGAAGAATCTCGCTCCTCGCGCATTATCTTGCCTGTGCGCTACCCCAGCATGGTACGCGAGGGACGAGCTTCTTCACTTCGTTCAGAATGACAAAGGATAGCTGGTTTACTATCCCTCACCACTTCTTTACTTCAATGACATAGAACACAAGAGGCTATGCCACTCCTTTATAGCCATAAAGTACCACCCCTTCAACTTGCCATAACATCCAATTGCATGCTAGACTTAGGCGCAACCACTTGACGTAACATCCGTTTTATCCGTGAAGTTGGTAGCAGCATGCGCAAAGTCTATCAATGCTATGCAGGTAATTCAACCAAGCCAGAGCAAGTTCCGGCGTAGAGGAGAAGCAGCGTTGATTATGCCACGACATAGAAGATCGTTAGTCCTGTGGGCGCTCCTTGCGGTGCTCATGGCTTTGGCAGGTTGCCAGACCTCACCTGCGGCTTCGCAACCCGAACCTGATGGTAAGTCGAGCACTCCCCTGCCCAACCCGCCCGCAGTTGTGGAGCCTACCGCCACCCTCCTCCCCCTCGATACGCCCACCCCAACCGATAAGGATACCTGGGCGGTCTCAAGAGACACAGCGGGTGGCGTCAGGTACAGCTTCCGCTACCCCTCCTCCACCTGGACCGCCGACCTGACTTACTGCGGGCTTGAGGCTAAAAGCACCGCTAAAGATGCAAGGTCGGGGTTCGGCATACCGGCGGGGTGCGCCGTCACCGATTTGCTGGTGGGACAGAAGGCCAAAGATGTAGGCCAACTCTCCGGCGAGAGTCTGACCATAAACGGCAAGCGTGCCATCATGAACATCGAGAGCAATCCACCAAGCGGTATGGCGTCCAGGATTTACACTGTGCTGGTGTATGACGCGGACGGCACGCCCCTTTTCGGCTTTTCAACCTCTATAGGTCCGGGCACGCACGTCGAAGCGCAGGAGAATATCACCTCCATGCTCAACGAGATTGCGGGCACAATCACCGTCGAGAAGCAGCCGTGACCGCGCACCGACGCCTACGCCCAGTAGATAAATCGGCGGGCCATATTAGTAAAGCTCACGCCGGCAGGCCGGTCCCTGGCTGGCGTAACGCCGCGCTCATCCTCTGCATGCTTGTAGCAATCTCAATGCTGGCCGGGGCTGGCCTGGCGCGCGCTTCGACACCCTACTATGGCGGGTTGGCAATCGCCACTACCGGCTGGGTGACGACCCTCTTTGTCGAGCCTATAACCTACGAACAGGATGGGGCCTATTACGACCAGTACAACCAGGCGGCGACGGCGGATTACGTCTTCCATCACGGCATAGACGTGTCGGGCGGCTGCGTGGCGGGCGCTTACCCTGTGTACGCTACGGCGGACGGCACAGTCGCAGTCGCGCAGTATCTCACCGATGGCTACGGCTCCCAGGTGATAGTGGATCACGGCTATAACATAGGTGGCAACGGGCGCTACACTTATACCTTCTACGCTCACATGGGCAACCGCAGCACGGGCGACATCTACATCTCCGTCTCGCCGGGCCAGCACGTAGCTGCGGGGCAACTCCTCGGCTACCAGGGGAACGACGGCTCGGTGTTCGGCTCATGCGATCCCAACCCCGGCACACATCTCGACTGGGAGATACGCGTAAGCGACACCCCGGTCACCTACGGCCAGTACATGCGCTACGATGCGGTAGCGGCCAGCCACGATTTCTACACCTACCAGCAACTGACCTACGGCGACTCCGACCCCCTCGATTACGTGACCGCCGGGCCGTTCTCAGGCCCACCGCCTACCGATACGCCCGTGCCTCCCCCCACCAATACGCCCCTACCGACACCCACCGATACGCCTGTGCCTCCCACCCCCACACCTGGTCCATGCGGCATGAGCTTCAGCGACCTGCCGGATAGCGAGTGGTCTTACAGCTACGTGGCAGACCTCTATTGCCGGGGCGCTATATCGGGCTACGCGGACGGCACGTTCCGCCCAGGCAACACCAGCACCCGCGCCCAACTGACCAAGATGGTCTCAAGCGGCTTCGGTTGGGTGCTGTATTACCCCTACTTCCGCACATTCAACGACGTTCTGCCCGGCGATAGCTTCTACCCGTATGTAGAGACGGCTTCTTTGCGGGGAATCATGAGTGGCTACCTATGCGGCGGGCCGGGCGAGCCGTGCGATACCGATAACCGCCCCTATTTCCGCCCCGGCAACGACATAACACGGGCGCAGGTCGCCAAGATGCTCGTACTTGCGCGTGGCTGGGAGGTTATCTACCCCCTCATGCCCACCTTCAACGACGTGCCGCCCGGCGATTGGGCCTACGGTTACGTAGAGACCGCCGCCAGCCATAGAGTAATAGGCGGCTACGCAGACGGCTCCTTCCGCCCCGGCTACAGCATCACAAGAGCGCAACTATCAAAGATGCTCGCGCTAACCCTACAACAATGATAATTTTGAATTCTGAATGCTGAATTTTGAATTGGCTGTGGACGCATAGATACAAATGATTCAAAATTCAACATTTAGAATTCAAAATTAGCGTAACATGAACCGTGTTATCTCGCCTTTGCAGCCGAACCGTATGGGGGGCTTGCCGCCCAGGCCCCGGCTGGCGTACATAAGCGTTGCATGCATCTTGTGGAAGCCCCCTGCGTAGCGGCGGCCATAGCGGGACGACACCAGCACGGGGCCGAGCAGGGGCAGCTTTACCTGGCCGCCGTGATTGTGGCCGGAGAGCTGGAGGTCCACTCCCCTGCCCGCCGCCGTCACGAGGAAGTCGGGCACGTGCGCCAGCAGGATAGTGCAACTTCCAGCCGGGATGCCGTGCAGGGCGAGCGGCAGATCTGCTTTGAGGCCCCAGGGGTCCGCCACGCCCGCTATGTACAGGCTTGCTCCTTCTCTCTCCAGCCGGACGTGCTCGTTATTGAGCACCCTGATGCCCGCACGTCTCAGGGCATGCGACACGGCGGCCAGGCCCGCGTCCCTATCGTGGTTGCCCATGACGGCCAGCGTGCCCATGCCACTCCTATCCCTGCGCGACCACTCGCCCAACGGAGATAAGAGGCGGGCAGCGCACTCCACATCCCCTGGATACGTCTGGTAGTCGCCCGTGAGCACAATAAGGTCGGGTGAGAAGTCGATGCAAAGGTCCACGTAGCGGCGCACGTACTCCGCTGACAGGAAGTGCGCGTAGTGTACGTCGCTTATCTGTAATATGGTGAAGCCGTCGAACTCCGGCGGCAACCTATCCAGCTTTACTTCATGCGTGATCACTTCCAACGCGTATATCTCGTTCAGCCTATGTAAGATGCCCGCCGGTCTAGTCCGCGCTTTCCCTTCAAACTCGGTAATCTCCCGCCGCATATCCACGCTCTCTACCTGGGTGCTGAGCAATTCAGGCGGATCGGGGCGCGGGTGGCGCAGCCTGTACACTTCCTGTGCAAGCCATCGCGCACCCAGCAGCGTGAAAGCCACACGCCAAAGCCATGCGAACGAACCGGGACGTAAAAGCGATAGCGCAAAGCCTGAGAAGCCCCCCGATCTCAACGCCTGCACCAGCCCCAGCAAGGGCCAGGCAGCCATATTCCCCAGCAGGATAAACAGCTTCCCTTCAGTTTCCCGCAGCCCCAGCAAGCGCGTATTGGTCAGGAATATACCTGCCGCTGCGTGCCCGATGATGCACAGCGCCATGAGCAATGCGTTCACAGTCTTGTAGAGTAGCGTCATAAGTATGACCTCTTTGGTGGCCCTATAGGATGCACAAGCTATGCCAGTAGAGGCTGGTTGGGGTGCTTATCAAGATTGTATCCAACAGGGCGGATGCAAAGTCAAGTATGGTGTTGAGGGTAACGAGCCCTCTAGCCTTTGTCATTCTGAACGAAGTGAAGAATCTCGTCCCTCGCGTATTATCTTGTCTTTACGTTATCCCCAGCATGATACGCGAGGAGCGAGATTCTTCACTTCGTTCAGAATGACAAGGATGGTAAGGCGACGTTCCCATACATCCCGACTTTGCAACAGCCTTGTTGTATCTAATATGCTGCTTGACAGCATGCCCCGTCTGGTGTAGACTATTGTAATAACTGAATAGAAATCGAGAGTGGTAGCGAGAGAACTGGCTCGTAGACCTACCCGGCAACCGGCAGAAGCGCGGTGCCCCACCCAGCCCATCGGGGAAGGATTAGGCCGGAACACGGCAAACAGATGCCTCTCCACGAGAGGCTTTTTTGATTTTAGATTTGCGATTTTTGATTTTAGATTTTCCGAGTATGCTCCGAGTACCACCAATCCATAATCAAATCTAAAATCCAAAATCGCAAATCTAAAATCGTCAGGGGGTTGCCTGTGAGCAGGAAGACATATCTGGAGAGTTTGGCGGAGCGCGTGCTGATATTCGACGGGGCGATGGGCACGTCCGTGCAGAGGTACAACCTCACGCCTGAACAGTTCGGCGGGGCGAGCCTTGAGGGGTGCAACGACTACCTTTGCGTGGTCAACCCGCATGTGATTGAGGAGATACACGCCTCGTTCCTTGAGGTGGGCGCTGATGTCATCGAGACCGGCACCTTCGGCAGCACGCGCCCAAAGCTGGACGAATACGGTATCGGAGAGGAACTCTACCACCAGAACTTCAGCGCGGCCCAGCTAGCGCGCAGGGTGGCCGACTCCTACGCTACGCCCTCCCGCCCCAGGTACGTGGCAGGCTCTATGGGGCCGACCGGCTTCCTCCCCTCGGCGGACGACCCCACTCTTTCCAACATTACATACCAACAACTCAAAGCCATCTACAAGGAGCAGGCCAGGCCCCTGATCGAAGGCGGTTGCGATCTCCTGATAATCGAGACGGTACAGGACATCCTGGAGCTAAAGGCGGCGATCAACGGCGCGGTGGAGTATTTCCGCGAGAGTGGCCGCGCCGTGCCCATCCAGGCGCAGGTGACGCTCGACACTTCCGGGCGCATGCTCCTGGGCACCGACATAGTAGCCTCCCTGACCACGCTTGAGGCCCTGCCCGTGCAGGTGATCGGGCTGAACTGCTCGACGGGGCCTGAGCACATGCGCGAGCCTATCCGCTTCCTGGGCCAGAACTGCACGCGGTGGGTGTCTTGCATCCCCAACGCCGGGCTGCCAATCAACGTAGGCGGGCAGGCGGTCTACCCGCTCGAACCCGAACCTATGGCTGCCGCACTCTACGAGTTCGTCACCGAGTTCGGCGTGAGCGTGGTCGGTGGTTGCTGCGGCACGGGGCCGGAGCACATCAAGGCGCTTGTAGAGGCAATCGGCAGGGACCGCCCTCAGACGGCACGGCCTACTTACAGGGAGCCGCGCGTATCCGGCGGCATCCGCGCCACCGCTCTCAAGCAGGAACCCGCGCCCATGATAGTGGGTGAGCGCGTCAACGCCCAGGGGTCGCGCAAGGTGAAGCGGCTGCTGCTGGCCGAAGACTACGATGCGATAGTGCAGGTGGGCCGCGAGCAGGTTGACGGTGGGGCGCACGTTCTGGACGTGTCGGTAGCCTTGACGGAGAGGGCCGACGAGGACGACATGCTTCGCAAGGTGATAAAGAAGCTCAGCATGGGCGTCGAAGCGCCCCTCATGCTCGACAGCACCGAGGCGTCCGCGCTCAAGGCCGCGCTCGAAGTATACCCCGGACGCGCCATCATCAACTCTATCAACATGGAGCGAGGCCGTGAGAGGATAGAGGCCGTGCTGCCGTTGGCGGTCGAGCATGGCGCAGCCGTAGTCGCGCTGGCGATAGATGAAATCGGCATGGCGCATACCGCCGACCGCAAAGTTGAGATTTGCCGCATCATCTACGACATCTCCACGCAGGAATACGGCCTCACGCCCGACTCGCTCATCTTCGACGTGCTAACCTTCCCCGTGACGACCGGCCAGGAAGACCTCAACAGGTCGGCCATCGAGACTCTAGAAGGCATCCGCCGCGTGAAAGCAGAGTGCCCCGGCGCGTTCACGGTGCTGGGCGTGAGCAATGTGTCGTTCGGCATAGACCCAAATGCCAGGGCGGTGCTGAACTCAGTCTTCCTGCACCACGCAGTACAGGCAGGGTTGGACCTGGCGATCGTCAACCCCGCCCATATCACGCCCTACGCTGAAGTGCCTGAGGAGGAGCGCAGGCTGGCCGACCACCTCATCAACAACGAGCCGAACGCGCTCCCTGAGTATATCGCCTACTTCGAGGCCAACAAGCGCGAGCCTGGGGACAAGCGCAGCGCCGAAGATGCGATGCAGGGTATGACCGTCGAGCAGAAGATACACTACCAGATACTCCACCGCAAGAAAGAGGGCATCGAAGCCCTGCTTGAGGAGGCGTTACAGGCGCAAGATGCGGTGGGCGTTCTCAACAACGTGCTGCTGCCCGCGATGAAAGACGTGGGCGACAAATTTGGCGCGGGCGAGCTTATCTTGCCCTTCGTCCTGCAATCTGCTGAGGTAATGAAGCGGTCGGTGGCCCACCTTGAGCAATACTTCGAGAAGAAGGAAGGCTACACCAAAGGCAAGGTGGTCCTTGCTACCGTCTTCGGGGATGTCCACGATATAGGCAAGAGCCTGGTCAACACGATACTCACTAACAACGGCTACACATGCTACGACCTGGGCAAGCAGGTGCCCCTCAACGTGATTATTGACAAGGCCGTTGAGGTTGACGCTACCGCCATCGGCTTGAGCGCGCTCCTGGTCTCCACGTCGAAGCAGATGCCCCTGTGCGTGCAGGAGCTACACAAGCGCAACCTCGATTACCCCGTGCTGGTGGGCGGCGCGGCCATCAACCGCCCGTTCGGCTACCGCATCGGCTTCGTTGACGAGGACAAGCGCTACGCCCCTGGTGTCTATTATTGCCGCGACGCATTCGAGGGATTAGACGTAATGGAAGTGCTGACCGACGATGCCAGGCGGCCCGCCTTCATCGAGAAGCGGCATAGAGAGGCCATCACCGTGCGGGAGCGAGAGGCGGGCGCGGCGAGCGGTCAAGAAAGTGTGGCAGCAGGGCCTGTTCGCTCCAACGTCGACCCGAACGCGCCCATACCCACCCCACCTTTCTGGGGCTATAAGGTGCTCGGCCAGCGACACATCCCTTTGGATGAGGTATTCGACTGCCTGGACCTGAAATCGCTCTTCCGGCTGTCGTGGGGCGCGCACAAGCTGCACGGCCCGGAGTACGAGCGCACCGTCCAGAGCGAGTTGATGCCCCGCCTCAAGCAGATGCAAGCCCAGTTGCGTGGCCGCCAGATACTCACGCCAAAGGTCGTCTATGGCTACTTCCCCTGCCAATCAGAGGGCAACGACCTGTTAGTCTACGACCCCAACGACATCGAGGGCACGCCCCCTAAATCCAAAACCCAAAGCCTAAAACCCAAAATCCGCTTCACTTTCCCCAGGCAGCCCGATCGGGAGCACCTGTGCCTGGCCGACTACTATGCCTCCGTAGAGTCGGGGCGCATAGACGTGGTGCCGTTGCAGGTAGTGACGATGGGCGATAAAGCTACCGAGGTCTTCATGAAGATGCAGAGCGAGGGGAACTACGCGGAAGGCTACTACATCTACGGCCTCAGCGTAGCCCTGGCCGAAGCATTGGCCGAATGGACCCACCAGCTTGTGAAGCGCGAGCTAGGTCTGCCTGAGTGGCAGGGCCGCCGCTACTCCTGGGGCTACCCCGCCTGCCCCGACCCCGAAGAGCAGGTGAAATTACTACAGGTATTGCCTTCCGACAAGACCATCGGCGTTAGCCTCACCGAAGGCGCGGTGCTCGTCCCTGAGCAGTCTACCGCCGCGCTGGTGGTCCACCACCCCCAGGCCAAATACTACACCACGCGCCCCCTGAACAAGAGCAGCCGGTCCCTATCCACCGAGGAAGAAGAAGAGCGCGGTCGCGGCTACGTCGAACCGGGTGCAGACGACGCAGCCTGAAAGTGAGAAGCCGTCTCAGGAGGCTTGGGAGCACGACGGCCATTGTAAGACCCCACCGGCTCCGACCTCCTGCGACAGTCTCTCACTTTCAAGTAAGCTGGGCAAAAACTATGTGAGAAGTATGGAAGAATGGTTCGCTTGGGCCCTCGATTAGGCGGGTTTGAGGAACCTGCTGGCTACCCACCCTTCCAGATCATTCACACCGTTTACAGTACCCTGTACTTCTACCAACGACCAGGTTCCCTCCACCCGGATCACCTCGACCTTGGTTCCACTCGGCAATGGACTGCCTTGAACTGGGTTGTGCTGCACTCCTGGGCCGCTGCGGATGTTGAGGTCGTCAACTGTAGTCTCCATCTGCTTCGGTCCATCATCAATACGACCCCTGAACCGGGCCTGGAAGCTCCTCATAGGGAACGCGGGACCCGGGTCTATTTTCCGTCCTGGAGAAATGTCATCGTGTCCGACGACGTCTCTCAGGTTATACTGAGCCTTCAGCACCATGGCAACTTCGAGCGCGACGTCTATTTGCACAGGTGTGAAGGTGTGCCAACCTCTCACCAGGCCACCATGTTTGTGGGCGGCTTCCAGTACGTCGCCCTGGGAATAATTTCCTCCAAACCAGGCACGCCAGTGGTCGCCTGACTTGTCGAGAGCGCCGGCATTGTCCAACTCAATGCCGATTGAGTGTTCGTTCATGTCTACCAGTCCCTCCCACCGACTGCGTCCCGCGTGCCAGGCTACCTTGTCGAATGGCACAAGCTGGGTTATAGCACCCGACCGGGCGATTACAAGGTGGGCTGATGCTTTTGCATCGGGATTGGTCAGCCATCCTATCGACTCTGCCGCGCTAGCACCTGCGGTGTAGTGCATAATCAGATACTTGGCTTGCAAGTTGCCGCCCATGTTAGGGGTAGGCTTGAAGGTGAAAGGGTTGCCATTATCGCGTACCAATCTGTTGTTCACTACTTTCATGTTCTTCCTCCATATTTAGCTATTGTTGATTGCCGCACATTAGAAACGGTAGTGGCTAGGAGTGCAGTGGTAGATAGTAACGTGTGCACCGGCTAAGCGGATGGTCATGCAATGGAAGAACTGTGACGTTATAGACATCGGCTTTGCTTCCGTATATCTTACGTTCCTGTGAGCCACACCTAACTCTAGTATACCTACCGTTCTATTAGAGTGAGTGGGACAAAAAGTGGCACAAAATAAACATTATCCAGCCTTGTCCAGCCGAAACGTCGAGAAGTTTCCTGTGGTACTTGTGAGGAAATGGGTGACTTAGCCACCCATTTCCTCACAAGTACCACATCCTTTTCTAGTGGTAAAGCGCTGTAGCGGCCCTGACACAGCCCTAATTATCGGGCATCTGCCGAATTGCCCCTGCCCGAATGATGGGGTATAATATCCGCGCGTCCAGCCTTTTCCACTATGCGGAAGGACAACATGGCATCTTCTACTTCCCTCTATCGTAAGTATCGCTCCCACAACTTTGATGAGCTTGTCGGCCAGGAGCCGGTGGTGCGCACGCTCAAGAACGCTATCGCCACCGGACGCATCGCCCACGCCTACCTCTTCACCGGCCCGCGCGGCGTGGGCAAGACCAGCGCGGCTCGCCTCCTGGCCCGCGCCGCCAACTGCACGGCTGAGGGAGAGGACAAGCCGTGCAATAAGTGTCCCAACTGCCTCGCGGTCAGCCGCGATCTCGTTACCGACCTCATCGAGATTGACGCCGCCTCCAATACGGGCGTGGACAACATCAGGGACGTAATAGAGCGGGCAAACTTCGCGCCTTCCGTGTGGCACACCAAGTTCTACATTGTGGACGAAGTACATATGTTGAGCATGTCAGCCTTCAACGCCCTGCTCAAGACGTTAGAGGAGCCGCCGCCGCACACGTCGTTCATCCTGGCGACCACCGAGATACATAAGGTGCCCGCCACCGTCGCCTCTCGCTGCCAGCGTTTCGACTTCCGCCGCATCCCCTTGGGCGCGATGCTGGGCTGGTTGGAGCATGTATGCGCCCAGGAAGGCATCCAGGCTGAAAGGGCCGCTCTTGAATTGGTCAGCCGCCACTCTACCGGCTCGCTCCGGGACGCCCTTTCCCTGCTGGACCAATTGCAGGTCTATTCCGAGGGCGGCATTACGCTTCGGAGCGTGCAGGAGATGCTCGGCGCGTCCGGTAGCGAGGAGGTCGCCACCTTCGTTGATTGCCTGGTGGCGGGCGACCTCGCGGGGGGCCTGCGCCAGATCAACCGCGTGCTTGAGGAAGGGCTGGACCTGCGCCAGTTCAACCGGCAGATTGTCGAGCACCTGCGGAGCCTGATGCTGGTGAAGTCCGGGGCCGCGAGCCAGTCCGAAAGCGTGCTGCTCGATGTTACCGAGGAGATGAGGTCGCGCATACAGGCGCAGGCGGCGAAGGTAGATATACCAGGCCTGCTCAGGTGGCTGCACGCTTTCGCGGAGGCAGACGCCAACCTGCGCTCCACTACCTACCGGCAGCTACCGCTTGAGATGGCGCTCGTCACCGCCACGCTGGGGCCTGGGGATGCACAGGGCCGCCCACCGGCCCGCGACCACAGCGCCGAACTCAGCGCGGGCATAGAGCAGATAGGCGTGGTGGCACCCAGGCCGCGCGGCAACACCCCTCCCCCCACTGAGCCTGCGCGTCCAGCGCATAGCGAGATGCCCCCGCCCATCCACTCCGAGTTCGGCCACGCAGCTAATGGCCGGGCACATCCTGGGGCGAACAATGGCTCCTCAGCCCCTCCGCCTCAGCGTTCCGCACCCGAACATGAGCGTGAAGTCGCGCCCATTTATGAGTTGGAGAGTGCCCCTCCCCCGCCGCAACGCAGGCCGGAGCCGGACAATTCAAACGACGCAATTAGCGCCACCCCAGATGCGTCGACTCCCCGCGACCCGGCAACCGAGCTTGAGCGATTGAAAGCTGCGTGGCCTAAGTTGATTGACCACATAAAGGCAAAGAGTCGTGCCATAGCGGCTGTGTTCAGCGACCCAAACCAGACGCGCCCCCATACGGTTGTCGGCAGCATGTGTACTATCAGCTTCCGCGACCCTATCTACGTCACGCGCAGCAAGCAGGAAAAGCAGCGTGAAGTGATAGAGGAGGCTCTAAGCTGGGTGTTAGGCTATCCATGCCGGGTTGAGAGTATAACCTTCGCGGAAGCCGAAGCCAATAGCCAGAGTGAGGGCCATGCGCGGCAACCGGCGGATGGCAATGTACCCAACACGACGAGAGAAAAGCCCTCGCCCTACGACACCCCGCGAGGCAAGGCCGCTATGAATATCTTCGGCATCAACAAATTCGACGACACCAACAAGGAGAGCTAATTATGGACCAGCGTATGATGAAGCAGCTACAGCAAATGCAGCAGAAGATGGTCAAGGCGCAGGAGGACCTGGCTAACGAGTCGGTGACTGCAACCGCGGGTGGCGGCGCTGTAACTGTAGAGATGAACGGCCACCACGAAGTCCTGGCCGTCACCCTTGACCCCGACGCGGTGGACCCCGCGGACGTAGAGATGCTACAGGACATGATCCTGGCAGCCTTCAACGAAGCCCTCGCAAAGGCACAGGCGATGGCCGAGCAGAAGATGAAGGCAGTTACGGGCGGGCTGAACATACCAGGGATGTTCTAGTACTCCAACCGCAGTCAGCTATAACGCGAGTGTACCGGGAGCGGCTGCTGCCTGATGAGTGGAATAGTTAGCGTAGTATTTGTTCTACTGGAGCAACGCGAAGCGAGGCCACTGCACGGATGAATAGCAAGGTCAGTTTTACTCTTTACGATCTGGCGAGTTATGTTCTCCCCGGCGCGCTCGTTCTGGTGCTGTTTTACTGGCTCACTACAGGCGTGGCTGGGGTAATACTGCAATTGAACTTCGACAGCTTGGGTAACTCAATATTCCTATTAGGAGCCAGTTATATTGTTGGTCATCTGATCCAGGCAATTGGACGCTACATGGAGCGTTGGAGTGAGCAGAAGTGGGGCGGCAAATATAATGAACGGCTTATGAGAGTAGATGATGATTACTATTCTCACGACTTCAAGACGAGCTACAAGGCTGCGGCCAGTGATGTTTTTGCGTTATCTCTACCTGATGAATCAAAGCCTGAGCAGGCTGCTGCTAGAAGGCGTGAGCTATTCGACCTCTCATTATATCTGGTTGTACAGGAAAAGGCTGCCGACCAGTATGCGATACTCGATGCTAACTTTGCTCTCTATCGCGGATTGCTGCCGGCCATGTGGTTCGGCCTGCTCGTTAGCTCTCTCGTACTCATAAAGCATGTATCGGTTCTCGCATTATCAGCAATTGGCTTCTTGTCTTCTAGTGCTGCCAGTCAATCTTATTTCTTTGTGTTTGATTATGCTCACCTGATTCTTGGGATGATATTGACACCATTGTTTGTTCTTGGAGTGCGGATTGTCTCATGGCGATTTGAAACGAGCTCTCGTCGGTTTGTACATATGATCTACAGGAACTTCTTCATCTGGTACAGGCGTCAGAAGTTCAAGCAAGCTACAGGACAACAGAATACTGCGACGGGACCACAAGTACCGCAATTAATAGATAACAAGCCTGACGAGGACTGAGTACGTATAATCTTGGGAACTGACTAAGACTTGGTTGCAAACTCGGTTGTTATGGGCTGACAAACTGGGTGAAGAAATACCATGAACGGGGGGCGCTAACTATGGGCTTATACAATTTGGGTGTACGCTTCCATTGTAAATTGCCAACCAGGTGCTCAGCAAAGCAGCTAATGGAAATTGGTGAAACTTTCTTATATTGGGCGCGTATAGCATAATGAGATAAATAATGTACTCATCGGGGGTGCTGGTGGAAGCGCGATTGCGTAAGAGATTCCGCATTCCGCACTCCGCACTCCGCATTTGGAGGGCTTCCGGTGATGTTTGGACCTGACTGGCTGTCCAACTTTTTCCTGTTCATATTCCTGTTTGGATTGTTATTTACCGTCGCCTCCCTGCTGCTCGGCTTTATAGGGGGGCTTGACGGCCTGCATATCGGTGGGCACGAAGCCAGTGCCGATGTGGAGATGGGCGGGCACGATGGCGCGGCCCACGACGGCGCGACTCACGATGGAGCAGCCCACGACGGCGGCCATACTGGCCCCAGCGTCCTTAATATGCCCACTATCATGTCGTTCCTGACGTGGTTTGGTGGGGCAGGCTACCTGTTCCGGCAGAACCTACAGGTTAGCGGATTTCTGGCCGTTCCACTGGCACTTATCACGGGAGTGGTGGGCGGCGGCATCATGTTCGGCCTGCTCGCGAAGGTGCTCTACCCTATGATGAGCAAGCCGATGAGCTCAGCCGACTACAGCAAGCCGGGCACGCCCGCCAGGGTGGTCAGTTCTATCCGCGAGGGTGGAGTGGGCGAGATAGTGTACACTAAGCGCGGCAGCCGCTTCACTTCGGGCGCGCGCAGCATGGACGGCGGCGCTATCGCCAAGGGTGCCGAAGTGGTAATCATCAAGTATGAGCGTGGGCTAGCCTACGTTCAGGACGTAAACAAGCTGCTCGAAGGCGCGAGCAGCGTCGAGGAAGAGGCGCGGGTAGGCTGACCCGTATGCCTGTTTGCTCTGGCCCTGTGTCACGAGCGTAGAGGAGAAGTCTGTGGAACTTCCAGTTATAGCAGGTCTGGTCGTCATAATACTGATGGGATTTGCGTGGATAGTGACGCTAGTCCGTAAGGTGGGGCCGAACGAGGCCCTTATCATCTACGGACTTGGCACGGGTAACCAACCCCGTGTCATCAAGGGTGGCGGCACCGTAGTGCTACCCCTCTTGCAGAACTCCAAGATATTGTCCCTTGAGTTGATGTCGTTCGACGTGGCCCCTACCCAGGACCTCTACACCAAGCAGGGCGTGGCAGTGAATGTAGAGGCAGTGGCGCAGATAAAAGTGCAGAGCGACCCCGACTCCATCCGCACTGCCGCCGAGCAGTTGCTGACCAAGAACGCCCAGGAGCGTGAGAGCCTCATCCGGCTGGTGATGGAAGGCCACCTGCGCGGCATCGTCGGCCAGCTTACCGTAGAGGAGATCGTCAAGCAGCCTGAGATGGTCGCAGACCGCATGCGCGCCACATCCGCCGACGACATGGACAAAATGGGCCTCGAAATCGTCTCCTTCACCATCAAAGAGGTGCGCGACAAAAACGAGTACATCACCAACATGGGCCGCCCCGACATCGCCCTCATCAGGCGGCAGGCCGACATCGCCACAGCCGAGGCAGACCGCGATACGGCCATCAAGCGCGCCCAGGCCATGCGCGAGTCGGCAATTGCCCAGGCGCAGGCCGACCAGGAGCGAGTAATGGCCGAGACCGCGTCCGCCGCGAAGCAGGCAGAGGCCCAGCGCGACCTTGAGCTAAAGCGGGCCGCGTATACAGCCGACGTGCGCAAGCAGCAGGCCGTAGCCGACAAGACCTACGACATCCAGGCTAACGTCATGCAGCAGCAGGTGGCAGCCGAGCAGGTGCGTATCGAGCGCGTGCAGCGAGAAGAGCAGATCAAGGTGCAGGATGCCGAAATCCAGCGCCGCGAGCGCGAGCTTGTCGCGACCGTGTTGAAGCCCGCCGAGGTTGAGCGGCAGCGCATAGAGACGATGGCGGAAGCCGAGAGGCAGCGCCGCGTGCTGGAAGCGCAGGGTGCAGCCGAGGCAGCTAGGGCGCAGGGTGCGGGTACAGCCGATGCCAACCGCTCGGTAGGTCTCGCGGAAGCCGAGGTTATCCGGGCCAAGGGCCAGGCGGAAGCCGATGCTATGCACCTGCGGGCGGGCGCGTTCCTGGAATACAACCAGGCCGCTATCCTGGACAAGCTCCTGACGGGTCTGCCGGAGGTGGCGCGGGCGATGGCCGGGCCACTCAGCAACGTTGACAAGATAACCATAGTCTCGACGGGCGCTAACGACGGCCGAGGAGCAGGCGCGAACCAGATCACCGCCGACATAGCCCGCATGGTCGCGCAGGTGCCGGAGTTATTCGAGACCCTGACGGGCGTGAAGGTGTCGGACATGATGAGCCGCATGGCAGGCTTCGATACAACCGCCCCCACCAACGGCACGGGCAAGAATAACGGCGCGGACGCATTGCCTGCACGCCCATTCATCGAGGGCACCGCGACCCCCGTCCCTCCAAAGGATGGCGAGACTCGTTCATAAACTATCAAAGAAAAGGCCCGGTTCGGCGCGGAGCGCCGAACCGGGCCTTTTCTTTGATTATCTTTCTATGCCTGCTCTTGTTGCGGGGCGTACCTGTCCCACTGGCGTACCTTGCAGTAGGGGCCGCGCCTGCACAAGAAGCGCGTATTTGCGTTGGAGCCGCAGGAGAGGCACGTACCGCCATCGTCGTCCGGCGCGCTCTCCGCTAGGGTTGCGGCTAAGAGTCCGGCGGCTTTGCGGTGGACGCGAGGGTTAAGGGGCGCGTGTCCCTGCCGCACGCGTAACTCCTGCCGGTGCAACTCGAAGGCGTCCCATACGAGAGTCAGCCCCACGATGCCCAAAGCAGCAGAGAGCAAGTTGTTATCGGTCTGCGTCGTCCACAGGAGAAGAAGCAGCCCCGCCAGGAATATAGCGGGGGCTGGCTTTGTGCCGAGATGGTAGTGGACCACGCGCACCAACACGTGCCCCCACCAGATGGTCAGGAAAGTGACAACTGCCAGCAAAGGGCCTGCGAATTGCAATTCAGCTAGCACGTTAGAAGCTCCACCACTTGCCCAGGCCGGGCCTTGTGCCGTGAGAGTGAGCATGCGCGCTATCATGGCTGGTCTTGGGACGTGATGCACGCGCCGGGTGCGCCCTGAAGAGGCCGTGATCCACGCGCTCCTCCTGGTGCGGCAATTCCACTGCACCCCACACTATGCTGCCGCCGACGATGCCCACAACCGCGCTAAGCATAAAATTCGGCATGAAGAGGGACGACGCGCACACGAGCAGGCCGAATACCGCTACCCACTTCCACCGATACGCGCCCACAAGGTACTCGAAGCGGATAACCCATACGAAGCCCATGCCTATGACGAGCGCGGAGAATAACCCTAATATAATGCCCGTCCAGTTCAATCGTCGCTCCCCTGGCATTGCCCGGCGACTGAAGTCGCGGGCAACGATTACAAAGTCGCCGTTCGGCGACTACTCTATCCCTCATAGTCCGCGCAGGCGGACTTCGTAGACGTTGCCCGCAACTATGAGCGTAGCGAACTATCGCCGGGCGGTGCCTGAGGAGAATGCCTACACCCGGCCCCTACTGACTATCTCTGCTCGCCGCGCTGCTTCCTCTTGCGTGGCTCGTCTATCACAGTGTTGCTCTGCGCGTCAATCCACCTGCCGATGAGCAACGCGAAACCCAGCGTCAGTGCGCCCAGCCCGCCGACCACCAGTACAGGTAACGTCCACCCGCTGAGTAATTCCATCGCAGTATTCTCTCAGGAAGAATTATACAGCCGGGCGTGCGGCAGCTTCCATATAGTTTCCCATTAATAATCACCATTGCGCCCAATCATCGAGTGCGTACCGTTATGCTGCTCCTTGCCGGGCGCAATCGGGGCGGGCAACTTAGAGGTCGTTTGCTGCCCGTTTGTCGTGGTAGACCGCCTCTGCGTGCGGTTGCGAGGCTGCCCTTGCTGTGTGCCCTGGCCTGGGAGCAAGATGCGCACCTTTGTGCCCACCCCCACCGCACTCTCGATCTCCATCTGCCCGTGATGAGCCAGCACTATCTCCCGCACGATGGCGAGGCCCAGCCCTACGCTGCGCCCGTTGTCTGGACTGCGGGCCTTATCTACCTGGTAGAAACGTTCCGTGATGCGCGGCAGGTCTTCGGGCGGGATACCTTGCCCGGTGTCGCTCACTGCCACCTCTACGCCTGCTTGCGTAATTTGTGCCGATATCGTGACGGTGCCGCCTTCGGGCGTATATTTGATGGCGTTGTCTATCAGGTTGCCCACGGCTTCCCGCAGCCGGTCCGCGTCGGCCAGCACCATCATCCCAGGTGAACCACCCAGTTTCGCTACCAACTGCACGCCCGCTTCGCCTGCCTGGGGCTGCATGCTGAGCACCAATTGCGCGAGCACCGGCCCCAATTCGACAGGGCGCAACTCCAACGCCACCAACCCGCCCTGCAACCGCGACAGGTCCAGCAGGTCGGAAACGAGCCTCCCCATCCTCTGGGCCTCGCCGTTGATGATGGCCGCTGCCTCCCTGTAGCCCTGCTCGTCCTTGATAGCGCCGTCCAATATCGCCTGCGAGAAGCCCTGGACGGAGGTGAGAGGCGTCTTGAGGTCGTGCGACACGTTGGCGATGAAGTCGCGCTGCATCTGGTAAGCCTTGCCTACCTCAGAGGTCATCGCGTTGAACTCGTGGGTGAGGGCGGCAAGCTCGTCCCGCCCTTTGACCGGGAGTCGCTGCGTGTAATCGCCGCGCGCGATAGCAGCCGAGGCTTTAGCCAGCCTGACTACCGGCCTCGAAATGGAGCGCGCCAGCAGGAACGCCACTCCCAGAGAGAAGAGGAGCGCCACCATTACGGCGGGTATGACGTAGCCGCGCAATTCCTCTATAAGCTCCCTGATGCCTGGCTCCTGGTGCGCGAAGACCACAATGTAGGGCGAAGGTTGGTTCTGCGCGGCGGGGTTTAGACCCCCCTGCCCTTGCGCGAAACCGAGCAAGTTGCGGATGGTGGAGAGGGGTGGCCTCTGGGCTATATATTGGAACGTGACCCTCTCATCCGGCAGAGTGAAAGTACCCTGCTGGCCCCTGCCCGACCCCAACGCCTGCTTCAGCCCAGGCGTTTCGGGGTCAATCGGCTGCGTCCCTACGGCGCTCATCTCCTCAGCAGGCGCTGTATCCTCGATCACCCGCATCGTCTCTGGGTCGAGCAGGAGCACACGCAAGCCCGCCCTGCTGATGCTGACCTTGATACTGTTGACCAGCGGTTTCCTGGGCGTGGGGCGGTTGCGGTTCTCCGATGTATAGTCCAGGATTACGAACCCCACAAGGGGCAGCGCGAGAGCCTTCTTCTCCTGGAGCGTGGCGAATCCCCTTGACTTGCTGTAGTCCCTGGCCAGCGCGAGCGTGACGACCAGCGCCAGCAACAACGAAAGCACCGCTATCGCCGCATAAGAGAATATCAGCTTGGCTCGCAGAG
The DNA here is from genome assembly GCA_036399775.1 of Chloroflexia bacterium. GTDB lineage: Bacteria > Chloroflexota > Chloroflexia > QHBQ01 > JADMIH01 > JADMIH01. The sequence goes on along the minus strand of DASWMJ010000030.1, from coordinate 9,628 downwards.
TCCTGAACATAAAGAGATGGCCCCAGGGTTATTATAAGGGCTGCCTGGCGGGAAGTGACGCTGGGAAATGTAAAATCCTTGTAAAACGCGGGACAAGGCTATTCGTTGCCCCAGACATTGCCCGCCCGGCGACTAATGGACGTTAACAAAATAAACATCATACGCGATGGCGAGACCGCCTGGCAGATAAATATGCGGGCTACTCATACGAAGCCCGCATAGTGGACTGGCTTGGGTGGTGAGTATGACGGTTACTTTGTTAATGTTCATCAGTCGCGGGCAACATCTACAAAGTCGCCCTTCGGCGACACTATCATGGCATAGTCCGCGTAGGCGGACTTCGTTTGCGTAGCCCGCAGATTTATCTGCCGGGCGGTCTCGCCATCGCGTATGATGTTTATTTTGTGATCCTTTATCAGTCGCTAGGCGGTGCTGAAACGCAAGTCATGCCATCTAACCTTCGCGCAAGCCCTCATCCTCAACCATCTTATATCCTATCCCCCGGACGGTCTGGAGGTTGAGTGTCGAGCCTGCTATGTGGTCGCGCAGGTGGGCTACGTGAACGTCTACCGTGCGCGTGTCCCCAAAATACTCGTAGCCCCAGACGATATTGAGCAGCTTATCGCGTTCAAGAACGAGGCCGAGGTGCTGGACGAAGGCGTGTAGTAGGTCGAACTCTTTGACGCGCAATTCGACGCGCCGCCCGGCGATGGTGACTTCCCGGCGTGCGGGGTCAATGCGAGTGTTGCCGAACTCAAGCGCGCTGGTGGTCTGCCTGGACGGTTCCGCGCTCGTGGCCCTGCGCAGTACCGCCTTGACCCGCGCCACAAGCTCCCTGCCGTTGAAGGGCTTGGTCAGGTAATCGTCCGCGCCCAGTTCGAGGCCCACTATCTTGTCTATGTCGTCACTGCGGGCCGTGAGCATGATGATAGGCACGTCACTCTCACGCCGTATCCGCCTGCATACCTCCCAACCGTCTACTTCCGGCAGCATCAAATCGAGCACCACCAGCGTGGGCTTCACCGCCTGGAACTTGCTCAACGCCTCCGTGCCCGTCCTGGCCGTCTCCACCACGTAGTTCTCCTGTGTCAGATACAGCCTGACCAACTCAAGAATGTGCGGCTCGTCGTCAACAGCCAGGACTGTCTTATCGCCCATATTAGCCCCCAGCGCGGATTGCCGCCATTATAGCATGACCGTGAAACGTAAAATGTGATGCGTAAAACCTGTAATAACCTCTGCGTCTCTGTGGTTCTATTCATATTATCTTAGCGAACTTTGCGTTTCTTTGCGTCTTTGCGGTTACGTTTCACGTTTCGCGCTTCACGTTTTACGCTCACCTGACCCCTTCGGCAGCTATGCTATAATACAATGCAACCAATCTCACGTATTTGGAGGGACAATCCCAGGATGAGCAACGACTCTACAGGCACACAGGACGGCTCGCATCGCGTAGAACGGGACTCGCTTGGCGACGTGCCGGTGCCCAATGACGCTCTCTACGGCGCGCAGACCGCCCGCGCTATCCGCAACTTCCCAATAACCGGGCTGCTTCCTCACCCCACGTTGGTACGCTCCACCGTCATCGTCAAGCGCGCGGCTGCCGAGACGAACCGCGACCTGGGCGAGCTTGACGCCGAGCGTGCCGATGCCATCATCGCCGCCGCCGAGCGCGTGCTGGCAGGCGAGTACCTCGACCAGTGGCGTGTTGACCCGATACAGGCAGGGGCGGGCACGTCGCACAACATGAACACGAACGAGGTGCTGGCAAACCTGGCTAACGAGGCCCTGGGCGGCAAGCGCGGCGAGTACAAGCCTGTCCACCCCAACGACCACGTGAACATGGCCCAATCAACCAACGACGTTTTCCCTACTGCTATGCGTATAGCCGCCCTGACGCAGCTACGCGACCTCTACCCAGCCCTGGACCGCCTGCAAAAAGCATTCGCGGCGAAGGGTAAAGAGTTCGACCACATCGTAAAGTCGGGCCGCACGCACATGCAGGACGCCGTACCAATCCGGCTGGGCCAGGAGTTCACCGCGTACTCTATCACGCTCGGCAAGATGCGCAGCAAGATCGAGCGCGCCGCCGAGTCGCTGCTTGAATTGAATATAGGCGCGACGGCAGCGGGCACCGGCCTGAATAGCGACCCCCGCTACCAGAAGGCGGTAGTCGCCAAGCTAGCGGAACTCACAGGCTTCTCCTTGCAGCCCGCCGGGCACCTTGTAGAGATGACCCAGACGCAATACGCGATGGCCGAGACGCATGCCGCGCTCAAGCTGCTCGCGCTGGAACTGACCCGCATCGCCAACGACCTGCGCCTGATGTCCTCCGGCCCGCAGACAGGCTTCGCGGAGATCGTGCTGCCGCCCGTGCAACCCGGCTCGTCCATCATGCCCGGCAAAGTGAACCCCGTGATGGCCGAGATGCTGAACATGGCCTGCTTCCAGGTCATCGGCAACGACACCACTATCACAATGGCGGTGCAGGCCGGGCAGCTTGAATTGAACGTGATGATGCCCGTGATGGCGTTCGATATGCTCATGTCCATAGACATACTGAAGAACTCGATGAACGTCTTCGCTGAATACTGCGTCGAAGGCATCACGGCCAACGAGGACAGGTGCCGCTACCTCGTAGAGAACAGCATGGGCCTCGCAACCGCCCTCAACCCCTACATAGGCTACAGCGCCGCCGCCAAAGTAACGCAGGAGAGCTTCCGAACCGGCAAACCCATCCGCCAGGTAGTGCTGGATATGGGCGTCCTCTCCGAAGAAGACCTCGATAGGATACTGGACCCCAAAGCCATGACCGAGCCAGGCGTGGCGGGCAAGAGCAAAACGTGATGCGTATTGCGTAGTTCGTATTGCGTATTTCGTAAATATTGAACCGCAGGGGCGCGGAGACGCAGAGGCTATTAAAGGTTTACGCAATACGTACTACGCAATACGCATCACGTCCAAAGGAACTATGGTCTCAAAAACAGCTTCGGCTTCCGACAAGAGCATACTGTCGCCACAACTCGCGGACCTGCTTGAGGGCTATCACGACGAGATTGTGGCTTCGTGGGTGACGCTGCTCTATGGCATGGAAGGGTCGCACTATCGCGAGCAGCCCATTACTGAGTTGCAGGCGGCTACGCGCACCTGCATTGACGCTCTGGTCGGGCTGTTTCGTAGTGGGTCATTCGACGCGCTGGCGGTACACTCCCGCGAAATCTGCGAGCGCCGCGTGGGGCAGGGCTTCGACATAGCAGAAGTCATCGAGGGCCATTTCCTGCTGAATGAGGCCGTGCTGCCCATTATCCAGCGCGAGACCCAATGGAACAGCTACGATGACGCCGCCCTGGACATGGCCTCCGTGCTCGATAGGGCATTGCGATGGCTGGTGGTGCGCTACGCCAAGCTATACTCGCTTGCCCTCAACGCCCGGCTGAAAGAGCAGGTGATGCTGCTCGATAACCAGCGCGCCCTGTTGGAGCGCAGGGTGCGTGAGGTGACGGCCCTGGTCCGTTCCAGCGCGCTGATAACCCAGACATTAGACCTTGATGAGCTACTCACGCTGGTCCTTGAGCAACTGGCCGAGGTGGTAAACTACGACCGCGCTTCTATCCAGTTGATGTTCGACGGTCGTCTTCGCATCATCGCGGGCAAGGGGTTCGCGGACGTAGAGCAAGTGCTTGGTCTGACTTTCGACCCGCGAGACAACACACTGGCGAGGCGGCTGCTGGACGATGGCGGCCCTATCGTGCTGGGCGAGGTCAAGAACGAGCCTGGCTTCATCTCCGACCCTGACGACCCCACCCGTTCCTGGATAGGCGTGCCCTTATCGGTACGCGGTGAGGTGTTCGGCGCGCTGGCCCTCGACAAGAAGGACGCAAACTTTTACGACGAGGAAGACGGCCAGACCGTCATGGCGTTCGCGAACCAGGCGGCGATTGCCATCCAGAACGCCAAGCTATACGACCGGGCGCGTGAGCAGGAGATACTACAGGAGCGTAACAGGCTCGCCCGCGAGCTGCACGACTCGCTTTCGCAGTCCCTCTTCAGCATGGTGTTGAACGCCGAGGCTGCCAACCTTTTCTTTGATGTCAACCAGGAGAAGGCCAAAGCGCAGATAAACCTCCTCTACGAGACGGCCAACGCCGCCCTCAAAGACATGCGAACGCTGATATTCGAGCTGCGCCCCGCCAACCTTGAGCAAGAGGGCCTCGCTACGGTGCTCACCAAGCACGCAAAGCTGACCACCGGGCGTTACGGCATCAACATCAAGGTAGATGTGAAGGGGCAGAGGCGGCTGCCTCTCCACATCGAAAAGGCGCTCTTCCGCGTGGCCCAGGAGGCGCTCAACAACGTGGTCAAGCACGCCAACGCGACCGAAGTGCAGGTGAACCTTGCCACTTACGACAACTGGGTAACTATGAGCATCGAAGACAACGGAGTGGGCATCACGCCCGGCGCGGTCAAGCCGAATACGTTGGGCCTGACTTCGATGCGCGAGCGCGTAGAGCAGCTTGAAGGCCGCTTCGAGATCGCGCCCAACACGTCGGGCAAAGGCACGATAGTGCGCGTCAAGGTGCCGTGCGATGGTTAGCAACGAAAAGGAGCACTCATGGTAAATCGAGAAGGTTCGGGCGATGTAGACAAGATTTCGCTGGTTATAGTGGACGACCACGCCATTGTGAGGCAGGGTCTAAGGACCTACCTTGAGCTACAGCCCGACATAGAAGTGGTGGGCGAAGCGTCCGATGGCCGCGAGGCTTTAGAGGTGGTGCGCGATACCCTGCCCGACATAGTCCTGATGGACCTTGTGATGCCCAACGTTGATGGCGTGGAAGCCACCCGCACCATAACTATGCTTTCGCCCAGCTCCCGTGTGATAGTGCTGACCTCGTTCAGCGAGGACGAGAAGGTATTTGCTTCCATAAAGGCCGGTGCCCAGGGCTACTTGATGAAGGACGTGCTCCCCCAGGAGCTTGTGCGCGCCATCAGGACCGTCCACCGGGGAGAAGCGCAACTTGACCCTGAGATCGCCCGCAAGCTGATGCAGGAGTTCACCAACCCGCAGCCCGCCACCCCCAAGCACGACCTGACGGAGCGCGAGCTAGAGGTCTTACGCCTCATAGCGCAAGGCAAGAGCAACAAGGATATCTCCGAAGACCTTGTACTCAGCGAGAAGACGGTCAAAACGCACGTCAGCAACATCCTCCAAAAGCTGCACCTGACAGACCGCACCCAGGCCGCCGTATACGCCCTCCGGCAGAAAATAGTAGACTGAGTCATGCCATCGTAGCCTATAAAAATAGCGGAAAACCCTGGCCCCTAACCCCTGATCCCTGGTCCCTGACGTAAAGTTGTACCTCGACACGACATAAATTACATCTTTAGACCGATTGACGTTCAGGCCTTTTCTCCCTGACAATTAATATCATAATAATGTATGATAATAATCAATTACGGTTTGTAAGTTAGGCGGAAGTTATGATTGGTTGCTGGTCCCGAAATTGCAGATTGGCATCCGCTAGATTGGATAAGTAACATGTACAACATTGGATGCTGCTCGAATACGATGAGTCTGCGATATTTGCCGGCCAACATGGATTTCTCCGCCGCCCAGCGCCTGCTCCTTATGCATGCGCCATATGAATACATCCCCGCCCCCTCCCCGTCTACCGTCCGCGTGCTTATCGCGGGGGACCACGCAACCCTCCGGGCAAGCCTCAAGACGATGTTGGAGCTAGACCCCCGCATCCGGGTGGTGGGGGACGCGTCGGACGATTGCGAAACGGTCAAGATGGCGCGTAAACTGAGGCCCGACGTTTTACTGGTTGATCTGGATATGAGGTGCTGTGACGATTTTGAGGCGGTAGCGGAGATCACGGAGAAGAAACTGGCAACCTCGGTTATTGGCCTCACCATTTACGACGATCAAGCGGAGCGAACAAAGGCACAAGCGGCGGGCGTAGATCTATTTCTCGAAAAGGGCGTACCGTACAAGCAACTAATCAACGCGATCAGATTGGCGGCGGTAAAGGCACAAACCCCCTAGAAAATCCCCCCTTTCGGTTCCCACACATTCCCCTCTTCGTATCGTCTGGATACTCCCCTCTGTCTAACTCGGTCCTTTCACTCAACAGGCAGTTGCAAAATCGGTTATGTGCTAAATGCAAGCGAACCCACCCTCCTTGTCATTCTGAGTGGAGCATCTTGCAAGTAGGAGTACAATAAAGGCAGTTGATTGAACAAGCAGAAAGGTCAGGTGCTGCACGATGACGATGGTTAGAGTACGAGCAATGACTGAACAGGAGGCACAGAGAGTACGCAAGCTGGCGCACTCTCGGACGGAACCGCTCCACAAGGTACAACGCGCCCGCATCGTCTGGCTGAGCCGCGAGGGGTGGGGAGCGCCACGGATAGGGGAGGAGTTGCACCTGTGCGGCAGGACCATGCGGCGCTGGATAGAGCGCTTCAACCGAGAGGGTACAGCAGGGTTTGAGGACGAGCCGAGAACAGGGCGACCACCAACGTACACCTCACAACAAGTGAGTGAGGTAATCCAGACTGCTCTGACCGATCCACAAACCGTCAGCGTGGAGTTAGGACTTGACCCACCTCTGCCTTTTGGTGCCTGGACGCTGGACCGCCTGGCTGCATACTTGAGTGAGCATAGAGGTATTCCAATCAGTCGCGATCGCATAGCGGTGTTGTTGCGACGGGAGGGGTTGAAATGGCGCATGCAAGAACGCTGGTTTTCAGAGCAGGCGCGTCTTGCAGGCAAGGAGGGTAAGGCAGATCCGCAGTACGCGGAAAAAAGGGGGCCATAATCGAGTTGTACACCCACCCTCCTCCCGATGGGATAGTGCTGTGTCTTGACGAGTTGGGGCCTCTTAGTGCCAAGAGCTACCCCGGTGCCAGACTCATACCGGCTGAGCCTGAGTGTGGTAGAGCCAAGCAGGAGATAGACTACGGCTTGCGTGGCTCGGGTTACGTGTTTGGCGCGTTCAACCCCCATGATGGGGAAGCCTTCACCCAATCGTACAAGGCGCGCTCTACAGCTAACATGGTGGACTTCTTGCATGGGGTAGACATCTGGCTGAATGAGCGCTTCGGAGAGGGTTTCAGGAGCGAGAAGAAGGTGTTTGCTATTTTGGACAACTTGCAAGCGCATCGTTCCCAGGACATGATGCTGTTTTCGGCCTCTCACACCTACTGGCACTTTATCTTTCAACCGACTTATGCGGCGTACCTCAACCTGATAGAGCCGTGGTGGAAGGTGCTGCGCTCGTTGGCTCTGAAAGGCCGCCGATTTGAAACGTGGCAGCAGGTGTGTGAGGCCATAGATGCTGCCAGTGCCTACTGGAATGCTCACCGCCATCCTTTCTTCTGGGGCCGTCGCCGCCGCCATCGTCATTGTTCGCATGCTCATGCTACTAGCCATTAATTTGCAAGATGCTCCACTGAGCGCAGCGAAGAATCTCGTCCCTCGCGCACAATCTTGCCCTGAGAATTCTGAATAAGCATATACGCGAGGGACGAGATTCTTCGCTGCGCTCAGAATGACAAGGTCTGACTTGGTCTCCGCTCATTTTGTATGCATTTGCCCTGACTCTTTCACCTGCATTCGTCCTCGGAAAAAGTGGCATCTGGCCTGCTTCTTGCTCTTTTCCTCCCCAACAGGCAGGCGGAATTGGCGCGTTTCCCGGCCTGAGAGCAATGTTCGTTCATCCCAAAGGAAGCTGCCATGACTACTGCTCAGACCATGCTAAACCGCGCCGCCATAGTCGTCCTCTTCGCGCTCATTTTTGTCTCACCGTTGCTGTTTGACCTCCTGGGCGGGTAAGCAAGCCGACCTACTTTTTCCATCGCTGACTACTCCGTTTGGCCTACGACTTCCGTAGGGCATATTCTAGCTCAGGGCTGAGTTTGCACCCTATAAACTCAGCCCTATTGTTTACCCACTCTTACCTCCTTACTCCGATTGCACCTCGCCGGTTAGAGGTTACAATGCAGATGTAAGAAATAAACATCTAACCGGCAACAAACGTAATCATAAGGAGGAAGAAAGTGAATTATTACACTATGGAACTCATAGCACGCGACGTTCAGTCCGACCGCACCAGCGAAGCAGCCAAGCAGCGCAGGTGGCAGAAGGCCCGCAAAGCTATGCAGAAGCTCAACACTCGTGCCAGGTAAGACACCTATGCGAGCGAGCAACCACCCCACAACACAATAGGTCCGGCGTTTCTCAGAGGAAACCGGACCTATTGTGCTTCTTTCCATTTTCCTATAATCAAACTACTCCGTCGCCGGGCGGAAGTCCTTCAGCGTCATACTGCTGATTACCAGCCTCTGTATCTCAGAAGTCCCCTCGTAGATCTCCGTGATGCGCGCGTCCCGGTAAAGCCTCTCAACGGGGAAGTCGCGCAAGTAACCATAGCCCCCGTGTATCTGCACCGCCATGTGGGCGGCGCGGGTGGCCGCTTCCGAGGCGTGCAGCTTAGCCATAGCCGCCTCTTTGGAGAAGCGCACCTTCTGGTCCTTCATCCAGGCAGCATAGTACGTCAACAGCCGTGACGCCTGCACCTCCATCGCCATATCCGCTATCTTGAACTGTATCGCCTCAAGGTCGGCCAGGGGCTTGCCGAAGGCGTGCCGCTCGAATGAATACTTGCCTGCGGCGTCTATGCACGCCTGCCCTATCCCCACCGCCTGCGCCGCGATGCCTATGCGCCCGCCGTCAAGCGTCTGCATGGCTATTTTGAAGCCCTCGCCCACCTTCCCCAGCACGTTCGCTTTGGGCACGCGGCAATTCTCGAAATGAAGCTCAACGGTGTTAGAGCCTCTTATGCCCAGCTTTTTCTCCTCCGCGCCCACCACGAAGCCGGGCATGTCTGCCTCCACTATGAAGCACGTAATCCCCTTGTGCTTCAATTCGCGGTTGGTCTGCGCCCAAACTAATGCTACCTGAGCCACGCCGCCATTCGAGATGAATATCTTGGAGCCGTTCAGGATGTAGTGGTCGCCATCTTCAACGGCTGTGGTCGCCATCGAAGCCGGGTCGGAGCCTGCGGCAGGTTCGGTGAGCGCGTAGCACCCTAGCTGCTCGCCGGTGGCAAGCGGGCGCAAGATACGCTGCTTCTGCTCCTCATTCCCAAACGCATCCAGGGGCCAGCAGACGAGCGAGTTCTGCACGGTCATCGTCACCGACGTAGAGGCGCACGCCCGGCTCACCTCCTCCATAGCGATGACGTAGGAGACTGTGTCCAGCCCCGCCCCGCCGTACTCCTCCGGCACCATCATCCCCAGGAAGCCTATCTCGCCCAGCATCTTTGCCTGGGGCGCGGTGAACTCCTCCGTCCTGTCATACTCTGCCGCCAGGGGCGCGAGCTGCTCGTCGGCGAAGTCCTTCGCGGTCTGCTTTATCAATTTCTGCTCTTCGGTAAGCGCGAACTCCATTGTTCTCCTCTTGGTGGAACGTATTGCGTATTACGTAACGAATGGTGCTAGTTAGAGAGTGAATTGAGCGATAGACATATGCACAACACCAGCCTCATCAGGATTAGGCTTGAGACCATCCCACTCCACAAGCAGGTTGAAGACCGCCACGACAAAAGCGAGCCTAGCTCGC